>NZ_JBSGDV010000052.1:0-2182 GCF_053602555.1 Nonomuraea sp. NPDC004354 | reverse complement strand
CGGCGGAGTTCATCAATAACACCACTGGTGAGATCAAGAGCCAGACGGTGTTCATGGGCGACTTCCCGCTCATGACGCCGAAGGGCACCTTCATCATCAACGGCACCGAGCGTGTCGTGGTCTCGCAGCTGGTCCGCTCCCCGGGCGTCTACTTCGACCGCAGCGTCGACAAGACCTCCGACAAGGACCTGTACGGCTGCCGGGTCATCCCCTCCAGGGGGGCATGGCTCGAGTTCGAGATCGACAAGCGCGACAGCGTCGGTGTCCGCATCGACCGCAAGCGCAAGCAGGCCGTCACCGTGCTTCTCAAGGCGCTGGGATGGACCAACGAACAGATCCTCGAGCGTTTCGGCCAGTACGAGTCGATGCGCGCCACCCTGGAGAAGGACCACACGGCCGGCCAGGACGACGCGCTGCTCGACATCTACCGCAAGCTGCGTCCGGGTGAGCCGCCGACCAAGGAGTCGGCGCAGACCCTGCTGGAGAACCTCTACTTCAACCCGAAGCGGTACGACCTGGCGAAGGTCGGTCGTTACAAGATCAACAAGAAGCTCGGGATCGACGCGGAGATCACCCAGGGGACGCTGACCGAGGACGACATCGTCGCCACCATCGAGTACATCGTCAGGCTGCACGCCGGCGAGGAGTCGATGCCGGGCGCCGAGGGTCGTGAGGTCATCGTCGAGACCGACGACATCGACCACTTCGGCAACCGCCGTCTGCGCAGCGTGGGCGAGCTGATCCAGAACCAGGTCCGCCTGGGCCTGGCCCGCATGGAGCGCGTCGTCCGCGAGCGCATGACCACGCAGGACGTCGAGGCCATCACGCCGCAGACCCTGATCAACATCCGCCCGGTCGTGGCGTCGATCAAGGAGTTCTTCGGCACCTCGCAGCTGTCGCAGTTCATGGACCAGACCAACCCGCTGGCCGGCCTGACGCACAAGCGGCGTCTGTCCGCGCTGGGTCCCGGTGGTCTGTCGCGTGAGCGCGCCGGCTTCGAGGTCCGCGACGTGCACCCGTCCCACTACGGCCGGATGTGCCCGATCGAGACGCCGGAAGGCCCCAACATCGGTCTGATCGGCTCGCTGGCCTCCTTCGGCCGCATCAACGCCTTCGGCTTCGTCGAGACTCCTTACCGCAAGGTCGTCGACGGCAAGGTGACCGACCAGATCGACTACCTGACCGCCGACGAGGAAGACCGTTACGTCAAGGCGCAGGCCAACACCACCCTCAACCCGGACGGTTCGTTCGCCGAGCCCCGCGTCCTGGTTCGCACCAAGGGTGGTGAGACCGAGCTCGCCCGTGCCGAGGAGGTCGACTACATCGACGTGTCGCCGCGCCAGATGGTGTCGGTGGCCACCGCGATGATCCCCTTCCTCGAGCACGACGACGCCAACCGCGCGCTCATGGGCTCCAACATGCAGAGGCAGTCCGTGCCGCTGCTGAAGAGCGAGTCGCCGCTGGTCGGCACCGGCATGGAGTACCGTGCCGCGACCGACGCCGGCGACGTCATCAGCGCCGAGAAGGCCGGCGTGGTCGAGGAGGTCTCCGCCGACTACGTCACGGTCATGAACGACGACGGCACCCGCACCACCTACCGGGTCGCCAAGTTCAAGCGTTCCAACCAGGGCACCTCGTTCAACCAGAAGCCCATCGTCGCCGAGGGCGACCGGGTCGAGGTCAACCAGGTCATCGCCGACGGTCCCTGCACCGACAACGGCGAGATGGCGCTGGGCAAGAACCTGCTGGTGGCGTTCATGCCGTGGGAGGGTCACAACTACGAAGACGCGATCATCCTGTCCCAGCGGCTGGTCCAGGACGACGTCCTGTCCTCGATCCACATCGAGGAGCACGAGGTCGACGCCCGTGACACCAAGCTGGGTCCCGAGGAGATCACCAGGGACATCCCCAACGTCTCCGAGGAGGTCCTGGCCGACCTCGACGAGCGCGGCATCATCCGCATCGGCGCCGAGGTCGTTCCCGGTGACATCCTGGTCGGCAAGGTCACCCCGAAGGGTGAGACCGAGCTGACGCCGGAGGAGCGGCTGCTGCGCGCGATCTTCGGTGAGAAGGCGCGCGAGGTCCGCGACACCTCGCTGAAGGTGCCGCACGGTGAGTCCGGCAAGGTCATCGGCGTGCGGGTGTTCTCCCGCGAGGAGGGCGACGAGCTTCCTCCGGGTGT
>NZ_JBSGDV010000051.1:0-2638 GCF_053602555.1 Nonomuraea sp. NPDC004354 | reverse complement strand
TGCACCCGCGCCACCAGCGCCGACGGCAACGCCTCACCCGAACACACCACCCGCCGCAACGACGGCACCGCCAGCTCCGGCTCCTCCACCAGCGCGTCCAGCATCGACGGCACGAAGTGCACCATCGACACTCGTTCCCGTCGCATCAGGTCCACCAGCGCGGTCGCGTCCAGGTGGGCCCCGGGCGGCGCCACCACCAGGCCCGCCCCTTCCATCAGGGGCCAGAACAGCTCCCACACCGACACGTCGAAGGTGAACGGCGTCTTCTGGACCACCCGGTCTCCGGCGCCGAGCGGGAACGTCTCGCCCATCCACACCAGGCGGTTCGCGATGGCCCGATGCGACACCATCACGCCCTTCGGCGTCCCCGTCGAGCCCGACGTGTAGATGACGTAGGCGGGAGCGCTCGGCGGGATCGGCAGGCCCAGCGGCGCGGCGTCACCGGAAGCGCCGGGTTCGACGGTGGCGAGTCCCGGGAAGCGGTCAGGCTCGTCGGTGATCACCACGCGCGTGCGGGCGTCCTCGACCATGAAGTCCAGCCGCTGGTCGGGGTAGCCGGGGTCGAGCGGCAGGTAGGCCCCTCCGGCCGTCATCACCGCGTGCACGGCCACGACCAGGTCGACGCTCCTCGGCAGGCACACACCCACCACGTCACCCAGCCCGACACCCCGCTCCCGCAACACCGAGGCCAGCCCGTTCACCCGCGCACCGAACTCGGCATACGACAACCAGACACCGTCGCCGCCACAGATCGCCGGAGCGTCCGGCACCTCGGCCACCCGCCGCGCCACCACCTCCGGCAACGCCACGAACTCCCGCGCCTCACCCGTCGCGTTCCACCCCTCCACCGCCGCCACGTCGGCGGACAGGAGGTCGTCGGACTCGCGCGGGTCGGCGGCCGGATTCTCGGCGATCTTCGCGAAGACGCGGCGGTAGTACTCGCCGGCCTGCACGACCTGGTCCGCGGAGAACTGCGTGATGTCGTACTTGAGCTTCAGCTCCAGCCCGCCGGCCTGGGGCGACCAGGTGAAGTTGGCGGACAGGGGCAGGTTGGTCTGCTCGAAGAACTCGCTCTCCACGACCTGGATCGCCCCGCCCGGACCGAGGTCCCGGTAGACGTGGAAGTCGCGGTAGTCGAAGAGCACGTCGATCACCGGGGAGCGCTGGGCGAGGCGCTGCATCTCGAACAGCGGGTAGAGCCGGTGCGGCAGGAACGCCACCTCCGCGGCGAAGACCCGCTTGATCAGCTCGTCCCAGCTCGCCACGGCGGTGCCCACCCGCACGGGCACGCTGTTGAGGAACAGCCCGAGGACCTGCTCGGCCGCCTCGTGCTCGGGCCTGCCGTGCGTCACGATCCCGGTGACGACATCGCTGTCGCCCGTCAGGAGCGCCAGCACGCGCAGGTGTCCCGCGAGCAGCACGGTGCGCAGCGGCACCCTGGCCTGCCGCGCCGCCTGCTCCAGGCCCTTGACGACCTGGTCGTCGAGGGGTACGGCGTGCGAAACGGTGTCTTCGGCGTCCCCCGTGCGGTAGCCGGGCAGCCTGGGCAGCGCGGTCATCGGCGCGTCGGCCAGCATGTCCCGCCAGAACTGTTCGGTCTCCGGCGAGGCCACCGCCGCCTTCTCGCGGGCGACGAAGTCCCTGAAGGTGGAGGGCGGCGGGGCGGCGGGCGCCTGCCGTACGCCGTCGAGCCCCGCGGCGTAGCGGTCGAGCAGCTCGGTCACCAGCGAGGCGACGCTCCACCCGTCGAGGATCGCGTGGTGGAAGCTCAGCGTGAGGGCGAACCGTTCAGGGGCGAGGTGGTGGATGACGGCGCGGAAGAGCGGCGGCGCCTCCCAGTCGAAGGGGCGGTGCTTCTCCTGGTCGCGCCAGATGCTCAGGCGCGACCTGGGGTCCTCGAACCCGGACAGGTCGATCTCCTGCACGGGCGGCTCGACGTCCTTCCAGACCAGCTGGATGGGCTCGTCGAAACCGGTCAGGTCGAACGAGGTGCGCAGCACCGCGTGGCGGTCCATGACCTCGCGCAGGGCGGCACGGAAGGTGTCGCTCTGGTAGGGGCCGCGCAGGTTCAGGGTGAAGACGTCATGGTAGGTCGCCGAGTCTTCCTGGTAGGCGCTGTGGAAGAGCATGCCCGACTGCAGCGCGGTCAGGGGGTAGGCGTCCTCGAGTTCGGTCGCGGGTTGTGTCGCCGTCAACGCTTGCCTCCTTGGAAACGCTGCTTCAGCCGATCCAGGTCCGCGGCTCCGAGCATGCTGAACGCCTCGCTGCCGCGGCTCTCGTTCACCGTCCCGGTGGTGATCACCCGGGCGAGCTCGCGCACCGTCTGGTGGACGAAGACGTCCTCGAGCGCGAGGGCGTACCCTCGCGCCCGGAGGCGCGCGACGATCTTGAGCGATCTGATGGAGTCGCCGCCCAGCGCGAAGTAGCTGTCGTGGGCGCCGGGGGCCGGGACGCCCAGCACCTCCGCCCATACTTCGGCCACGGCCCGCTCGATCTCACCGCTCGGTTCCTCGTACGGCACGCCGGCGGGGGCGTCGGGTTCGGGGAGGGCTTTGCGGTCGAGTTTGCCGTTGGCGGTCACCGGCAACCGATCCAACACCGTGAACGACGACGGCACCATGTGCTCCGGCAACCCCTG
>NZ_JBSGDV010000050.1:1561-2774 GCF_053602555.1 Nonomuraea sp. NPDC004354 | reverse complement strand
CTGTAAAGATTGCGCGGCGGCGACCTACTCTCCCACACCCCTTCGAGTGCAGTACCATCGGCGCAGAGAAGCTTAACTTCCGGGTTCGGAATGTAACCGGGTGTTTCCTTCCCGCCATAACCGCCGCAACCCTGAGAGACCGTTTGCTGTCTCAGAATTGCGTAGTGGACGCGAGCAAAAGCTTTGAGGTCAAGTCCTCGGCCTATTAGTACCGGTCAGCTCCACACGTTACCGCGCTTCCACCTCCGGCCTATCAACCCCATCGTCTATAGGGAGCCTTACCCACTCTCGTGGTGGGAGACCTCATCTCAAGGCGAGCTTCCCGCTTAGATGCTTTCAGCGGTTATCCCTTCCGAACGTAGCCAACCAGCCGTGCACCTGGCGGTACAACTGGCACACCAGAGGTTCGTCCGTCCCGGTCCTCTCGTACTAGGGACAGCCCCTTTCAAGTCTCCTGCGCGCGCAGCGGATAGGGACCGAACTGTCTCGCGACGTTCTAAACCCAGCTCGCGTACCGCTTTAATGGGCGAACAGCCCAACCCTTGGGACCTACTCCAGCCCCAGGATGCGACGAGCCGACATCGAGGTGCCAAACCATCCCGTCGATATGGACTCTTGGGGAAGATCAGCCTGTTATCCCCGGGGTACCTTTTAGCCGTTGAGCGACGGCGCTTCCACATGCCACCGCCGGATCACTAGTCCCAGCTTTCGCTCCTGCTCGACCCGTCAGTCTCACAGTCAAGCTCCCTTGTGCACTTACACTCGACACCTGATTGCCAACCAGGCTGAGGGAACCTTTGGGCGCCTCCGTTACCCTTTAGGAGGCAACCGCCCCAGTTAAACTACCCACCAGACACTGTCCCCGATCCGGATCACGGACCAGAGTTAGACGTTCAAAACGACCAGAGTGGTATTTCACCAATGACTCCACCCGAACTAGCGTCCGAGCTTCCCAGTCTCCCACCTATCCTACACAAGACGCTCCAAACGCCAATGTCAAGCTGTAGTGAAGGTCCCGGGGTCTTTCCGTCCTGCTGCGCGTAACGAGCATCTTTACTCGTAGTGCAATTTCGCCGGGTCTGCGGTTGAGACAGCGGGGAAGTCGTTACGCCATTCGTGCAGGTCGGAACTTACCCGACAAGGAATTTCGCTACCTTAGGATGGTTATAGTTACCACCGCCGTTTACCGGCGCTTAAGTTCTCACCTTCGCAG
>NZ_JBSGDV010000050.1:0-1464 GCF_053602555.1 Nonomuraea sp. NPDC004354 | reverse complement strand
TGCGAGGCGGATTTGCCTACCTCGCTCCCTACATGCTTACCCCAGGACTACCATCGCCTGGGCTGGACTACCTTCCTGCGTCACCCCATCGCTTACCTACTACCCCATCGGATCGAGCGTTCAGCCTCACCCCGATCCCGAAGGACCAGAGGACTTAAGGACTCTTAGCATCAGGAGGTTCGATATGGGCGCATTGAAGCGGGTACGGGAATATCAACCCGTTGTCCATCGACTACGCCTGTCGGCCTCGCCTTAGGTCCCGACTTACCCTGGGCGGATTAGCCTGGCCCAGGAACCCTTGGTCATCCGGCGCGAGGGTTTCTCACCCTCGATTCGCTACTCATGCCTGCATTCTCACTCGCACAGCCTCCACGGTTGGGTCACCCCACCGCTTCACCGGCTGCACGACGCTCCCCTACCCATCAACAGGCCCAAAGACCTGTCAATGCCACGACTTCGGCGGTGTACTTGAGCCCCGCTACATTGTCGGCGCGGAATCACTTGACCAGTGAGCTATTACGCACTCTTTCAAGGGTGGCTGCTTCTAAGCCAACCTCCTGGTTGTCTCTGCGACTCCACATCCTTTCCCACTTAGCACACGCTTAGGGGCCTTAGTCGGTGATCTGGGCTGTTTCCCTCTCGACTACGGAGCTTATCCCCCGCAGTCTCACTGCCACGCTCTCACTTACCGGCATTCGGAGTTTGGCTGACGTCAGTAACCTTGTCGGGCCCATCGGCCATCCAGTGCTCTACCTCCGGCAAGAAACACGCGACGCTGCACCTAAATGCATTTCGGGGAGAACCAGCTATCACGGAGTTTGATTGGCCTTTCACCCCTACACACAGGTCATCCCCCAGGTTTTCAACCCTGGTGGGTTCGGTCCTCCACGAGGTCTTACCCTCGCTTCAACCTGCCCATGCGTAGATCACCCCGCTTCGGGTCTACAGCATGCGACTCAAACGCCCTATTCAGACTCGCTTTCGCTACGGCTCCCCCACACGGGTTAACCTCGCCACACACCGTAACTCGCAGGCTCATTCTTCAAAAGGCACGCAGTCACATCACACAAGAGACAAGCCCTTGTAAGCTCCTACGGCTTGTAGGCACACGGTTTCAGGTACTATTTCACGACCCCTCACCGGGGCACTTTTCACCTTTCCCTCACGGTACTAGTGCACTATCGGTCATCAGGGAGTATTTAGGCTTACCAGGTGGTCCTGGCAGATTCACACAGGATTTCTCGGGCCCCGTGCTACTTGGGATCCCCTCCAACAGCCCATCCGATTTCGCCTACCCGGCTCTCACGGTCTACGGCGCCCCTTCCCAGAGGCTTCAACTATCAGACAGGTTTCTCACTGTTTGCGGTCTCGGCAGAAACCACCAGAAGGTCCCACGACCCCGAACATGCAACGCCTGCCGGCTATCACACATGCCCGGTTTAGCCTCATCCGCTTTCGCTCACC
>NZ_JBSGDV010000049.1:0-3532 GCF_053602555.1 Nonomuraea sp. NPDC004354 | reverse complement strand
CGGCGGCAACGCCAACGGCGCCAGCGGCAACCAGCCCGGCGGCAACGGCGGCAACAACAACAGCGGCAACATCAACGTCGGCAACAACTGAGCCAGACCACCATGGCCCGCCATGTCACCGACACCCCCCGCCAGTTACCAACCCACACCCACACATGAGAAACACCGCGAAACAGGCGGCCGACGCGACCACAAGCGCCGGCCGCCTTCGCGTTGTGTCCGGCGACCGCTCGTGAGCAGCTGCCGCCGCCCTCGCCGTCGGCCGGCCGGCGCTCTCGCCCAGGCGAAAATTCGGATGACGGCCGCACGGGCGCGGGCCAGGTTCGCGCCATGCAGATCGACCATCCGGCCACCGCCGCCCTGCACCCGCTGGAGCTGGACATCCGCCCTGTGGCTGCGCCTCGCCGACGTACGGCAGTCCCTGCTGGTTCGCGCCTGGGCCGCGCCGCTCGACCTGGTGCTGCAGGTGCGGGACGCGGCGCTGCCCGCCAACGCCGGCCGCTTCCGGCTGACGGCGTCCCCGGACACGGCGACCGCGTACGAGCCCACCGCCGACCCGGCCGACCTCACCATGGATGTGCGCGAGCTCGCCGCCTGCTATCTCGGCGGCGCCCGGGTCACCCGCTTCGTCCGGGCAGGTCTGGTCGCCGAACACACGCCGGGCGCGGCGGCCACGCTGGACGCCGCGCTGCGCACCGAGCGGCCGGCCTTCACCATGGACGAGTTCTGACGGCGCCGCCGCCTCGAATGTGACTGGCGGCCGCGCGTCCTTCCCGCGCGCCCGGGGCTCGCTGGACTCCCATGGCGCGGTCAGGACGGCGCCCGGAGCGTGGATGTCAGGAGTTGCGTGGGACCACCAGGCCGGATTCGTAGGCGAGGACCACGAGCTGGGCACGGTCACGGGCACGGAGCTTGGCCATGGCCCGGTTGACGTGGGTTTTCGCGGTCAGTGAGCTGATCACCATGCGGTCGGCGATCTGGTCGTTGGACAGGCCCTGCGCGACCAGGGCGACGGCCTCGCGTTCGCGGTTGGTCAGCTCCTCCAGCCCCGTGCCGGTGCCGGTGTGGAGCGGCTGGCTGACGTACCGGTTGATCAGCCTGCGGGTGATCGACGGCGCGAGCAGGGCGTCACCACGCGCGGCGACGCGTACGGCGTGCAGGAAGTCTTCCGGCACGATGTCCTTGACGAGGAAACCGGCGGCGCCGGCGCGCAGCGCGTTGAAGACGTGTTCGTCCAGGCCGTAGTTGGTCAGGATGACGACGTGCACCCCGGCCAGCGCCGGGTCCGCGGCGATGCGCCGGGTCACCTCGATGCCGTCGACGACCGGCATCTTGATGTCGACGAGCGCGACGTCGGGCCGGTGTTCCCTGGCCAGAGCCAGGCCCTCCGTCCCGTCGGCGGCCTCGGCCACCACCTCGATGTCGTCTTCGAGGTCGAGGAGCGCGCGGAATCCGCTGCGGATGAGCGGCTGGTCGTCGACCAGCAGGACACGGATCATGACGTTCGGTCCACGGGAAGTTCGGCTTGGACGGTGAAGCCGCCCTCCCCGCGCGGTGCCGCCCGGAGGCGACCGCCGAGGGCGGTGACGCGTTCGCGCATCCCGAGCAGCCCGACGCCGGGCACCGGGGCGCTGCCAGGAGTGGCCTTGCCGTCGTCGTCTATGCGGATCGCGAGGGTGTCGGGACGGTAGTCGATCCGGACCGTCGCCGTCGCGGCGGCGGCGTGCCGGGCGATGTTGGTGAGGGACTCCTGGACGATCCGGTAGACGGTCCGGTCCACCGCGGCCGGCACGTCATGTCGTCGTCCCTCGATCGTCAGCGTCGCGTCCAGGCCGGTCGTCCGGGCCCGTTCCACCAGTTCAGCGACGTGGTCGAGCCCGCGCGGCGGGGTCGTGTCGTCGTCGCGCAGCGCCTCCAGGGTCGCGCGCAGCTCCCGGGTCGCCTCACGTCCGGCCTCCTGGATCGCCAGCAGGGCCTCCGGCACCTGTTCGCCCCGCTTGCGGGCCACGTGGACGGCGACCTCCGCCTGCACCTTGATGATCGAGATCTGGTGGGTGAGCGAATCGTGCAGCTCCCGCGCGATGTGCAGCCGCTCCTCGTCGGCGCGGCGCCGCGCGGTCTCCTCCCGGGTGCGTTCGGCTTCCTCCGCCCGCCGCTCGGCCTGCCGCAGCGCTTCACCCGCGGCGCCGGCCGCGATCAGCCAGGCCAGCTCAAGGGCGCCGCGGGCCTGCGCGAACGCCTCGCCCGTGTCGTGCAGGCCCGAGGCCAGGGCCGCGAGGGGGAGAGCGGCCAGCATGGCCACGCTCGCCGCCACCGTGACGGTGCGGTGTCCCGCCCGCACGGCCGCGTACACCGCGAACAGGTACGCCACGGCAGGCACGTCGAAACCGGCCGCCTGGTAACCCACCGCGCACACCCCGGTGACGGCCAGGACGGGAACCGGAGCCCGGCGGCGCACGGCCAGCGCCAGGCCGCCGACCGTCAGCAGCGCGTAGCCGAGCAGGTCGCGGTACGTGGCGGAGTGCTGCCCGGACAGTCCGGTGACCAGCAGGATCGCCGCCACGCCGGCCGCCGTCGCCCAGTCCCCGACACCGATCCGCCCGCTGCTCATGCGTGCACCCTAGCCGGACGTTCGCGCGGGCGACTCCTGCGGACGGATGATCAGCTGTCTACCGCATACGCGGTACCTCCGCCGCTCCTGCGGCGTCCGCGGCAGCCTGTTACGGCATCGGCGGCAGCGCGAAGTGCCCGCGTCCGCCGGACGACCGGCGGCGGGTCCGGCGGACATGATCGGGCGACGTCCCTCGTAGGAGAAGAAGGAGCACCTCATGTCCGTCCGTCACCTGCTTGCCGACGCCTTGCTCGGCGGGTTCGGGCCGGCCACACCGGCGGCCGCGCGCGTGTTGGTCCAGTCGGCCGACGTCAGTGCCTACGCCTTGACCGCCGGGCGGCTCTGGTCCTTGGTGGCCGCGCTGCTGGGGCTGGTCGGCGTGGTCATCGGCGGGCTGGCCCTGGCCCGTTCCACGGGTCGTGTCGGCACCGGCAACGGAAGAAGAGGGGCTGTCGTGGCCCTGGCCGCGGGGGTGGGCGGCGCGGCCATCGGCGGGCTGGTTGTGGCCGCCGCCGAAGGCGGTCCCGGCACCGGCTACGGAATAGTCGGGGGCTTCGTGGCCCTGGCGGTGGGGCTGATCGGCGTGCTGCTCGGTGGGCTGGCTCTGGCCCGCTCCCGCCGCACCGGCTGACCGGCTGACCGGCTGACCCCGCTGGCAGCGCTGGATCCGAGTCGGCGACGTCCAGGACTGGCAAGAGTTTCCGGAGTCGCCGGCTTCCCCGGCAGGAACGGCGATGCAGATATTTCGCATGCCATCCGTTAACTCCATGAAAGGGGCATGCAAGGACTCCTCGGTACAAATATCCACATAGCTCCCCGGAGCCCGGAAACACACCACCTAAGGAGAACCTCATGCTCGACTTCAAGAAGGCCTTCGCCGCCGCCACCATCGCCGCCTCCGCCCTGGCCGTCCCCGTGACC
>NZ_JBSGDV010000048.1:0-4108 GCF_053602555.1 Nonomuraea sp. NPDC004354 | reverse complement strand
GTACTGCACTCGAAGGGGTGTGGGAGAGTAGGTCGCCGCCGCGCAATCTTTACAGTAAGGGCCATCCCGGTTGGGGTGGCCCTTTCTGCTTTTCCAGGCCGTTTCGAGGGCGTGCCGTGGGTGGCCTTGCCAGGGGGGACCGTAGGCTGGCCTGATATGAGGACTGGATTCGCTGTTCCCGTGTCCGGGCCGTGGGCCACCCGCGCCAACATGCGCCGGATCGCCACCCGCGCCGAGCAACTCGGCTACCACGAGCTGTGGACCTTCCAGCGCCTGCTCTACCCCGAGGGTCACGCGATGGGCCCGACGTACCGCAGCGTCCACGACCCCATCGTCACTCTCTCCTACCTTGCCGGCGTCACCGAGTCGATCAGGCTGGGTGTCGCCGTGGTCAACGCCTACGAGGCGCCCGCTCTGGTGGCCAAGCAGGTGGCGTCGCTGCAGGAGGTCTCGGGCGGGCGGGTGTCGTTCGGGCTGGGGCTCGGCTGGCTGCGCGAGGAGTTCGAGGCCATGGGGGTCGACTTCGCGAAGCGTGGCCGCAGGGGTGAGGAGTTCATCGAGGTGCTGCGCAAGTGCTGGACCGACGATGTGGTCCGGCACGAGGGGGAGTTCTACCGGATTCAGGCTTCCCACATGGATCCGAAGCCGACGCCGATTCCGCCCATCCTGCTGGGCGGCGGGGCCGAGGTGGCGCTGCGCAGAGCCGGTCGGCTCGCCGACGGCTGGGTCAGCGCGAGCAGGGAGGACCTGAACGGCATCGCCGAAAAAATCTACATCGTAAAGGAGGCGGCACGGGAAGCCGGACGCGATCCCGAGGCACTGCGTTTCATCTGCCGAGGGGTCACCACGGTCACCGACGCCGTCGACGGGCCGCCGTTGACCGGGCCGTACGAGAAGATCAGGCAGGATGTGGCGGATCTGGCGGCTCGCGGGGTGACGGAGGTGTTCCATGACCTCAACTTCGTGGCCGACATCGTGACCGCCGCGCCTGAGGAGGCGATGCGCCGGGCGGAGGAGGCGATGGAGGCCCTCGCCCCCTGACGGACCCGTGCGCGGCAGCCGTTTCCCGGCCACTGACTGTCACCGGGAGTTGAAGGCGTGGCGGCTCCTGATCGAATGACGGAGCGATTCAACGGTGCCCTGTATCCCCACAACCCACGACCTGAGCCACGTGCGTGATGGTCGGCGACATGGGCCCGGCCCCGTCCGGGCGAACCGCACAGGATTGGTTCGGCCGCGCTGCCTTCGCCGGATGCCATCGTGGCCATTGGGCGTTGGAGTGTGTCGTCGTCCCAGGGCGCCCGGCGCGTTCCACGTGGATCGTCAGGTGCACACCTCACGGTCGGGTGGCGGACCGCGGATCATCGCTGCGCGCCGGGCTTCGTCCGCCGCTTCAGCTCACCGTGGACTCGAGTGCACGCGCCTCGTCGGGACGGTGTGTCTCGTGATATCCGCCCTCCGGAGTCCGGACGACGACTCCGGTTTCCACGCCGTGCTCGGCGACGTCGCGATCACGTGCTTGCAGGCCGAGGCAGAGCCAGCGGGTGATGACGAAGGCGACGATCGGGCCGACGAGGACGGCCACGCGAAAGGCGTTGGTCACGGATTCGAGTGACAAGTGGAAGACATGCGCGATCTGGTCGTTGGCCGCGGAGGCCCACAGCGATCCGTAGAACGTGACCCCGGCCGCCGCGAGACCGGTGCGGACCGGGGTGGCCCGTGGCCGGTCCAGGACGTCGTGTCGGGTGCGGACCCGGGCGAGGCGCTCCTTGTTCATCGGGCGCCCGTTCGCGTCGCGCCGCGCGCGATACGTCAGCACGCGCTCTTCGATCAGCGGGTACAGCGCCAGGACGGTGAAGAACGCGCCGGGTACGACCAGGCCGGGCACGAGAACGACGAGGCTGAGGGTGTGGCCGAAGACGGTGACCTCCCATGCGGGCATGAGCCGGAGCGCGCCGTCGATGAAGCCCATGTACCAGTCCGGTACGGCTCCCGCCGCCGTCTGGCCCGGGTTGGCCGGGCCGTACAGCCAGATGGGGGTGATCTGGACCAGCACGCCCATCATGACCAGCACCCCGACGGTCGCACCCGCCACCAGCGTACGGGTAGCGGGACGTCCCATCACCGCGCCGGGGAAACGTGTGTGGCCGTGCCGGCGGACCAGCCGGGCGCGAAGGGCCAGCAGGCCCGCCACGAGCAGTGGCAGCACCAGCACGTGCGCCCAGTACAGCCGGGGAACGATGTCCTCGCCTGGGAACGCTCCGCCGAACAGCAGCTGGTGGAGGTAGGTCCCGACGACGGGAATGGACAGCACGATGCTGTTGATGAGCCAGAGGCTGCCGCCTGACAGCAGGTCGTCCGGGAGGATCTTGCCGGTTTCCCCCGCGGCCATGGCGAGCGCCAGCAGCGTCACCCATGTCATCCACTGAGAGCGTCGGGGCCGGCGGAACGCGCCGGTCAGAAACATGCGTAGGAGCTGCAGCACGATGGCGGCGGCGAAGATGAGTGCCGCCCAGTGGTGCACTTGGCGGATGACCAGGCCGCCTGTGACGTCGAAGCTGATGCGCATGGCCGAGTCGAAGGCCGCGCTCACCTGAACCCCGTGCAGCGGGGCATAACCGCCGTCGTAGGTGACCCGTGACATGTCCGGATCGAAGAACAGCATGAGGAACAGCCCCGTCACGGTCAGGACCGCGAAGGAGTAGGCCGCGATCTCCCCGAACAGGAACGACCAGTGGCTGCCCCCGAACACCTGCTGCCGCATGCGTGACACGCGCATTCCGCCTCCAGGAAACTCGTCCTCTGTACAAAGGACTGAATTGCCGCCCGGAATGTGACATCGCGACCAGTGAGGTCGATCACGCTGCGGGCTCGGCCGAAGTCCCTCTACGGGGCCGGACCTCAGGGTGTCCGGGACGAGTAGGGGTGATCCCCGATGCCGCCCCCCCGCGTCCTCCGGCAGCATGGTGGTCATGAGAACGAGGGGCATGATCGCCGTGGCCACGTTGGCGCTCTCCGCGACGGTGCTGACGGGTTGCGGGTTCGCCGGGCTCGGCGTGGCGACGGACGAGAAGACCGAGTCGTACGAGGTCACCGACAAGGTCGTCCAGCTGACGGTGAGGGGCGGGGCCGGCGATGTCGTGGTCAACGAGAGCGACAGAGCCGGGATCAAGGTCACCGAGAAGATGCACTGGCGCGACACCGCGCCCCAGGCTTCGCACCCGGTGAAGGGGGAGGTCCTCGAGCTGTCCTACGACTGCGACAGGGCCTTGGACAATTGCTGGATCGACTACACGATCGACGTTCCCAAGGCGCTGAAGGTCAAGGTCGACATGGGCGCGGGTGACATCACCCTGCGCTCGCTGACCGGCGAGATCGAGGTGAAGACGGGCGCGGGCGACATCGGCGCCAGCGCGCTCGCGGGCAAGCGGTTGTCCGCCGAGACGGGCGCGGGCGAGCTCGATCTGAAGTTCGGCGGCGCGCCGGACAGCGTCGAGGCGCAGACGGGGGCGGGCGACGCCACGCTCCACCTCCCGCAGGGCCGCTACGACGTGACCACCGACAGCGGCGTGGGCAGTACCGTGGTGAAGGTGACCGACGACGCGAGCGCACCGCGCAAGGTCTCGGTCTCCTCCGGCGTCGGCGAGGTGAAGATCCTGCCCCAGTGAAGCGGCGGACGCCGTGGGGGCCGCCGAGACCCGACTCCGGGTCGGTCAGCGGCCGCGGCTCTCAGACGTCCGGCGATGGCGCGCCGACCTGAGGGGGGTTACCGCCGTCGACCGGTTCGATGCAACTCGCTACTTTCGGTAGATATCCGGTGAGGCGGCGGAGCCGGCCGATCCGGCTGCGGTCGACGCTCACGGGTGGCCAGATCTCCAGCTGGGGTGTGACGTGCACCGTCGGCTTCCGGCACCGTGATGACGAAATCGCCGCGTTCGTCGTCAGCGGACACTGGACGGCTTGGCCTTTCGGCGAGCTCCCCAACCACGACCTTGGCGACGAGTTCATCGGCACGGCCTCGGTGCTGGTGGAGTCGCGTAATCAACTGTCGCGTATTCGTCCAGCCGTCGAGTGCTGATGTGGCCGACCTGGGGCATGCTGGAGTCAT
>NZ_JBSGDV010000047.1:0-5773 GCF_053602555.1 Nonomuraea sp. NPDC004354 | reverse complement strand
TACGACAAACGCGCCTACATGTTCCTGGGAACCGTCACGGTCGCAGCCTTGGTCATCTGGCTCCGCACGTGATCCAGGAAACAGCTCCTAGCTCGACCTGGCTCCATCCGGGGTTTCCGCTCCACAGGCTGCCAAGTGGGCGGGGCGCGGTGCGGACATTCTTCTATGCGCCTACGCCAAGTCATACATGGTCAGCAGGGTGGGGCCTGAGGCGCATCTCGGAGACGGCCAGGCGCTGGAAAACGTGGCCGCGTATTTGCCGTGGCTGGTCGGAGATCGCCGTAGGCAGCCGTAACCAACCGGAGTAAACAAGAGAGGCCCGTCACCGCGTTTCCGCTGGTGACGGGCCTCTTCGTACTGCTGTGGCAGGTCCAGGGTTCGAACCTGGGTAGGCTAAGCCGACGGATTTACAGTCCGCTCCTAAATCCCGTAGACGTGGTCAGAAGGTGCTGTGGCGGTAGAGGGCCGCGAGCGCGTGGACCAACGGGCTTTCGATCTTGCCCGAGTGCTGCTTGCCGTCCCGGTTCTGCCAGGTGGCATTCCACGCTCGCACCGGCTTCGGGCCGGTCTGGCTCAGTCCGGAGTGAGTGACCTCCTTGTCGAGGGTCTCTTCGTACCTGACCCAGTGGGGGCCGCTGTGGCCATCGGTGGCGGAGCGCTCCGACACTGTGTTGTCGCCGGTCGAGGTCACGAAGGTGTAGTCGGTGCCCATTTGGGACTGTGGGCGGTGGCCGACCCACTTCAGGAAGCCGGTGTTACCCACCCGCATGTCGCTGCATTGCTCGTGGGTGAAGGTGCAGGTGTTAGTGAAGTTGGCGCCCCGGTGCGGGGTGCCGAGGGTGACGACGTCCTCGACGTACAGGCGGGACGGCCACTTGCGGCTCTGCTTGCCGTACAGGTTGGTGCCCTGGATGGCGGCCTTGGCGACCAGGCCGCCCATGGAGTGCGCCACGATGTCGACAGCTATGCCCTTGCTGGTGAAGTGCTTGTAGATGCGCCGGGCCAGGGCCGCGCCGACGTTCTGGATGCGGGTGTCGGTGGTGCCGTTGGCGTGCATGTCACAGTTGCGGTCGCCTCGGTAGAAGCCGAAGGTGTAGGACCTGGCTCGCCAGGTGTGTTGCTTCAGCACGAGCCGGGCGTTGTGCCAGGCGGCGGCGCAGTTGGTGTCCGCGCTCCGGTTGAAGCCGTGCACGAAGATGACCGGACGGCCCTTGCCGTCAGCCCTGTGGGGCGGAGCCTCAGCGACGGCGCTCGCCGGCGTGGCGCTAGCTGGGGTGGTGCTCGCCGAAGTGGCGTTGGCCGGAGCAGCACTCGCTGGGATGGTGGTGAGCAGCGAGGCCAGAAGGAGAGTCGGGGTGACAGCTCTTGCCATGGTCATTGCTACCTCCGAGGTACGCATGCCGATGCCCTTCGTCGCAGGGTGTGGCTCTCCTGAAGGGCCTTCACGGCCTGGACGGTGGCGAGGTGGAGCGCTGCTGCTCTACGGCAGCACGCTCAGGCGATGCCCCAGCGCCAGGGCGTGCACGTGCGGGCGCCGCCGGAAGGGCGGCACAGCCGGATGCCGATGTACTCCTTCTCCTGGAAGTTGGTGTTGATCCACCGCTGTCCGCAGTGACCCGGGTAGTTCCACAGGTCGTAGTAGGCGATCGGTTTCGAGCTGCGGTAGCGGACCTCCAGCGTGCCGGTCTTGCCGTCGCGGCAGGTATCGATCATCTGCAGCCAGTCGCCTTTGTGGTGGAAGGCACCGTAGAGGTTGCGCACGCCCTTGGTGGCCATCGCGGCGGTGACGTTCTGCCCGCGCCTGCCGGCGGCCCGGTGCGCGCTGGAGGGTGCGGCCTGTGCGGCGGGGGCCTTCCCCTGACGAGCGCCGGATGCGAGTGGCTGAGCGGTAGCCGAAGCGGGCGGGCTCAGCACCGCCGCCATCAGCAGTGCTGTCACGGCGATCAGGCCGGAGCGCTGCCCGAGTCCCCCAGAGGCCCGGTTTGCGTCGTTCCGGGTGCGGGAGATGAATGTGAGACCAATCATGATCAGGCGGCGGGCCTGTTCTTGTCGGACGCGTTGCCCGGCCCGTCCTCCGCCGGTGGGGCAACCACCTATCCCCGCCCACGTTAGGACGGTCACCAGCATTGTTCTGCGTACGATTGCACACACTGACGAAACAGCGAGCGGACCCTCACCCTGCCATGCAGCGGGGAGCTCTGGACGGATCCTGGTCAAGGAATCGGTCAAGAGCCTCGGGTGGCGCGGCCGGCCTCGAGGTTCGCGGCTTCCACCGCGGCGGACGCCCGGTTGCTGAGAGGGTCTTGCCGGGGGCACGTACTGCGCCGGGAGTAGCCGGGGGAGTACCGGTGAATGCGTTCGCCCGGGCGATGCCCCGTCTGCCCGCCGGCGGACACCATGACCTGCATGAACATTCTTCTTGCTGTGTCGGTGGGCCTGTCGGTTCTGCAGCCCGCCCTGAATGAGGTCCATGACGCGGGGATGCCGGGCATCTACGCCGAGGTGCGCCATGGTGGGCGAGTGTGGCGTGGCGCCTCCGGGGTCGCCGACGTGGAGACCGGCCAGCCTGTCACTCCGGACATGCGGCAGCGCGTGGGCAGTGTCACCAAGACCTTCCTCGCGGCCGCGATCATGCAGCAGGTGGAGAAGGGACGGGTCGATCTCGACGTCCCGATCAGCCGCTATCTGCCTGATCTCGGGGAGCGCGCCAAGACGATCACGGCCAGGATGCTGCTCAACCACACGAGCGGCATCGCCGAGTACATTCCGTACGCCTTCCCCTCTCTCGCGAATTTTCCGTCGCTCCCGGATATGTCGATCAAGAGCCTGGACGACAACCGGTTCAAGCACTTCCCACCGGCCGAACTGATCGCGATGGGCCTCAAGGCACCCGCCGTCGGCGAGCCGGGAGCCACGCCGGGGGTGTACGCCAACACCAACTACCTGATCCTGGGCCAGCTCCTGGAGAAGGTCACCGGGATGCCGGCCGAGACGTACATCACCCGGAACGTCATCGAGCGCGCCGGGCTGAAGCACACCGGCTTCCCGACCGGGCCGCGGATCAAGGGACCGCACTCGCGCATGTACGAGTCGTTCTACGGGCTGGCCGACCCGCCGCGCGACTACAGCGTGTACGACATGTCGTGGGCGGGCGTAGGCGCCTCGATGGTGTCGACCATGAGCGACCTCAACGAGTTCTTCGCCCGGTTCTTCGCCGGCGTGATCGTCAAGCCGTCGTCGCTGGCCCAGATGCGGCAGGCGATCCCGGTCATCTCGCAGACGGGCAGCCCGATCGAGTACGGCCTGGGCCTGCTCAAGACCGAGATCCCGGGCTGCGGCACCTTCTGGGGCAACGGCGGCACGGTCTGGGGCGCGGCCACGATTTCCCTGACCAGCGCGGATGGCAAGCGCCAGCTGTCGGCGGCGATGAACCTGGAGCGGTGGAACAAGCCCGACGCCTCGGGCGTACCGCAGCCGCACCCCATCGACGGCGCGCTCGCCGCCTTCCAGCGCAAGGCGCTGTGCGAGGACCCGGCTACTTCTTGAGCAGCGGAAGCACCTGGTCGATGGCGGCGCGGCGCAGCGCGACGAGGTGCTTGTTGATGTAGGCGGCGCCCCATCGCTGCTCGAGCAGCTTCGCGCGCAGGCGGCTGGTGTGCTCGTACCGCAGCATCTGCCACGGGAAGTCCTCGCCCGTGACCGTGTCGTCGTCGAGTGCGGCACCGCGCATGATGCGGGCCAGCCGGTCCAGGCAGCGTTGTTCCACCCGAGGGACTGGAAGTGGTGGGCGGGCTCGGCGTCAGCATGGACATCGAAGTCATCCGGGATGCTCACCGAGCCGTCCGCGTCGGCAGTCGGACCGTCGAAGTGCACGCGTACGGGTGCCGGCACGGCGGCAGGGGATCCGGCCGAAGGTCAATCACCTCGACCAGGTCGGCAAGATCGACATATCGAGCGACTTGGGCGATGTCGTAGCAGAACCATCATCCTCGTCCGGGCCCACGTCGACCCGACACCCGCGTCTACATCGCCTGCCGCATCTCCGAAGGCAAGTCCCCGAGAGAAGCCCGCCGCTGCCTCAAACGAGCCCTCTCACGGCAACTGTTCAAGCTCCTCGAACGCGCACCAGAACCCCTCCACACAACCGCTTGACAGATATAGCAGCCTCGAAAGGTCCCGCTAGTCGGCGGAGTCGCCCTACGGGAGCACTGCCCCACGCAGTAGGGAGGCGTGTAACTGACAGTCACCACATCACGACCATTGATCCAGATCCCAAACTCACCAACAGAGTCAGTCGCGCTCTCAGCCCGAGGCCGGCTCCGGCAAAGACTTGCTCCATCCCGGCCCCGAACCGGCCGAGATCATCACCGTCGCGGCGACACTGATCATCGGCCGATAAAGAGGGAGGATGTGGATGGCGCAGCCGAGTGTGGTCGAGGGTGGTTCGGTGGCCGCCGGCGCCCGGCGCGGCGTTGTGGTGATCGGTGCCGGCCCCTACGGGCTGTCCGTCGCCGCGCATCTGCGGGCCGCCGGTGTGGCGGTGCGTGTGTTCGGCGAGGTGATGGGCAGCTGGCGTCATGTCATGGCCACCGGCATGTTCCTCAAGTCGGCGCCGCAGGCCACGGACCTTGCGGGACCGGCGTCCGGTGGCCGGCTGGCCGATTTCTGCGGGCAGGCCGGCCTGCCCGAGCTGACGGAGCTGACCCCGGTCTCCAGTGACTTGTTCGTCCGCTATGGGATGTGGTTTGCCGACCGGTTCGTCGGCGAGGTTGAGGACTCGCGCGTGGCGTGGGTGAATCAGCGTCGCGGTGGCGGCTTCCATCTCGTGCTGGATGACGGTGGGCGCCTTGAAGCCGATGCGGTGGTCGTCGCGTGCGGTCTGCGCCCGCTGGCCCACGTGCCTCGTGTGCTGGCCGATCTGGCCCCGCAAGGGACGGGACCGCGGGCGCCGGTGTCGCATTCGAGCGATCACAGCTGCCTGTCCGGCTATGCCGGGCAGCAGATCGCGGTGGTGGGAGGCGGGCAATCGGCGATGGAGAGCGCGGCTTTGTTGCATGAGAGCGGGGCCCTGGTCGAGGTGCTGGTCAGAGGAACGCGGGTGCGGTGGGGGCAGAAGCCGACGCTTCACCGGCCGCTGGGGCAACGGATCGCGCGTCCCGCCTCTCCGCTGGGGCCCGGCTGGGCGCTGTCGGCGCTGTGCCGGGCGCCCGCGGCGGTAGGCCGGCTGCCTGCCCCGGTACGGCTGTGGGTGATGCGGCGGGCGCTGGGGCCCTCGGGCGCCTGGTGGCTCCGCGACAGGGTGGAGGGCGTCATACCGGTGCGCACGGACGCCCCAATCCGCCACGCCTGCCTCCAAGACGGCAAGGTAAGGCTGGCGGTGGGCGACGCGGGAGCGGAGTTGACGGTCGACCATGTGCTGGCCGCCACCGGCTACCGCATCGACGTCGACGCGCTGCCGTTCCTGGCATCCGAACTGCGCAGCGCCATAGCGCGGATACCGGGCTCCACGGCACCCCAGGTGACGGCGTCGTTCGAGGCTTCGGTGCCGGGCCTGTACTTCACCGGGTCGATGACCGCTCCGACGTTCGGGCCGATGTTGAGGTTCGTCGCCGGTACCCACTTCGCGGCCGTGGCCATCACCCGCCACCTCGTGCGCCAGCGCCGACGCAGCCGAGCCACCTAGATGATTGATTCCAAGGGCTGAGGATTCCGAGTCTGGCTGCGAACATGCAGCGAGGGTGTCCAAGATCCGTGTGTGACGACAGAACTGAAC
>NZ_JBSGDV010000046.1:5660-6264 GCF_053602555.1 Nonomuraea sp. NPDC004354 | reverse complement strand
CCGAACCCGGAAGTTAAGCTTCTCTGCGCCGATGGTACTGCACTCGAAGGGGTGTGGGAGAGTAGGTCGCCGCCGCGCAATCTTTACAGTAAGGGTCACCCCATCAGGGGTGGCCCTTTCTGCTTTTCCGGCGGTGTTGTGGCCGGGGCTTGCTGGGTGTGCTCGGTCTTCGACATGGTGCCGATGCCCCGTTGGCGGTGGCAGGGTGCCGGGGCCCGGTTGACAGGACGGGCCTCCGGCGACGGTAATGAGCCATTGCGTCTGCGGCAGTCTCGTGGACTCCCCTCATGGACAGGGGCGTCGGTCGTCAGGCTCGTGGACGCTCCCATGAGCAGGGACGTCGGCGCCAGGCTTGTGGAGCTACCGTAACGGGCACCAGGTGTCGTCCGGGGGCCTTGACGACTGCCGGCGCTCCTGCCCCGTCGAGTGGGTGAGCTTGGAGGCGCTGCCATCGCCGGCGGCCTGGCAGCGGGGCGGCTCCCGGCGGTCACGATGCGCCTGCGGGACGGAAACCTGTGTCATGGAAGGCGCCAGTTTCAGCCAGCAGAACAACCAGCCCTGCGTCGCGACTGGCAAGCCGCAGCCGACAGAACCCTGCGTCGCG
>NZ_JBSGDV010000046.1:0-5562 GCF_053602555.1 Nonomuraea sp. NPDC004354 | reverse complement strand
CGAGAGGGCGGGCAAGCCGCAGCGGGCAGAAGCCTGCGTCGCGAGAGGGCGGGCAAGCCGCAGCGGGCAGAAGCCTGCGTCGCGAGAGGGCGGGCAAGCCGCAGCGGGCAGAAGCCTGCGTCGCGAGAGGGCGGGCAGGCCGAGCCAAAGAACCCTGCGTCGCCGAAGGTGGGCGGGCCTCAGCCAACGGAATGCTGTATGGCGGGGGCCGGGTAAGCCGCAACCTGTTGCCGTCACCGTGCGCGGGCGAGGCGGAAGCCCAGGTCGTCGATGCGGAAGCTCGGGTGGCTCTTGCGGCGGCACGACGCTCGGCAGCCACGAGGGCGATCATGCGCGCCACCGCCGCGGAAGACGCGATACGGGCCGTAGACGCTGGGATCGTAGACATCCCAGCACCACTCCCACACGTTGCCGATCATGTCGTGCAGGCCCCACGCGTTCGGCGCCTTGGTCCCGACATCGTGCACCTCGCCGCCGGAGTTCCCGCGATACCAGGCGATCTCGTCCAGCTCTCCGTAGCGGACGGCGGATGTGCCGGCCCGGCACGCGTACTCCCACTCCGCCTCGGACGGGAGGCGGTAGCCGTCAGCTTCCCAGTCGCAGACCGTGTCCTGCCCGTCGGGGTCTTCCCCCATCGAGTAGCACGGTTGGAGCCCCGTCGCCGCCGACAGCCGGTTGCAGAACCGAACGGCGTCCATCCAGGAGACTTCGGTCACCGGCGTTCGCGACCTCGACGGGCTGGTGGTCGCCCCGCCGATGACGGCGTGGTACTCCTCACAGGTCACGGGATACGGCGCCATGCGGAAGGCTCCGACCTCGACCGTCCAGTGCGTCTTCGTGCCCTCGTCCCGAAGGACGACCTCGCCGGCGGGAATCTCCACCAGGTTCGCGGCGATCGCCTGGGGCGGCTTGGGTTCAGTGATCATCGCGGATCCTCCGCACACGGTCGGTACATGTCGAGACGCCGGCCTTCGATCGGGGCCAGACTTGAGGTGCTGGATGCCTATCCGGCGATCGGGGCCAGGCTTGAGGTACTGGGTGTCCATCCGGTGGATGGTCGGTGCCACTGATTCGATGCGACTCCTTACTGTTACTGCCTCGCCATCCACTCAGGCACGGTCGTCCTCCCTGCCGAGCAGGCTGCTGTCGCCGTAGAGGATGGTGTCGAGCAGGCGCAGCATCTCGGCGGTGGCGGCGGTGCCGCCCAGGATCACGAGCTTCATACGGTCCCGTTCCTCGTCGTGGACGGTCTGGACGCGTAGGGGGTGCGCGGGGTCGTGACCGGTGTTCGCCGCGGCCTGCACGAGCGTGCTCAACCGGTCGGCCGCGGCCCGGTCGACGCCGTCGATCTGTACGATGCTCGACACCTCCGCCGTCGCGACGCGGGCGGGCTGGTCCGGGTCCGGCTGCGGCCGCCCGATCAGCGCCTCGAGGTCGGCACGGGCGATCCGATACTGCTTGCCGATCCGTACCGCTTTGAGGCGGCCGGTTCGGATGTAGGCGCGTACGGTGCGCACATGCAGTCCGAGCCGGTGAGCCACCTGCTCAACGGAGTACAGTTCTTCCTTCATCGGTCCCTAACTTAGAGGATTGAGGGAGTGATAGGGAAGATTGCGGTACTACGACGCGTACCATGGACGGTGACCGTACATATCGCGTGGTTGGCTCCGCCGGATTGTCGGAGACGGCCGCTACGGTGCCTGGCATGGACTTTCTCCCCCACCTCCGGCGTGAGCTGGACGCCTTCCGCGCCTGCCTTGACGGTGATCTGTCCGCGCCCATCGAGTCCTGCGGCGACTGGACGTTGCGCGACCTCGCCGAACACCTCGGCGGATCGAACCTCTGGGCCGCCAAGGCAGTGACGGAGAAGCGGGGCGACTTCGTGCCACCGGCCGCGCCGCTGGATCCCGCCGGGTTGAGGGAGTGGTTCGACGCGGCGTCGCAAACGTTGCTGGCGGCGCTGGACGTCGACCCGGCGGCCGAGGCGTGGACGTTCCACCCGCCGGCGACGGTCGGGTTCTGGCAGCGGCGCCGGTGTGTGGAGGCTCTGCTGCACCGGTGGGACGCCGAGCGGGCGACGGGTACGGCCCGTCCCCTCGATCCGGAGTTGGCGGGTGAAGGGGTGGCCGAGGTGTTCGAGGTGATGGCGCCGCGCCAGATCGTGCGGGGGCGGGCTCAAGCGCCCGATCACGCGCTGCGGCTGGTTGCCTCTGACATCGGTCGTTCGTGGACGTACGGGCCGGGCGCCCCGGTGGCCGAGCTGTCCGGCAGGGCTGAGGACCTGGTGTTGATGGTGTGGGGCCGCATGCCGAGCGACGACGAGGTGTTCGGCTGGGCGGGGAATCGGTCAGCGGGGCGGCGCGTCCTGACCGGTCCGCTGACCGCCTGATCGGTTGGTCGACGTGTGCGGAAGTGGTCGACGTGTGCGGAAGTGATGGTGACCTGCGGCGCCTGGGCGCCCGTCCCGATGGCTCGCGGCGCGCGGGTGTTCGTTCCGACGGTTGGCAGCGTGTGGGTGTCGGTCCGGGCGGTCGGCGGCGCGTGGTGCCCGTCCGGGCGGAGGGGGGCGTGTGGGTGCAGGTCCTGACGGTGGGCGGCGTGAGGGTGTCTGCGCCGGCGGCGGGCGTGCGTGGGTACGTGCCTGTCGCCGGCCGCCGGCGAGGTGCCTACGGGTTGACCAGGAGCTCTCCGGAGATGACGGTGACCGCTCGGCCTGCCAGGTCCACGCGGTCGCCCCGCGCGGTCGTACGGACGAGGCCGCCGCGGGCCGACAGCTGGGCGCCGACCAGCGAGGCCCGGCCGAGGCGAGCCGCCCAGAAGGGGGCGAGGGCACAATGAGCCGAGCCCGTGACCGGATCCTCGGGGACGCCGACGCGTGGGGCGAAGAATCGCGACACGTAGTCGTAGCGGACGGTGTCCGGAGCGGCGGAGGTGGCGTCGGCTGGTGCCGCAGGCGATTCAGTGGCTGGAACGGCGGCCTGGGCGGTGACGATGATGCCGCGCGCGTCGACGGTCTCGAGGGCGGTGATGTCGGGGTCGAGCGAGCGGACCGCTTCTTCCGACTCCAGCTCGACGAGGAGGTCGAGCTCGCTGCGTCCGACACCTGCTACCGCAGCTCCGAGCGCCTTTTCCAGCCCGTCGGGAACAGTGGCCGGCGTCACTTCTTTGGCGGGGAAATCCATCGAGATCAGTCCGTCGGTGGAGCGATTGACGGTGAGGATTCCACCCTTCGTCGCGAATTGGATCTCTCCGTTGGCCGCTCCTGTGGAATAGAGCACATGGGCGGTGGCCAGCGTCGCGTGACCGCACAGCGATACCTCGACCGCCGGAGTGAACCACCGCAACGAATTACCCAGCAGGAACGCCGTCTCGGAGAGCCGCATCTCGGCGGCCACGGACTGCATCCAAGTGTCGGAAGCGGCTGACTCCAGGAGGCAGACAGCGGCAGGATTACCGTGGAATGCTGTGTCAGTGAAGGCGTCGACGGTGAACAGGCGCATGAGCTCGATGCTATAGGTGGCCGATATCCAGTCGAAACCGGGACGCTTGCCGTACAAAATGGAATATGTGTTGGGCGTGTCGCATGGCGAACGTCGAATCGTCGGTTACCGTCCAATGTGTAGGGACGTGCCGATTACGGTGAGTTCCTGAGGAAAGGACAAGCCGATGGGGGCAGTGCGCAAGGTGGTGAGCTACCTTGGCCTGGGCGGGATCGACCAATACGATGACGGATACGACGACGAGCAGTACGAAGACGAGTACATGCCGGCGTCGGAGCGTGCCGCGAAGCGGTGGCGGTCCACCGTCGAGTCGTCACGGATCGTGATGGTCCAGCCGCTGAAATACAACGACGCACCGTTGATCGGGCAGCATTTCCGCGAGGGGCAGACGGTCATCATGGACGTCACCGGCATGCCTATGCCGGAGGCCACCAGGATGGTCGACTTCGCGGCCGGGCTGGCCTACGGGTGCGACGGTCGGATCGAGCGCATCGCGGACCGGGTGTTCCTGCTCGCGCCCGCGCATGTGGAGATCGAGAGCACCTGACGTGTGACTGTGCGCCGGGCCGGTCCTGGGGAGGCTGGTCTGGCGCAGATGTCCACGTCAGGTGGCACATGTCCTTTCCGTATGCCCACGATCGGCCGTTGGTCCGTGCATCCCGGCCCGCTGCTCCGTGCGGCGGCTGCCCGCGTGTCGGCGTCGGACCGCACGTCGATGGCGTTCAACGGCCGGTTGGATCTGCCGTTCGCCTGGTCGAGGCGGCCAGGGTGTAGCGGTGCCGGCCGGCGTACGGGCGTACCCGGAGCGCGGCCGGCTCTTGCGGTCAGTCTTTGGGCCGGCGGGCCTGGTTCGTCTCGCGAACGACCGCCCAGGCGTCCGCCACCGGGCCCAGGTGCCGCAGCTTGTCGGGGTTGATCACCGCGCGGATCGCCTGGATCTGTCCGTCGAGGATGTCGAGCGCCAAGGTGTTGACGACCTTGCCGTCCCGGTCGCGGAAGATCGCGCCCGGCTGGCCGTTCACCTCATGCGGCGCCACGACACCGCCGATCCGGACGAACGGCGCGACGAACGCGGCCGGCATCCGGGACACGTTCTCGGCGCCGAAGACACCTGTGCCCCACAGCGGGGCCTTGCCGCCACTGTCGCCGACCATCTGCACGTCGGCGGCCAGCAGGTTCCGCAGCCCGTCCACGTTTCCCTCCCGGAAGGCGTCGAAGAACCGCTCGGCGAGTTCTTCTCGCTCCCGGCGATCCGCCTCGAACCGAGCGCGTCCCGCGTCCATGTGGCGGCGCGCCCGCACCGCGAGCTGACGGCACGCCGCCTCCGACCTGCCCACCGCCGAGGCGACCTCCCCGAAGCCGAACCCGAACACCTCCCGCAGCACGAACACCGCCCCCAGCACGAACACCGCCCGCTCGAGCGGGCTGAGCCGTTCCAGCAGCAACAGCGCCGCCATCGACACCGAGTCGGCCAGCTCCGCCGAGCGCACCGGATCCTCGTACGGGTCGGCCAGCAGCGGCTCGGGGAACCACTGCCCGGCATACTCCTCCCGCCGGACGCGCGCCGAGCGCAGCACGTCGATCGCGATCCGGGACACCGTGGCCGACAGGAAGGCCTTGGCCGACGCGGCTTGTGTCGGGGAGGCGAGGGCGCCGCTGTCGTGGTGCGCGCCTGGCCACGCTCGGTGCGGACGGACCGACCGGCGGGTTCTTCGGCGAGGACGGCCGGTGCCCTGGTAACGGTGAGCGGGCCTCGACCTGCAAGAACCGGATCCGGGGGGCGGCGGCGGACAGGCGGTGCGGGAGCGTCGGCACGCCTGACCGAGGAAAGGGGCGGGGAGAACGGCTCAGTGCCAGGCGGCGCGAGGGGGCGAGGGGCTGCGCAAGGGGGCGAGGGGCTGGGTGCCAGGCGGTGAGGGGGGAAGCGGCTCGGTGCCAAGCTGCGCGAGGGGGCGAGCGGCTCGGTGCTAGGAGCTGTTTCCTGGATCACGTGCGGAGCCAGATGACCAAGGCTGCGACCGTGACGGTTCCCAGGAAGACGTAGGCGCGTTTGTCGTAGCGG
>NZ_JBSGDV010000045.1:0-13146 GCF_053602555.1 Nonomuraea sp. NPDC004354 | reverse complement strand
CCGCTACGACAAACGCGCCTACGTCTTCCTGGGAACCGTCACGGTCGCAGCCTTGGTCATCTGGCTCCGCACGTGATCCAGGAAACAGCTCCTAGTGCGGGGACATGGGCGTTTGGGGAGGTTCGTGTGATGGGGCACGTGCAGGTTCTGACCACCGTCTCGCGACCAGAGGAGGCGCTGGCGCTGGCGCGTGGCCTTACAGTCGAGCGCCTCGCTGCTGGCGTGCAGATCCTGGGCCCGATCAGATCGGTGTACTGGTGGCAGGGGTCCATGCACGAGGCCGAGGAATGGCAACTCCTGGTGAAGACCACCACGGCTCTATTCGCTGAGGTGGAGAGGCACATCAAGGCGAACCATTCCTACGTGACGCCCGAGATTATTGCGACCGAGGTCGTCGCCGGCAGTGCCGAATACTTGCGCTGGATCAACGAGGAGACACGAAGTACTGACCCTCCACCATGATCAGCACTTCGAGGAATGAGCGTATGCGCGGGCGAACAACGCCCATCCAGCGCTCCGGGGGCGATTCCGCGTCCGGGACAAGCACCGCCCTGGTACGGCGGCGATCGTGACGAACCAGAGACGTCCTCGCGTGCACAGAGTGCACCCGTCCGTGGAATACAGGTACGACCCAGGTCCGAGTCTTTCCCCGCGGCGTGAGGAGCACGGCTGGAAGGCGTGCACTTGGTCGAGGATCGCCAGGACCATCCCCGCGTGCGCGAGGAGCACTCGCCCCACTTCTTGCCGAGCTGGCCGTTGCTGGGACCATCCCCGCGTGCGCGGGGAGCACAACTCCACCGGCACCGTGCAGATCATCGGCACGGGACCATCCTCGCGTGCGCGGGGAGCACCTGGCCGGTAGGGACGTGTACACGGTTTGAGCGGGACCATCCCCGCGTGCGCGGGGAGCACGTGCGGTTCCCGGACACGGTCTCCATGGAGGAGGGACCATCCCCGCGTGCGCGGGGAGCACTTGGCCTCCCACATGCTCAACGCTTTGTCGCCGGGACCATCCCCGCGTGCGCGGGGAGCACGAGGTCGCGCCTGGATCGTCCGGAGGTGAGGCGGGACCATCCCCGCGTGCGCGGGGAGCACGGTGAGGTGTCCGCCGTATGCGCTTCCGACGAGGGACCATCCCCGCGTGCGCGGGGAGCACATCCGCCATGGCAGCGTCGTCGCGGGCGAACAGGGACCATCCCGCGTGCGCGGGGAGCACCGCGCCGCCTGCCGCACCGCGGACTCGGAACTGGGACCATCCCCGCGTGCGCGGGGAGCACATCCGTAACCCTGTCATGCCCGAGAGGTCCCCGGGACCATCCCCGCGTGCGCGGGGAGCACCTGGTGACTCGCGACGGCGTGCGCATCCCGTTGGGACCATCCCCGCGTGCGCGGGGAGCACGTGACCCGGCCCAGGATGACGGTGTCGGCCATGGGACCATCCCCGCGTGCGCGGGGAGCACGGCAAGCGGATCAACTCTGAGGCGCTGGGGGTGGGACCATCCCCGCGTGCGCGGGGAGCACCCCGGCGGCGGCGCAGCCAATGCTCCGGCTCGGGACCATCCCCGCGTGCGCGGGGAGCACATGAGCAGGGCCACGGTCCGGGTGCCGTTGGCGGGACCATCCCCGCGTGCGCGGGGAGCACGTCTACGCGGATCTCGTTCACGCGGTGCTCTCGGGACCATCCCCGCGTGCGCGGGGAGCACGGGTCCCGACTCGGCTCGACCGTGACGTCAGGGGGACCATCCCCGCGTGCGCGGGGAGCACCGCAAGGCGATCAAGGCCTTGCGTGACGAGGGGGGACCATCCCCGCGTGCGCGGGGAGCACAAGGCGTGGCAGGAGAGCGTCCAGCCGCAGACGGGACCATCCCCGCGTGCGCGGGGAGCACCCCGGCCGGACACGCCCGATCCCCTCCCGGCAGGGACCATCCCCGCGTGCGCGGGGAGCACATGCGCGTCCACGCTGACGCTCCTCGGTTGTGGGGACCATCCCCGCGTGCGCGGGGAGCACTCTACGATCGTCATCAGATTCCTCTCGGGATCGGAACCATCCCCGCGTGCGCGGGGAGCACTCCTCCATGGCCTTCCAGGCGCCCGCCAGGGCGGGACCATCCCCGCGTGCGCGGGGAGCACTCATGCGCCGTGGTCCACTGGTCCAGGCAGATGGGACCATCCCCGCGTGCGCGGGGAGCACGTCTGGCCGAACTCCGCCACGAACTTCCGGGCGGGACCATCCCCGCGTGCGCGGGGAGCACAAGAACGCGGCCAAGCCCCCACAGCCCGAACCGGGACCATCCCCGCGTGCGCGGGGAGCACACACTGTTCGCCAGCACCAGCATTAGAACCGCGGGACCATCCCCGCGTGCGCGGGGAGCACCCCTCGACGACCTTCGGCAGGCGCAGGACAAGGGGACCATCCCCGCGTGCGCGGGGAGCACGTCCACACGCCGATCGCCGCGGCGGCTACCGCGGGACCATCCCCGCGTGCGCGGGGAGCACACCCCCAGCGTTGACGCCGTCTGCATCAGCAGGGGACCATCCCCGCGTGCGCGGGGAGCACTTGAGCACGAACCTGACCCAGTCGCCGAGCCCGGGACCATCCCCGCGTGCGCGGGGAGCACGGCGTGGACATGGTCGAGGTGTACCGTCGTCCGGGACCATCCCCGCGTGCGCGGGGAGCACAAGCCCATCGAGCCCGGCCAAAAGTACGAGCGGGGACCATCCCCGCGTGCGCGGGGAGCACAGTGGGCTGAGGATCGGCGGCCGGGGTGGCCGGGGACCATCCCCGCGTGCGCGGGGAGCACGTGATCGAGCTGGTCGCCCAAACTCTCCCGGTGGGACCATCCCCGCGTGCGCGGGGAGCACAGGAACAGGGCGTCACGATCGCCGCCGCCGCGGGGACCATCCCCGCGTGCGCGGGGAGCACTGCCGACGGCGGCGATGTGTGCGCAGCCGTGGGGGACCATCCCCGCGTGCGCGGGGAGCACATTTTGATCGCGGTTGCCGCCGCGTGCTGGGCGGGACCATCCCCGCGTGCGCGGGGAGCACCATCCTCTTCGGAGGGTGGGCGGGGCTTCTTCGGGACCATCCCCGCGTGCGCGGGGAGCACGAGGATGCGGCGTGCGCCTGTCTCCCGCTGCTGGGACCATCCCCGCGTGCGCGGGGAGCACGACATCAAGCGTGGCCTGGCCGAGCTGGAGCTGGGACCATCCCCGCGTGCGCGGGGAGCACTCTGCTTCACCTGCACGAATGGCCGCGGGAGGGGCGGGTTTCGAGCACTTCTAGAGAATCGGACATAGGGGGCATCGTCGTTTCGTTGCATGGGTATCTAGCAGCCGGTCGGGGGGCGGTTATCAAGCCGCCCGAAGGGATTTATCGCCAATTAGCCCGTTGTGTGCCTTTTACGTTCATTCGGTCGGCGTCGTCCCTGTAGGGCGGTATTCGGCTGGGCCCCTGTTGTATGGATGTCTCCAATTCAATCGTCCTCGTCTGGGCGTACGTTGTACCGCCGCGTAGTGGGGCCGATCTTTCGCGCCGGGGGATAATCTTCCTCCTCCGGCGTACTTCTTCGCCGATTATCGGTGACTCTGTGCAGGGCGATCGTGCGCGTGCCCTTTAATGATCGGCATGCTCGATGAGGAGCCGTTTCTGCAGCGTCTGGGTGACGGGTTGTCGGTGGCAGCTCGTACGGTGTGGGCCAAGCATGACCGGGTCAGCGACGGATGGTTGCCGTTATGGCGCCACATGGCCGACAGCGGTCTGGTGGCCGGCTTGCTCTGGGACCGGTGGCTTCCAGATCAGGTGCACCGGATCGTGGCTGAGAACCTCCCAGGCGGCGTGGAAGAGGCACGTCGATTGGCCATCTGGCTCGCGACGGTGCATGACATAGGCAAGGCCTCGCCGGCGTTCGCTTGCCAGGTGGACGGGCTGGCGGACACGATGCGGGCAGCCGGGCTGGACATGCCGGATGTGAAGCGGCTGTCTGATCGCAAACTCGCGCGCCACGGCCTCGCAGGTCAGGTGCTGCTGCAGGAGTGGCTGGTCGAGCGGTACGGCTGGGCGCGTTCGGCAACCATACAGGTGGGGATCATCGCAGGTGGCCACCACGGGGTGCCGCCCACGTTCGACGATATTCGGAACCTGAACGTGCGACCGCATCTGCTACGCACACCGGATTGCGCGCAGCTCTGGAAGGCTGTGCAGCATGAGCTGTTGGACCACATTGCCGAGGCATGCGGGATGCAACACCTGCTGTCGGGCTGGCAGAAGGTCAAGGTCACACAACCGGCGCAGGTGTTGCTGACCGGGCTCGTCATTGTGGCGGACTGGATCGCCAGCAATGCCGATCTGTTTCCGTACTTCCCGCAAGCCGAGCATCAGAACGGGCCGGAGCGGGTGGCGGCGGCCTGGCGTGGCCTGGATCTGCCGGAGCCATGGCGTCCTCATGAGCCGGTGGACGACCCGGATACGTTGTTCGCCTCACGTTTCGATCTACCAGTGGGAGCACATGCGCGTCCGGTGCAGGTGCGCGCGGTGGAGTTGGCACGCTCCATGACGGCCCCCGGGCTGATGATCATTGAGGCGCCAATGGGGGAGGGTAAGACCGAGGCGGCGCTGGCGGTGGCGGAGACCTTTGCGGCGAAGTCGGGAGCGGGCGGCTGCTTCGTCGCGCTGCCCACGATGGCGACGGGCAATGCGATGTTTCCTCGCATGCTGGCCTGGCTGCGTCAGGTGACGGCTGGTCAGGGCAGACGTTCGGTACTTCTCGCGCATTCCAAGGCGGCCTTGAACGAGGATTTCGCCGAGCTGGTGCGTGCTGGTCGGCGAGCCGTACGCGAAGTTGATGTTGATGGGGGTGGAGACGAGTGGAGCCGTCGTGCGGATCGAATGGCGTCCTCGGCTGATCTGATCGCCCATCAGTGGCTCCGCGGCAGGAAGAAAGGCATGCTGTCCTCCTTCGTGGTCGGAACGGTTGACCAGTTACTGTTCATGGGTCTCAAAAGCCGACATCTGGCACTACGGCACCTGGCGCTGGCAGGCAAGGTGGTCGTCATCGACGAGGCGCATGCCTACGACACCTACATGAACTCTTACCTCGACCGGGTGCTGTCCTGGTTGGGCGCCTACCGGGTACCGGTGGTGGTGTTGTCGGCCACGCTGCCGGCGGGGCGTCGCCGTGCTCTGGCCGCCGCCTACGCTGGCGCGACAGACGATCCGGAAGCGGTCTCAACGCACGCCTATCCGCTGCTGACTGCTGTGGAACCGCGCGGGTCGGCGAGGACCGTGCAAGTCTCGGGCTCTGCGCAGACGTCACACGTACGGCTGGAGCGGCTGGACGACGATCTGAGCAGGTTGTGTGATCGCCTGGCCGAGGAACTGGCCGAAGGTGGCTGTGCTCTGGTGGTGCGTAACACGGTGGACCGGGTGTTGGAGACGGCCGCGGCGTTGCGGGAGCGATTCGGACCAGAGGGTGTGACGGTGGCCCACGCCAGGTTCGTGGACTTGGACCGAGCGGAGAAAGACGTCGATTTGCTGGAGCGTTTCGGTCCTCCAGGCAAGAGTGTGGGCCGCCCGACAAAACCGCACGTGGTCGTGGCGAGCCAGGTCGCCGAACAGTCCCTGGATATCGATTTCGATCTCCTTGTGACCGATCTTTGCCCGGTTGACCTGTTGCTACAACGGTTGGGACGGCTGCACCGCCACGTGCGTGAACGGCCATCGAGGCTGCGGTCCCCGCGTTGCCTGGTGACTGGCACGGACTGGCAGGCGGTTCCGGTGCAGCCGGTATCTGGTTCGCGTCGCGTTTACCGGCTGCACGCACTGCTGAGGTCGGCTGCCGTGCTGGAGCCGTACCTATCGGGCCGGATTCTGAGGTTGCCGGAGGACATCAGCCCGCTGATCCAGGGGGCCTATGGGCCTGACCCTGTTGGGCCGGAGGCCTGGCGCGAGGCCATGGCTCAGGCGCTTGAGAGCGAGGAACTACACCAGGCGGAGCAGCGGGTCAAGGCTGCTGCATTTCAGCTCGGAGAGGTCGGACGAGAGGGCCGCGCGCTGGTGGGCTGGCTGGACGCCGGCGTCGGGGATGCCGAGGAAACCCGCCGCGGACGCGCTCAGGTGCGCGATGGGGCGGAGTCTCTTGAGGTGCTGGTCGTGCAGCGTCGATCGGACGGGACGCTGGCCACGCTGCCGGGACTGAGCAAAGGCCGGGGTGGGCGGAAGCTGCCGACCGAGTCTGCGCCCGAGCCAAGGCTGGCCCGCATCGTCGCCGCAAGCGGTCTTCGGTTGCCCTTTCACTTCTCCGTCCCCCCGACGATCGACCGGGCCATCCAGGAACTTGAGGCTGTGTGCATCCCGGACTGGCAGACGCCTGACAGTCCTTGGCTGGCCGGGGAGCTGATCTTGTTGCTCGATGAGAACTGTCGGGCTCGCCTGGCAGGCTACGACCTGCACTACACCACTGCCGACGGCCTGGAGGTGGCTCGTGCCGAATGATCGAGCGTCCTTTGATCTGACCAGCAGTCCTTGGCTACCAGTACAACGCCATGATGGCCGCGCCGACCTGCTGTCGCTGAGGGGCATCTTCGCCCAGGCGCGTGACCTGCGCCGGGTGGTAGGCGATGTGCCCACCCAAGAGTTTGCGCTCATGCGACTGCTGTTGACGATCCTGCACGACGCGATCGAAGGGCCGCGGGATCTGCAGGACTGGAACGAGCTGTGGAACGACGGCCTTCCCACCGCCCGTGTCGAAGAGTATCTGGATGCCTGTCGCAGCCGGTTCGACCTGCTCCACCCGGATACGCCGTTCTTCCAGACTGCCGGACTGTGCACCATGACCGGCGAGATCAGTTCACTGGACCGCCTGATCGCAGATGTGCCCAATGGGGCGCCGTTCTTCACCATGAGGGCGCGTGGAGCCGATCGGCTCGACTTCGCCGAGGCAGCCCGCTGGTTGGTGCACGCGCACGCCTTCGACACCTCCGGCATCAAGACCGGCGCGAAGGGCGACCCGCGCGTCAAGAGCGGCAAGGTCTATCCGCTCGGCGTCGCCTGGTGCGGCAACCTCGGCGGGGTGCTGGCAGAGGGTGACAACCTGAGCGAGACGCTGTTGCTCAACTTGATCGCCTTCGACACATTCAATCTGGACGTCGATCCTGATCGTGATCTCCCGGCCTGGCGGCAGACGCCGCCGGGCCCGCAAGCGGCGAACCCGATCGAGCTGAAAATGCGACCGGCCGGGCCGCGTGATCTGTACACCTGGCAGTCCCGGCGCATACGGCTGGCTTTCGACGCCGAAGCAGTACGCGGAGCGGTGCTGGCTTACGGCGACCCCCTCACGCCGCACAACCTGCACCTGAAGGAGCCGATGACCGGCTGGCGGCGCAGCCCTGCGCAGGAGAAGAAACTGGGCGAGGCCCAGGTGTACCTGCCGCGCGAGCACGATCCCGCCCGGACCGCCTGGCGCGGGTTGGGTGCCTTGGTCGCCGGAAGAGCGGAAGGGGCCGAGCAGCGCAAGGAATCCGCTGAGTTGGTCCGGCCACGCATCCTGGATTGGGTCGCCAGGCTGACCGTGGAAGGTGACCTGCCACCCGACTTCCTCATTCGCGCCAGGTTGTTCGGCGTCGGTTACGGCACGCAGCAGTCGGTCATCGACGAGATCATCGACGATGAGGTAGCCATGCCGGTGATCCTGCTGCATCGCAGTGATACGGGCTTGGGCCAGACCGCGATAGACGCGGTCGCTGACGCCGACATGGCAGTCGCCGCACTCGGCGATCTGGCCGCCGACCTTGCGCGTGCCTCCGGGGCGGATGCGGAGGCGCCACGCACCGCCGCCAAGACAGTGGGCTTCGCAGCGTTGGATGGAGCGTTCCGCGCCTGGCTCGCTCAGCTAAGCCCTCGTGACTCTGCCCAGCAGCAGCGCGAGGCCTGGCAGCGCAAAGCGCACCGCCTCATGCTCAGCTGCGGCGAGGCGCTGCTCGCAACCGCCCCGGACGCCGCTTGGGCCGGACGCGTCATCACGACCAAACAGGGCCGGGATCTGTGGCTGACAGCAGGGCAGGCGGACTTGAGCTTTCGCGCCAGGCTCCGCGCCACCCTCCCGGGTGCCCAACCCTCGACCGCCGGGGACCTCCTACACAGCAGCGCGGAGACACCTTCATGACCACAACCGCACCCCCCACCCAGCCTTCGGTGAAGGACCTCCTCCAGATCATTGCCGATGAGTTCATCACTGACCTGCAGAAGGACTACCTCGCTGATCAAAGTTGGGCGGTCGCGTTGATGGCACGGCTGCGCCGAGGCGCTGGCAAACTGCCCCAAGACGTGCCCGATCTGTGGGGTATGACCGGAACAGGCCGCCTCTACGAGCATGATCTGCCCGAACCAGAGGCGCTTAGGGCCGAGACCGCACTGTTCCTCGCCGTCACGCTGTACGCACTGCACCAGCAGTCAGTTACGAGCATGGGTATGCACCGGGCGCACATCCAACTAGGGACAGCTGTCCGCCGCCTGATGCCCGGCGGAGAAATCGACGAGCCGATCCGTCGCCGCTTCGTGCGCGTGGGCACCGCAGGCACCAGCCACACCCTGGCCCACCGCCTGCGCGAGATCGTCTCCCTGCTGCACGGAGAGTCGATCCCGCTGGACTATGCGCTGCTGGCCGGCCAGCTGTATCAAGCCCAACATCCTGAAGGCATGCGTCAGGTACGGCAAAGCTGGGGCCGCAGCTTCCACGCATACCGGCCCCCTGCCATCACCCCAACCGACGACACCTCGTCCGATGACGCTGCCACCCCGACCATGGTCACTCCCACCGAGAAGGACAGCTGATGACGCGCACGATCTTGGAGCTTCACGCGCTGCAGACCGTTCCCCCGAGCTGCCTCAACCGGGACGACACCGGCACACCCAAAACCGCCTTGTATGGCGGGGTGCTGCGTGCCCGCGTCTCCAGCCAAGCATGGAAACGCGCCACCCGGCGTGCCTTCCACGACCTGCTGGACCCCGCGGAGTTGGGGGTGCGCACCCGCAAAGTGGCCGAACTGCTTGCCGACCGCATTCGCCACGTTGACGACACCATCGAGCAGAGCCAAGCTTGGGCCCTGGCCGCCGAAACCGTTCAAGTCGCCACCGGATCCAAGATCGATACTCCGAAGCGCAACGCCGGCAAGGAAGGGCCTGACCCCGCGCCGGAGTCCAGGTATCTGCTGTTCCTCAGCGCCCACCAACTGGACGGCCTGGCCGAACTCGCCATCAAGGGACGCGACGACATCAAGGCCTTCTTCAAGGACAAGGTCGCCAAGGATCACGCCAGGCAGATCGCGAACACCCGTCACTCAGTCGACATCGCTCTGTTCGGCCGCATGGTGGCCGACAGCGCCGACATCAACGTTGACGCAGCCGCGCAGGTTGCACATGCCATCAGTGTCCACCGGGTGGAGAACGAGTCCGACTATTACACCGCAGTCGACGACTACAAAACCCGGGAGACCGACGACCAGGGCGCTGGCATGATCGGCACAGTCGAGTTCAACTCCGCCACCCTCTACCGATACGCCGCTGTCGACGTCGACCTGCTACGCCACAACCTGGGCGCCGGCCTACGGGACGACCAGCCGATCACCGAGCCGGTCCAGCGGGCCGTAGAGGCATTTCTCCACGGCTTCATCACCTCGATGCCCACCGGCAAGATCAACACCTTCGGTAACCACACTTTGCCTGACGCGGTCCTGGTCAAGCTGCGCACCAGTCGGCCTATCAATGTCGTCGCCGCCTTCGAAGAACCGTGCCGGGCCGAGCCGGAAACCGGCGGCCACCTCCGACAGGCGTGCGAGCGATTGGCCTCATACATACCCGAGATCGAAGGCGCCTATGGCCTGGCCGACGAAGGCCCCAGTTGGCTTCTGCGCGTCGGCCCCAATACCCAGGCGCTGTCCGGGCTCGGCACAGAGCTTTCGCTGACCGAGCTGGTCAGTGCGGTGGGCACGGAGGTCGCCCGGCGACAGGACGGCGTATGAGCGTCCTGCTGCTGCAACTGGCCGGCCCCCTGCAGTCGTGGGGGGTCGGCTCGCGCTTCGCTCGCCGCTCCACCGAGGCCGCCCCGACCAAGAGCGGCGTGATCGGCCTGCTCGCTGCTGCCCTCGGACGCCGCCGTGACGAGGATGTCTCGGATCTAGCCGCGCTGCGTTTCGGGGTCCGCCTCGATCAGCCCGGCAGACTGTTGCGTGACTACCACACCGCACAGCGGTTCACCGGCGAGTCGTTGCCCGTCTCTGAACGCTATTTCCTTGCCGACGCCGTCTTTTTGGCGGCTGTCGAAGGCGACCGTCAGTTGATCGAGCGACTTCACCAGGCCGTTCGCCATCCTGTGTTCTTGCCCTACCTTGGCCGTCGCTCCTGCCCGCCCGCCAGGCGACTGGATCTGGCTGTGGACCATGACAAGGCATTGGAAGAGGCGTTGAAGGAGCAGGAGTGGCATGCAGCCCGCTGGTACCAGCGCCGTCATCCCCGCCAGCCCACTATCAGGCTGGACATCCTGTTGGAATCCACGGCTGAGGACGGGCCTACCGGCACTCTTCGCGATCAACCGGTGACCTTTGACGCTCGCCATCGGCAGTATGCGCTGCGCGGTATCCGAGAGACCTGGACCGAGATACCCAACCCGGCAGTCGCCCGCTTCGCCGCGGCCAGCTACCACCACGACCCGACCGCGCTCCTGGGAGGCGCGTGATGAATCTGACCCGTTTTCGCCTTAACACCGCTCGCATCGGCGCCCGCCGACTGCTGTCCTCCCCGCAGATGTTGCACGCTGCGGTGATGTCCTCCTTCGCTGAAACTCCGCCCGAACCGGGCAACGGCCCCAGAGTGCTTTGGCGCATCGACGCCATCAGCCGGGCCGAGACCTACCTCTACATCGTCAGTCCGGACAAACCGGACCTGACCCACCTCGTCGAGCAGGCGGGCTGGCCCCAGACCGGGAGCTGGGACACCTTCGAATACACCCCACTCCTGTCGAGGCTGGCCGTAGGGGACCGGTGGTCCTTCCGCCTCACCGCCAACCCCGTCCACACCGCGCGCCGTACTGACGACGAACCCACTAAGATCACCGCACACATCGGCGTCCGCCACCAGACCAACTGGCTGCTGCAGCGTCAGCAAAGCGCCGGATTCGCCGTATTGCCCAAACCACCCCACCGGCGACACCTCCCAGAGGGAGACGAGCACGAGCTCGTCATTCACAACCGCCGCCAGCTCGCCTTCGGCAAGTCCGGCCAGCGCCGTCCCGTCACCCTGATGACCGTCACCTACGATGGACTGCTGGAGATCACCGATGTCGGAGCCTTCCGGCGGACGCTCACCCACGGGCTGGGCAGGGCCAAAGCCTACGGATGCGGCCTGATGACACTCGCGGCGGTGTGAGAACGTGGCCACCGTAGGCAGGCGGGGAGCCTCGTCACCACGCGAACTCACCCGGATGGCGGACCGACTCTCCTTCGTCTACCTCGAGCGCTGCTCCGTCCACCGTGAAGACAATGCCTTGACAGCCGAGGACGCCGACGGGGTGATTCATATCCCCTCCGCCACCATCGGCACCCTGCTTCTGGGCCCGGGCACGCGAGTAACCCACCAGGCCATGAGCGTGCTGGGCGACAGTGGCGCCGGAGTCGTGTGGGTGGGTGAGCGGGGCGTCCGCTTCTACTCAGGCGGAAGATCGCTCAATCGCTCCTCCGCCCTCGTCGAAGCTCAGGCCACCAAGTGGGCCAACCAACGCACGCGTCTGGAGACCGCTCGCCAGATGTATCGAATGCGTTTTCCCGATGAAGAACCCGCAGGTCTGACGCGGCATGAACTCCTCGGCCGAGAAGGACGACGCGTCAAGGCGTGCTACCGTCACCACGCCGCCAGGACCGGCATCGCTTGGAACGGCCGCCAGTACCTGCCCGGCGAGTTCTCCTCTGGCGATCCGGCCAACCAAGCGGTAACAGCTGCCGCCCAGTGCATGTACGGCATCGCCCAGACCGCCGTCGCCGCCCTCGGCTGCTCCCCAGGCCTGGGCTTCATCCACTCGGGGCACGAACTCGCCTTCGTCCTGGACATCGCCGACCTGTACAAAACCGAGATAGCCATCCCGATCGCCTTCGATGTGGCCGCCGAAGGCCCTGACGACGTTGGCTCTCGCACTCGCCGCGCCATCCGCGACCAGGTCAACAAGGTCGGGCTGCTCAAGCGGTGCGTGGAAGACATCAAGCAACTCCTGCTACCCGGTGCCGGACCTGATGAGGACACCGATCGCGTCACCCTGCAAAGCGATCGCGGGATAGAGCTGACTGCTGGCCGAAACTACGCCGTTGATCTTCCCGACAGCGATGAGGTGCCCTGGTGACCATCATCGTGCTTACCCGCTGCCCGGTCGGGCTGCGTGGCTTCCTCACCCGGTGGTTGCTGGAGATCTCGCCCGGCGTCTTCATCGGGGGTCCCTCCGCACGCATTCGACAGGCCCTGTGGGGAGAAGTGCGCCAGTACGCGGACATCGGACGAGCACTGCTGGTGTACTCCACAAACAATGAACAAGGGTTCGCCTTCGAAACTCACGACCACAGTTGGCATCCGATCGACCACGACGGCCTGGTGCTGATCCGTCGGCCCAAAGACCGGCCTGCAGTCACATCGGCTCCTCCGCCCAGCGGATGGAGCAAGGCGGCCAAACGCCGCCGATACCGCCAAAATTAAGGCCAGTACGCAACCCAGCAACCTGGAGTCGAGCTGGAGATCCTTCGGCGAACCGGGCGAGCCGCCGTCGCTATGTCCGAATTGTGTAATTCGCTGAAAGTACTCGGAATTGGCCTGTCGATCGCCTAAAGGCGCAGGTCGCTCAGTGTGCTCCCCGCGCACGCGGGGATGGTCCCTCGGACCGGTAGCCGCGAGCGTGCGCGAGCGCGTGCTCCCCGCGCACGCGGGGATGGTCCCCGACCCGCGATCCCGGCCGGGGCCGTGCCCGCGTGCTCCCCGCGCACGCGGGGATGGTCCCCCGACTCCGGACGGGGTGGCCGGCCGCCTCTAGGAGCTGTTTCTTAGATCTCCTGACGGTGAGCGCTGGTCTTGTCACTCTTGGCATATGGGTCGTGGTGATCTGACGAACGCCGAGTGGGA
>NZ_JBSGDV010000044.1:0-13609 GCF_053602555.1 Nonomuraea sp. NPDC004354 | reverse complement strand
GCTACGACAAACGCGCCTACATGTTCCTGGGAACCGTCACGGTCGCAGCCTTGGTCATCTGGCTCCGCACGTGATCCAGGAAACAGCTCCTAGGGCGTCCTGGGGACCTGGAACGGATCCACTCCCGGCGCGGGCGGCTCTCCTCCGCCCCCGCCGACGAACTGGATGATCGCCAGGATCGCGGCGATCTGCGCGAGCAGGAAGGTGGCCTGTGACGGCAGGGTCTCCAGCCGGTAGATGTCCAGCACGTACCTGCCGACCCTGCTCCAGGGCGGCAGGACGTTCCTCATCGTGCGGGCGTCCACGTACAGTCCCGTCGCGGTCAGCACGGCCGCCAGGACCACCGCGCGTACCACGAGGCCGTTCAGGTCGCCCATGTCGAAGAGCTGGTCCAGCCCCAGCCTGACCAGGGTGTAGACCAGGTACGTCACGATGAACGGCAGGGCCTTGATGGGGCCGCGCCGTCCCGGTAGCTGGTCCCAGAACAGGCCGAGCAGGTAGCCGGGCACGAACCAGAAGGCCGCCTCCCCGAAGGCGAACACCGGCTGGGCGAGCCCGGCGAACCAGTCCAGCCGTCCCGGTCCACCCGTCAGCACGATGTCGTGCCAGACGATGTACCCGGACGGCACCGACCCGAGGGCGAGCGCGAAGAGCCCGGCCCGCCAGGCCAGGTCGGCCTGACGGCCCGCCCGCCAGGTGACGCCCCCGGCGCCCCGTGACCTGTCCGGGCCGGCCAGCAGGGCCAGGTCGAGCGGAGTCACGTCGGCGGGCAGCACCTCCCTGCCCGAACGCGGCCCCCTGCGCAGCGACCGGAACTCGGCGCGCAGCGCGTCCGCTCCCTCGTGCCAGTCGTCGAGCCCTTCGGCGGAGTCGAGCGGCTTGGCGTCCCACTCCCTGCCCGACCGCCGGGCCCACAGGTACCGCCCGGCCGCCTTCCGCACCTGCTCGATCGTGCCGGCGCGCAGTTCGGCGTGGAGGGGCCGGCCGTCGGCGAGCCGCCGGGCCGACAGCACCCAGGGGCGTGTCGCCTGGAGCACCGCCCAGAGGGTCACCGTTCCTGCCACCAGGGCGACCGGCAGCCAGAGGCCGCCGTAGAAGTGGGAGTAGCCGAAGGCGTTGGCGACGAAGACCCACACCACGAGCGCACGGGCGCCCCCGCCGTCCGGGCCTTCCCGCGCCAGCGTGAACGTCCTGAAGCGCAGCGCCACGACCAGGACCGTCACCGGCCACAGCCACAGCACGTAGCCGGCGAACCAGGTGACCAGGTTGAAGGGCATCCAGAGCAGGTCGGAGGTGACCGATCCTGGTCCTCGGCCAGCCACATGACCCGCAGGCGGTCCCTGGCCAGGGCGAAGCACGCGTATGCCGTGGTGAGCGCGGCAAGACCCCAGCTGACCACCCACACCCAGCGCGGGACGGCACCGCCGTGCTCGCGCAGGAAGGCGCGTCGCATCCCGTTGATCCACGCCGCCGACAGCAGCGCCACCAGCAGGAGATCGGCCGCGGCGATGCCCGCCAGGGTCCAGGGCAGCCCGCCAGGCTCGTCGTCGGGGAAGCCCGCCGTCAGCCACCCCGCCAGCCCTGCCCCGAGGGTGCCCGCCAGCACCGCGGACAGGCCGAGGACCAACTGCCACCGGGGCAGGCCACCGGCCCACAGGACGGCGGAGGCGGCGATGACCAGGACGCCGCTCGACACGCTCCAGAACACCATCCGAGCCGCCCCGTCCGCCACCGGCGGGCCCAGCAGGTCGTAGGTGAGCAGGCGCACCAGGTGCAAGCCGCTGAGGACGGTCGGCACCGCCACGAGCGCCCGGTCCCGCCGGCCCCACCGCAGGTGGATCAGCAGCCCCGCCAGAAGCGTGAGGAACGTCCAGAACTCGCTGAGGAGATCGCGGGCCATCCGCTCGGGATAGCCGCTCATCACGGCGGCACCCCAGCCGTCCAGATCAGGGGTCAGCGTGAACGACACCCGGGCGGTGACCGCCTGCTGCCGCCAGGTGGCGGTGTTCTGGCCCCACGTGCCCGGCGGCGGGCTGGGAGAGCTCAGCCATCCGTCGGGGTGTTCCACCACGATCTCCCGCCAGGGCAGCCGCCACAGGTCCGGTTCGGTGCGCAGCACGAAGTGCCAGTGGCGATCGTTGACCTGGTAGAACTCCCACGGCCCGAAGACGGCGTCGGGCACGCAGCGCCACTCCGCGTCGTCGTCCCTGGCCACGTGCCGCACCCAGCCGTAGTCCGGAACGCTGCACAGGTCCTGATCGCCGAGCCCCTGGCCGTCGGCGACCAGTTCGATGCCCACCCTGACCGTGTCGGTGACCGTGACGCTCTCCTGCCCGATCTCGATCCGGGGCAGGCTCTCCCGCTTCTCCCTCCACCTCACCTCCGGGTCACCGCCGTTCAGCAGGCAGTTCATGGCCGCCTGGTAGCCGCCCTCCCTCGGCTCGGCCAGCAGGTCGGCCACGACGGGATGCGCGCGCGGAACGGTGACCACGGTGACGGCGGTGAGGGTGGGCGCGTCGACGTCGGTGTTGTCCACCTGGAGGCGCGTCGTGCGGACGGTGTCGCCGCGCGTGCCGTCGGGACAGGTGGTGGTGGCGGGATCGGGACCTCGCGAAACCACCCCGACACCGGCCACGATCGCCGCGGTGACCAGGGCCGCACATAACACCGCCACGAGGGTGCCACGCATGTGATCATGATGAACCCGGCGCGACCGGAAGGCACGCTCGGTGACGTGATCGTGACATTCAGCCGAGGAAGGCGCGCAGCAGGGCGGCGGTGCCCTCCAGGTGTTCGGCGACCGCCCGGCTGGCCGCCTCCGGGTCGCCGTCGAGGATGGCGGCGACGATGGCCTCGTGCTGCGTCGCCGCGTGCTCGATGTTGACCTGCAGCATGGGGATCGCGTTGAGCAGGTCGGTCACCCGCAGCCGCGCGTCGGCGCAGGCCGCGGCCAGCAGCGGGGAGCCGGTCAGCTCGGCGATCGACAGGTGGAAGGCCGTGTCGAGGCGGCGGTACTCCTCGGGGCCCGCGGCGTTGAGGTCGGCCAGGCGGCCGAGCAGCACCTCGCGCTGCTCCTCCGACAGCGACGAGCCGGCCAGCACCTGGGCGGCCCCGCACTCGACGGCCATCCGGAAGGTGAGCGCGTCGGCGATCGAGTCGGAGCCCATCTCGGCCACCGCCTGGCGCAGGTCGCCGCTGCCGGGCGCGGGCGGGGCGTAGATGACGAAGGCGCCGCCGTACCTGCCGCGCCGTACGTCGAGATAGCCCGCGTCCTGCAGCGCGCGGATGGCCTCGCGCAGGGTCACCCTGCTGATTCCCAGCTGGACGGCCAGCTCCCGCTCGGGGGGAAGCTTCTCCCCCTGGGCGACCATGCCCAGCTTGATCGCCTGGAGCAGCCGCTCCACGGTCTCCTCGAAGGCGTTGCCCGCCCGGACCGGGCGCAACACCGTCAACGGGTTCATGGCCCCCCTCGGCAGAGGTCTTGACTGCGGCTTACCAATGGTCTAACACTAGCCCAATAGCAGGGAGGGTGACTGTGCCGGGTGGCTTCCTTTCACTAGACGAGTTGCGCGACGAGGTGGCCGAGGGGCGGATCGACACCGTCCTGCTGGCCCTGGTCGACATGCAGGGCCGGATGCAGGGCAAGCGCCTGTCCGCCCGATACTTCCTTGACGAGGTGCTACACCACGGCTCCGAGGGGTGCAACTACCTCCTGGCCGTCGATGTCGACATGAACACCGTCAGCGGCTACGAGATGTCGTCATGGGACCGCGGTTACGGCGATTTCATGATGAAACCCGATATGTCGACGCTGCGGCGCATCCCCTGGCAGGAGGGCACCGTCCTGCTGATGGCCGATCTGACCTGGGAGGACGGCACGGACGTCGTCGCCTCGCCCCGGCAGATCCTGCGCCGGCAACTCGCCAGGCTCGAGGAGCGCGGGCTGGCCGCCTACGTGGGCACCGAACTGGAGTTCGTGGTCTACGACGACAGCTACGAGGAGGCGTGGCGGCGGGCCTACCGCGACCTGACACCGGCCAACCTCTACAACGTCGACTACTCGCTGCTCGGTACCGCCCGCATCGAGCCGCTCCTGCGCCGCATCAGGCGCGAGATGGAAGGCGCGGGCATGTACGTCGAGTCGGCCAAGGGCGAGTGCAACCTGGGCCAGCACGAGATCGCCTTCCGCTACGACGAGGCCCTGCGCACGTGCGACAACCACGCGATCTACAAGAACGGCGCCAAGGAGATCGCCGCCCAGGAGGGCAGGTCGATCACCTTCATGGCCAAGCCGAACCAGCGTGAGGGCAATTCCTGCCATATCCACATCTCGCTGCGGTCTGTGGACAACGAGCCGGTCATGGCAGGGAGCCGGCCGTACGGGCTGTCGGAGCAGGGGGCCTGGTTCATCGCCGGACAGCTCGCCTGCCTGCGGGAACTCACCCTCCTCTACGCCCCGAACATCAACTCCTACAAGAGGTACGTGCCGGGCAGTTTCGCGCCGACCGCCGTCAAGTGGGGTGTGGATAACCGCACGTGCGCGCTGCGCCTCGTCGGCCACGGGCCCTCCCTGCGCGTCGAGAACCGCGTGCCGGGCGGCGACGTGAACCCCTACCTCGCGGTGGCCGCGCTCATCGCCGCCGGACTGCACGGCATCGACAACGAGCTGCCGCTGGAGGAGCCGTTCACCGGCAACGCCTACACCAGCGGCGCCGACACCGTGCCCCACACCCTGCGCGACGCGCTCACGTTGTGGGAGGGGTCGAAGCTGGCCCGCGAGAACTTCGGCGAGGACGTGGTGGCCCACTACGCCAACAACGCCCGCGTCGAGCTGGCCGCCTTCGACGCGGCGGTGACCGACTGGGAACTGTTCAGGGGATTCGAGAGACTGTGAAGATCATCAATCCGGCGACCGAGGCCGTGGTCGCCGAGGTCGAGCTCGCCGACGCGGCGGAGATCGACAGAGCGGTGGAGCGTGCCAGGACCGCTTTCCTGACCTGGCGGCAGGTCTCGCCCGGCGACCGCGCCCGCCTGCTGCGGCGCTTCGCCGAGAAGGTCGACGCGCACGCCGAGGAACTGGCCCGTCTGGAGATCGCCAACGCCGGCCACACGATCGGCAACGCCCGCTGGGAGGCGGGCAACGTCCGCGACGTGCTGCACTTCTACGCCGGCGCGCCCGAGCGCGACCACGGCAAGCAGATCCCCGTGGCGGGCGGCCTCGACGTCACCTTCCACGAGCCGCTCGGCGTGGTGGGCGTGATCGTGCCATGGAACTTCCCCATGGTGATCATGACGTGGGGCGTGGCCCCCGCGCTCGCCGCGGGCAACACGGTGATCGTCAAACCCGCCGAGTGGACCCCCCTGACCGCGCTCCGGCTGGCCGAGCTGGCCCTCGAGGCCGGTCTCCCCGAGGGGGTGCTCCAGGTCGTGCCCGGCGCGGGCGAGGTCGCCGGCGCCCGCCTGGTCGAGCACCCGGACGTCGCCAAGATCGTGTTCACCGGCTCCACCGAGGTCGGCAAGCAGATCGCCGCCACGTGCGCCGGGCAGGTCAAGCGGCTCACCCTGGAGCTCGGCGGCAAGTCCGCCAACATCGTCTTCGCCGACTCCGACCTCGACAGGGCCGCCGCCACCGCGCCCTACGCCGTCTTCGACAACTCGGGGCAGGACTGCTGCGCCCGCTCCAGGATCCTCGTCGAGGCCTCCGTCTACGACGACTTCCTGGTACGGCTCTCGCAGGCCGTCACGAACGTCAAGGTCGGCGACCCGCTCGACGAGAGCACCGAGATGGGGCCGCTCATCAGCGCCGAGCACCTGGAGCGGGTGCGCGGCTTCGTCCCCGACAACCCCTACCTGCAGACGTCATGCCCCGACGGCCCCGGCTTCTGGTTCCCGCCGACCGTCCTCACCTCCGCCGTGACCGACCGCGCCTTCACCGAGGAGATCTTCGGGCCGGTGGTGTCGGTGGTCCCGTTCGCGGACGAGGCCGAGGCGGTGCGGATCGCCAACGACACCCGCTACGGCCTGAGCGGCTCGATCTGGACCCGCGACGTCGGCAGGGCGCTGCGGACGGCCAGGGCGGTCGAGGCCGGGAACCTGAGCGTCAACTCCCACTCCAGCGTGCGGTACTGGACGCCGTTCGGCGGCTTCAAGGAGTCGGGGCTCGGACGGGAGCTGGGGCCCGACGCCCTGGCCGCCTTCACCGAGACCAAGAACGTCTTCATCGCCACCGACTGACCGGGGTCACGGCCCTCCGGCCCCGTCATGAGGCCCCGGGACCCCCGCCCGGGTTCCTGGGCCCGCGCGAGAAGCAGAGCACCCACCGAGAGAAGGACATATGCAGCGCTTGCAGGATCGCGTCGCCGTCATCACCGGCGCCGGCAGCGGAATCGGCCTGGCCACCGCACGACGGTTCGCCGACGAGGGCGCCAAGGTCGTCTGCGTCGACCTCGACGAGCCGACCGGCGCCAAAGCCGCCGACGAGGTGGGCGGCCTGTTCGTGCGGGCCGACGTCACCAACGAGGACGACGTGGTCAGGATGTACCAGACCGCCTTCGACACCTACGGCAGCGTCGACATCGCCTTCAACAACGCGGGCATCTCCCCGCCCGACGACGACTCCATCCTGGAGACCGGCATCGAGGCGTGGCGCCGCGTGCAGGAGGTCAACCTGACGAGCGTCTACCTGTGCTGCAAGCACGCCATCCCCTACATGCGGCGGCAGGGCAAGGGCTCGATCATCAACACCGCCTCCTTCGTCGCGGTGATGGGCTCGGCCACCTCCCAGATCTCCTACACCGCCTCCAAGGGCGGCGTGCTGGCGATGTCGAGGGAGCTCGGCGTGCAGTTCGCCCGCGAGGGCATCAGGGTCAACGCCCTGTGCCCCGGCCCGGTGAACACGCCGCTGCTGCAGGAGCTGTTCGCCAAGGACCCCGAGCGCGCCCAGCGCCGCCTGGTCCACATTCCCGTCGGCCGCTTCGCCGAGGCAAGCGAGATCGCCGCCGCGGTCGCCTTCCTCGCCTCCGACGACGCGTCCTTCATCACCGGCTCGGAGTTCCTGGTCGACGGCGGCATCTCGGGGGCGTACGTTACACCGCTTTGACCTGCTCTCCCGGAAGAGATCCTCTCGGATCGTCCCAGGAGGCTTCCTGCTTCGTCGCCGACCGCCCGTCGGAGAGAGCTCTCCTTGAGGTCTTCCATCAGCTCCACAGGCGTTTCACCTGTCCGCCAGCCCAGCGGCCAGGATGTTCTTGGCGGCGTTGACGTCCCGGTCGTGCACCGCGCCGCAGGCGCAGGTCCACGACCGGACGTCAAGCGGCATACTCGCCCGTACGGCGCCACAGGACGAGCAGGTCTTGGAGGAAGGAAGCCAGCGGTCGATCACCACCAGTTCCCGCCCATACCAGGCCGCTTTGTACTCCAGCATGTGCCGGAGGCTTCGCCACGCCGCATCCGCGACCGCACGCGCGAGCGACGTGTTCCTCATCAGGTTGCGCGCGGCGAGATCCTCCACGGCGATCACTTGGTTCTCGCGAACAAGCCGTGTCGTCACCTTGTGCAGGTGGTCTCGCCGCCGATCCACGATTCGCCCGTAGACGCCGGCGACCTTGACCCGCGCTTTCTCTCGGTTGGCCGAGCCCCTCGCCTTGCTCGCGAAGTTGCGCTGGGCTCTCGCGAGGCGTTTGCGATCTCTCCTCTCCGCCTTCGCACCGATGATCTTCTCGGCGGTGGAAAGCGTCAGGAGCACCGACAGCCCAGCGTCCACGCCCACCGCTTGATCGACAGGCGGCAGCGGTGCGATCGTCTCCTCGACCAGGATGGACACGTACCAGCGGTCGGCGCTGTCACGGGAGACGGTGACGGTGGACGGCCTCGCGGCCAGGGGAAGTGGACGCGACCAGCGAACATCCAGCGGCCTGTCCATCTTGGCGAGCTTCAGGACGCCGTCGCGATAGGTGAACGCCGAGCGGGTGAATTCGGCGCTGGATCGCGATCTCTTGCGGGACTTGAATGACGGATACCTCGCTCGTCCGGCGAAGAAGTTGGCGAAAGCGCTCTGCAGGTGACGCAGCGCCTGCTGCAGCGGCACGCTGGACACCTCGTTCAGGAACGCCAGTTCCTCGCTCCGCTTCCATCTCGTCAGCTCAGCCGAGGACTCCCCGTAGGAGACAGCCTTGCCGTGCGCGGCGTGGGAACCCCTGCGAAGATCAAGTGCTTTGTTGTAGACCAGGCGAACGCATCCGAAGGTGCGGGACAGAAGGTCTGCCTGTGAGGGAGTGGGATAGAAGCGATATTTGTAGGCTCGCTTCACGGTCCTCGCCACGCACCGCACCTTAGCTGAAGGCCAATGTGGAGATGGGCCTTTCCCCGTATGAAGGACCCCTGCAGGAGTTGTGATGACCAGACCCTTGATCGGCATTACCTGTTACGTCGAGCCCGCGCGGTTCACGGTGTGGGAGATGACGACGGCGCTGCTGCCGTACATGTACGTGGAGCAGGTGGTGCGGGCGGGCGGGCAGCCGGTGATCGTGCCGCCCGCCGGCGATCCGGCGTCGATCGTGGACAGGCTGGACGGGGTGATCCTGGCGGGCGGGGGCGACATCGACCCGTCGCGGTACGCGGAGACGGCCCACGAGCGCACGGGATTTATCCGGACATTTCGCGACTCGGCGGAGTTTGCGATAGCGGACTCCGCGCTGAAGGCGGGCATGCCCTTCCTGGGCGTCTGCCGAGGGCTCCAGGTGCTGAACATCACCCTCGGCGGCAGCCTCCACCAGCATCTTCCCGACGTCGTCGGCCACTCGGGGCACGCCCCGGCCCCGGGCGAGTTCGGGCACATGCCGGTCTCCGTCACCCCGGGCAGCCACCTGGCCGCGATCCTGGGCGAGGAGACCGTGACGGTCCCGCACTACCACCACCAGTCGATCAGGCGCCTGGGCACGGGCCTCAACGCCACCGCCCACGCCGCCGACGGCGCGATCGAGGCGGTCGAGTTGCAGGGTCACCGCTTCGCCCTGGGCGTCCAGTGGCATCCCGAGGCCGGCGAGGACGGCTCGCTCTTCCGCGCGCTCGTCGAGGCCGCCGGGTAGATGCGCCTGCACGTCAGGAAGTTCGAGGTGCCCTCCGACCGCTGCGCCTGGCCATCCGGCATCCCGGGCTGGTGCGGCGGCTGATCGTGGCGTCGAGCAGCGTCCTGCCGGTGCCGCCGGACGCCTTCGCGGGGTGGGCGGAGTACGAGCGCAGAAAGCGCGCCCATCCCTCGGTGTGGGACAGCTCGCCCCTGGAGGGAGCGGCTCTTTCCTGCTGCACGGGCGCCAGGACATGACCTTCCCCTCCTCGCTGGTCGCCGCGACCCCGTGCGCCGAGGCGGTCATCCTTGCGGAGGCCGGACACATGGCGCACATCGACCAGCCCGAGGACTGGCTGGCGGCGGTCAGGCGCTTCCTGACCGCATGACCGACCACCGGACGACCGGTACCTCAGGAGGAGACGTGACCGATCAGCGCGCGGAAGGCTGGAAGGCGACCGGCGGGACCGTGGCCGCCGCCGTGACCGAGGTGTTCGCGCCGCAGTACGTGGCGATCGCCATGCCGCCCCTGGTGGGGCTGCTCGCCGACGGCTGGGCCGGCCTGGCGTGGGGGCTGCTGGCCGCGGCGCTGTGCGCGGGCGTGCCCGCGGCCGTGATCGCGCTCGGGGTACGGCGGGGCCGCCTGGACTCGATCCATGTGGTCGAGCGCAGGAGCCGCAAGGGGCCGATGCTGGCCGGATTCGTCGCCGTGGTGGCCGGGCTCGCCGTACTGGTGCTGCTCGACGCCCCGGACATGGTGGTGGCGACGGCGGCGGTGATGCTGGGCTGGGTGGTGGTCATGGGCCTGATCACGCTCGCGTGGAAGATCTCGTTCCACGCGGGGGTGTCGGCGGGCACCGCCGTGGTGCTGGCCCAGGTGCTCCCGGCGCTGCCGGTGCTGCTGGCGGGTGCGGTCGTGGTGGCCGTGATCGGGTGGGCGCGGGTGCGGGTCTCGCACCACACGCCCGCCCAGGTGCTGGCGGGTGCCGTGACGGGCGCGGCGGTCAGCGCGGCGTCCCTGGCGATCACGACGTAGGGTCGGAGTCCTTCAGCCGCTCCCGTACGGCACGCACGCCGCCGGCCAGCACCGGCGGGACGGTGATGAGGATGACCACGGCGTCGCCGAGCCGGTCGGCCGCCGTGTCGAGCACCAGCCAGGCGAGCGGCGGCCCGAGCAGCGCCCACACGCGGGCGTCCGATCTGAGGAGCCACCGCAGGCAGCGTGTCGCGGGGCGCAGGACGCTCCCGGCGGTCAGCGTCGGCCCGCGTACGGCCGCCGCCATCCGCGGCAGCCCCCAGAGCAGGTGCGCCACGAAGCGGGCCCGTGCCCGCCTGCCGGGCAACGCGTGCAGTTCGCCCAGCCACTCGGCCAGCCACCGCGCCCGGACCTCGGCGGGAAGGACGAGCGCGCCCACCGCGAGCGCGTGGAAGGAGAAGCGGACCTCGGCGGGCGCCGACAGCACCGCGCCGGCCAGCTCTTCCAGCTCCACCCTGATCCCGTCCAGGCCGAGCCGTGCGGCGGCCGGCGCGAACGCCTCCAGCGTTTCCCGGGACTTGCGGCGCTGCTTGTCCCTCGGCAGGAACTCCATCGTCCGCTGGTTGTGCAGCCGGTCGGCCAGCTTGAGCATGAGGAGGCGGTCGTCGGCGCACCTTTCCAGGTCGGCGGGGTCGTGGAGGGTGCCCATGCTGCTGACCAGCGTGACGATTTCCTCGCCGAAGTCGCGCAGCAACGCCTCCTTGGTGCACGCGGAGTCCTCGAGGACGTCGTGGAGGAGCGCCGCGCAGAGCATCTCGTATCCCGCGTCGAGTTCGGCGAGGATGGCGGCCACCGCCACCGGATGCCCGATGTACGGCTCGCCGCTGCGCCGTCGCTGTCCGCGGTGCCAGAACGCGGCGACCGCGTGAGCCCGCTCGACCAGGTCGAGCTGCGCGGGAGGTAAGGCCCTCGGGAGGGCGTCGAGGATGGGCCGGATGCTCATAGCGCCTCCCCGGTACGGCCGAGCCACCAGGGGGCGGGCTGTCCGCGCGAGCGATGCGCCCGTGCGATGGCGGCGCGGCCGCTCTCGAGGCCGTCGGGGGTGAGCCGGTAGTAGCGACGGGTCGGCCGCTTCTCGCGGATGCCGACGCCGGGGTCCTCGTGCCGGCTCTCCACCCAGCCCAGGCCTTCCAACCGGCCGAGGATCGGATAGACGGTGCCGCTGGCCAGGCCGGTGGCGTTCATGAGTTCCAGGCCGTAGAACTCCCGGTCGGGAGCGTCGAGGAACGTTCCGAGCACCAGCTGGAACGTCATCGTCATCTTCGGCATAGCTCGAACTCTACATAGCTCCGGCCGTCCGGCCTGTCTCCCGAGGGCCACACCCTCCTGGCGAAATTCTGGCATTTGACTGACATTTGTCATTGCTGTGACAGAATGTTCCGCATGAAGGAGAGCATTCCCCTGGTGCTGCGAGACGCACGCCGTACCAGACGACGTCACGCGTGGGCGGCCGTCCAGCGGCGGCGGCTCGCCGACCTCGTCGAGCACGCCCGCACCCACTCCCCCTACTACCGCGACCTCTACCGGGGGCTGCCGTCCGGCCTCGACGACCCCGCCCGGCTGCCCGTCACCGGCAAGGCGGCGCTGATGGCGCACTACGATCAGTGGGCCACCGACCGGGAGGTGACGCTTGAGCGGGCCCGCGCGTTCGTCGCGGACCCCACGCTGGTGGGCGGTCGCTTCCTGGACCGGTATCTCGCGGTCACCACCTCCGGCACCACCGGCAACCCCGCGATCTTCGTGAAGGACGACCGGGACATCGCCGTCAACTACGCCCTCGGCATGCGCATGATGGTGTCCTGGCTGGACGCTGGCGACGTTCCCCGCATCGTGGCCGGCGGCGGGCGGATGGCCATCGTGGCCGCGGCCAACGGGCACTTCCTGGTCTCGGCGGGCGCCGCCCGCATGCGCGCGAGCCGGCTGCGGCGCAGGACCGTCCGCCTCTTCCCGGTGCACGCCCCGCTCGACGCGCTGGTCGAGGCGCTCAACGAGTTCCGGCCCGCGCTCCTGCTCGGCTACGGCAGCGTCCTCGGCATGCTGGCCGCCGAGCAGGAGGCGGGGCGGCTGCGCATCGCTCCGGCGCTGGTGGAGCCCGCCGGCGAGACGCTGACCGGCGGCGACCACGAGCGGATGGCCCGCGCGTTCGGGGCCAAGGTGCGCGACACCTACGGCGCCAGCGAGTGCCCCTTCCTGACCGAGGGCTGCGCGCACGGCTGGTACCACGTCAACAGCGACTGGGCCGTGGTCGAACCGGTGGAGGCCGACCACTCCCCCACCCCGCCGGGCGAGCCGTCGCACACGGTCCTGATCACCAACCTGGCCAACCGGGTGCAGCCGATCCTGCGCTACGACCTCGGCGACAGCGTCCTGCGACGGCCCGACCCGTGCCCGTGCGGCGACCCGCGGCCCGCCCTCCGCGTCCAGGGACGCGTGGCCGACCTGCTCACGTTCACCACCGGGCGGGGCCAGGGCGTCATCGCGCCGCTGATGCTCAACACACTGGTGGATCGCACGCCGGGGGTACAGCTCTACCAGATCGTCCAGACCGGCCCGGCCGGCCTGCGCGTACGGCTGCGCGCCACGCCGGAGGCGGACCCGGAGACGGTGTGGCGCGCCGTCCGCGAAGGGATCGCCGGCCTGCTCGCCGAGCACCGTCTGGAGCATGTCATCCTGGAACGCGCTGACGAGCCGCCGCAGCAGTCCGCCGGCGGAAAGTATCGGACGGTCATCCCGCTGAAGGATCCCGCATGACGTCACCCGAAGCACCCGGACTGCGGGAACGCAAGAAGGCCGACACCCGCGCCGCCATCCAGCGGCACGCCCTGCGCCTGTTCCGTGAGCAGGGCTACGACGCCACCAGCATCGAGCAGATCGCCCAGGCCGCCGACGTCTCGCACCGGACCGTGTTCCGCTACTTCCCGACCAAGGAAGCGCTGGTCACCCTCGACGACTACGACACCCTCATCGCCGCGGCCTACGCGGCCCAGCCGGCGGAGCTCGGCCCGGTCACGGCCCTGCGCAACGCCTTGCGCGCCGTGCTCACCGGCGTGACCGACGCGGACATCGCCGCGAAACGGGAGCGTCAGGCGCTGGTGCTCAGCGTCCCCTCCCTGTGGGCGGCCAGCCTCGCCAACATCACCAGAACCAAGCAGACCCTCACCGACCTGGTCGCGGCCAGGCTCGACCGCCCGTCGTACGACGACCGCGTGCGGGCCGTCAGCGGCGCGGTGTTCGGCATCCTGCTGTCGACCTGGCTCGACTGGGCCCAGGATCCCGGCATGGACGCCCCCGCATCACTGGACCGCGCCCTCGCCCACCTGGAGAGCTCCCTCAACCAGGACCGCCCCGACTCGTCAGGGCCCGGCTGACCGACGACCGGCCTGGCGCGTCCCCCCAATGGCGCCGGGCCGCGGGTCAGCACTCGATGACGTTCACGGCGAGACCGCCGCGTGAGGTCTCCTTGTACTTGTCCAACATGTCCCGACCCGTATCCCGCATCGTCTTGATCG
>NZ_JBSGDV010000043.1:0-17039 GCF_053602555.1 Nonomuraea sp. NPDC004354 | reverse complement strand
CCGCTACGACAAACGCGCCTACATGTTCCTGGGAACCGTCACGGTCGCAGCCTTGGTCATCTGGCTCCGCACGTGATCCAGGAAACAGCTCCTAATCCGGTTATGTGGCCGTACGTGACCAGGTTTGCGGTACCTGACTGTTTGGCGGTATGTGGTGGTGGGGGGTAGGCAGTTGAACGACGATACGGAGTCCGCCCGCAGGGCGCGGGACGATGGTGAGGGATCCGTCGTGTGCTTGGGTGATGCTCTTGACGATCGCCAGGCCGAGGCCGACGCCTGCGTGGTCGTTGCGTATTCGTTCGGTGCCGCGCTGAAACGGTTCGGTGAGTGTCGAGACCAGCCGCGGGGAGAGTTTCTCGCCGGTGTTCTCGACAGTGAGTACCACGGTCTCGGGGCGGACGCTGGTCTTGACCCAAACAGTGCCCTGTTCGGGCAGGTTGTGCACGATGGAGTTGTGCACAAGGTTCGTCGTCATCTGCAGCAGGAGCGCCTGCGACCCGACAGCCGGGGTGATGCCACCGGAGGCATCGATGGTGACACCGCGTTTCTCGGCGAGCGGGAGCAGTGTTTCGATGGCCTCGTCCACGAGTAGGGACAGGTCGACAGGTTCTCGGGTGAAGGACCTCTGGCCGGCGCGGCTGAGCGCGAGTAGCGCCTCAGTGAGGTCGATCGCTCGAGCGTTGACGGCGTGAAGGCGGTCGACGAGTTCGCCATGGTCGTGTGTCGGATCATTGCGGGCCACGTCGAGAAGTGACTGCGAGATCGCCAGCGGCGTGCGCAGTTCGTGCGAGGCGTTGGCGGCGAATCTCCGCTGTTCGGCGACGTGTGCTTCAAGCCGTACGAGCATGGCGTCGAAGGCGTCGGCGAGTTCGCGGAACTCGTCTTTGCGGCCTTCCAACCGGATCCGGTGGGAAAGTGACCCGTTCGCGGCCATGCGTGTAGCGTCCGTGATGCGGGTCAGGGGGGCGAGCATCCGGCCGGCGAGAATCCATCCTCCCAGGAGACCGAACACCAGCAGGAACGCCGACACGATGGCCGCGACCGGAGTGAACGAACGCATGATGGCGGAGCGGTCGATCATCAAGTCACCGGTGGTGTAGACCGCATCATCGGGTAGGCCTCGCAGGAAGTAGACCAACACGGCGGCGAGCAGCAAGGCACCTGCGAGCATGAGAAAGCCGGCGTAGCTGAGGGTGAGTTTGAGGCGAACGCTCAACCCAGGCGCTCTGTCCACGGTCTCCTCCCTCACGACCGCGTGTCTGGTTGAGTGCCGATGCGGTACCCGGCGCCGCCGACGGCGGCGATGATCCCCGGTTCGCCGAGCCGTTTGCGCCGTGCCGAGACGGTGATGCGGACGGCGTTGGTGAAGGGGTCGGCGTTCTCATCCCACGCTCGCTCCAAGAGTTCTTCGGCGCTCACGACACCGCCTTCGGCTGCGACGAGGACTTCGAGCACGGCGAACTGTCTCCGGTGAGCGCGACGTAGCGGCCGTCGCGGTAGACCTCGTGGCGGAACGGGTCCAGCCGCAGGCCGGCGATCTCTCGCACGGGTGGCCTGTTGTGGGCGCGCCTGCGGTGGAGCGCTCTGAGACGGAGCACGAGTTCTTTGATCGCGAAGGGCTTGGTGAGGTAGTCGTCGGCGCCGATCGAACCCGGAGGCCTTGTCGTCGAGCCGGTCGGCAGCGGTGAGCATGAGGATGGGCATGCCGCTGCCGGAGGCGACGATGCGTTCGGCGATCTCGTCGCGGGAGGGGCCGGGGATGTCGCGGTCGAGGACGGCGATGTCGTAGGCGCTGATGCTCGGCAGTTCCAGAGCGGTGTGACCGTCACCGGCGAGGTCGGCGGCGATCGCTTCCAGACGTAGGCCATCGCGGATGACTTCTGCCAGGAATAGCTCGTCCTCGACGATCAACTCGCGCATGCCCCCGAGGCTACGAGCCGACGCATATCGTCGGCATATCGAAAACCGCATACGCGCTGGCAACACCCACGCTGGCTCAACTTATGACATGAACCACAGCGAACCAGCACGAACATCGCCCCGTCGGACTCCCGGAGTCCTGTGGGCGGAGGCCACATGCGTGTACTGAGGACGATTCTGGTCGGCTTGGTGGCGCTGGTCGCCGCCGCGCCGCCGCCGGCCGCCACGGCGGCGGCCGGCGGCGGCCGGCACGAATGCGCCACCGCGACCAGCCGGTGTATCGGCACCCTGACCGTCCCCCTGAACTGGCAGGATCCGCACTCGGAGAAGATCACCATCAGGTTCGGGTACATCCCGCGGGCCGACCGATCGCGCCCAGCCCGCACCTCGATCCTGGCGATGCCCGGCGGTCCGGCCCCGCTCGGCCCCAACGCCGAGCGCGTCGACGCCTTCCGGAAGGTCTTCCAGCCTCTGCTGGACCACTCGGACATGATGATCGTGGAGTTCCGCGGGTTGGGCGAATCCGCGCCGCTGCGGTGCAAGGCGCTGCAGCAGGGGAATCCGGAGTCGGTCGGCCAGTGCGCGCGCGAGCTCGGCGACAGGGCCCAGTTCTTCAGCAGCGACCAGTACGTCGCCGATGTGGAGGCGGTGCGCGCGGCTTTGGGCCTGTCCAAGGTCACCGTCGTGGGATCGTCCTGGGGCGCGCTGAGCGGACAGGCCTACACGACCCGCTACCCGGACCAGGTGCGCGCCCTGTACATCGAGAGCATGATCGGCCCAATCGACCAGGCCGGCCGGTGGCAGCTCGGCGAGTCGGAAGGCAAGGAGATCCAGGAAGCCATCGCCCACTACGCCCGCGCCTGCCGGCGATCGTCGGCCTGCCGCCGAACCGCCGGCGGCGACCCGCAGGCACGCTGGGAAGCGGTGGTGCGGAAGACGCGCGCCGACGGCGACAGCGCGCTGACCCCGCAGCGACTGCTCGGGGCGCTGCGGTCGACCTCTGATCCAGCCCTCGCCACCGACGCGACCGCGGCCACCGCCGCATACCTGGACGGCGACCCGGCCCCGCTGCGCCGCGTGCTCGACCGGGCCGCCCCGCTGGCCGGCAACAAAGGCGCAGGATCCAAAGCGCCGTCCAAGGAGTCACCGGACAGGGCCGGTACGACGGCGTACCTGTGTTCCGACCCGCGCTGGCCGTACGACCGCACCGCCGACGAGGCGACCCGGCGCCGCCAGTTGGAGACCTGGCATGCCGAGCGCAACCGGTACGCGCCGTTCACCCTCGCCGAGGCGGGCAGCGGTGCAGACTTCTGCGCAGGCTGGCCTACCCCGCGAGAGAACAACGCGATCGTGCCGCACCGGCCGGCGGTGCCGATGCTGGCCGTCGCCGGCGAGTTCGACCCGAAGGCGATCATGGGTGCACGCACCGCGGCGCGGGCATTCCCCCGCGGCCAGGCGGTCACCGTCCAGGCCGGGTACCACAACCCCGCGGTCGAGGGCCGTGGGCCGGGTGGCGAGTGCGCGCGACAGATCATGCACCGGTTCATCCAGAACCCGGGGCGGGTGTCCGACACGTCGTGCACGATGGCCAACTACCAGGCACACGGTCACTTCCCTGCGACCGCGGCAGCAGTACCGCCCGCCCGCGGCGGCGGGCTCGACACTCCGCAGCGCATACTCGTGGCGGCTGCGTTCGCCACCGCCGCCGACACGGTAGCTATGCACAACCCGCATCGCGCCTCGCGGCCGGACACCGAGCCCGGGCTGCGCGGCGGGAAGGTCACCAACGGTACAGACGGCACGATCACCTTGGACAAGGTCCGCTACGTCGCCGACCTCGCCGCCACCGGCACTGCCAAGGTCGCCGGCGACAAAGCCACCGCCAACCTCACCGTCACCGGCCCCGACGGCGCGACCCACCAGGTCACGCTGCAGTGGAAGGCCTTCACCGCTACTGACACCACCCTCGTCACCGGCACCCTCGACGGCCGGCCGTTCCGGGTAAACGTCCCCGGATACTGATCCACCCCACCCCTGGGGGCGCTCGCGCCCCGAGCGCCCCAGGGGTCCCGATGGCGGCACAACCAGCCGCCGAGACACCGGGGCTCCACGGAGGGACGTCGGTGGGCCAGGACGGCTACATCCGCGACGTCTCCTGGTGGCTGTGGTGGATCCAGGCCCGCGGCCTGGACCTGCGCGACGTCTCCTTCATCGAGGCCGACACCTACGCCGCCGCCATGCGGCACTCCGGCCTGGCCGCCGGCACCCGGCGCCGCCGCCTGTCGGCCTGCTCCAGCTGGTACGCCTACCTGCAACGGGCCGACGCCGCGGCGCGCAACCCGTTCCATCGCATGGAGCTGCCCAAACGCGCCGGCAAGCTCAGCCGCTACTTCACCGAAGCCCAGCTGGACGACCTGGTCGTCCACGCGGTCGCGCACGAATCCGCCCGCACCGCCGCCGTCGTCGCGGTGCTCAAGGCCACCGGCTGCCGCATCGGCGAGCTGACCGGCGCCCAGCTGGACGGCCTGGGCCACGCCGGCGACAACCGGATCCTCACCCTGCCCGCCAAGGGCGGCCGCCCGCACCGGGTCGTCCTCGACGACCACGCCACCGGCCCCCTGCTCGACGCCTACCTGGCCGAGCGGGGCGCGGCACCCGGCCCGCTGTTCGTCACCCGCACCGGCGCCCGGCTGCACCGCTCCTACGTGCTGGACCAGCTGCAACGGCTCGCCGGCGCCGTCGGCATCCCCGACCCGCACACGCTCACCCCGCACGCCATCCGGCACAGCATGGCCACCGCGCTGCTGCACGCCGGCGAACCCCCGCCCAGCTCGCCGCCCTGCGCGCGGACCCCGACCTCGCCGACAAGGCCGTCGAGGAGCGCTCGACGTGGTCCAAGCCCTGCTCGGCCACGCCGACCCGCGCACCACCCAGGCCTACCTGCACGTCGACCAGCTGGACCGCAGCCCCGCCCACCGCGCCGGCCGCCGGCTGGCCGCCGTCGTGGCCCGCCGCCTCCGGCCGCGCACCGAACCAGGTCCACGTCCCGCCGACATCACTCCGCCAGCCAGGAAGAGCACAATATGACGTCACTGCACCGCTCAACGGCCGACGCCGTGGGTCGTCGATGGCTCGCTACCCGGGGTACCGGGACCCCTATGCGGAGATTGCCCGCCTTTTCGGCCGTCTCAGCAGACGTGCGGTCAGGCGCGCAACCGCACGGTCAAGGCCGTCGAGCGGACCCTGCCCCTGGGGATGGTCGCCTACAGCCTGGTCATCATCTGGTACGCCTGCCATGCTCATCACGCCGCCGATGTCGTCGCCGAGCACCGCCGATGCGCTCCCTGGTACCGCACCAAGGGCCCGCCCAGCTTCGACGACATGCTCGCCCTGCTCCGCATGATCATCGCCTCACGATCTTCCGCTACCCGGCCTGCGCAGCCCGACCTCGCGAAAATCGAGGACAAGGCTCTGGCTTTGGCTTGCGCAACGGGATAACGGCCAAACTCGAGCAAGGAATCAACCTAACCCTCAAAAGACCCGCGGACGAGCTGCGCCCGGCTCGGGCGCATCAGCCACACGGCGGCGGCGAGCGTGAGCACCCAGCCGATCACTTCGATGAGCAGGTGATCCGTTGCATCGGGGACGGATTGCAGCAGGTACACCCGGACGCTGTTGATCGCTCCGTGCGTCAAAACCGCGGGCCAGACACTCCCCGACTGCCAGCGAAGTGCGAGCAACAGCGGCGCCCATGGCAGCATGCCCGCGTAGTAGATAACGATGTCCCAGAGTGGTCGATCACCGATGACGGCGAGGACCGGCAGGTGCCAGACGATCCAGACCAGACCGCTGACAAGGGCCAGCGGCCAGAATCCCCATGACGCGGCGCGCGTCGCCAGCCAGCCGCGCCAGCCGAACTCTTCGCCGATGGCGAAGACCGACTGCATGAGGAAGACCGGGACGATCCACATGGTCGCCGTGAAGATCTGGTCAAGCGGGTTGAGCTGCCAGATCCCCAATGCCAGTGCGATGGCGGTTTGGATCGCGGCGATCGCGGCGATGAGGCCGATGCCGATGCTGGCCCACTTGGGTGTGCCGCGCCACCTGGTGGCGAACGTCTCTCGGAACGTTCCGGGTCGTCGGGCAAGCCACATGATGATCGCTGCGAGCAGCGGGGTCTGTTGCATGATCGGAGTGATCAGGTTGTAGAAGTCCGTCGGGACGAGCCGGAAGACCATCGGAACGGACAGCGCGAAACACAGCAGGACGGCGATCGCGAAGAACCACGTGACATCGGTAATAGTTGATCTGGCAGAACTGGAGCGCGTGGGGGACGCAGTCATGATGACCTCGTTTCGTGCGGGCGCGAGGGTCTAGCTCGATGAACGTACGGTGATCTTGGTGTAGCGCGTCTTGAACTCGGGGTGAACTTGACGACCGGGTCGTCCACGGAGAATCCGTCCGTCAGCAGCATGATCGCCGTCGCCGTCATCGACTTGCTCAAGGACGCGATACGGAACGGCGTCCGGGGCGTCACCGCGTTGTCGTCCCCATCCCGGCCGCGGACGATCGTCTCGACGGACGACCCGTCGATCACGGCAGCTGCGACGCCCGGCGTGCCGTAGACGGAGCGGTAGTCGTCGATCAGCTCCTGGTCACCGGCATGGGCCGGTGCCGTCCAGCCGAGCAGCACGGCGAGCACGAAAAGGGAGATCACCAGCGGAAGGCGCAGACGTGGAAAGGACACGACATCGAACCTAGGCCGGACGTCACCGGCAGACATCACCCCAAGGTGTGAGACGGCACCACCCGGCAGGATGGAATCTCAGTCAGGCAGGTCGTTGCGACCCACGAGCCCGTTCTCGTACGCGTGGATCACCGTGTGCACGCGGTCGCGCAGGTCCAGTTTCTGCAGGACGGCCCGGACGTGCGACCTCACCGTGTTCTCGCTCAGCACCAGTTCCGCGCAGATCTCGCCGTTGGACCTGCCGCGGGCGAGCAGGCCGAAGATCTCGACCTCGCGCGGGGTGAGGCCGTCCAGGGCCGCCATCCTCGACGAGGCGGCTGGGCCGGCGTCCGGACCCGGATGAAGGCCGCTTGGGGAAGGCGTTCCAAGCGGTTACAACCCGGTTCAAAGGGGCGTGGCGAAGACTGCCGCTCCATGCGTGTTCCCGTTGTACTCCAGCACAGCATGGTCGAATGCGGCGCCGCGTGCCTGGCGATGGTCCTCGGCGCGTACGGGCGCCGCGTCCCGCTGCCCGCGCTCTCCGCCGAGTTGAGCGCGGGCAGGGACGGCGCGAGCGCGCTGGCCCTGGTGCGCGTCGCCCGCGCGCACGGACTCGACACCCGCGCGCTCGCGCTGCCGGCCGCCCAGGTGCCGCGGATCGTGCTCCCGGCCGTCGCGCACTGGCAAGGCAGGCACTTCGTGGTCGTGGAGCGTGTGGCCGGCGACCTGGTCACGATCGTCGATCCCGGTCGTGGGCGGGTCAGGGTGACCGGCGAGGAGTTCGCCCGCGACTACAGCGGCGTGATGCTCACCTTCACCCCGGGGAACGGCTTCGTACGCGGGCGCTTCGGCGATCGGCGGCCCTGGTGGGCGCGTTACGCCCGGTTCAGCGTGCTGGACCATCGCGCTCTCGTGGCCGTCCTGGTGCTGCTCAGCCTGCTCCTGCAGGGGTTCGGCCTGGTGCTGCCCGCGCTCACGGAGTACGTGGTCGACCGGGTCCTCGGCGCCGGCGAGATGGGCGCGCTGCCGCTGGTGGGGGCGGCCGCGGCCGGGGCCGCGCTCGCCCATCTCGCGGTGGGCGGGCTGAGGTCGTGGGCGCTGGTCGTGCTGCGGGCGCGGGCGGACACGGCGTTGTTCGACGGTCTGGCCAGGCGGCTGCTCGCCCTGCCGTTCCGGTTCTTCGCCCATCGGGGGTCCGCCGATCTGGTCTCGCGGATCAACTCGGCCGGCGTGCTGCGCGAGGTGCTCACCGGGCAGGTGCTGTCGGTCCTGCTCGACGCACCGCTCGCGGCCGGCTACCTGATCGCGGTCACCGTACGGTCGCCGCTGCTCGGCTCGGCCCTCCTCGTCCTGGTCGCGGCGCAGGTGGTGGTGCTGCTCGGCACCCGGCGGCGGATCCGCGAGCTGGCGCACCGCGAGCAGGAGGCGCGCAACGAGGCGCAGGGCCTGCTGGTCGAGGCCGTCAGAGGCGTCGAGACGGTCAAGTCGGCCGGGGCGGAGACCCAGATCCTGGAACGCTGGACAGGACTGCTGACCGCCCAGGCCGAGCGGGCGCGACGCAGCTCGTCGGCGCAGGGGCTTCAGGACAGCCTGCTCGCGGCGCTGGCGTTCGCCGCGCCGCTGGTGCTGCTGTGGGCGGGCGCGTGGCAGGCCACGCAGGGCCGGCTCACTCCCGGCGCGCTGATGGGCACGCTGGCCCTGGCCGCCGCCGCCCTCGCGCCGCTGACCTCGCTGACCAGGAGCCTGCGCGGCCTGCAGACCGCCCGTGCGCAGGCGGAACGGCTGGCCGACATCTGGGCGGCCGCGCCGGAGCCCCTGTCGCCGCCCCCGCCCCCCGTCAGCAGCCCGCGGACCTGGATCGAGCTGGCCGGAGTCGGCTTCCGTTACGCGCAGGAGAGCCACTGGATCGTGCGCGGGGTCGATCTGCGCATCGCCCCCGGCCAGAAGGTCGCTCTCGTCGGCAGGTCGGGGTCGGGCAAGACCACGCTGGCGCGCCTGCTGCTCGGCCTGGTCCACCCCGTCGAAGGCCGGATCAGGTACACCGGTACGGTGCGGCCCAGGTTCGGCGTGGTCACGCAGGAGCCGGCGCTGTTCACCGGTTCGATCGCCGACAACATCCGCCTGGGCAACCCGGACGCCGGCCAGGACGAGGTGGTCCAGGCGGCGAGGCTGGCGTGCGTGCACGACGACATCGCCGCCATGCCGCTCGGCTACCACACGCCGCTCACCGAGGGCGGTGGGCTGTCCGGCGGGCAGCGCCAGCGCATCGCCCTGGCCAGGGCCATCCTCGGCCGGCCTGAGATCCTGCTTCTCGACGAGGCCACCAGCCACCTCGACACCAGGACCGAGGCAGCGCTGAGCGCGAACCTCGGCACCCTTCCGCAGACCAGGATCGTGATCGCCCACCGCCTGAGCACGATCAGGGACGCCGACCTGATCGTGGTGCTCGACGGAGGCCGGATCGTCGAGGGCGGCACCCATGACCGGCTGGTGGCGGCCGGCGGCCTGTACGCGTCCTTGATACGCGCCCAGCTGGCCGACAACGCCTCTCAAGCCGGTTCAAGGTGATCACAAGTCAGGCTCGGCAGGCTGCTCCACGACACCAGAAGGGAGGGAAGCGCATGAACGTCATGCCGCGTACCGAACTCGGGGACATCACCCCCATCGGCGCCGAACTCGACGAGAGCACACTCGGCGCCATCAGCGGCGGAATGTACGACGAGGAGCAGTGCAAGCGCCTGTCGGTGTTCGACCCGCCGGGCATCTGCCAGCACGACTACTGAGAAGGAGGGTTGCGTGAACGTCATGCCGCGTACCGAACTGGGGGACATCACCCCCATCGGCGCCGAACTCGACGAGAGCACGCTCGGCGGCATCAACGGCGGTCAGGACCCCGTTTGGGGTGACGTCATGATGTGCTACTTCGACCCGCCGGGCTGGTGCGGGATGGACTGATCCCGCGATCATCCGACCGCTGTCCCCGCCCCCACGGGGACAGCGGTCCCTATTCCTTCCGCACACTTCGAGGAGTTCCGTGTCCCGCCCCCATGTCCTCATCCTCACCTGCGACGGTGACACCCACGCCGACCGGGTCAGGGAGCTGCTGGCCCGGCGTGGGGTCCGTACCGGTGTCTTCGACAACGGGGACCATCCCGCCCGGGCGCAGATCGAGCTGGCCTACGACGGCGGCGGGGCCACCAGGCGGCTGCTGCACACCCCGTCGGGCACGCTCGACCTGGGCTCGGTGACCGCCGTGTGGTGGCGGCGCCCCCGTCCGCCGTCGCCGCACCCGGCGATCACCGATCCCGCCGTGGCCGGCCACACCGTACGGGAGTCGGCCGCCGTGCTCGCCGGCCTGTGGGAGTTCCTGCCGTGCCGTGCCGTTCCCGGCAGGGAATCGGCGATCACGCGTGCCAGGCACAAGCCGTCCCAGCTCACGCTGGCCGCCGGACTCGGGTTCGAGATCCCGGAGACGCTGGTCACGGGCTCGGCACAGGCTCTTTGGGACTTCCACAACCGGCATGACGGGAACGTCATCACCAAGCCACTGGGGCAGCCGTGGGTGGAGGACCTCGCCGCGGGGCACACGGTGGTGCGCAAGTGCGAGTTCGTCTCGGGCCGGGACGTGGCCTATGCGGCGGGGCTGCGGTTCTGCCCTGTCATCACGCAGACGTACGTGCCCAAGCGGGTGGAGCTGCGGGTCACGGTCGTCGGGCGGGCGGTGTTCGCGGCCGAGATCCACTCCCAGGACAGCAACCGGGCCGGCACCGACTGGCGGAACTACGACCTCGGCGCCACCAGGCACGCCGTCCACCGGCTGCCCGGCGAGGTCGCCGACCGCTGCGTGGCGCTGACCGAACGCCTCGGCCTCGTCTACGGCGCCATCGACCTGATCCTCACCCCGGACGGCCGGTACGTGTTCCTGGAGATCAACCCCAACGGCCAGTGGTTGTGGATCGAGGACCTGACCGGCCTGCCGATCAGTCAGGCGCTCTGCGACCTGCTGGCCGGGCCATGACATCCAACGAGAGGACTGACGTGAACCTGCTCGCCGACGCGCTGGAATGGCTTCGCGGCCTGGACGGCGTACCGCCGCAGGACGCCCGTGAGCGGCTGGGGTCGCTGCGCGCCCGCCATCCCGGGACGCCGATGCGGCTGCTGTGGCAGCGCGAGGAGGCCACCGGCGACTTCCACTACGACCTGCTGTTCCCCGCGTTCGGCGAGACCGCGCCCGGGGAGAGTGCGTGCGGCGAGACCGTGTCGCTGTCCGTGGCGCCCGACCGCGCGATCCCGTGGCCCCTTCGCGGAGGTCAGCGGTCGGGCAACCATGTCCTGCTGCGCGTCAACGGCGCCGAGGTGACGTGGGAGGAGGCCGTCTCGGCGCTCGACGTGTTGTGGGAGGACGGCCGGCTGGCCCGCCGGCTGGTCGACGCCGTCCTCGTCGACCACGTCCTGGCCGCCAGGGACACGGAGCTGCCCCCCGACCGGCTCCAGCACGCGATGGACGCCTTCCGCAGGGCCCGCGGCCTGCTCACCGGCGAGGCGACGCGCCGCTGGATGACCGAGCGCGGCCTGAGCCACGCCAGGCTGGAGCAGATCGTGGCGGGTGAGGCCGCGGTGGCCGAGCTGCGGCGCGACGTGGTCGCGGATCTGGTCGAGGAGCACTTCGCCGCCCATCGTGCGGACTTCGACCGGCTGCGTCTGGTCCGGCTGCGTTACGCCGCCGCCGATGGTGCGCGGGAGGCCGCCGCTCGGCTGCGCGACGGCGCCGACCCGCTCGCGGCGGCGATGGAGGGCGTGCTCGCGGGCGTGGCCACGTGCCGGATGGAGGCCAACCACAGGGACGAGCTCGTCATGTTGTTCGGCTCGGCCGCTGAGCGGGCCGGCGCCGGGGACGTACTCGGGCCCGCGCGGCTGCCGGACGGCGGGTTCTGCGTGGCGCGGGTGCTGGCCGTGGAGCCCGCCGCGCTGGACGAGCTCACCCGCCTGCTCGTCGAACGGCGGATCTTCGACGAGTGGCTCGCCGACCGGCGGCGGGCGGCCCACCTGGAGTGGTTCTGGGGCAGCAGGGCCCGCACCGACGCGGCCACCGCCGAACTCACCGGCCGGGGCCCCGCCGCTTCGTGAAGCATCGCTTGGCCTGCCCACCCGCCTGGAGAAATCCGCACCAGGCCAGGCGGGCCACGGTCGTACGCACATGTCTGGTGAACCAGGGGATGCCCGTCAGGGTGGACCTGGCTCTCGCCGCGGCACGCGCCGACGAACCGAACGACCTCGCCGGAGCACGCTGGGTTTGGACGGAGCTGAAGCGGTGTTGAAACGTCGCGCCCTGACCGCCAACGGTCATCTCGACGCTCACTGGAGCTACCACACCGCGACGTCCGACCTATGAAATGTGCTGATTCTATGCCGCTGCCCGATCTAGGGTGCGGGCATGTCGTACGTGCTGCGCGGTGTTGTCGGTGACTTCGACCATCTCCGGTTCCTGTCGGATGATGTGCCGCGGGCTGTGGTGGTGCCGCTTCGGCAACGCTTGGGGCTGCTGCCGGTTACCGACGGGGTTTTCAACGAGCTGACCGACGTACGGCGGGAGGCCGGGCCGTTCACGTGTATGTCCCCGGCGTTCGCCGAGAGGCTGGAGGACTGGTCACGCGGCGGTCGCGTCGCCTACGTGGAGGCGGACTTCTGGGGTGGTGACGGCAGCCAGACCGCTGCCCTGTGGGAGAACGGCCGTCAGACCTGGGGTCCCGAGCACGCCTGGATCCCTGCGACTGCGGGACCGTGCGAGGACTGGCCGATCAACGCCATGCTCGCGCGCCTCGGAGCGGTCGGAACGGCTGCGCTGGACCTCTTCGACGCGGTCGGCTTCGGGCAGGAGCGCGACATGGAGGGGTGGCGCTGGGCGGGCGTGCGTGCCCTGGACGCCGCCGACTACGACGCCTGGGAGGCGGCGCGCCGTGCGAAGGAGGAGGCCGATACCCGCGCCGCCGCCGAACGTGACAGGTACGTCAGGCGTGACGATGTCCCCGTCGTACTCGACGGCAGGGCGGTGATGGAGGTGCTCGGCATCCCGTCGTCCCCGCCGGTGGGGGCCGCGATCCGGCATCTTCAGGAGGTTCACCTGGAACGCGGCTCCCTTACCCCCGACGAGGCCGCCACCGAGCTTCGCCGCTGGGCCCAGAGCCTGTGAAGTGCTCGATGAGGTCAGAGCAGCCGGGTGTTGACACCGCGGTGAACGCAGTGGCGAATGCCACAAGTCGGCCTGCGGCGCCAGATCGCCTACCTGCCAGGTAATCGCCCTGCCTACGAAGGGGGCGGCAGGATCGGCAGCGCACGCAGCGCACCGAACAAACCCCACCGGGAGGACACCATGCCGGCCTACGTCATCGCCCACCTGCAGGAGGCAGCCCCGCACCCGGAGATCGCCGAGTACATCGAACGACTCCCCGCCACCTTCGAGCCGTACGGCGGCCGGTACCTCGTCCACGCCACCCAGCACGAGGTGAAGGAGGGCAACTGGCCCGGACATGTCGTGATGCTCGGGTTCCCAGGGATCGCCGAGGCGCGAGCGTGGTGGGATTCTCCCGCGTATCGGGAGATCGCGCCGCTGCGCTCGCGGCACATCGAGACCGACCTCATCCTGGTCGATGGCGTGCCTGAGAACTACATCCCGACGGCGGCCGTCACCGCCATACGGGAGACGGCGGCCATGGCCGTGTAGGTCAGCATCTGGAATGACAGGCTGTCTTTACCTCCGCCACTGACCCCCGAACGACTTACCGGCGGGACCACTTACGACCTCGTGCATGGTTAGCCGTGGCCTGCGGCGTGAGTGATCGTTGATCTACGTGTGGCGAGAATCGTCAGGCGTTCGATCGTGGTGAACGACAGGCGCCCGTGGCGTCACCCACGATGTGCTGGGTTACTGGTTCGGCGTTGATCGCTCCACCATCACCCGCGCCATCGGGCAGACCCGCCCGCTGCTTGCCCAGCGCGGATGCCGCATCGCCCCCGGCCACAGACTCACCACGTTGGCCGAGGCGATCGCTTACCTGGGTGAGCGGCCAGAGAGCCATCTTGGACGCGACTGAGATCCGCGTGCGCCGCCCGGCGGCCGGTACCGCGGACCGTGCTCGTTTCGTCTCGGGCAAAGAGCCGGATCAACGCGATGAAGGCGATGGTGCTCACCGATGCCCATGGCGCGGTGCTCTACTGCGGTCAGGTACGTCCCGGATCGGTCGCCGATATTACCCAGGCACGGCAATCAGGACTGCTAGAGCTGCTGTCCGCCACCCAAAACGTGGAGATATTGGCCGATGCCGGCTATCAGGGCCTGAGCAGTCAAACCGGAGGCCAAGTCGTGAGGCGACTCTGAGGGAGGGCGGCGCGGGAGGCGAGCGTTGGCGGTGGCTGGGCCCGGCAGGTCAGTTGGTCCGGCTGGTGATCAGGTGGGGTCCGACCCATCCGATGTAGACGAGGCCGGTCCGGCCGGTGCCGCGCTACGGCAGGAGCCTGCCGTCCATGGCGTACGAACAGCTCGAAGAGCAGCGCGGCCCGCTCCGGCAAGTCGGCGGGGTGCCGGACGAAGACCGCCAGGCGCTCGAGCAGGCGCTGTTGAGGGCTGGCCGCAAGGCGGTCGCCACGCTGGCCGCCGCCCTGCACGGGGTCGCGATGAAGGCACTGGGCAGCGGCTACAGCACGGGGCCAACTTCAAGGTGTCCACGTGGGTGCCCCGCCAGTCGCGATGAAGGCACTGGGCAGCGGCTACAGCACGGAGGTGCTGATTGCTGGCCGGCCCGGCTCGTGGGAGTCGTCCACGCTGCTCGGCCGGCAGATCGGCGGCGAAGTCTCCGCGGGTCGGATCGACGCGGAGACGCGGGCGGTCGTCGAGGAGATCGTCGGCCGGTGGGTGCTCGGCTCCGTGGTCGACCAGGCCGGTGGGTGGGAATCCATCCGCACCATCGCCGCCGGGTGAAGCTCCCCGTCGGCGTCGTCCACAAGACCCTCACGGCCGCTGCTGAGGGCAACCCCGCCGACCAGTCCCCGACTTCCTGAGGAGAACGCCGTGCCGCTGCCGAAGATCCCGCTCGACGACCCGCGCGTGCGCTGCTCGTGGCCTGTCCGGCGGATGGACCGCCCTCAATCTCGTCGCGGCGTGCGACGGTGAGCCAGAGGTTGACTCACGGGGGCGCTGAGGTCATCGCCAGCCCGCCCACTCCCCTATGTTGAACTTTCCCGCGGCAGCTGCGCGGCGCTGGGGCTGCGGCTACGCCTTCACCGCCCGCCGCGCCAGGGTGTGACTGGTGGTGCTCACCGGCCGGCGCGACGGCTTTGGTGGACGGCTCTCCCGCCCCGCGGCCCTACCTGAAGGATGCTGGCTGGCAGCGGGAGAACCCCATGCACGGCAACGGCATGCAACCGCGATATCAGAGGTAGCCGAGACGGCGCTCCGTCGAGGCGATCAGATGTCGGTTCAACCGCCGGTCGCGACCGCGAGCACGGCCGCGCCGAGCCCGGTCACGTGGGCCGGATAGTGGCGGACGTCGCCAAGCGGGATCGGCTAGTGCTGTGACCGGGATGGGTCACCGTGATCGGGAGACGGCTCACGGGCCGACCGCGTTGCGCGAAGCGACTGGTATTACTGGCATATGCAGGAAGAGACCGCGCGGTCCGCGATCGACACGTTCATCTCCGCGTTCAACGCCTCGGACGACAGCCATGTGACTGCGCTGCTCTCCCAGGCCCTGACCTCGGACGTGGTCTTCTGGGGGCCGTTGGGCCGCAGCGAAGGGATCGAGGCGGTCGAGCGGTTCGTGCTGGACATCCGGCGCCACCCGGCGGGGACCGGCACGATGGTGCGCTGCTCGGCGGTAGACATGCCTGACGAGTGGGCCCGGTACCAGTGGGTCTTCACCACGCCGGATGGAGGTCCCCGCCTGGCGGGAACCGACGTCGTCCATCTGCGGCGGAGCCTCATCGACCAGATCATCGTCTTCGCGGGGGAGATCAAGCCGTCCGCCTCCTAAGTCATCCTTCTCTGGCACCGTCCTTCTCCTGAACCGGCCCGTTCGGCGCTCCGGGGCTGCGGTTCGCGGTTGGTCAGGCTGCGGTGTCGAGGGGGCGTCCGCCCCAGCGGACGCCTTTCTCGCTGCGGATGCGGGCACGTTCCTTGCGTTCGGCGGCCAGGACGTCGCGGTGGCGGGCGTTGGCGTTGCGCCAGCGCAGGTAGGCGTGCAGGGCCCGGGTCTGCACGGTGTGGTTGGGGTGGTTGGAGTTGGCGATGGTGAACTGCCTCAGGGGTCCGAAGTGCGCCTCGATCGGGTTGGCCCAGGACGCGTAGGTCGGGGTGAAGCACAGCTCGACCTTGTTCGTCTTCGCCCAGCGGCGGATGTCGGCGCCTTTGTGGGCGGACAGGTTGTCCAAGATCTCGTAGATCGGGGCGCCGTCCGGGCGGGCTGCGCGGATCGACTTCAGTGCGGTCAGCGTGTTCGCGGCACCCTTCCTGCGGTGGTTGACGCCCCACAGCCGGTTGTCGCCGATCGAGTAGCAGCCGTGGAGATACCGGACGCCGTGGGTGCGGTGGTAGGTGGCGGGCAGTCGGTCGGGGCGTTTGCGCTCGGCCCAGCCCAAGCCCACGGTGGGACGGATCCCCAGTGGCCCGAACTCGTCGAAGGCGAACACCCGGTCGGGAAAGCGGTCAAGGACCTCCTCGATCCGGTCCAGCTTCGCCTCGCGGTCGGGGTCGGGAGATTCCTTCCAGGTCTTGGTGCGCTGGAAGGTGATGCCGCGGCGGGCGAGTAGGCAGCGTAACGCCTCGCGGCCGATGTGGATGATCCGGCCGTGGACTTTGCGCAGGTAGGCGACGAGCTTGCGCAGGGACCAGCGGGTGAAGGGCTGGCCGAGCTTGGTGGGGCGGGTGGTGGCCGTCTGGATGACGAAGCCCTCCTCGTCAGAGCTGAGTTGGCGGGGACGGCCTCCCGCCCACCGAGGGTCCAGGCAGGCCAGGTCGATCTCGTTGAAGCGGTGGATCACATCCCGGACGGTGTCCTCGTCGGCCTGCACCAACTGGGCAATCACCGGCACCCGGTTCCCGCCAGCCGAGGCCAGCAGCATCATCGCGCGCCGGTAGCGCACCGAGCTGGTGCTGCCCCGACGCACGATCTGCCGCAGCTTCTGCCCCTCCTGGTCGGTCAGTCTGCGCACACGGACAGGCTCGGCCACCGCGCCTCCAGCGGTCGGATCGGACGTCACCGCCCATCCAACCGCCACGATCACCAAACCGGCGACCTATGCGGTCAGAGCACTAGGAGCTGTTTCCTGGATCACGTGCGGAGCCAGATGACCAAGGCTGCGACCGTGACGGTTCCCAGGAACATGTAGGCGCGTTTGTCGT
>NZ_JBSGDV010000042.1:0-19226 GCF_053602555.1 Nonomuraea sp. NPDC004354 | reverse complement strand
CAAGGGCGGTGGCTGGGGTCGGGGCGGGGCTGTGCGGGTCTCTCGCCGGTCAGACGCCCAAGGGCTACCACAGAACCTGGGGGCCCCCAAGCACCTCGCGCTACGCGCGACCCTTCGGGCAAGGGTGCTTGGCCGCCCCCAGAACCTGCGGTAGTGCGGAGCACGCCTGCCCAACGAGAGACCCGCAAGAGCCCCACCCCTGGTGCTGAACCCAGACGTGGGGTCTGACAACCCCCGACAACAGCCCTCCCGCCCCTGATCTGGAGGCGTATCGTCGCGATGTGGCACCAGATCACGGCCGCCGCGACCAGCGCCGACCCTCACCCCACGGGGCGCCGGCCTCCAGGCGACGCGCGCCACCCATGCCCACTCGGTATGATCCGACGCCTTATCATTTTGATCCGATACCGGTACACTTGGAGAGAGAGGCAGAGATGCTGCCCCGAGCGAAGGAGACGACCATGGGCAAGGCCGCTGAGCGGCTGATCGCAGTGGCTGACCAGCGCAAACGCGTCAAGGCTCAGCTCGCCGAGGTCGAGACCCGACACAAGACCGCCGTGCTGGAGGCGCTGGACTCGGGCCTGAGCACCCGCCGCGTGCGGGAGCTGGGCGACGTCAGCCTGGACACGATCAACCGGTGGAAGAACGAGAAGAAGGCCGCCCAGGAGCAGGCCGACACCGAGCGGGGGCAGGCATGAGCAACGATCCGGTCCGCGAGCAGGCACGCGCCAACCGGGACCGGGGCCGATGCCCCGCCGCCCACGAAGACGACCGGCAGCGGTGCGAGGGCCCGGCCGACGCGGTCATCATCCAGGACGTGGCCGGGACCAAGGTGGAAGGCTGCGTCCTGCATGGCGCCATCATGCTGGCCAGCCTCAAGGGCGCGAAGGTCTACCCCGGCCCCGTCGAGGGCTACGCCATCGAGGTGTTCACCCGCGCCCAGGGCATGAAGCCGTTCGACTTCCCCTTCCCCGGCCGGGAGCAGCGATGAGTGACGATGACCTGGTCACCACCGAGGACCTGATCGCGGCCGGCCTGCTGCGCCGGATGCGGCCCGAGGTCGCCGAGGCGATCCTGCCCGAGGTCCGCCAGGCCCTCACCGAGGAGGAGTGGGACCGGCTCGGCGTCGCCGACGCCCTGTATGAGCAGGCCGTACGCAAGGGGCGGACCCGATGAGCGAGGCATGGGTGGGCGTCAACCCGCATGTGCCGGCGCATCAGCGCCTGCACCACGCGGTGCCGGCCAAGGGCGCCGACAGGCTGGCGGCCTGGCACACCTCCTCTTGCGGCCTGCAGGTGGCGTTGCTCGTCGAGCGCCACAACCAGCCGCTCTACAGCGCCGCAGGAGTCGAGCCGCTGCCGTTCGACACCTCCCTGTCGGTCTGCTGCCACGACTGCCTGGCAGTGGTCGCCGGCACCACCCCCGCCGTTACCGAGCTCCGGCCCCCGCAGGCCGGATGAGAGGAAGACCCCATGTCAGAGGCAACGACGAAGCGAGGCCAGATGAGCGGCAAGAAGCTCTGGTTCATGACCCAAGAGGAGTACCGGGCCTCGGGCTTGGACAAGTGCTCGCACCCCACCCACCAGATCACGAAGAGCGGCTTGAAGGTGTGCGACGCCTGCGACTTCATCATGACCGACAGCCTGAAGTTCTGAGGCTGGCAACCCCCGCGCACAAAGGCTGACACGCAAGTCGGGCCACCCGAAGAGGCAACTTCGAGTGGCCCTGATCTCCCCCAACCCGCATCGATCAAGGAAGAGGCCCAGTCTATGACCCCCGAAGAGGCCCGGTGGGTGCGCGATCACGCGTGGACCCGGGAAATGCGCAGGCAGCCGCACATGATTCCGGGCACGGGCCGCGCAACCTACGACACGGCGCAGGCCCTGGCCCGGTGCGAGTGCATGGTCGGTGTTTGCGGGCACTGCGCCATCGGGCAGCACCGGTTCTGCCACGCCAAGACGATCAAGCCGCGCCCGGAGGGCTGGCTGAAGAATCGCCCGCTCGACTACATCCCGCCCACGGCGGTGTGGCAGGCCGACCGCGCCTGCCGGTCGCTGTGCCCCTGCCGGTGCCCCGAGGAACGGCCGGCACCTGAGCGCTACGAGGTCGTGCCCCTGCCCGGCCTCGACGTCGTAACCCTGACCAAGGAGGCGGCGGATGAACGAGGACGAGGAAGGGCCCATGTCTGAGACCGAGTACAACCCCATCAACTGGTGCGTGATCTGCGGCTGGTCCACCGACGATCCCAAGGACACCGTCTGCGACTGCGACGAAGGCATGCCGCGCAGGTAACCCGAACACCGTTCTACCAGCGAGTAGCTTGCGGGAAATCCCATTCCCCCAAGTCTCAAACGATCAAGGAGTTCAGCATGATCCCCGAAGGCGCCGTGTGCGAGCACTGCGGCAGCGCCAAGGCTGACCAGGCAAGCACCGAGGCACGCCCCTTCGACACCCTCATGATCACCTACCAGTGTCAGGACTGCGGTGAGTCCTGGAACGTCTGGTACTAGAAGACAGGAGACCGACGTGATCAAGAACGTCTTACGGCGCCTGTTGCTCGGCGCCGGCCGCCCGGCCGCCGAGGAGCGGCACCCCATCCCCCTCACGGCAGACGATGAGGCCGACGTCGCCAAGACCGTCGTCGAGGTGCTGGCCGCCGGCCACTCGATCGGCGCCCCCGTCACATGCGTGACCAGCCGCGGCATCATCGTGCGGCTGGGCAGCATGCCCAGCCCAACCGCCCTGACCGAGGTACGGCGGGCGCTGGCCGCCCTGGGCTACGTCCTGGCCGACGCCGACCTGGGCAAGGCGGGCGTCATCGTCACCGGCCGCGACCCGTTCCACGTGGGCGACGAGCTGACCGTGGAGCGGGTGGACGCCGCCCTGGACTACTGGACCGCGCGGCGCGCCGAGCTGCTGGACCGCTCGCGGGGGCTGACGTCATGACCAACCCCGACAGCACCTCGTGGGCCTTGAAGGTCCTCGACGGCGCCCCCGACGAGGACGCCGAAGCCGTGATCGTCTCGTTCGGGTACGGCCACAGCCCGGCGCCGGGAGCAGACCTGACCATCGACGCCCGCCGCCACTTCCGCAACCCGCACCACGACCCGCGGATGCGCGAGCTGACCGGCCTGGACATGGCGGTGCGCCATCACGTGATGGCCACCTCCGGCGTGCGCAGCCTCGTCAGCAACAGCGCCTCGTGGGTCCGGGACGTGATCGACGAAGCGTCCACCGAAACCTCCCGGCCGGTCACCGTGGCGGTCGGGTGCGTCGGCGGCCGGCACCGAAGCGTGGCCATCGCCGAGTGGATCGCCGAGACGCTGCGCGGGCACGGCGTGCGCGTGGCGGTGGCGCACCGCGACGTCGACAAGCCCGTCATCCAGAGGTAGAGCGTCCCCGGGACCGCGCCTATCGGCCCCGGGGACCCCCCAAGCATCACACCCACGAAGGAGGAACCAGCACGATGGCCCGACCGACGCGCAACGACCACGACGACTACGAGGACCCGCACGAGAGGTGCAACGGCATCCATGTCGGCGCCGACATGGAGCACTACGACTGCGACGGCCGCCCCCTGTAGAGCACGGAGAAGCGAGCACGCAGGGCCACGGGACTCCTGGTCCCGTGGCCCTGCGTGCTCGAACAGTTTGAGCGGCGATGGGGTGACAGCACGCACTGGCCAGGCGCAGCCTGAAGTTGTGGACGAGGCCGAGTGGGATCAGCGCTTCGCGAAGGTCACCGCCGCGGTGGCCGAGCTGCTGGTGGCCGCGCGCCGCGAGCGTGACCGGTGTGCGCGGGCCGGCGAGGACATCGCGTGGCTGGACGAGGTGGTCCAGGCGCTGGAGCCACTGGGCGACCTGGTGACCTTGCGGGCGATCCACGCTGTCGTCGACCGCCACGGCGCCGGGCCGTACCCGGTGGAAGAACTGGCCGCCATCGCGGGTGCGGACGTGGCGAGCGTCAAGCGTGTCCTGGCGCAGATGACCGCCGATGGGTTCGCCATGAGGGGCGAAAGTGACGGCAACACGCCCAAGTGACCTTGAGTTCCCACGCTCATAGGGGCGGCGGCGGTAAACACTCCCCCAGAACCAAGAAAGACCCGCCAGGACCTGGCGGGCCATTCGAGGGGGCTTTTTCCACCGCCGCTTCTACTTTGGCAGGCAGGACGGCGATGAATAGGCACCCCCCGATGCGGGCAACTGATCGCATATGGAGGGGCCGCTGTGGCCCTGCAGGCAACTGTAGCTCACGACATCGCCATCCCCCACGAGGCTTTGAGCGCCGACGCTTCGGCGTCGGGTCCTCGCGCACGACGCCGCGCCGGGCACATTCAGATTCCCACTGCGCTCGTATACGCCCCGACCTGCGGAGCTTTGGCCGTTGTGGTGTGGAGCATGTACGAGTCGCTGGAGGTCCGCACGGTCGATGGCGGCCGTGATCCTGGCGTGGCCGGCCGCAGGTGGATGTCCGAGCGGTTGGGCGTGTCGGTCCCCGCTTTGGATCGAGCGCGCCGGGAGCTGCTGGCCCCAGGCGAGGGCGGGCCGTGGCTCTCGCGGCACATCCGGGGCCGCAAGAAGACCGCCACACACACAGTGCTCCGTCGGCCCCGCGAGAGCGGCGGTGCGTACGTGGCGGTGCCCGCCTGGACGCTGGAGCGCATCGCTGGTCCTGTCCGGTCGGCGTCGACCCCGGCCGGGCTGGCCGAGGCCGCGAGCGTCAGCCCGGCCGGGTGGCGCTTCTACGCGGTGCTGTGCGACCGGGTGCCCGAGGGGCGCCGCAAGGAGCTGACGCTGACCAAGCTGGGCGAGTGGATCGGCGCCAGCGCCGACACCGCCGCCCGCCGCCTGGTCGAGCTGGAGCGTGCCGGGTGGGTGGAGGTCGTCCACTCGCCGGGCAACTGGCTGACGATCCGGGTCGTCCGCGACGACGCCCAGGCCGCCGAGGTGGCCGCCGCCTTCCTCCTCCAGGGCCGTTCGACGCAGCGCCAACGCCCGCTGGACCCACCGCAGATTCGTACACTCACCCACCGCAGATCTGATGACTCACCCACCGCAGATTCGTCGACTCCACAGGAGACACCTGTTGAGGAGGCACCTTTGGAGGAGGCACCGGTCCATCCAGCCGCAGGCGCGGACCCGCAGGAGGTAGACGCTCCCGCGGTCGCCGCTTCGCGGCCGATGGACCAGCACTCAGCGAGGACGGGGCCGCCGCCCGACGAGGGCCAGGCGGTGAGGGTGAGCCCGACCGAGGTGGCGCGGCTGTACTGGACGCTGCCCGCCGTGCTGGCCAGCCGAATACCCGCGCACGGCGCCCGCCGCGTCCAGGGCGCGATCCGGACCGAGCTGCTGCGTGGCACGCGAACCGCGGCCGAGCTCGCCGACCGCATCGGCCGACGCTGGACAGGCGGCCGGTGGGACCAGGCCGACATCGTCGACCCCACCGCGGTTGCCATCACGCTGGTACGGCTGGCCAGGATCCCGTGCGCCAACGTGCGATGCGAGGACGGCACCGACCTCGACACCGGCCAGCCGTGCGCGGCCTGCGCCACCCGGCCACGCCTGCAGGCGCCCATCAACTGCTCGCCGCCGAACCAGGACACGAGCCCCACGACGACGGCCCCGACACCGCCGCCCATCAGGGATCTATTGCAGGAGCTACGCGCCCGGTCCGACATGCCGGAAGGCACCGAGGACACACCGGGTCTCGCGATCTTCCGCGCCGCACGTGCGCAGCTCTTTACAAAGTAAAGAAGCGGGGGCCGGGGTCAGCGGACGTACGGCGGGAACGCCCGCGCGGCCTGGAAGCGGAGCCGGGCCAGGGTCGCGTCATCGAGCGCCCGGCCCTGGTGGAGGACCCACAGCACGACCCGGGATGCTCGCAGCACGTGGGCGCCGGCCACCGGGATGCCGCGCGCGGGCACGTGGCGGCCGTGAACCGCCAGGAGCGCGTGCACCTTGATCGGGCTCCCCATGAGCGTTCGGAGCGCCTGAGCGACCGCCTCAGCCTCGTACAGGGCCGACCCGACGTCACCTTCCCCGATCGGTCGGCGACCTCCACGCCCGTAGCGGCGGCGGCCGAGCGTGACGCGGTCGCGCCGCCACATCTTCGAGTCGACGACGAACACGCCGTTCGGGCCGACCACCAGGTGGTCGACGTTGGCGCGGCCCCGAGGCAGGGCGCGATCGTGCAGGACGAGGTAGCCGAGCGATTCGAGCAGCTGCAGCTGTCGAGCGGTGCGGCGCTCCCCGCGGGCTCCCTGCCGCCAGGTGCGTACCGCCTCGTGTGTCCACCAGCGGTAGGCGGTATCGGCGACCGCCACCACGGCGCCGGCGACGAGGCCGGCCTGCCAGCTGATGACGACCCCGAACGGCACGGCGATGAGCAGGACCAGGAGCAGACGCAGCAGCAGGCGCTCGGGCCGGTCGGCGGCCAGCAGCTCCCGGTAGCGCACGTGCGCCGAGGCGCCGGCCCCGCTCCCGAACCACGGGCGAGGTGCAGCAGTGCGAGCCATCGAGGAGCCTCCTGCGGGGCGGACGGACGCATGACGGTGGAGTGCAGCAGGGGATCTGTGATCAGCGTACGGCGGCGGGCCGACAGTCCGAAGAGACGCGCGAGCGCCGACACCCTTACCGCGCGCCACACGCTGCGGGAGTGTCAATAAGGAGCGCCGCAGGTCAGGGCCGCCGCGCCGCGCCGCCGAGCGGCGCCGGCGAGGCCTCCGCGGCCGCCGCGGTGCTACCTGTTTCGCCTGGTCGGACGGTCGCGGCGGGTGGCGTGGCGACGGATCTCGTTATTGACACTCCCGCAGCGTGGACCGACCGGCCGCGCGCAGGAGGCGCCGGAGTGATCTTGTACGTGAATCAGCGCCCGCTTACTGACGTACAGCGGCGATCTTGAAGCCGGTTCCAACGGTGACCGTCCGTGATCAAGAACCGTCCCGCCCGCCACCCTCTTGGCGATCAAGCCCAGAGCGGGAACCGTCGGTGATCATGATCCCCCGTGGTTCTGCGGTGGACCAGGCAGGATGCCTCACAACCATATGTACCTTTGCATCTAGATGTACTGGTCAGCTTTGATCTTGTAGACTGATCGTCATGACCGTCAAGATCACAACCTTCACCGTCGGTGAGGCAGGCATCGCCTACCACACCGAGGGTGAGGGTTGCGGTCATGATCACGAGCGCGCTCAGGACCCTGCCTACTGGTTCGAGGGCAAGCAGCGCACGGGCCGGTGGCACGGTGCCGGGGTCGCGCACCTGGGGCTGACTGCGGGCGACCTGATCGACAAGGACGTCGCCATGACGGTGTACGGCAAGCTCGCCGACCCTCAGGTGGTGCGCGTCTTCGTGGAGGCGGCCGAGGCCCGCATCGCGGCCGAGGGGCTGGAGGGCGAGCAGGCCGAGGAGCTGCGCGCACAGGCGCGGGCTGAGGGCGAGGCGGCCGGTCGACTGGGCAACAAGCCGTACCGGTACAAGACGTTGGACGAGCGGGTTGCGGCGCGGATCAAGAAGGAGAGCGTCCACGCCACGCTGACCCCCGAGCGGGTGCAGGAGATCCAGGCCGAAGAGGCCCAGAAGCTGGAGCCGAAGGCGCGCTCCTTCTACGACGTCACGTTCACCGCGTCGAAGAGCACCAGTTTGTTCTACGCCGCGCTGATCGCGGCCGGGCGCGATGTGGACGCCGAGCTGATGCGCGACATGCACCGCGAGTCGGTGCAGGAGGCGCTGGACTACCTGCAGCAGCACGCCGGGTACTCGCGGGCTGGGCACCACGGCAAGGCGCCGGCCGGACGGGCGAGCGTCGGCCGGTGGGTGGACGGGCACGAGTGGGTGATCGCCCTGTTCGACCACCAGACCAACCGCGAGCTGGAGCCACATCTACACACGCACGCGCTGGTGCTGAACAAGGTGCGCACGGTGGACGCGGACGGCACGGTGAAGTGGCGGGCGCTGGACGGGGCGCACCTGTTCAAGATGGTCAAGGCAGCGGCGGCGATCTACGAGCGCGGCGTCGAGCAACGCATGGAGGCGCACTTCGCCGTCGCGTACGCGATGAGGCCGGACGGCAAGGCCCGCGAGATCGTCGGCATCTCCGAGATGGAGCGGGCGGAGTTGTCCACCCGCTCCAAGCAGATCGCCAAGGCGATGCCCGCGAGGCTGGCGAAGTTCGAGGAGAAGCACGGCCGCCAGCCAAACCAGCTGGAGCTGGCCAACGAGCAGCGGGCCGCCGCGAAGGCGACCCGCAAGCCAAAGCAGAAGATCGGGTCGTCCAGCGAGCTGCTGCGGCTGTGGGAGGGGATGGTCGGCGAGCGGCTCGGCACGTCGTTGACGGCCATCTTGGGCCGGGCCGAGGCCGCCGCGATCGAGGCCCGCGAGCTGGGCGACGCGGAGCGCTGGGAGACCCACGTGGTCATCACCCAGGCGATCGACCGCGTGCAGGAGGCGCAGTCCACGTGGACCCGCCAAGACCTGATGTTCGCGCTCAACGAGGTGTTGCCGGACAGGCTCGGGCCGTCGGTGCTGGCCAAGCAGGGCTACACCGTGGCGTTGCTGGAGCGGCTGGCCGATGAGGCGCTGAGCGGCTCCTACGGCGTGGTGCAGACCAAGGGCCTGGAGCTGCTGGCGGTGCCGGAGGAACTGCGCCGCGCGGACGGGCGCAGCATGTATCAGGCCGGGTATGGCGAGCGGTACGCCACGGTGGCGCACCTGACGGACGAGCAATGGGTGGAGGCGCGGGCCGCAGGCCGGGGCGGCGAGAAGTTGGGCGAGGCCGCCGTGACGACGGCGCTGGCCGACGCCGAGCGCAGGGGCCGGCCTTTGAGTGAGGACCAGGCCGCGGTTGCCGATTGGGTGCTGAACGGCGGCCGGGACATCGACGTGGTGATCGGCCCGGCCGGGACGGGCAAGTCGGTGGTGCAGGGCGTCATCGCGAAGGCGTGGGAGGCGAGCGGGCGCCGGGTGATCGGTCTGGCCCCGAGCAACAAGGCCGCCGAGGTCTTGCAGGCCGAAGGACTGCGCTTCAGCTTCAACACCACCCGGTTCCTGAAGCGAGCTGAAGGCAAGGGTCCGCGCCATGAGGTCGAGGTGTGCCGCCTACGGCCCGGTGACCTGCTCATCCTCGATGAGGCGGGCATGGCCACCACGGCCGACATCGTGGCCATCGCCGAGCTGGCCGCAGACGCCGGGGCCAAGCTCGTGCTCGTCGGCGACTACGGGCAGCTGACCGCCGTCGGTGCGGGCGGCCTGTTCCGCCAGCTGGCCCGGCGCGACAGCATCGAGCTTGGCACCGTGCGGCGCTTCCGCGACGCCGACGGCACCCCGCGTGCGTGGGAGGCCGAGGCCAGCCTGGGCCTGCGCGAGGGCAACGTCCACGCGCTGCAGCCGTACCGGAGCCGGGGCCTGATCCGGTCGGGGACCGTCGCGGAGATGATGAACCGGATCCGCCGCCTGTGTGTTGCCGACCTGGTGCGCGGCGTGTACAGCGCGGTGATGACCGCGACCGCCGAGCAGGCCGCGACGCTGTCGGGTGCGATCCGCGACGACCTGGTCAGACTGGGCCGGGTCGAGGTCGAGGGTGTGCGCCTGGCTGACGGCACCTACGCCGGGGTCGGTGACCGGATCCAGGTCCGCGAGAACCGCAACAAGCTCAAGGACAGCCACGACATGCCGGTCTACAACCGGTTCACCTACCAGGTGTTGAGCAGGCACGAGAGCGGCGCCTTGACGGTGCAGCGGATCGCCGAGCGCGACACGCTGGGCCGGGAGGTGATGGGCGGCACGGTGACGCTGCCCGCCTCCTACGTCTCGCGGTATGTGGAGCTGGCCTACGCCGGGACGTTCCACGCCAACCAGGGCGACACGGTCGAGGTCGGCTACGAGCTGGTGACGTCGGCCACCTCGCGCGAGCAGCTGTATGTCGGTGCGACGCGCGGCTGGCGGGAGAACAGGCTCTTCGTCGGCCTGGAGGAGGGCGAGGAAGAGCTGGCGGTCCTGGCCGGGGCGCTGGCTCGGACGCAGGCGCAGGAGTCGGCCAGCGACACGCTGGCCGCCGACCTGGAGTGGATCGAGAGCCTGGGCGCGCACGCGCCGATCTGGATGGACCTGGTCGAGCAGCACCAGCGAGGCAAGTACGCGGGCCTGCTGCGCGAGGCGATGGGCGAGGCGGTGTTCGAGCGGCTGGAGGCCGAGGACGCCAGCACCATCTACCGGCAGTTGTGGGCGGCCGAGCTTGCCGGCCACGACGGCCAGGCCCTGATTCAGGAGGTGACCGGCCGCGACTTCGACGGGGTCCGCGTCATCCCCGCCGCGTTGCACACCCGGATCGAGGTCCGGCTGGCGAACCGCACGCCGGAGCGGGAGGCGGCGGGGTCAAGCTGGGTCGAGCGGACCCCTGCTGACATGTCGGGCGGGGTCGGGGAGCAGGCCAGGGCGCGCGCTGAGGCGATGGACGCCCGGGTCGCGGCGATCGGTGAGCGGGCGATCTCCGAGCCTCCTGCGTGGGCTGTGGAGCGGTTGGGGCCGGTGCCGGACGACCCGATCGACCGCGAGCTGTGGAAGGGCCGGGTGGCGCAGGTCGAGGCCTACCGCGAGCTGTACGCGGTGGACACGCCGTCCACGGTGATCGGGCCGCCGCCCGGCCGGTCGATGGTCGCCCAGCGGGCGGCGTGGGAGGCCGCGCACGAGGCGATGGGCCGCACCGCCGACGAGCTGCGCCTTGCCGACACGCCGGTTGCCCGCCTGCGCGAGCAGGTGGAGATCTGGGAGCGGGAACAGGAGTGGGCGCCGCCGAGCGTGGCCGAGGAGCTGTCTCGCGCCGACTGGGAGCGGCTGGAGCTGCAGCAGCGGGTAGCGCTCACGCAGGCCGAGATGGAGCGCACGGCCGACGCTGTCGAGCGTGAGCAGCTGCGCGAGCGGTTCGTGGCCGAAGAGCAGCAGCTGCAGCGCGCGGTCGGCTACGCCGAAGAGGTCGAGCAGCAGCAGCGGGCCCGCGAGGCATGGCACAAGCAGACCAGATCCCTGCGGGAAGAGGCTGAGGTCGCGCTCGCTGAGATGCTGCGCCGGATGAAGGACAACCCGGAGGCGGGGCCGAGGGAGCCGGTGGCCGAGACGGAGCAGACGGTGGAGGAGCCGTCGCAGCAGCAGCGGGAGGCGGACTCCTTCGCCCGGTTGGCCGAGCGGTTCGCCGGGGTGGAGCGGGCCGAGCCTGACGCTCGCGAGCAGACGGTGGAGGAGCCGTCGCCGGAGCAGCGCGAGCAGCAGGCGTTCGCCGAGCTGCGCGAGCGGTGGGCGGCGGCGCAGGAGCGTGAGGCCGGCCGCGAGCCCGAGGTGGCTGAGTTGAAGCCGCGGGTGAGTGAGCGCGTTCTCGAGGAACTGCGCGCGGCGCAGGACCGCCAGGCCGACCCGGAGAAGGTCAGTGTCCGGGAGCGGACCGAGCGCGGCGCCGAGCTGGAGGCCCGCGAGCCGGAGGTCAGTCCGCGAGAGATGGTCGAGCAGCAGGTGGCCGAGGTGCGCACGGAGCAGCAGCAGGCCATGGTGCGGCTGGCCGAGCGGCTGCAGGGCGGCCGGGAGCGGGGCGAGGCGCGGGCGATGGAGGACATCACTCGCGAGCAGCACTACGCCCGGCAGCGTGAGCAGGAGCAGGTGCAGGCTCGTGAGATCGACGGGCCGGTGCTGGAGCGGTAGGGGGCGGACGGTGGGTACAGATCAGGTCGGAAGGTCCGTTCCTGGCAGCCTGAAGGGGGCCAGCGTGAGCACCCCGGAACCCAACGACCCTGACGTGCCCGTCTTGGACTTCGACCCGACCGAGCCGTGTCCACGCAGCGATGAAGAGTTGCGGGAGCAGTGGGAGTTCTTCCAGGACCCTGACTTTGAGCGACCGCGCACGCTGCAGCACACCCGCGGTGTGCGGGAGTCGCTGCGGTGGGTCATGGGGCAGCGGCCTGATTCGCCGGTGACCGGGGTGGTTCTGGGTCGCAGGCCGTACCGGTGGGAGATCGCACGAGAGGCCGACCTTGCCGAGGAGGGCATGCGCGCTTTCACCACGCGCGGCGCGGCGTGGCATCTCCAGCACGGCGGCGGCTTCCTGACCGGGTGCGAGAACGCGCTGTGGTGGGCGGCCAAGCTCAGCGGCGACGACGGCGGCTGGGGGATCTGACCCTCCCGCCGAGACAAGCAGAACGGCCGCGCCCCTCGCAGGGGCGCGGCCGTCTTCGTTGAGGGGGCGGTCAGCGGGCGGGCGGACGAAGGGGAGGTTCTTCTTGGTCGTGGCCGTACTTGCATTTGGCGGCGCTGGAGAGCCAGATCCGTTTGCGCAGGCCTGGCAGGTGGCGATCGTGCCAATCGCCCGCACGGCCGGGGTTGCCTTCGGGGGTCCGGAAGGTCCGGAGCCATTCCTGGCAGAGCCAGCCCAGCTCAATGACGAGGTCGAGATGCCGTAGTCGGTTGTCCTCACCTGCGGTGTTCCAGCAGGGCGGGATCATGCGGGGCAGTCGCGCATCGGCCTCACGATTGCGCTCGCGGCGGCGGTCTTCGTCCCCGACCACGCGGTAGACCGGCCCGAGGACGTTGACCACCCACTCGTTGAGCTGCGCCCACGCGGCGTCCCGCTCGGGACCAGGCGTGGTGAAGTCCCAAACGCGGGGAGACTTGCCCTGGTCAGGCGTCGTTTTCTCCAGGACGACGACGCGGGCGCTCAGTGCCGCCACCTCGTTGACCAGCCCCCGCAGCGCGGCGACGTCGGGTAGCGCGTCCAGGCGCTGCCGGAGCTTGATGAGGTCCTGGCGCAGCTCCAGCAGCTGCTTGGCGTACATGTGGTTGAAGCCGCCAGACGGCTTGTCTTCGGGTGTCTGTTCGGTCATGACCGGCCGCCCAGCTCGTAGGAGGGTTGCAGGGCGAGCTTGGCCGCTCGGCGGACGTCACGGCGACGCCAGGGCTTACGGACCCGCACGATCACCGGGGGCACGCCCCGGTAGAGCACCAGCGCCCGCCCGGACCGCAGGTTGCGGATCTTGTGCGGCGGCATGACGGGCCGCAGCTCTTCGTGCTCGGACTTGACCCGCCCGTTGGCGGTGTGCTGCCAGCTGGAGCGTGTGACCTCGCGCTCGCCACACAGGGCCGACAGCTCCCGCAGGTCGTCAGCGCTCTTCAGGCCGCCGAAGACCGCCGTGAACGCGGCGGCGTTCCAAATGCTGTCGCCGCCGGCCTTGCCCCACCGGGCGTAGAGCTGGGCCTTGGACTGGATGCCGGCCAGCGGCAGGATGCCGTGCGCCCGCATGGTGTTGATCCACTGATCGAGCGGGATGGGGCAGATCGTGGCCACCTCGTCCAGGGCGAGTGTCAGCCAGGGGTCCAGGCGTCGGCCGGGCGAGGCGTCGGCGACCTTGATAGCGGTCTTGACGACGTCGGCCAGGATCAGCGTGAACAGTGGGGCGATGCCGACGCCGGTGCTTTCCTCGCCGACCATGTAGAGCGTGCCGCGCGCCTCGATGAACGCCTCGATGTCGAGGTCTTCGTCAGGGCCGGGTGTGACGGCGTAGGCCGCAGCAGGCCCGCTCAGCCACGACAACGCCGTGGCCAAGGTCGAGAAGATGCCGTCGCGGGTGCGGTCGGTGACCGTCTGCCGCGAGTGCAGGGCGTCGATCCAGGAGGGCGGCGCCTGGTGCTTTTCCAGGATGCCGAGTGCTTCCATGCTGGTCGGGTCGTTGGCCCAGCGGTGGACGTCGACCAGGGTTCGGCCTTCGAGGTCGGCCGCCAGCAGGAAGGCGCGCAGCACCTCGTTGGCGTTGCTGGCGAAGTAGTCCTGCAGGTCCCCGGTGTCGCCGGGGCGACGGGCGCCGTACAGCAGGGCCGCGCCCCGCTGCATGGCCGTGTCGAGGTCTCGGCAGCCGCGGACCGGGTTTATCCGGAGCGTGGACTGCACGCCCCCGAGGCCGAGCGGGTTGAACACCAGCACCGGGCCCACGGTGGCGCGGGCCGCCGCCGTGGTGTCGTAGTCGGCGATCTTGCTGGTGGTGTAGACGACCGCGCCGGGCGCGTCGACCACGATGTCGCCCAGGGCCGCAGACTTGCCGACGCCGGGCGGGCCGACGAAGAGGGCGCTGTCCTCCGGGGTGCCGCGCACCACCATGAACGGTGACCAGGCGCGGCCGACCCGGAAGGAGTACTGCTCGACCCCGACCCCGCGCCGGCCGTCGAGCGAGCGGCGGGTCAGGGCGAGCTTGCGTCGCGCGGCGCGGGCCGACATGTTGCGGGTGATCTGCCAGGCGGTCGCGTGCCCCTTGGCGGGGATCGCCGCGCGGTAGAGGAGTTGCCCCACGACGAGCGCACCCAGGAGCAGCACGGCCATCATGATCAGGAACGGGGTTGAGGGCAGGTCCAGGCCCGCCCAGGGGTCGATGACCTGACCCTGCGCCGGGGGGGTCGGCGTGCCCTTGGGGTGATCCCCCAGGGTCGTCAGGAGTGGGACAATGGCCACGTTCTTCTCCTCTGCAGTGAGCGAGCGGGGCAAGGGTGGGGGTCAGCGTTCGCGGCCAAACGGGGCGCTGACCCCCTCGTCATTCCGGGGGTGACTCTCCATGAACCCCCTTGGGGGGTCACCGGGGTCACCGGGGGGGTCATGTGATCCCCCGTGACTTCCGAGACGGCAGGTCGATGATCTCAGCCGCCTGCCGAGCACGCTCCCGTGCACGGCGCAGCTCGTTCTTGACCTGGTTGTTCGTCAGGATCACACCGTGATCCCCCAGCAGGGTCACGATCTCCGACCCTGTGATCCCTGCAGGGTCATTGCCGAGCATCTTGATCGCCGCGCGCACCCGCGCTGCGTCCGAGGGCAATGCCCGCAGCTCCGCGCCGGGATCACTTGAGGAGTCATGCCCCCCCCTCTCGGGGTCACGTGACACCGCCGAGGGGTCACCGGTGTCACTCCGGGGGGCATCAGGGGTCACCGGGGGGATCACGAGGGGATCAATGATCCCGGGAGAGGGGGTCACGTCGGTGGTCGGGGTGAGCGCTGACGCGGGCACCCGGTAACCGTTGACCCTCCCGGGAGCCGTCTCCGGCACCACGACCGCGCCGGGCAGAGCCGGACCAGGCAGCCATGCGTGAGGCTCGGCCGGAGGCCGGCCGCCGCCGTGCGGGTCGGGGTCAGGCGTGGGGTCGGGCTGGATCTGCTCGACCTCCACAGCCTCGATCGCGTCGACCAGTTCCCAGGGCGGGGACAGCTCGACGGTTGCAAGGGCCGGGGTGTTGTAGATCAGCCTGAGCTGACCCATCAGCTTGTCGAGCACGTCAGGGTCGTTGCCGAGTTGGGCGTACTCGACGGCCTCGTCCCGGGCCTTGTGCAGACGCTTGAGGGCCCTGCTGCGCGCCCTGGCCTGCGGGTCCTTTGAGCCGCCAGCCGGGGCCGCAGGCAGCTCCCTGAGCGCGTTCGCTGCCAGGGCAACCCGGGTGATGTAGCGGTGAACGGCGACTTCGGAGGCGTCCCTGTCGGTCGGGTCCGCGAGCCCCAGCTTGACCAGCAGCCGCTCCGGGGTGACCTTCCATGCGATACGCGAGCGGCCGGTGAGCCGAGCCCGCTCGATCGCCATGCCGCGTTCCCACAGCCACGCAGCAGCGATCGGAGCGGCGAAGCGCAGAACCTTCGCTTGGAACGTCGGGGCCTCGATCGCGGCGAGTACGGCGGACAGGCACGTGAAGCCCCACACCGCGATCCCGTCGAGACCGGGCTTGAAGTTCTCCCGCATCGACCGTCGAGCGCGGATGGCCGACGTGATGACGGCCACCTCGATGAAGGCGAAGAACAGGACGCGCAGCGGCCAGACGAGCTCGGGGAACTCGTTCGCGAAGAACTCCCACATGCCCGTCGCGGCGACGCCGGTAGCGATGCCAGCCGCAACGTAGGTGAGGACGTCTTCGGCGGGTTTGCCGCCCAGGACCTTCCTTCCGAGTCGTACGGCAGTGCGCACGGCGGCGCGTGTCAGACGGACCAGGCCGACGACGACGAAGGCCGCCAGGGCGAGGCAGACCACCGCCCCAGCGATAGCGAGAGCGGGGTTTGCCTCGGCCCAGGATCGGAGCTCGTTCATGAGGGCGTCCCTCCTGAACTGGCGAGCTTGGACATGACCTCGTCCAAGTGCTCGATGGCGACCTCGATCATGGCGTCGTGGATGGCGGTCTTGGTCCACTCCCGGCCGGTCGTGCTGGTGATCTGGATCCGGGTGCGCTCGACCTTCGCGGCGGTCGCGTCGGAGACGAGCAGGCGGGAGACCGGGGGCCGAGCGGCCATGTGTGCGCTCCAGGTTCTTGGTGGTGCGGGCGTCGATGTATCCATGTTGGCTATGTTGCCATGTGTCAGTGTTGCCAACAAGGGCACACGGGTGTCATGCTCATGTTGTCAGCACTGGCACCCGAGATCTACCACGATCGCGAGCGCCAGACACAACAAAGGCCCCACCGGTAGTCCCTGGAAAAGAAGACCGGTGGGGCCGCAACCCACAGAAAGGGTTGAGGTCATCATGCCTCAAATCCGGATCACCCATCAGCCCCAGAACGGCTCGTGGGGGCCGGCCGCCGAACCGGCCACCGTCCGCGAGGCCTACGACCAGGTCTGGGCCGCCGAGAAGGACCAGCGCGAGCAGGCCGAGGCTCGGAGGTCGGCCCGATGAAGCGCGCGACCGGCAGCAAGCCTCAGGACGGGCCACGGGAGAAGCCGATCCACACCTGCCCGGTCAAGGGGTGCGGCTTCCAGACCAGCAACCCGGCCGGTGTCGGCGAGCACCACTGCGCGCCGAAGGTCACACGGTGATGGCCCGCCGCGACCGGCAGCCCTCGGTGGGGGCAGCCGTTGCGCAGAGCGCCGCCCGCACCGTCGTCCGCTGCACGGTGCTGACCACCCTGATGGCCAGCGCCGCGCAGGCCGAGGTCGCCATCCACCTGGACGTGTGCACCAGCTGCGCCACCACCACGCGCGGGAGCAGCTGATGAGCGCCTGGGTGTGCGTGTGCTGCAGCTGCGGCTTCTTCGGGCCCACGCCCGACGACGCCACGTGCGACTCCTGCCGGGCAACCAGCACCAGCCGAGACGGGGGGCGGTGACCTCATGATCCGGTGGGTCGTCCGCATCTGGCGGGTCCTGGTGTTCGCCTGGCGAGTCCTGGTGTTCGCCTGGCGGGCCCTGCTGTTCACCTGGCGGGTCCTGGTGTGGGCCTGGCAGGCCCTGTGCAGGACCGCCGTACTGCTGGCCGCCGCCGCGATGGTGCTGGATGACCTGACGGCGCACCTCACCAGCTGGTGGTACCGCCGCCGCGCCCTCACCGGCCAGCGTGCCGCCGCGCCCGCCGTGGCCGCCGCTGCCAGCGAGACGGCTCCGGCTCTCCTGGCTGAGCGCCAAACCGCCTGACCGACCTGGAAGGAGGTCGTTGCGCGGGCTGGCTCCGCCCCTGCCCTCTCGGGTCCAGGCGCGGGGCCAGCCCCCGGAGCGACAGCTCCCCGACACAGGAGGTAGGCACATGGATCTGTTCAAGGCCATCGACACGCTGGCATCGGCCGGCCGCGGCTCCCGGATGACCCCCGAGCAGCTGGCCAAGCACAAGGACAGCAGCCGCGAGGCGAACGCGTTCGCTGTGCTCGCCACCGCCGCGAACGGCCACCGCGTAACGCGCCAGGACAAGGCCAAGGCTCGCGCCGCCCTGGTGACGGCAGCTGGCAGCGAGCAGGCCGCCGACGCGCTGCAGGAGGCCGCGCTGCGCAGCGCCGGCGCCAAGACGAAGGGCATCCTCGGGTGGCTGCGCTGATGAGGCGCCCACGCCGATCACCCCCGGTCTCCCCCGAGGCCGAGACCCTGATTGAAGACAAGCTCGGCGCGCTCGTCGAGGCCCGTCAGGAGAACGCCAAGCTCCGCGAGCAGCTCGCGCGGGCCGCACAAGATCGAGGCGTCATCCCGTCGGCCACCAGGAGGCGGCGGTGACTGTCCTTCTGAACTGGAACCCGAAGGGCGACCCCGGGCGGCACTGGGGCGGCGGCCAGCGCCGTCCGTGCCGGATCTGTCGAGGATTCACGTTCCTCGTGGACGAGGAGGGGGCGCCCTGCCACAAGGTGTGCGCCGAGCAGGAAGCCGGTCAGTGACCGAGGAACCCCCTGCCGAGCAGTCCGGGGCCGATGGTAGCGGCCCCGGACTGCCTCAGACCCTACCCACCGCGTTCTAGATCTACAACGTAAAGGAGGCGGCGTGTCCGGCGCGAGTTGCCGGACACGCCGCCTTTGCCGTTGCTGGGCACGGTTTGGGCGCATCTCTGCAGGTCACCTTCGCGCGAAGGGCGAGAGCAGCCCGCGAACTCCGGCGCGCGCTGGGCACTCTGACAGAGTCCACCGACCATCAGGGAGCCCACATGCACGGCGAGCACGCCGAGCCCGAGTCACAGCGCCGCTGGCCGTACGAAGGCCCGCCGCCATCCTTCGGTCAGGCCACCGCCGCGCCGCCGCGCCTGCAGGCCCGCTATGCCCAGCCCACACCGCCCGGCAACTGCGGCACGGCCGCCGTGCGCGACGTCTGGGAGCGCCACCCGCGCGCCGTGCTCCTGGGGGCGCTCGCCGCCCTCGTCGCGGTCGGGCTGTGGTCGTCCAGCTGGGACGCCCAGCCGCCGGCACCGGCCACCGCCGTCCCCGAGGCCGCGCCGCACCGAGCGCAGGAGATCCCCAACCGCCCCCCGTCGACGACCGCCAGGCGCACGCCGGCAGACGAGACCCGAGAGCTGGACCAGGGGGACCATGTCCACGGGCAAGACGCCGCACGGCCCGAGCATGCTCGCCAACGACCAGCAGCTGGCGGACGCGGTCGAGCCGACCGGCCCACGGCGGACTCCCCGGGCCGTACTCGAGTAACGGCGCCCGCTCGACCGGCGCCCAGGCCCGGCCGCGCCACGCAGGCACCGAAGAGGCGCGACCTGGTCAGCAGGCAATGCGACGCCCTGTTCCCGCCGCAAAAGCCTGCCTACGCGCTGCGCAACCGGGTCTGTCACCAGATGTACGGCTGACGACGGAGGCAAAGACTGTCGGCCTGCGGCCGATGCCAGGGGGCGCTGCCCCCTCAGCACTCCCCCGGCCGCCCTGCGGAGAGAGGGGACACGGGCCCAGGGCAAGGGCGGTGGCTGGGGTCGGGGCGGGGCTGTGCGGGTCTCTCGCCGGTCAGACGCCCAAGGGCTACCACAGAACCTGGGGGCCCCCAAGCACC
>NZ_JBSGDV010000041.1:0-21237 GCF_053602555.1 Nonomuraea sp. NPDC004354 | reverse complement strand
CCCTCGCGGTGCCCTGGCCGACCTCCTGGAGGGCGTCCTCCCAGTTGTCGTCCAGGTTGTCGCACCAGAACTTCAGCGTGCGGGCGTAGTGCTCGGTCGAGGCCGCGGCCGAGCCGCTTGTGCTCGTGCACCACGTGTGTGACCGCGACGTTCGCCGAGCGGAGCTCGCGGGCCAGGGCGACGGCCTTGTCGAGCTCGGGCCGGGTGGTGGCGCGGGTGGAGATCTTCTCGGAGAAGACGCGGGTGACGCCAGCGGCCTTGAGGTGTGAGTGACTATGGCGCGCGGTAAAGATGATCTCTTCATGGGAGGCAGACCAGTACGGGAGAAAGGGGCAGGACCCCTTGATCACCTTGCCGAAGACCTGGGAGCACCATTCATAGGCCGGCAGACAAAAGTCCGGCTGTACGCCCAGCGCCCACAGGCGACGCGGCCGGGGTGCTGCCGGGGAGCGTGGTATGTCTGGCGTTGACCGGACCGGACGCCTGCCCCTCGACGGGTACGCGCCCCCAGGTCCAGCCCCGGCGCCGGAGCAGGACGCGCGTGTCCGCGCGGCGGAGTTCGAAGTCCTTGCCGGACCCGGCCCTCGGAGTGTGGGGGAACGGAAACGTACGCTAAGGCTCGTTCGCCCGGCTCGCTGATAGTGGGCGATCTTCGTTGAGCGGGCGCACTCGCGTTGGTTTCCGTTCCACCGCCCCAGCCGCCTTCGGCGGCACGTTCACGAGCCGAAGGACGATGTCTGTCGCGACTGCCGCAGGCGGGGGTCGGTCAGAATCGGTAGCGGAGAATGCGGGCCCCCTGCCGCGACAAGGCCGTACTGCGGGCGGTGAGACGGGTCAGCGCGCGAAGCGGTTGCGGGAACCGGGCTACCTCCGGTGCGCGGGCGAGGATCTGCTCCTCGATCAGTTCGAGGCCGGCGTCCCAGGACTCTGGTTCGTGCGGGTCGTCGAAGCCCTGGGCGGCGCTGATGCCGAGCGCCTTGATGGTCGGGTGATACTTCATGGCCCAGGCGGCGAAGCGGGTGTAGCCGTTGAGCGCGAGCTCGCCCGAAGGGAAATGGCCGGCCAGCGCGCGGGTCATCGCCTGGAAGGAGTCGCCGGGCATGAAGGGGAGCAGCCCCTCGGCGACGATCATCGCCGGCCGGTCACCGGGGATGGCGGTGAGCCAGTCGGAGCTGGTGAGGTCGGCTCCGACCAGGTGGGAACGGCCGGGCAGACATTCGGCCCGCAGGTGCACCACTTCCGGGAAGTCGATGTCGTACCAGTCGACGCCGGGCGGGGGATCACAGCGGAACATCCTGGTGTCCAGGCCGCAGCCCAGGTCGAGCACCACGCATCCGGGGTGAGCGGCGATGTAGGCGCGGACGACGCCGTCGAGCTTCTTGGCGCGCAGTGCCGTGGTGAGGACGAGGTTGGGCTTGACCTTCAGCTTGCCGAAGTCGTAATCGATGTTGCCGGCCATGTCTGCGGAGAACGTGTCGCCGAGGATCGGGCTGGGCTGCCTGGCGTCCAGGGCTCTGGCGTGGAGAGTGAGTAGCAGCGTTTCCTGGATCAGCCCGAGCTGGGGTTGCCAGCGGTGCATGGAGATTCCTTAACGGCGTAGCGGATGACGGGCCGCGAGGTTCTGCAGCCACGTCAGGGAGTCGTGGGCGGCCTTGATGCGCTCGGTGCGGTGCCCCTCGCCGCCCGCGATGTTGAGCCCTTCGTCGGCGATCTCGCCGAACGCGCTCAGGCTTTCGAGCTTGCGCTGGATGACCTTCTGCCAGGCGTCGTCCTCGATGCGGTAGTAGGCGGTGCGGTCGCCGGGCCTTCTCACCTTCTTGACCAGGCCGATGGTGGTGAGGAAGCGCATGTTCGAGGTGAGCGAGGCCCGGCTGGCGGAGATCGCCTCCGCGATCTGCCCGGCGGACTGCTCGGCCGGATCGCAGATCATGAGCCAGCCGAGGATGCGTCCGGTGATGGGCGGCAGCCCCCACTCCTCGACGCAGAAGGCGGCCACCCGCTCCACCCACTGAAGCAGTCGGTCCCGCTGTTCCTCGGTGCTCATCGTCCGGTCCTCCGTTGTCGATCGTGTGCCGGTTCACTGTGTCATGGCGGCCACCGACTCGTAGGTGGGTGTGGGGGTGATGTCCGCGAGCCGGGTCTCGCGCAGGTAGAGGTCGAACCAGTCGATCGCGAGCGCCATGGCCTCCTCCAGGCCCGGGCCGGTGTAGAGGCCGAGTACGTCGTAGGGCAGCACCGCCAGCCGCTTGGGCTCTCCCGCCCGGTCGAAGGCGCTCTGCGCCTCCTCGAGCATGTGGTACGGGTCCCAGCCGCCGTTGGCGATCATCAACAGCGGCGTCGGTGCGAGCCGGTGGATGAGGTTCTCCGGTGCGAAGGTGAGCAGGTGCTCGGCTGAGTCGAGGGTCTTCTCGTTGCGATAGGTGGGAAACAGGCGGGTCGACATGTCGGGGGCGTCCTTCACACTGGCGTGGTCCAGCGCCAGGTGCGGCACGCGAGCGCTCTGCTCGCCCTCGTAGCGGCGTTGCCAGTCCTGCTGCAGTTGGTCGCGCAGCGCGTGGACACCGGCACGGCCCAGGAGTCGTTCCAGGTAGCGCCATCCGTTCCACACACTGGGGCTCTGCGCCACGACGCACTTGATGCGCCGATCGAGCACGGCGGCCTGGGCCGCCACCGAGCCGCCGATGCTGACGCCCCACACTCCGATCCGCTCCGGCTGCACTTCGGGACGGGTCTGCAGGTAGGACACGGCGCTGCGGAAGTCCTCCACCTGCCGCTCCGGGTGGTCCAGGCCGCGCGGCTCGCCTTCGCTGGAACCGACCGTGCGGTAGTCGATGGCCAGCACCGCGAAGCCGGCCTTCACGAAGTACGGCGCGAAGAACGCCAGCGCCTCTTTGACCATCACCCCGCTGTGCCCGAGCACCAGCCCGGGGACCGGTTCGCTCGTTTCGGGCAGGTAGAGATCACCCGCGCAGCGGGTGCCGAGGCTGTTGAAGGTCACGTGTTCCATGGCTTGCTCCGTACTTGTTGGCTAGTTATTTCAAACATGACTGAAATAGCTAGCAATGTCAATCTGGAAGGCTGTGCCGGCCAGGCCCAGCTCAGCGCCTGCCGGTGGCGGGTCAGCTCAAGAGCGTTACCTGTCACATTGATCGATCGGTGGGAAGGAGAGGCACCGTGTCCCTCGTCGCGTTCCCCGGCGCGCCCGACTCGGCCGGCCTGGCAGGTCCGGCCGCGGGCGGGAGCGTCGCGGCCGCCATCGACCGCTTCCTCGGCGCTTTGCCGACCAAGACCACCCGCGACACCTACGCCAAGACCCTCACCCGTCTGGCCGCCATGAGCGGGTACCGGCCGGTCGCCGACCTCGCGCCGGAGGACTACGCCGCGGTCATGGACCGCTGGACCGGCACGGCGGCCGCGACCTGGAACCGGCACCTGTCGGCGCTCGCGGCCAGTACCCGTTCGCCCTCGGGATTGGCGTCGAACTTGATCACACCGGTGAGCAGCTTCACAAAGCCCGACACCGTCGGATAGTGGCTGGCCATCTCCGCTCGCCAGCCGCCGTCGTCGTCGGCGGCTGGCGGCGGCACCATGTCCGTGACCACCTCCACCGCCTCGCGCAGCTGCCCGCGCGGCACGACCGCCTCGATCATCTCCCGCACCTCGAACAGCGCGCCGTCGCCACGAGCGTGGCCAGCCGGCGTGCGTCCGGATGACGTTTCAGCTGCGCGAGCGGACCGTCAGCCCGTATTTGGCCAGTTCCAGCACCCGCCGCAGCGGCATCGACGCATCCAGTTCCAACCGGCACAGTCCGGCGCCGAGGATCTCCTCCACCAGTTGCAAGGCCTTGACCATCGCGGGCCCGGACGCCTTAGACGGACCCTGGCGCCAGCGCTCCAGCTCGGTCATCTTCTTGCCCGGCGGCACTTCCAGCAGCTTCTCCAGCACCTCGACCTGCTCCGACGTCGGCATCGCAGCCAGAGTCGCGAAATAGCCGCTCGGTTTGCTCCTCCCGGATCCGGGCCACCATCCGGGTCAGCGTCGTGATGCCCGGCAGCAGCACGTCGTTCTCGCGCAGCCAGCGCACCGCGTACTGGAACATCTCGGTCGGCCCGTCCCCGGAATTCCACGCGTGCGCGGCCAGGGTCGTCTCCAGCTCTGCCTCGGCCTGGCTGAAGGCCTTCAGCCCCACGGTCCGGCACGTCGGCAGGGGGCAATCACGGTCAGAGTGACAGAATGCGGTACGGCGCGGCATCAGACGGCATTGATCAAGTCAACTCATAATCCGTGGGTCGGGGTTCAAGTCCCACCCGCCTACTCTTCCATGCCGTGTTTGACCTGGGGTTTTACATGCGCCGAGCATGTATCGATGACATCGGTGGGGGTGTGCCCATGTCAATTGCATGGTCTTGGCCATCCGATTTGCGCAGTAAGTGCGTCTTTGGGCTCCGTCTCAAGCCGTTCGCCGATAGCCGCACCCCGCAGCGTGAGCAGGTTCGCCGCGAGCTGCGAATAGACGCATTCTTTACAGGTGAGGTGGCGCTCGCCGGACTGCGTGCCCGGGGGCTGTGGACTGACACGAACTTGTCCAGGTAGGCGGCTACTGCGATCCCGGACCCCGTCGTGCTGATCGGCGGCCAATGGAGCCCCCGTGACCTCACGCGATCGAGCGGAGACGAATCATGCGCTGGAAGGCGCTCGTGAACGCCTTCCAGACCGCCCCTCCTGCCTCTGACCCGCTTCAACTACCAAGATCAGCCGTTAGGTTGCCGCTCCCAGCTTGTGTCGGGCTCGAAGTAGTCGATGTCCATGTGAGAGGGCGGCGGCACATCTAGGGCACCGCCGCCGCCACGGAGCGACAGGGTGGCTGTATGCCCTGTCGCCACGGCCTCACGGGCAGCGATGGGCGAGGTCGTAGCAGGTCCTCCGGCGGAGATGAAGCGGAGAAACTCGGTGATGATCGCAGTGTCGGCGCCGCCGTGACCTCCTGATTCCTGGCGGATGGGGATCGTGAGATCCCCTTCACCGTTGTAGTCGGTGCGCCGGTTCCAGAGTCGGATGACCGATCCGTCGCCGCCGTCACCGAGGTTCTCGATCCGGCCTTCGGTGCCGATGACGGTGTAGCTGCGCCAGTAGTCGGGCGTGTAATGGCACTGCTGGTACGTTGCGAAGACCCCGTTTCCGAGCTCCATGTTGATCATCGAGAGGTCCTCGACATCGATGAGGGGATTGAGTTCGCGCTGCATCCGCGGAGGCCAGGCGTCCGGCGCGTACCAGTCCCACATGGAACGGTCGGAGTTGTCTCGTCGGTCGGTAATCTGACCGTAGAGAGTGAGGCCTCCCATACCGCTGACTCTGCGCGTGTAGCCGCCTGCGAGCCAGTGGATGACGTCGATGTCGTGCGCCCCCTTCTGCAGCAGGAGGCCGGTGGTGTTGGCCCGCTCGGCGTGCCAGTCCTTGAAGTAGAAGTCGCCGCCGTGACCCACGAAATGCCGACACCAGACGGCTTTGACCTCGCCGATCTCGCCGCGCTGGATGAGCTCACGCATCTGCAGCACCAACGGCATGTGCCTCATGTTGTGCCCGACGTACAGCTTGGTTCCTGTACGGCGCGCGGTGGCGAGCACGCGGTCACAATCGCTGACCGTGATCGCCATCGGTTTTTCCAGGTAGACCGGGATTCCCGCCTCCAGGAGTGTCTCCGCGTGCTCGGCGTGGAACCGATCTGGGGATAGGACGAGCACCCCGTCGAGGTCGAGCCGCACGAGGCTCTCGACATCGGGCACGGTGATCACTTCCTCGCCGAACGCCTCCAGGGCGCGGCGACGCGCGCGCTCCGAGGGATCGCAGACGGCGGCGATGAGGGCTCCGGCCCCCGGACGGTGAGCTTCGCGGGCAAGACTGCCACGCAGGCCGAATCCGAGGGCTCCGAGTCGTAGATCGGAAATGGTTTTGATCCTTTTCACGGAGATGCAGGCGTCATACGCACGGGGGTGGAGCCGAGGACGAGGGTGCCCCCAGGGCCTGTGGACATGTACTTGCCGGTCTGGATGTTTTTGAACGCCTGATCCGTATAGGACCACCTCTGGTCGGCGGAGTCGGTGCACTGGGTGACGATCACTGCTGCGCCGGCCGTACCGAAGCACTCATTGGTCTTGTCTATCTTGAGGGTCTGCTGGACCAGGGTGAACGCGGTGGTGCCACAGGTGCCCAAAGCCGCGTGGTCCCCGTCGGACAGGTCGTTGTCGTTGAGGGCGCCCGGCACGGTCAGACATTGGCCGGAGGAGACGGTCAGGCGTTGGTGGGCGAACGTGGCGGGAACCAAGTGGCCGGGTGCGCCCGGCGTGGCGGGGATCCACGGAAGCATCGCGGTCGTGGTGGCGCGGTTCTGGTTGTGGTTGAGGACGTAGTAGAAGCCCTGAGTGACGCACTGGCTCGGGTCGGACGACGGGCAGATGTCCATGTCGTGCATCGCGAAGGTGCGGAACGTGGCCAGCTTGTCGTCGATGGCCTGCTGGGAGAGATTGGCGGCGGCGTACCGGTTGGGGTAGTCGCGGTAGTAGCGGACCTGCGGATGGGTTGCGGCGGCTGCCACGGCGTCGCCCGCCAGCCGGGCGATGATCACGTGGTCGTGGTGGAAGTCGAGGTACTCATCGCCGTCGTGGACGTCGGCGCTGGGGTCGAGGGTGTTGACCACCGACGGGCGGAACGCGTCGAGGTCGGCGATGAGGGTGACGGTGAGATCAGCGCGGGTGTAGGTGTTGCGCCGGTAGAAGTCGGGGATCGTGGCGCCGTCGTTGTAGAGGGCGCGGGTGCTGCCGTAGGTGATGTCGTCGTAGGCGGAGCCGTTGTCGGGGAGCCGGACTTCGAGGATGGACAGCCGGTCGCCGAGTCGCCATTCGAGCAGGTTGTGGCCGTTGACGGTGATCTCTTGAGAGGTCCAGGCGCTTTCGGGCAGTCCGGCCATGCGGGCGTAGGCGGCGCGCACGCCGCGCTCCCTGGCGAGCACGTATCCTTCCCTGTCGGTGTCGTGGTAGTCGCTGGCCACCAGGAAGACGGTGCGCACGCAGGCTCCGCCGCGGATCGCGTCGGAGATCGACGGGTTCAGGAAAAGCAGGTCGTCGTCGTGGTGGGCGACGAGGTTGAGCTCTCTGCTCGTGCAGGTTGACTGAGCCGACGCGGTCGACGGTACGGCGAGCAGTCCGGCGGCGAGCATGAGGGTGCCTAAGATCCGGCGCATCGGGGGCTCCTTAGAAGTGTTCGTGACAGAAGGGCGCGGGGCCCACGGCGAGGGTGTCGAGCATGCGGAGAACCTGGTGGTCGTGAACGGTGATGAGGCCGAGGTCCGCGGCGCGCGATGCCTGAAGATCGCCCAGCAGCACCGCAGCCCAGACGGGTGCGGCGCATTCGATGTCGGGCTCAGCCGAGCACGCCCGGGCTCCCACGCGGCCATCGGAGAAGTCGAGCTGGAGGGTCGTGATGTTCCCCTCGGGCTCGCCGATCGCGACGACCGTGCTACCTTCCGCGGTCGTGTTCAGGCGCAGGGCCCGGAGGACCCTGACATGGTCGACGATCCTGACCTGCAGGCGGTTGTACGGCCTGACCTCGGCGGTGGGGTGGTTGCGGAACAGCGTGTGATGCACGATCTGCGATTCCCCGAGTAGGCGGTGCATCGGCTGATCGGCCTGGGTGGTGAGCCTGACGGTGTTGTACTCGTCGCGCAGGCTGGCCAGCAGGTGGAGGATGCGTCGTAGCGCGGAGGCGTCGTCATACCCGATCTCGGTCACGTGCAGGATGGGCTGTTCCCCGCGAAACCGGGCCCAGCCGCGGATCGGACCGTCGCCGACCCGGTCGACCACCAAGAAGCCGTTGCCTGGAACGGGCGGCAGGCGCTCGATGTCTGCCTGGCCCCGCTCGGTGCGGCGGCGCATGGCCTCGGTCAGCGGGTCCAGATCATCTGACTGGTAAAACCGCAGGTCGGTGTGATCTCCTCTGGGCAGGATGGTCGTGGGGATGGTCCAGTCCGCTCGGCGTTCGGCGAAGCCGTACCCGAAGTGTTCGTAGAACGAGCCGCGGAACGGGGTGAGCGCGGACAGCGCGAACCCCCGGTCGCGGGCGGCCGACAGCAGTTCGCGCATGAGGGCGGATGCCACTCCGCGGCCGGCCCGCCAGGTCTTGATGGTGCCGACGTCGGCGACGCCCTGGCAGGGCAGCGGCGCACCGCGCACCCACATGGTGAAGCTGAGACTGGTAGCTGTGCCGACCGGGACGTTGTCCTCCTCGGCGAGCAGCCAGGATGTTCCCCTGGGGTCTTCCTCGATTTCGACGGGTGTGCCGTCGGCGGAGAAGCTGCGGGTCCTGGCCTCGGCGACGCGGTCGAGTTCGTCACGGCCCGCCCAGTGGAGTTTCACGAGGGGCCGCCCTTGGCGATCGACTGCTGGTACTCCTCGCGGATTTTGTCGCCGCCCTGTCGTTTCCAGTCCGAGCGCAGAGTCTGCAGATAAGTGAGGGGTTTGCGGCCGAGGATCATGTCGGTGACGAGGTCCCCGATGATCGGAAGCTTGGTGCGGCCGCTGACGGCTGTGTCGGAATAGTGGCCGGCGACGGGGTTGGCGATGGCGATCTTCAGGAGTTTCTGCTGGATGTCGTAGGTGTAGGCGGCGCCCTTGGCGTAGATGAACTCCGGGCCCTGCGACAGGTAGCCGATCGGGTTGTTCAGTGTTGTCTCCTTGGCGCCCTTCTCGGTGAGCTGGGGCAGGCCGTCCTTGTCGAAGGTGAAGTGCTCGCCCTCGCTTCCGTAGTGCAGGAAGAGCCACTCGCTGCTGCCGAACGGGGCGGCCAGGAAGTCCAGCACACGCAGCAGTTGTTTCACGCGCTCGGGTGAGGCGCTCTTGTTGATGGCGGTGAAGCCGAGGGAGCCGTACCCCAGGTGGTAGACGGCCTTGTCACCGAATGGAACGATCCCGGCGATCTCCAGGTCCTTGTACTTACGGGGTGCGAGTATGAATCCGGGCATGTCGTCGACCAGCGTGGAGATGGTTCCCTGCGGGAAGAGCACCTCGTAGGGATCGGCGTTCTGGTCAGGGTGGAAGCAGCCGGCCTCGACGACCTTGCGGACGAGTTCGAGCGCCTGCGCGTACTCGTCGGTCTCCAAGTAATAGGTGAGGCTGCCGTCCTTGTTGAGCCGCCAGGTGTTGGGCATGCCGAGTAATTCGCCGAAACGGACCACGTCGTTGGACCCAGCGGGCGCCATCGCCCAACGGTGCTGCGCGGGACGGGTCAGTTCCTTCAACTTGCCGACGAACTCGTCGATGGTGGCGCACTGCGGGCCGCCGACCTCGTCCCAATGAGCCTTGTTGCATTCGTAGATCTGACCGAAGATTCCGTGAGAGACGGGCGGGCCCCAGATTCGGCCGTTGATGATCGCGGTACGCCAGGCGAAGTCACCCAGATTGGCCAGGTTGGGATACGCCTTCACCGCGTCCCCCGACAGGTAGGGCGTCAGATCGGCGAACTTGGCTTCGAGTAGCTCGGCCACCCTGGTCAACCCCTGGTTGGGCGGGAACCAGACCAGTTCGGGGATGTCGCCGCCGGCGATCATTGTGTTGAACTTGGTGGGGTAGTCGCTGGTGATGTCGAACTTGAACGGGGCACCGAGCCGGGTGTTGAGCTGCTGCCAGAAGGCGTTATTGCTCATCGGCGGTGGAACTGCCGAGTCGGTCCACCCGAGCGCGGTGATCGGCTGGCCGCCGGCGGGGATCCCCTTGACGGAGTCAACCAGGCGCTTGGGGAACTTGAGGTAGGCAGGGTCCAATCCCTGAGCGTTTCCCGGCAGGTCGGGGGTTGGCCCCTGGAAGGGAATATAGGTGGGCAGTTTGACCTTGGCCGACGCCGCGGCTCCGCTGCCCGAGCGGGTCGGGGTGGAGCAGGCGGCCAGTAGCGGGGCAGCCGCGAGCAGACCCAGCATGGATCGACGGTTCACGGGGACTCCTTCAGCCCTTGACGGCGCCGGTCAAGACGCCCTTGGTGAAGTGCTTCTGCAGGAACGGGTAGGCGGCCAGCACCGGGACGAGGGCGATGACCACGATCGCCATCTGCAGCGCCTGGCTCGGCGGCATGTGCGCGCTGCTCACCAGTTGGCCCGGTAGCTTCTTGCTGTTGAGGACATAGGTGTTGAGCACCAGTTGCAGGGGCCATTTCGAGGCGTCGTTGAGATAGAGAAGGGCGTCGAAGAAGGAGTTCCAGAAACCGACCGCCTGGAACAGCCCGACGACGGCGATCACTGCCTTCGACAGCGGTAGCACGACAACGCGCAGGGTCTTCAGGTCACCGGCGCCGTCGATGCGAGCCGCGTCCAACAGTTCGCGCGGGATTTTCATGAAGAACGCCCGCAGGATGACCAGATTGAAGGCGCCCAGGAGGTTCGGCAGGATCAACGACCAGTAGGAGTCGAGCAGGCCCAACTGCTTGACCAACAGGTAGCTCGGGATGATGCCCGGGCTGATCAAGAACGTCAGCAGCCCCACCATGAGGATCGCCTTCGAGCCCACCACGCTGGGTCTGCTCAGGCCATAGGCCATGGCCACGGTGGTGGCCAGGCTGAGCAACGTGCCGACGATCGTGATGCCGATACTGACGAGTACGGCCCGGCCGACGACGCCGCCGGAGAGAATCTCCGCGTATGCCGCCAGGGTGGGATGCCGCGGGATCAGGACGTAGCCGCCGTTGGCGACGATCTCCTCTCGGCTGGCCAGGCTGGTTCCGAGCACCAGCAGGAACGGGAAGACGGCGATCACGAAGATCGCGGTCAGCGTGACCGCCTTGGCGCCTTGAGCGGCGCGGTTGGGTCGCTCCATCATCGTTGGTAAACCCCCTGCTCACCGAGCCTGTGCGCGACCTTGTTGGCGACGAAGATGAGCAGGGCTCCCACCAGGCCATTGATGAGCCCGACCACGGCGCCGGTCCCCCAGTCCCCGTTGATCACGCCATGGAAGTAGACCCAGGTGTTGAGTACCTCGGCGGCGTCTGGGCCGACGTTGTTGCGCTGCAGCAGGATCTGCTCGAATCCGACCGACAACAGATCACCCAGTCGCAGGATGAGCAGGAGCACCGTCACCGACCGGATGCCCGGCAGCGTGATGTGCCACATCCGGCGCCACGGCCCCGCGCCGTCGGCGGCGGCCGCCTCGTACAACCCCACGTCGATGCTGGACAGCGCGGCAAGGTAGATGATCGTGCCCCAACCGACGTCCTTCCAGATCACCTGCGCGGTCACCAGCAGCTTGAACAGGTCCGGGTCCGTCATCACGTTGAAGGCGCTGACGCCGTGCTCGGCCAGGAAGCCGCTGATGAATCCGCTGCCGCCCAGCGTCTGCTGGAACAGCGCGACGATCACGACCCAGGACACGAAGTGCGGCAGGTAGACGACGCTCTGCATGAGCCTCTTGATCCGATTGCTGACCAGACTGTTGAGCAGCAGTGCTAACAGGATCGGCGCGGGAAAGTACAGCAGCAGCTGGAGCAGGTTGATTTCGATCGTGTTCCTGACCGCGCTCCAGAAGCTGGGGTCGGTCAGCACGTAGGTGAAGTTCTCCAGGCCGATGAACGGGCTTTCGGAGAAGCCGAGGAACGGCTGATAGTCCTGGAAGGCGACCACGTAGCCGAGCATCGGGACGTAGTTGAAGATCAGCAGGCTGAGCAGGCCGGGCAAGATCAGCAGCAGCATCGTCCGATCGCGGCGGATGCGAGCGAGAAGGGTCATGGCGCGACCCGTTGGTGGTTCTCGAAATAGGCCACGATCTCTGGGGAGAGCGGTGGCACGGTGCGGGGTAGGGCGCCGGATCGAAGCGATTGTGTTGCCTCGATGCCCGTGCAGACGGCCTGCCGGGCACCCAACGGCGTCGTGTCGGTCGCTACGTCACCGGTGATGAAATCCAGGAATTCCCAGACGGTCAGCTGGTCGGCGTCGTCATGGCCTCGCGCGTCGCCGGAGATCCGGTAGACCAGATCCCCGTCGGCGCTGTAGGCGTGTCGCCGGTTCCACACGCGGACCACGCCGCCGTCGCCGTCGCCGAAGTTCTCCAGTCTGCCCTCGGTGCCGATCACGGTGTAGTTGCGCCAGTAGTCGGGGGTGAAGTGGCACTGCTCGTAGGAGCAGAGCACGCCGTTGTCGAGGCGCATCGAGATCATGGAGATGTCCTCCACATCGATCACGGGGTTCAGTCCGCGTTGGGCGCGCGGGGGCCAGGTGGCCAGGTCGTCGTTGAGGTCCTGTGGGTGGCGCTCGGTGCGGCGGGCGTCCAGCTCGCCGTACATCCGCAGGTCGCCCATGCCGACGACCTCGGTGGTGTATCCGCCGGCCAGCCAGTGCATGATGTCGATGTCGTGGGCGCCCTTGTGCACGAGCAGTCCGTTGACGTTGTCCCGCTCCGCGTGCCAGTCCTTGAAGTAGAAGTCGCCGCCGTGGCCCACGAAGTGCCGACACCAGATGGCCTTCACTTCACCGATCTCGCCGCGTTCGATGATCTGCCGCATCAGCCTGACGAAGGCCATATGCCGGACATTGTGTCCGACGTAAATCTTGGTTCGTGTCTCGTAGGCGGTGCTGAGGATGGCGTCAGCGTCCTCGGTGGTGGTGGCGAGGGGCTTTTCCAGGTAGACGGGGACGCCCGCACGCAGGAAGTCCTGGCTGACCTGCGCATGCGTGGCATCGGGTGAGGTCACGAAGACCGCGTCCAGCCCTTGGTCGAGCAGATCGCGGTGGTCAGCGAACACGCCGACCTTGGGGCCGAACAGGGTGCGTGCCCGCTCGTCGGTCTCACGCCGGGGGTCCGCCACGGCGACCACCTTGCCGATCCTGTCGTCGTGCGCCCAGGTCGCGATTCCCGCCCTGGCGCCGATCCCGACGACGCCGAAGCGCAGTCGGGTGGCCGGACGGTTACGCACCGGTGAGGGAGCTTCCGGCTGAGATCGCCTCACGGGAGTAGGAGCCTCGGCGAAGATGATCGCAGGCACGGGTGAGTCGGGCGATCCGACCGTGGCCTGCATGGCGATCGGATAGGCATTGATCAATCCGCCCAGCGCGACGGCGTCCTCACCGAGCGAGCTGGTGACGATCTTGGGTGGGGTACGGTCACCCGTGTCCTCCACAGGCAGGTCCGCCAGGGGATTGGCGAGAACCACCAGCTCCGGATCGACGGCGCGGATCAGCGATGCCACGCCCTCCACGGGCTGGCTGCCGGACAGATCGCCCGCCCTGCTGAAACGCCCCCGGTGCAGGCGCCCCTGGAGCAGGATCGCAGCGCTGATATCGGCCGAGCCGGTTACCAGCACCACATCGTCATGCAGCCGGGCGACCCCGATCTGGTGCTCGGCCACCAGTGCGCAGTTGACCGCGCTGTCGACCACCACCGGGCAGCCCGTGGCGGCACCAAGCCGGGCCACGAGATCCACCCCGACCCACTCCGGCAGTGCTGCCGAGGTCACCAGGCGCCCATCGCTCGACACCGACCCGGGGAAGCCGATTCCGGCCGCATGGAGATCACCACGGCGCAAGCCCAGATCGCCCGCGCAGTCGTCCATGGCCGCACGCAGCACCGAGATCAGCTCGGCGCCACGCTCCGTAAGAGGGAAGCTTCTACGAACACCCACGACACCAGCAAGGTCGGCGATCACGATCCGGATGCAGTTCTGGGCGACCTCCACGCCCGCCACATGCCCCGCGGCCCCCCGGAAGCGGTATCGCCTGGCGGGTCTGCCCGCGGACTTGCCCTCCGGGACCGTGGGCTCGTCCTGCTCCACCACCCCCGCACTCAGCAGGCTTTGCATGACCGCCTCCACTGTCGGCCTGGACAGCCCGCAGATGCGCGCCAGCTCGCTGACCGTGAGTGGGCCGTCATCGCGGACTCGCACCAGGCAGGCGGCCTCATTGAACCGTCGGAGCGTCGAAACATTGCGCTCGTGTACGCCGATCGTGCGCGCCATAGACACCTCCGCTGATTTCGCAAATGGGTTCCATTAATGCGCTGAGGAAGAGGAGATCACTGCGCATCAGCGCATGTCAAGATGCGATTTCCGCCCACCATTAACGAAAGTAGGGTTGCATAAATCGCCTTGCAGGATATGGCGAGCCGTGCCCTGCAGCTCCCCTCACGTCGGCAGGCTGAGCGAGCCCGCCGGACACCCCCGTCGCTGGAGGAGTTCGAACGAGGCGTGATCTCCCGCTCTGGGTTTTGCTCGTGGTCAGTTGTGGGTGGGTGCCTGTCGGCGTTGTCTTGCTCTGGCGGTCGATCAAGAAGGGGCAAGGCAATGAGACGTCATCGGGATCGGTGTGTGGTCTACAAGCGGTGCGGGTGTGCCGATGCGGTCACCGGTAGGCAAGCCGGCGGGCGCTGTGTGCGGCTGGCCGAGGAGGGGCACGGCAGCTGGCACTTCGCGGTGCAGGTGAGCGGCTTGGCCGAGCGGCGGGAGCGGCTGCGGCGCGTTAGCTTCGCCAGCGCCGAACAGGCTCGCCAGGCGGGTCGTGAGATGATCACGCCGATCGGAACGATGTGGCGGTGGGGGAATGCACGCTGGCGCGGTGGCGGCGCCACTGGCTGGAGATGCAGCAACGCCTACGGCCCAGCAGCCGCCAGTCCTATGCCGATCATGTGCGGCTGTATCTGATCCCGCATCTGGGCCGGATCGAGCTGGCCGAGCTGGCCGGCCGCGACGTCGCACGGATGTTCACCGTCTTGGCCGGACGCCGCGATCGGTACGGGGAGCCGATCGCGTCCTCCACCCTGCACCGGATCGGGCGACATCGCGCGCGGCGTTGAACGCCGCGCTCCGTGAGGGCCTGCTGGCCTCCAACCCGGCGCGGATGGTCCGGCTGCCCGCACCGCGTCATCCGTATCCACAGGTGTGGACCGAGCGCCGGGTCGCAGCGTGGCGGCGGAGTGGCGAACGGCCCGCGGTAGCGGTGTGGACCGCCGAGCAACTGGCCGAGTTCCTCGCCTTCGCCCGCGGCGACCCGCTGTATCCGCTGTGGCAGCTGATCGCGTTGCGCGGTCTGCGCCGCGGCGAGGCAGCCGGTCTGCACTGGGTGGACCTGGACCTCGACCGGCGAGAGCTCACCGTGAGCCGGCAACTGGTGCACGCCGACGATGGGCTGATCGCCTGCCCACCGAAAACCGCAGCCAGCCGACGGATCATCGGGCTGGACCCCAAGACGGTCCGGCTACTGCGCCGCCACGAGCACGCCCAACGACAGCTGCTGGGCGACGCCTGGAACGAATCCGGGCCGATCTTCGCCCGGACGGATGGATCCCCGGTCCGGCCGGACTACCTCACCATCCGGTTCCACCGACTGGTGCAAGCCAGCAACCTGCCACCGATCCGGCTGCACGACCTACGGCACGGTACGGCAACTCTCGCCCTGGCCTCAGGCTCGGATCTGCGGGTGGTGTAGGGCACGCTGGGGCACGGCAGCATCGTGGTGACCTCAGACATCTACACCTCGGTGCTGCCGGAGGGGCACCAGCTCGTAGCGCACCGGCCTGGCCAGGTTGCGCTCGGGTGCGTGCGCGATGTCGGCGCGCGGGTGGTCGCAGTCACATGAGCACGCCCGACGGCATCGGCGGCCGGCGAGCCACACCATCGCAAGGTGGGAGGGACGCCGGCCGGTCGCGCTCGCCGTGGGATAACGGTACGGCTGACGGAGGCCGGCGACGCCTTGGCCGCCGCGCACGGAGATGATCGTCTCGTACTCGTATATCGGCGTGCCCATGTGACAGCGCTGGTGCCGGCCGGGATCGCGGGAGTTGAGGCAGGGGCCGGTCCACTGGCAGGCGCAGGCCAGGTAGAAGCCGGGCACCTCGGCGTGCGTCTTGCGCATGGTCTGGGTCCCGGCGTGTTCACGGACCCAGGCGGCCTCGTCGGGTGTCATGACGCTGCCCGGGTGCATGGCCCGCAGTAGTCCTCGCCGTCGCTGCCGCTCCACCCCACCGCTCGGCCGCGATCTCGGCGACGGCCTCGACGGTGGGGGCGGTGACGGAGTAGACGGACCCGCAACAGTTGCGACGCGTAGGTCAGCCGGATTCCCGTGGAACCATCGTGGCATCGATGTCCAAGGCGGCAAGCGGGTCCACGGCGGCAGCGAGATTCTGGGACGATGGTGCTCGTGACGGCACGAACTGTGGGCATCGTGGGCTTGGGCCGAATGGGGCTGACTCTGGCCGCTGGCTTCAGCAGAGCAGTCGAACCGGCACGATTGTTCGTCGCAGGTCGGTCGGTATCCAGCATCGAGCGCGTACGCGCTGCTGTACCTACCGCCACGGTGCTGCCGCCAGCCGACTTGGCTGACCGGGCTACCCTGGTTGTTCTGTGTGTGCGCAACGTGGACCTTCCTGACGTGCTCGCCGTTGTGCGTCCTCGACTTTCGGCGGAGCACATCGTGGTCACGATTAACAACGCACTGCCCCTGCCGAGGCTGGCGGACTCGGTTCCCTGTCCCGTTGCCAAGCTGATTCCCAGCGTCGGTAACGAGATCGGTGCGGGCGCGACGCTGCTCATGCCCGGCCCTGGCCTGAGCGAGGACGCCGTTGCCGAGTTGACGGAGTTACTACAGGGGTTCTCCCGGCCGTTCGTGATCGGCGAGCGACAGGGCCGGGCAGCCACCGACCTGGCATCGTGCGGTCCGGCACTTCTGGCCAGTGTGGCCCAATCGATGATCGCAGCGCAGATCGAGCGCGGCGCGCCGCTACCCCCGGGTCTGGCCGAACAACTCCTCGCGCAGAGCATCGACGCCGTCAGTCGGCTGCTGGATCACGGGACGCCCTTGGCCGAGATCGTGGACCGCGTCGCGGTTCCCGGCGGCAACACCGCCGCTGCCGTCGAGGCGAGCCGCGACGGTCTCGCCGCGGCGTGGCGGGCAGCGTTCTGGGCGACTGCCGACAACGAGCGATCCAAGCCCCTGCCCGCACTGTGATTCATCGTGCGGACAACGACCTTGGCCAGGGTGCCGGTCACGCCGCACAGCGTGCGTTCGGGGAGCTGCCGACTGAGGCCGACACCACCTCCCGGTGGTGATGACGACCTGGACCTGGACCTGGCCGGCGTGGCGCCGTGTCGACGGCCGCTACACCGATATGTGGACAGTGTTGGTGTCGAACTGGCCAAACAGGACGCTCAACTGTTACCGAGCAGCGCACTTCGGTGAAGGTGCACGTGAGTTTGGACGGCACCCGCACCGCGTGCGGTTCTGAGATCCCCGAGCACGCCACGGTGACGATCAAGACGGCCGAGTGGCGCCTGCACACCAACTGCTACAACAGCGGGGCGCGGCTGCCTTCGCTCGGCGGTCGTCGTCATCGCGCACGATGGCCTGCGACGATGCCCGCCGTTCGGGCCGTATGACGCGACACTTACCCGAGGGCCCAACAGTCGCACAACGTGATCGTCGGCGAAGTGTCCGGACACATCCTCCGCCGAGGCTTCGGATCAGGCCGGGACGGAGGGCTCACGGGCCCTGGTTCCCGATGCTCAGGCGTATGTCCAGATTGAGGCGTACCCCGCCGTACGGGCGCACGTGCTGCCAGAACAGCGGGGTCGGGCCGCGCCGGCCGGACCCTGCGGCGACCGACTGGGACCCGAAGAAGGCTCTGGAAGAGGCACATCCGGTGCCGCTGCCGACCGAACCCTCACGGGGGTATAGGAGGCGTCACTCGCCGCCCGCCGGGAGATGTAGTCAGGCTGCGCCTGCGAGGAAACCTCCGCCCGCATCACCGCCGAGCACGACCCCGCCGCTCGTCGGCACTCCCGCTGACGACCTCGTGCTTCTACCCGCGACGGATTGCCGCTGACCAGGGCTAACGGCCATCCGATGTACTTCGTGGCAGCGTCGTTAACGAAAGGCCAACTCGTGGCCTGCCGCACCGTGGCCGAGGAACTGGTCGACCTGGCCACCGCCCCCGCCGCCTCAGGAACACCGATCCCCGAGAGCGTGCTTGCGACCAGGCATGTGGGGTCAGGCCTGGGCGATGGCGCCTTCGATGAGCGCGACGGCGGCGCGAGGGTCGTCGACCTGTACGACGAGGCGGGCGTAGCGCTCATCCGCCAGTTCGATGACGATGGCCTTGGCGGGGTTCTGGACGTCCCAGAAGACCCGCTCGCCGTCCAGATGGAAGGTACCGGCGGTGATCACGCCGGGCAGGTGCGTCCCCGGGGCGCGGATGCCCTTGGTTTCGTTGATCACGCCCGGATCGGCGGTGGCGCCGCGGACGTTGGACAGGGGAATGGCCAGACGGCTCTTCAGTGCCCAGAGCTTGTCCAGCCCCTCGATCACGACGACCAGCGTGTCGCCGTCGATGTGCACTCGCGCCATTTCATGCTCCTTATAGGGAAGGGTCAGGATTGTTCGGGAAAAGGTGTCGCGCCAGAGCGGCGCCCGCCTGTTCGGGCCCGGCACCGGATGACGCCGTCCTGGCGCGCAGCCGGAGTCCGAGCAGCGACGAGGTCAGGGCGCCTCTCAGCGCCGGCGTGGGGATTGCGCCGGTCGGGCCGACGGCAAGCGCCTCGTCGAGGGCGTCCAGGACCGCGGTGACCTCGGCGGCGACCTCCGGGTCGGCCGGCGCGCGTTCGAGCGCCGCCATCAGGACCAGGTCCAGGGCCGAACCGTCCCCTTGGACGGTCAGCGCCCGGCGCACCGCTTCGGCGAAGTCGTGGGCCTCGCCGATCGCGAGGATCAGCGGACGCACCTGGTTTTCCACATGCCACCGCAAGGCAGCCATGTACAGGCCCCGCTTGCTGCCGAAAATCTTGTACAGGCTGTTGCGATGTATGCCGAGGTGGGCGACCAGGTCGTCGATGGAGACGCCGTCGTATGCCCGGTGGGCGAACAGCGCCGCCGCCGCTCGCACCACCTCGGTCTCGTCAAAACCTCTCGGTCGGCCCATGTGGCGATCATAGCCAGTTTAGGAACAATCAGTCAAGAACGACCGTTCCTAAACTGGCGGACACCAGGCGGGCCTCAGGGAGACGTGGAAGTGGGGGCCTCGGGGATCAGGGTGCGGCGGACCGAAAATGTCGTTAAAGGAACCCGGCGCGGTTCATATGGCTGATCGACGGGGCAGCTGCACTCGTGAACACACCCATCGAGAGAGTAGACCAAGTTCGGGAGAAAGGGGCAGTCACGTCGCTGACCACGGCTTTCATGGGGACCCGGGCAAACGGCGCTAAGCCCCGCCCGCTTGGTACGGCACCAGGTCCCCGAGAGCCGGTGGTGTAGCGCTCATTGCTGTTGCGTCAGGATTCCATCCCGGAAGGGCTTAGCCCCTGAACGCCTCACTCGCGGAAGCACTTTCCGTCGCCCTGCTCCTGGCGGTGCTGGCCTGCGCGGTGATCCGGCCGTGGGGCTGGCCGGAGGCCATCGTGGCCGTCCCCGCCGCCGGAGTGGTCATCGCCACAGGCGCGATCTCCCTCGACCACGCGGCAGCCGAGGCCGCCCGGCTGGGGCCGGTGATCGGCTTTCTCGCGGCCGTGCTGGTCCTGGCCCAGCTGTGCGACGACGAGGGGCTGTTCCACGCCTGCGGTGCCTGGATGGCCCGCCGGGCGGCCGGGCGCCCCCGGCGCCTTCTCGTCCTTGTCTTCGTGACGGCCTCGCTGATCACCGCGGTGCTCAGTCTGGACGCCACGGTGGTGCTGCTGACCCCGGTGGTGTTCGCCACCGCCGCCAGGCTGGGCGCCCGAGCGAAGCCGCACGTCTACGCCTGCATCCATCTGTCGAACACCGCCTCGCTGCTGCTGCCGGTCTCCAACCTCACCAACCTGCTGGTCTTCGCCGCCAGCGGCCTGACCTTCACCCGCTTCGCCGCCCTGATGGCTCTACCCTGGCTGGTCGCGATCGGTGCCGAGTACGTGGTGATTCGCCGCTTCTTCGCCATCGACCTGGATGCGGGCGCCGAGGCCCCGCCCACCGACGAGCCCCGCGAACTACCGCTGTTCGCCCTGCTCACGGTGGCGGGCACCCTGGCGGGCTTCGTCCTGACCTCGGTGGTCGGCATCAACCCGGCCTGGGCGGCGGCCGCGGGCGCGGCTGTCCTGGCGGCCCGCGCCCTGGCCCAGCGCCGCACCACCCCCACGGCGATCGTCCGGGCCGCGGCCCTGCCGTTCTGCGCCTTCGTCCTGGCCCTGGGCATCGTGGTGCGCGCGGTGGTCGACAACGGCCTCGCGGACGCCCTGAGCCACGCGATACCCGCCGGCACCGAACTCCCGGCCCTCCTCGCCATCGCGGCACTGGCAGCCGTACTGGCGAACGTCATCAACAACCTGCCCGCCGTCCTGGTCCTGCTCCCCCTGACCGCCCCCACCGGCCCGGGCGCCGTCCTGGCCGTCCTCCTCGGCGTGAACATCGGCCCGAACCTCACCTACGCCGGCTCCCTGGCCACCCTGCTGTGGCGGCGCATCGTGCGCGGACACGACACCGACGTGGAGCTGGGCGAGTTCACCCGGCTCGGCCTGTTCGCCGTCCCCGCCGCCCTGCTGCTCTCGGTGGTGGCACTGTGGGTCTCGCTCCAAGCGATCGGAGGCTGAACACCGTGACTGTCATCGTCTGGATCGTGGAGGGCACCTGGCCCGCCTGCGTCGACGCCGCGCGCACCCACACAGCCGCAGATGCCGACATCGTGCTGCTGCACGTCACCGGCCACGAGGTGCCGGGTGCCGCGCACGGCGCCTACGCCGGACTGCTGGGCCGTGCACGCCCCGACCGTGACCCCGGCACCGCCGTGGAACGCCTGGCCGCCGCCTCCGCCGAACAGCTCCTGGCCGGCGCGGCCGAGCGGCTGGGACGCCCGTGTACCCGCCAAGAGCGCTCGGGCCGCGTCGAACGGGAAGTCGTGACCGCCGCAGAAGGCGCTGACCTGCTCATCCTCGCCCGCGACGGCGACCGTACCCACCTCGGTCCCCGCAGCCTCGGCCCCGCCAGCCGCTTCATCGTCGACCACGCCTCCTGCTCCGTCCTGCTGGTCTGGCCGGAGACCGCACCCAGCACGGCCCCTCACCCGCCGCACCACCGCTAGGAGCTGTTTCTTAGATCTCCTGACGGTGAGCGCTGGTCTTGTCACTCTTGGCATATGGGTCGTGGTGATCTGACGAACGTCGAGTGGGAACGGCTGGTGCCGTTACTGCCGGCTGGCGGGATGCGTGGCGGTCGGTGGAACGACCACCGGATGGTGATCAACGGGGTGCTCTACCGGGCGCGTA
>NZ_JBSGDV010000040.1:14572-29206 GCF_053602555.1 Nonomuraea sp. NPDC004354 | reverse complement strand
GCCCACTCGGCGTTCGTCAGATCACCACGACCCATATGCCAAGAGTGACAAGACCAGCGCTCACCGTCAGGAGATCTAAGAAACAGCTCCTAGCGACGTGAACATCTTGAGGCAGGTGTGATCAGTCCTGAGCGGCTGGACCTTGGCTTGATAATCGAATATCGTCGATAATCGATGAATAATGATGCGAAGCCGCTGGACCGGGCCGAGGCCGAGGAGTACGCGAGCTGGTTCAAAGCGCTGGCCGACGCCACGCGCATCCAGATCGTGTCGCTGCTGGCCCGCCGCCGCGAGCCGATGACCGTGGGTGAGATCGTGACCGCCTCCGGTGTCGGCCAGTCGACCGTGTCGCACCATCTGAAGATCCTGGCCGAGGTGCGCTTCGTCCTGGTCGAACGGCAGGGCACCAGCAGCCTGTACCGGATCAACGAGAACTGCGTGAGCTGCTTCCCCACCGCCGCCGACGTGGTGATGGGCAAGCCCGTTCCCGCCACTCCGATCTGCGACTGAAGGAGACAGCCATGGCCCACGACGAGGTCGTCAAGCGATACTCGGGACTCGCTCGCGCCGCCATGACCGGCGAGACGATCATCGACTGTTCGGCCGACGAGTTCGTCAAGGGCTGCTTCGGCGCCGCCGCCTACGACGACACCGCGGAGCTGCCCGGCGGGGCCACCCGGGCCAGCCTCGGCTGCGGCGACCCGGTCGCCGTCGCCGAACTGCGCGCCGGCGAGACCGTGCTCGACCTCGGCTCGGGCGGCGGCATCGATGTCCTGCTGTCGGCCCGCCGGGTCGGCCCATACGGCAAGGCCTACGGCCTTGACGCCAGCCCCGACATGATCGAGCTGGCCAGACGCAACGCGGCGGAGGCCGGCGCGGCCAACGTCGAGTTCCTGCACGGCACCATCGAGGCCGTCCCGCTACCGGACCACTCGGTGGACGTCGTCATCTCCAACTGCGTGATCAACCTGTCCGACGACAAGGCGGCCGTCCTCGCCGAGGCCTTCCGCGTCCTACGCCCGGGCGGGCGGCTGGGGATCAGCGACATGGCGACAGAAGGCACGCTCGACCCGGTACGGCGCGCCGCCGCCGAGCAGCGGGTGGGCTGCGTCGCCGGCTCCCTGGAAGTGGCCGAGTACCGCGACCTGCTGCGTTCGACCGGCTTCGTCGGCACCTCGATGACCCTTACGGCTGACCACGGCGACGGGGTCCACTCGGCCATCATCCAGGCGGTCAAGCCCGCGATCGGTCCCGGCCTGGAGATCCGCCCGATGCGCGAGGCCGACGCGAGCCAGGTGCTGGCCATCTACCAGGCCGGACTGGACACCGGCCAGGCCGGCTTCGAGACCACCGCCCCCAGCTGGGATGCGTTCGACCGCGGCAGGCTGCCTGGGCTGCGCTACGTCGTCGCCGACGCCGACAGCGGCGAGGTCCTGGGCTGGATCGCCGCCTCGCCGGTGTCCAGCCGGTGCGTCTACGCCGGAGCGGTGGAGCACAGCGTCTACGTCCACCCTGGCTGCCAGGCCCACGGCATCGGCCGCGCGCTGTTGACCGCTTTCATCGCCGCCAGCGAGGACGCGGGCATCTGGACGATCCAGTCCGGCGTCTTCCCCGAGAACACCGCCAGCCTTTCCCTGCACCAGGCGCTGGGGTTTCGAGTGGTCGGCACCCGCGAACGCATCGGCCGGCACCACGGCGTCTGGCGTGACGTGATTCTCATGGAGCGCCGGAGCTCGGTCACCGGCCTAGAGGACGCGTCCATCTGACGTTCATTTCGGCTTGACCGTGCTGATATCCATGGGCGTCAATATTGACGCCCATGGATGAGCTGACGGTCTTTGACTGCTGCGCGCCGCTGGTGCGTCAACCGCTGGACGAGGAGAGCGCGGCAGGGCTCGCGCGGGCGTTCAAGGCGCTCGGAGACCCGGTACGGCTGCGCATCGTCTCGATCGTGGCCGGTCATGAGGGGGGCGAGGCGTGCGTGTGCGACCTGACCGCGAGCTTCGACCTGGCCCAGCCGACGATCAGCCACCACCTCAAGGTGCTCAAGGACGTCGGCCTGCTCACCAGCGAACGGCGCGGCTCCTGGGTGTACTACCGGATCGTGCCCGACCGGCTTGCCGAATTGTCGGCGCTGCTCGCCGTACCGGCTGAGGTGGCCCGATGAGGCGCAGGCTGCTGGCCGAGTTCCTCGGCACCGCGCTGCTGGTGACCGTGGTCGTCGGGTCGGGCATCATGGCCCAGACTCTCTCCCCGGACGACGTGGGCCTGCAGCTGCTGGAGAACTCCACCGCCACTGTCTTCGGCCTGGCCGTGCTCATCGTCGTGCTGGGCCCGGTCTCCGGCGCCCACTTCAACCCGGTGGTGTCGCTGGCCGACTGGTGGCAGGGACGGCAGACCGGCCGGAGGCTGCGGACGGGCGAGCTCGGCGGCTACGTCGCCGCCCAGGTGATGGGCGGCATCGGCGGCGCGGTGCTGGCCAACGCGATGTTCGACAAGCCCGTGATCACCTGGTCCACCACCGAGCGGGCGAGCGCGCATCTGTGGCTGGGAGAGGTCGTCGCCACCGCGGGCCTGGTGCTGGTGATCTTCTGCCTGACCCGGTCCGGCGGTACGGCTTTCGCCCCGCTGGCTGTGGGCGGCTACATCGGCGCGGCCTACTGGTTCACCTCCTCTACCAGCTTCGCCAACCCCGCCGTCACCGTCGGCCGCGCCTTCACCGACACCTTCGCCGGCATCGCCCCCGCCTCCGTGCCCGGCTTCGTCGTCGCCCAGCTGGTCGGCGGCGCCATCGGCCTGCTACTGGTCCACGGCCTGTTCGGCCGCCCCGCAGTGGGCACGACCGAGCCGGTCGTCCCGCATCCGGACTCCCGCTGACCGGTCGCCGCTTGACGCTCCCGCGTTTACTCAATAATTATTGACTCAATGAACGCTGACTGGAGTTCTTCGGTGGAGGCCCGAGCGCGAGTGCACGCCGCGCTCGGCGACGCGGGGCGGTTGGCCATCGTGGACCGGCTGCTGCTGGGCGACGCGTCGCCGGGCGAGCTCGGCCAGGCGCTCGGCCTGCCCACCAACCTGCTCGCCCACCACGTGAAGCTGCTGCAGGAAGCGGGCGTCGTCGAACGCCGTCGATCCGAGGGCGACCGCAGGCGCACCTACCTGCGTCTGGTGCCGCAATCGCTGTCCGGTCTGCTGCCGGCCGCGGCCCGGCCCGCCCCTCGCATCGTCTTCGTCTGCACCCACAACTCCGCCCGCTCCCAGTTGGCCGCCGCCCTGTGGAGCCGCGCCAGCGCCGTGCCTGCCACATCGGCAGGCACTCATCCCGCACCGCACGTCCATCCCCGCACGCTCACCCTGGCCGCCCACCACGGCCTCGACCTCGACCACGCCGCCACCCGCCACGTGGATCAGACGCTGCGCCCTGACGACCTCGTCGTGGCCGTCTGCGACGCCGCCCACGAGCAGCTCGTCGACATCGACCGGCTGCACTGGTCCATCCCGGACCCCGTCCGCGCCGGCGGCGACGAGGCGTTCGAACGGGCTTACACCGACATAGCCGACCGCGTCCAACGGCTGGCGCCTGCCGTGCACCCTCCACAGGAGTGAGCCATGTCCCAGACCTACCGACACCCGGACCTGTCCGTCGACCAGCAGCACGCCCTGCTGACCGCCGCCCGCCGCCTGGCGGAAGAGTTCACCGGCACCTTCGGCACCGAGACCATCGAACGGTTCCTGCACACCAGCTACGACCAGTTCGCCATCCACGGCAAGATCCCCAACTATCTGCCGCTCCTTGCCGAACGCTTCGCCCGCCAGCGCCTGCACGCCTTGGCCCGCGTGGAAGGGCACAACGACGGACGGCCCGTCGTGCTGTTCCTCTGCGTCCACAACGCAGGCCGCTCCCAGATGGCACTGGGCTTTTTCCAGCACCTGGCCGCCGACCGAGCGCTGGCCTGGTCCGGCGGCTCGGAGTTCGCCGGCGAGATCAACCCCGCGGCCGTGGCGTCGATGGTAGAGCGGGGCATCGACATCACCGGCGAGTTCCCCAAACCCTGGACCGAGGAGATCGTCCGCGCCGCCGACGTCGTCATCACCATGGGCTGCGGCGACGCCTGCCCCGTCTACCCGGGCAAACGATACGAGGACTGGGAACTGGACGACCCGGCGGACAAGAGTGTCCAGGACGTACGACCCATCCGCGACGAGATCGAACGCCGGGTCCGCCGCCTGCTCGACGACCTCGGCATCCCCGCAGCCTGACCAGTGTGATCAGCAAGACCAGCGAAGGAAGGTATCAACCCGTGAGCGACACCCCCAGCGTCCTGTTCGTCTGCGTCCACAACGCAGGCCGCTCCCAGATGGCCGCCGGATGGCTCACCCACCTGGCGGGCGACCGCGTCGAGGTCCGCTCCGCCGGATCGGCGCCCGCCGACCGGATCAACCCGGTGGCCGTCGAGGCGATGCGCGAGGTTGGCGTCGACCTCACCGACCAGCACCCCAAGATCCTCACCACGGACGCCGTCCAGGCCTCCGACGTGGTCATCACCATGGGCTGCGGCGACGCCTGCCCGATCTTCCCCGGCAAGCGGTACGAGGACTGGAAGCTCGACGATCCCGCAGGCCAGGGCATCGAGGCCGTTCGCCCGATCCGCGACGAGATCGAACGCCGCGTGCGGGCGTTGCTGAAGGAGCTGGCTCAGGACCCTGCGTGAGCCAGCCGCCACACCGTGGCGGTGATCAGCCGGGCTGCGGCCAGGAGCGTGTCCTTGTCGACGCGGTCCGGCGTTTCGGCGGGCGTCTGGTAACCCGGCATGCCCATCCCAATGCCGAGCGCGGCAAGTCCTGCCGCGGCATAGCGGCGGTTGTCGGAGGCCATGGCACCTGCTCGCAGCGGCACGCCTGTTTCGCGGGCGGCTTGGTCCACGGTGGCCAGGAGGGCGTGCGCGGGGCCGCCCGCCTCCACGGAGGCGGCTTGGTGCAGCTGAGCCGCTCCATCGAGGTTGATCACCATCGTGTCCGGCGGCACAGTCGGGGCGTGGTGGGCCGAGCCCCAGGCGCCGGCCTCCTCGGCGTCCAGGAAGGCCACCGCCAGATCGATCGGTACGGCATGCGCGGCGAGCACGCGGGCGGCTTCCAGGATCGCGGCCACGCCTGAGGCGTTGTCGGCTGCGGCCGGCAGCCGACGTTCCGGGTCGTCGCCGACGCCGTCGTAGTGGGCGGTCAGCAGCACGCGCGCAGGCCCGTCGTTAAGGCGGGCATGCACGTTGCGGCCTTCGACGGTGACCGGCCGCAGCGGCATCGACGCCGTCACCTGGACGGCCCCGCGGGCCAGTGCGCCGGACAGCTCTCGGTGAAGATCTGTGCGCAGCGCGACGACGGGGACCGCACGGACGCCTGGCCCGGCGATCATTTTGGGCATCCAGCCCTCGGCGTCGGTACCGCGCGCGGTCAGCACACCGGCCGCGCCGCTCTGCTCGGCTTTGCCGCAGGCTTTCGCCCAGTCGCCGGGTTCGGCCAGGATCCATCGGCCGCGGACGTCGGCGTCGTCCGTGTCTGCTACCAGAGGCGCGGTGAGCGGATGAGGAAGCTCCGCGGAGGCCAGGTGCTCGACGAAATCACGCCGGTGCTCCAGCCTTCGCGACTGCTCGTCGATCTTCCATTCCAAGACCGGCGTGGCATACAGCTCGCGCACGTCGGCGACCGGAAAGGAGACCAGTTCGACCTCGCCGCCCAGATCCCGCAGCTGGGTGGCGAGCCATTCTGCGGCGGACCGCCCGCCGGCTGTGCCCACGCGGCGACCGGCGAAGCGGTCGCCGGCGAGCTCGCGCACGGTGGCGGTCATCCGCTGGATCGACACCTGCTCAAGGGCGATGGCTAACCCCGACGCCTGGATGGGCGAGGAGGAGGTCATCCGCAGCATCCGGCCGCATCGCTGCCCGAGGCAGTAGTGGCAGCAGCCGGCGCCTGCCCGCAGCAGCCGGCAGCGGCTGCATCGGTCGCGGCGGCCTCGCTCCCGCAACAGGTGGTCGCCACCGCCGCGGCGGCCGCATCTGACGCCGGGGCGGAGGCGCCGCAGCAGCCGCCCGCCGCGGGCGGTGTGAAAGCGTCCTGCATATCGCCGATGAAGCCGCCGGAGGTCTCGGTTGCCATACGGAATCCTTCCTAGATTCGATAGCTATCTAAGCAAGGGCGAGTCTAGCCGTCTACTTAGACGCAAATCAATATAGAAGGGTTTCTAATTAAGCCGCCGTTGGCTGGCGATGGCCGTAACCATGTCGCGTGCCGTACGGCCGGCGCCGATGAGGGTGGCGGAGGCGAGGCCGGTCCAGTCGCCGTATCCGAGCAGGTGCAGGCGCGGCTCGCCGATCGCTTGGATGCCGTGGACAGGGATGACGCCGTCGGAGCCGCGCAGCTTGAGGGGGGCGAGGTGGCTGAGAGTGGGGCGGAAGCCGGTGCACCAGATGATCGCGTCGCAGTCCCAGGTGGTGCCGTCCGCCCAGGCGACGCCGGTCTCGGTGAGGCGGGCGAACATGGGCTCGGCCTTCAGCACTCCCCGATCACGCGCCTCGCGGACCGGCGGCACGGCGACGATGTCGCCCAGGTTGGCGCCGTCCCCGTGCAGTCGGCGGGTGGCGTGCTCGAACAGCGCGCGCCCGTCGAGTTCGTCGGGCAGTAGGCGGGGCGGGCGGACAGTGACCCAGGTGGTCTCGGCGATGGCGGAGACTTCGGCGAGGATCTGCGCTCCGGAGTTGGCGCCGCCCACGATCACCACGCGCTTGCCGCCGAAGGGCTCCGGGCCGCAGTAGCCGGCGGTGTGGAGTTGCTCGCCGCGGAAGTCGCGTGTGCCCGCGTAGTGCGGGAGAAAGGGGCGCCACCAGGTGCCGGTGGCGCTGATCACCACGCGCGCCTGCCAGGTGCCGCGGTCGGTTTCCGCCAGGAGCCGTTCGCCGGCCCGCCGTACCGCCCGCACGGTCACCGGGCGCTGCACCGGCAGGTCGTAGCGGCGCTCGTAGTCGGCGAGGTACGAGACGGTGCCGGCGGCGCTCGGATAGCCGCCGTCCGGCGGGATGGGCATCATGCGGCCGGGCAGCGAACTGTACTGGGCGGGCGAGAACAGGCGCAGCGACGGCCAGACGTGCCGCCACGCTCCGCCGGGCTGCTCCTGGGCGTCGAGGATCACGAAGTCGGCCTTGGCTCGGCGCAGGTAGTAGACGGCGGCCAGGCCGGCCTGACCGCCGCCGATGACCAGGACATCGGTGGCGCGAGGGCGCACCGTCATACGGTGAGGAGTTCCACGTCGACCGGACCGCCGGACGCGGTGGTGGCGGCGGTGGCCGGCTCGGCGAGCGGGGCGAACAGCGCGCCGAGCTTGTTCACCACCTCGGGGATGATCCGGTAGTAGACCCAGGTGCCGCGCCGCTCGCCGTCGATGAGCCCAGCGGTGCGCAGCACCTTCAAGTGGTGGGAGATGGTGGGCGCGGTCAGGTCGAAGGCGTCGGTGAGATCGCAGACGCAGGCCTCGCCGCCCGCGTGCGAGCCGATCATCGACAGCAGGCGCAGCCGTACCGGATCGGCGACCGCCTTGAGCAGCACCGCCAGCTCGGCCGCGTCGTCCTCCGACAGCGGCTCGCGCGTGATCGGTGCGCAGCACTGGCTTGTCACGGCGGTCATACGGCACCCCTTACTTCGAAAACTATCGAAATTATACGCGGTGGTAGGCGACCAAGGCCAATGCGGCGATCACGCAGGCGGTGGCGACCGCGCCCATCACCCAGATGTAGCCGACTGCTTGGGCGAGCGCGACCGCTCCCAGCGGAGCGAGGGCCTTGTCAGCGACAGAGAAGGCGACGATACGGCCGGACAGGGAGGCGTAGGCGGCGGTGCCGTAGCGCTGCACGAGCAGGTGGGGCAGGGTGATGGAGGCGATGCCGAAGCCCAGCCCGAACCCCAGCACGCAGCCGACCGCCCCGGCCATGCTCCGCCCGACCAGCGGCAGCAGCAGGACGGCGACACCCTGGAGGGTGAAGATCGCGGCGGCGATGAGGGCTGGGGGCAGCCGGGTCTGCAGGCCGGTGGTGATCAGGCGGCCGGTGACCGACAGCACGCCGAGGAGGCCGGCCAGTGTGGCGGCCAGGACCGGCGAGTGGCCGAGGTGGATGAGGTAGGTGACCAGCAGCACTGCGCCGGTGGCCACCGCGCCGCCGTTGGCGGTGAAGGCGATCACGAGTAGCCAGAACGGGCGGCGGCGCACCGCGGCCTTGACGATCTCGGCTCTCTCCTCAGCCGCGGCGGGTGTGCGTGCCGCGCTGGGGCGACGGCGGATGACGAGGGTGTGCAGCGGGATCGCGGCCAGCCCGTAGAGCAGGGCGGTGAGCGGGATGAAGATCGACGAGGCGAACCCGGCCACAATGGTCAGCGCCAGCAGAGCGCCCGCCCGTCCCTTCTCGTCGCCGCCGTACCAGGCGACGATGACGGCGAAGGCCGCCTCGTACAGCACCATGGCGCAGGCGATGCCGATGGCGGCGAACACCGCGTACAGCTGCCAGAGAGTCTCCGCCCGCGACCAGGTCAGCACCGCGGCCGTGCCGAGGATCGAACCGGCGCTCATCAGGCCGCGCCCACCGCGGGCGTCCAGCCAGCGTCCCGCGGCGGGTGCGCACAGGGCGGCGATCAGGATCGACAGTGTGAGCGCGGCGGCGACTTGGGTGTGGGAGGCGTTCAGCTCGCGCACCATCGGGGTCAGGAAGACGGAGAAGGCGTAGTAGAGCACGCCGTAGCCGATGGTCTGGGTGACGGCCAGCGCGGCGACGATCCGCCGGCCGTGGCCGGAACGTGGCTGACCGCCGCCCCAGGTCTGCGGGGCGGCGGTCTCGGCGGTGGAGCTCACTCGGCCTCGCTGGAGCAGGCGATCAGGCGACGCCCGTCCGCGGTCGTCGTCCACTCATCCCCGGCCTCGGCGATGAAGCCCTGGGCCTCCAGCCGCCAGGTCAAGGTTCCGGCCATGCGGGCGACGGCGGACGCGAAGCCCGGGTTGGTGCTGGATCGCCGGGCACTGACCAGCTGACGGCCCAACTCTTCTGTGTGCAACCGGCCGTGGTCGCAGATGAGGCGCAAGGCCTCCTTCTGAGCTGCGGTCGGGTATCCGTCTGACATGCCGATCCCTGCTTTCAGCCGCAGCAGCCGCCGCCGTCGGAGGCGCCGACAGTGGCCAGCGGCAGCGGGGTGGCCAGCAGGCCGCCGCTGATCCCGGTGGCCAGGCCGACGCGCTGCTCCTGAGCTTCGGCCAGACTGGAGGAGCACACTCCCGTCTCCGGCAGGTCGAGCTGCACGTCACGGGCGGCCTCCCAGTCGCCCGCGATCGCCGCGACAACCGAGCGGACCTGCTCGTAGCCGGTGGCCATCAGGAAGGTGGGGGCGCGGCCGTAGCTCTTGACGCCGACGGCGTAGTAACCGGGCTCGGGGTGGGACAGCTCGTCGACGCCATGAGCGGGGACGGTGCCGCAGGAGTGCTGGTTGGGATCGATCAGCGGAGCCAATTGCCGGGTGGAGCCGAGAATCGGGTCCAGGTCCAGGCGCAACTCGGAGGCGATGGAGTGGTCGGGACGGTAGCCGGTCGCGACCACGATGCGGTCCACCGTGACCGACTGCTCGGCGCCGGACGGGTCACGGCTGACCACGATCGCCTGGTCGCCGCTACGGGTGACGGAGTGGGCGAAGAAGCCCGTCAGCAGCCGGACGCGGCCCGACTCGACGTGTGCGCGCAGGCGGGTGCCGAGAGCGCCGCGAGCCGGAAGCGCGTCGGCCTCGCCGCCTCCGTAGGTACGGCTGGCGCCCGCCGCGCGGATCGCCCACGTGATCGGCGTGTTCTCCAGCTGGGCCAAAGCGAGCAGCGTGGTGGCCGCCGAGTGGCCCGCGCCGACGACGAGCGTGTGCCTGCCCTCGTAGCGGTCGCGGTCGTCGCCGAGCACGTCGGGAAGGGCGTGGTCAACCAGGTCGCCGACCTCGGCCTCGCCGTGAGCGGGCAGGCCGCTCGCACCCAGCACGTTCGGGCTGGTGTAGCTACCCGAGGCGTCCACGATCGCGCGGGCCAGGAGTTCCTCGCCACCCTCCAGGCGGATGAGGAACGGGGCGTCTTCGCGACCGTTGGTGCGGACTCGGTCATAGCCGAGACGGCTGATCGCGCTCACCTTGGCGCCCAGCCGTACCTTCTCGCCGAACAACTTGGCCAGCGGCGCGAGATAGTCGTCGATGAGCTCGCCGCCGGTCGGCAGCCAGTCGGGGTCGGGCGCGGTCCAGCCGTCGGCCTCCAGCAGGCGGCGAGCGGCGGCGTCGATGTTGTACTTCCACGGGCTGAACACCCGCACGTGGCCCCACTGGGCGACCGACGCGGCGACCTGACCCCCGGCCTCCAGGACCAGGAAGTCCTGACCCCGCTCGGCCAGATGCGCGGCGGCGGCCAGTCCGACCGGGCCCGCACCGATCACCACGATCGGCAGCACGCCGGCAGCGCCGGAGGTCACATTCTGCTCAAGCTCAAGGGAGGCGGTGGTGCCGCAGCAATTGGCGCTCATGATGGCTTCTCCTGGGTTTCGGTACGGCTTAGCGGAACAGCAGGATGTCGATGTGGACACGGTCCACGGCGGCCCTGGAGCGGCACGCAGCGTCGCAGACCTCGCCGGTGGCCTCGTTGAAGACGAAAGTCGGGCCCTGGCGGTAACGGCGGAACCGAGCGCGCATTGCGCACCTCCTGTTTAGAAGTTCATCTAAGCAGTGCCTATAATGCGGCACTACTTAGAGAGATGTCAAATTAGCTGGATGTCGAATCAGCTGGCGATGTCAGAGGCCGACCTGGGCTGGAGCGTGGCGGGCGTGCGCGGCCAGCGGGCCCATGATGTGCGCGGCGTCGGCCGCGACACCGCGCAAGGTGTTGGAGGCGAACGAGCGCTGGAACTCCAGCCCCAGGTAGGCCAGGCCCGGCCGGACCAGGGACAGACCGCCCTGATGCAGCGGCAGGCCATGCTCGTCCAGCGCGCCGAGCGGCGCCAGATAGCCGAGGTCGGGCAGGTAGCCGGTGGCCAGCAGCACCACGTCCACCGGCTCCCGTACGCCGTCGGCCCACACGACGCGTCCGCCGTCCAGGGCGCCGAACATGGGCCGGCGCACCAGGCGGCCGCCCTCCACGGCGGCGGCGTAGTCCCCCACGTCCATGACCAGACGGGCCTGCACATGGTGGATCAACCAGGCCGGCGGCAGCTCGTCGAAGCCACTGGAGACCAGCCAGTGGTGCACATCCCGGCCGTCGCGCCACTGCGACAGGAAGGCCAGCGGCTGGCGTGAGGCGATCGTCACGTCCGCGACCTCGGCCAGCTCGTAGGCGATCTGCACGGCGGAGTTGCCACCGCCGACCACGACCACACGCTGCCCGGCCAGATCCTTCGGGCTGCGGTAGTCGGCCGCGTGCAGCACGCGGCCAGTGAAGGTCTCGGCCCCTGGTAGGGCAGGAAGGATCGGGCGGGAGAAGGAGCCACTGGCGGCCACCACGCCCGCGGCCTCCAGTTCCTGGCCGTCGGCGGTGCGCACAACGAAGCGACCGTCCTGGCTCTGTTCCACCGCCTCTACCCGAGTGCCGGTGCGGATCTCCGCGTCCAGGCCGGCCGCATACCTGGCCAAATAGTCCACCACTTCGTCACGGTGGGGGTAGCGGTCAGGGTCGCCGTCGAAGTCCAGGCCGGGCATCGCGCTGAAGCGGGCCGGGGAGAACAGCGTGAGGCTGTCGTAGTAGTCCGGCCAGGCACCAGCCGGCCGCGGCCCGGCCTCCAGCACGAGGGGCCGCAGGCCGGCTTCGAGAATGGCGCGAGCTGCGGCGAGGCCGGACTGGCCGGCGCCGATCACGACGACGGGAAGAGCGGGTGTGGTCATGCCGGGGACCATATATCGCTGATTTTAGATATGTCAAAGAAGAGATATGATGGTGCAATGTCCGTCAGGAGGGAGTCATCCATGTCGTCATCCGCGCCCGACACGGGCCTGGAAATCGCCGGGGAGCAGCAGTCGTGCTGCGCAGTCCCGGCCGAGCCGCAGACGGACGAGGTCGAGCTCAGCCCAGCCGTCCACGCGTTCCTCAAAGCGCTGGCCAGCCCGGTCCGCCAGCGCATCATGCTGCTGTTCGCTCGGGGCGCCGAACTGTCGGTCGGCCAGGTGGCCGAGCTCGCCGACCTCGGACAGCCACGCGCCTCCGAGCAGCTCGCCGAGCTCAAGCGAGGCGGCATCCTGACCTCCCGCAAGGAGGGCAAAGTCGTGCTGTATCGCGCCGACAAGCAGGCCACCGCCGCGGCCCTGGCCGACCTTCAGAGCTACCTCAAGTACTGCTGCTGACCCACTCCAGATCGCTCACGGCCGCCCAGTCCGCGGCGTCAACGGAACAGCAGCAGCGTCGGCATCATGCGGACGTAGACGACCATGCCCACGACTTCCACCAAGGCTTGGGTGACCACCACCACTGCGGCGACGGCCAACTGATCTGGCAGCGCCAGCGCCAATGGCAGGACGACGAGGGAGTTACGGGTCGCACCGGCGAACACGGTCGCCCGTCCAGCGGGTGCGTCCAGGCGGAACAGACGGGCGACCGCCAGGCCGGCGACGGCCATCACGGACAGGAAAAGCACGTAGAACGGCACCACACCGACCACTGCGGCCAAGTTGCCGTCAAGCTTGGGCACCTGGGAGGCGACCACCGTGATCAGGGTGGCCGCCAGGAAACGACCCTCGCGCAGCGAGTGCACCAGCTCAGCTGCGGGCACCTGCAGAAACGTCACATACATCAGCGTCCACCGATCACCCTGGCTACCGAGTGGCCTGGAGCCGCAAGCAGTACGCGAGCCACGGGGACTTCGAGCGGATGGCTCAGTGACCTGCGCCTCTTACGTGTGACCAGAACTTTCGTCTCACACAGTGGAACAGGTCATCCAAATGTGATGAAGAAGCGTCATTATGGGGACAGTGCTACGTACTAAGTACTTGGCCAGAGTGATTACGATATGCCGACGAAGCAAGGTGCAAGCCGACACGCCGTATGCGGTGCTGATTTAGTTGGCATTGCTTCTGTGACATCGCTTGCGGAGAGCACGCTAGTCACTACGCTGAGTTTGTAGGCCGTGCACACGGCCCTCTCGACTGGATATCGAGCGGACCGCGTGAACGACGTGAAGTCGTCACCCTTCGCGTCCTGGCAGACCTCTGTGGGTGGGGCGCTTCACACTCAAGGGTGGTCTTGGGGCCTTCTCGCTACTAGAGCGGGAAGCTCCCGAGGCCGCCGCCGCTGCCGAAGAACTCCTTGTAGAGCTGCCGGCCGACCTCCCAGAGGGCACCCTTGATGAGGGCGGAGCCTACTGCGAAGATCCATCCGGCCCGGGATTTTTGGCCCTTGCTCTCATCTTCAGCGCGCTTGCGCCGGTGCTTACCCATAGAGCTAATACCTCCTCGTGTTGATGCGCCCCCCGCGAGGGGACGACTTCCGGCCGTCGGGCCCAGCGCCCGGAAGCCGGGGTCGCGTCGAGCGACCACGTGGCATCGCCCGCGTTCAGGCGATCAACATCGAGTTGGTACTAGTAAAGATTAGCCGTGCGCGCGGGAAAGTACCCACCATGAACGCGCAGATCGAAATGGGGGCTCCTACTGGGAGTGGCCAGGCGACTTCGGGCATTGGAACGTGACAGTGTCTCCCATCTGCGGTGACATGAGCATCACCGGCTGTTATTAGTGACACCTAAAGATCGAATATAAATGATCTTGGCCGAAAGATGGTCCTTCTGGGCTATAAGGAAATGAGGCAAGGAGGCGACGAAAGCGGACATAAAGTCAGCGGTCACAGATCATCTTTGCGGGGTCGACAACTGCTGTGACATGCGAAGGCGATGCGCGGCCTGTGCCTGGCGGATGTCGACGACCTCGACCCGTCCAGGGAACACCGCCCGCGGGAACACATAGCTTCGCCCGCCGGAACATCGAGAACACTCCGGCGTCATCGACCATCCCCCACAACAGGTACGAACCGATCGCCCGGGCTGCCCTGCACGAACGGGCCCCGGAGATCTCATCCGGTCTCCCTTCGGGTCGCGGTCACTTCCAGCTCCCAGACCGCTGAGGGGCATCGCCTGAATGCAGGTCGAGCAGCTCGTCACGGCGGTCCCGCCGCTGCACGCCGACATGGATGTTGCGGTAGCCGGGAAACCCGGGCGCCTGCCCGTGCTTCCGTCCCGGCAGATCGGACGCCTCGATGCGGGTCATCACGACAGCATCATTCTCCCGAATCACCGCGTGCGGCGCTCGCCAGTGCGCCGCATCACCGGCTCAGCGCGGCGTTCGCAGGATTGCCACAATCCGAGCCACGCTCGCCGACATGCCAGCGCCAGCGGCTGGCGGGATAGCCAGCGAAGTGTGATCGTGCCGAATGCGTGCCGAAATCGAGCTTCAAAGCCAAAGAACCGCAGGTCAGAGGCATGAATCAGCGGGACTGTAAATCCGTCGGCTTAGCCTACCCAGGTTCGAACCCTGGACCTGCCACACCAGCGAGAAGAGGGGGGCCCCCCGCGGAAAAGCCGGGGCGGGCCTCTGTTGTTTTGTGTGGGTTTATAC
>NZ_JBSGDV010000040.1:0-14562 GCF_053602555.1 Nonomuraea sp. NPDC004354 | reverse complement strand
CCCCTACCCCCCTCTCCCCCCCCGCCGCCAGTCCGATCCCCTCCACCTCCCACACCAGCGATAAGCGGCTCGCCACCAGCGGAAACGCGGTGGCGAGCCTCTCTTGTTTGCTCTGGTTGCCTACAGCTTCTTACGGGTGTCTCCGGCCAGTCACGGCAAATACGCGGCCGCATTTTCGGCGTTTGGTCGCCTCCCAGCTTCCCTTCATGGCCTCGCCTGCTGCCATGAACGCATCTCGCGTAGACGCGTAGACGAACATCCACGCCGTGCCCCGCCAACTTGGCGACGCCCTCGAATGCCGCGTCCGTCTGGAAGTTCCCTCCGGTGCCTGCCTCACCCGTCCCGTTGCGTCCTCGGCCACGTCGGACGGGGCGGAGAAGTAGAGATGCGTGCCGCCGCGCCCCGTGCGGACCGTGAAGGTCTCCAACGGCAGAGACTCTTGCCCGCTCGCAGAGCACAGCGAGAACGTCAGCGCCGTCATGAACACCAGGCAGAGCCCATTCCGGCGGCGGCGGATCCCCCCGGTCCTGGGGACGTCCAGGTCGATCACCGTAAGGCGGGACGGGCCACACGCAATGCCGATGTTGTACGGCGCGCGTGCCGCCGCAGCCAAGCGACCACCGACAACGACAAAGGCGCCGAGTGGCAGCAGTCCAAGGACGTTCTCTGGGCAGCGTTCCGATCTGGCGGGAGACGCCGACACCACGATCACGCCTTACTCACTGCCGGCTGTTCGGTGAGATCGGCTCAGCGCTTCTCAGGATGAAACGGAGGCTCATTGTTCCGCGAAAATCGACACAGTCGACGCGGCTTCGCACCGCCTCCCCCTCGCTGGCGTGACCGGCTTCATCCGTTGTCCGTTCTTGCCGGCCTCGGCATTGCAGTGCGGGTGACCGGTTCGATAGGAAGCCCTGCCGCCTGGGGCCGCTCTCTTCAGGTCAGACGGTCGGTATGGAGGCCGGTCGGACCGTGGCGCGGTGGTCCGATCGGCCTCCATGCCACATCAGACGGGAACCAGACTCCACTGCTGGCTAAGGTTGTTCGTGTCGGTCTGCTGCACGATCACGGCAAGGTCCGCGGTCGAGTCGCCGCGGACGCCGATGACCTTGCCGCTGCGCACGTTGCCGATCTTGAAGTAGCCGTCACCGGTGTCGATGAGCATCCACTGCTGGTTGGTGCCACCTGCGTCGCCCCATTGGATGATCGGAACGTCGTCAGCCGTCGAACCTCCGCTGACGTCGGCCAGCAGGCCGGAATTGACGTTCTTCAGCGTGTACACCCGGCTGCCGAGATCGGTCAGCTGCCAGCGCTGGCTCGGGCTGCCCTGGTCGGTGGTCTGGATCAGGCCCGTTCCGGCAGTGGTAGAGGAACCGGACACCTCGACGGCCTTGTCACTGCGCCGGTTGACCAGGATGAACGTGGTGGCCTTGGCGGGTGGCGTGACCGTGGCGGAGCTGCCCGCAGCCATGGTGACGTTCTGGCTCCAGGTGCCGAACCTGACCCGGGTCGAGGTGCCCCCGACGCTGCGCAGGGTCGCGCTCGTGACGTTGCCGTTCACCCAGTCCATGTCCAGGGTGAATCCGCCGCGCAGGCCGAGACCCCGGACGCTGCCGGTGCCCCACGCCGCCGGCGTCGCGGGCAGCAGCTCGACGACGCCGGGCCGGGAGTAGGCCAGCATGTCCAGCATGGCCGTCGGCGTGCCGAAGTTGGCATCGATCTGCAAGAACGCGCCGCTGCCGATGGACATCATGTCCAGCATGTTGATCGACGTCCCGTTGGAGTTGTCGTTGACCACCGGCTTCAGGACGGTGAGCAGCAGCTTGTAGGCGTTGTCGGCATGCTTGAGCCGGGCCCAGCACAGCGCGCGCCAGGCGTTGGACCAGCCGAAGCTCTCCATGCCGCGGGCGATGAGCTGGTTGCGCACGCCGATGACGATCGGCACCGGCCCCTGGTCGTGGGTGATGCGGTCCCCCGGGGAGAAGCCCACCAACCCGGACAGGTGCCGGTGGGTGGTCTCGCCGAGGTTGTCGTCGGTCATCCACTCCTCGAGCCAGCCGGTCGTGGCGCTGACCTCGGGCAGGTACAGCTTGGCCTGCAGCCCGGCGATGGCCGCCGCGTAGGTCGAGTCGACGCCGAGCTTGGCGCAGGTGTCGCGGTAGTTCTGGAAGAGCTGCCAGACCAGTTCCTGGGCGTAGGTGATGCCCTTGGCGTTGGTCGGCCCGTGTTCCGGTGACCAGTCGCTGTCGTCGATGAGGACTTCCCTGGTGACACCGTTCTGCGTCACAGTGGTCGTGATCAGCCGCGCCTCCCAGAACTGGCAGGCGCCTTTGAGCAGCGGGTGGATCTTGGCCAGGTAGTCGCGGTCGAGCGTGTACTCGTAGTGCTCGAACAGCGAGTTGCACAGCCACGCGTTGCCCGCCGGGTGCCACCACCAGCCCATGCCGCCGTAGACGTTGGTGGAGATGGCCGTCGTCCAGCCGGCGATCTTGCGGCTGCTGTTGCGGAACCCGTTGCGCCGGTCGTTGAACAACCGCTGCGTCTGCGTGGTCCAGGAGGGCACCTGGGCGACGCAGTAATCAGCGAAGGCGTCGAAGCACTCCGGCAGGCCCGCGCGGTCGGGCAGCCAGTAGTTCATCTGGACGTTGATGTCGGTGTGGTAGTCGCCCATCCAGTCCGGGTTGTTGCGGTCGAACCACAGGCCTTGGAGATTGGTCGGCAGGCTGGTACGCGATCCGGTGATCGTCAGGTACCGGCCGAACTGCAGGTAGCTCGCCTCCAGTTCGGGGTCCGGCGCGCTGCCCGCCGCGGCCCGGGCGGCCAGGCGAGCAGCGGTGTCCATGGCGCGCTGGGTCGAGGACGACGTACCGAGGCTGACCGACATCCGGCCGTAGAGGGCCTGGTAGTCGGCGACGTGCGTGGAGCGCAGGGTGCTGCCGCCCGCTGCGAGCGCGGCGGTGGCCTTGCTCGTCGCCACTGCCGTCGGGTCGACGGTGGCGTCCTTGAACGCCTTGGTACCGTCCGGCACGTAGTTGGTGCCGCCGGAGATGACGATCAGGACTTCCAAGCAGCCGGAGAAGGTGACGTCGGCGCCGCTGGCCTGCACCGTGCCGCCGGTGCCCTGGACCGCGACCGCCGCGCCGTACTTCAGGCCGTTGCCAAGGGTTCCCGAGAACGAGCCGGTCTTCGAGGTCGAGTTCGTGGTGGTGGTCTCGCCGTGGGTGCCGTTGAGGGCCACGCTTCCGGTGTAGCTGCCGCCTCCGCCTTGGGTCAGGCGCACGACGATGACGTCGTCCGGGTGGCTGGCGTACACCTCGCGCTGGTAGCTGACCCCGCCGAGGGTGTAGCTGGCCGACGCGTACCCGTTGCTCAGGTCGAGTTGCCTGCGGTAGTTGGCGACTGCGGCGGTGGTGTGCGCGGGGACCTTCAGGTATGCCTTGGCAAGCATGCTGATGGTGCCGAACTTGGTGGTCTCGTACGGGAACTGCCCGTCGCCTTGCAGTCTGTCGTTCAGTCCACCGGTCCACAGCGAACAGTCGGTGATGTACAGGGCGTCGTTGGCCGGATCGCCGGAGACCAGGGCGCCGATGCGGCCGTTTCCGATCGGTACGCCCTCCTGCATGATCTTCGATTCCACAGCGGGCGTGCGGTACCAGAGGGTGGTCGCCTCGGCTTCGGGGACCAGCGCCTCGCTCGCCGGACGGGGCGTTTCCTCGGCTGAGGCGGTGAAGACCGGGATATCGCTGAGGGCGAGCGCGGCGCCTCCCACGCCGCCTAGTCGCAGCAGGTTGCGCCTGCTCAGCGGGTTGGAACCGGGTGCAGGGGAAGAAGGTACGACGTCCACGGGTGTCCTTCCGGGGGGTGGGGGGTGTCAGTCATCCATCCGGGACCCGACGGGGGTCGCGGGTCCAGATGTGGCATGGATGGCGCGGATGACTTTCGCGCTGGTGGTGTCGTAGTCGTGATCGTTGTCGATCTCGGCGGTCACGCGGTAGTCGCGGAAGACGACGATGCGGTCGGCGAGAGTGATGGTCTCGTGCAGGTCGGATGAGATGAGCAGGACCGCGAGACCCGACTGGGCCAGTTCCCAGATCAGTTCGTGGAAGGCGGCCTTGGTGCGGACGTCGATGCCGATGGTCGGCTCGTCGATGATGAGGATGTCCGGGCGGGCGGCCAGCCACTTGGCCAAGGACACCTTCTGCTGGTTGCCTCCGGAGAGCTGGCCCGCGGGCTGCTCCGGGGAGGAGACCTTGATACCCAGGGCGGCGATCTGCTCGTCGACGGCGGCGCGTTCGGCCTTGGCCGGGACGTAGGAGAGCAGGCGGGTCATGCGCGACCAGGTCGTGGCGGCGATGTTGCGCTGCACGGACTGGTCGAGGAAGACGCCTTCCTCCTTGCGGTTCTCGCTCACGTAGCCGATGCGGTGCTGTCCGATCGCCTCGCGCACGGATGTGACGCGTACCGGCTCGCCCTGCACTCGGACCTCGCCGGCGGTGATCTCGTGCAGGCCGATCAGGGCACGGGCCAGTTCGCTACGGCCTGCTCCGACGAGCCCGTACAGCGCGACGATCTCCCCGGACCGGACGTCGAGGTCGATGTCGCGGTGTCCGACGTCGGTGCATACCCCGTGCAGGCTCAGCGCGGGCCGGGCGGAGTGGTCGATGGTGCGGGGCGGGAACCTCAGCGCCTCCATCGCCCGGCCGACCATGTGGTTGAGGATGTCGTCGTGGGAGAACTGGGACAGGGGTTGGGACTCCACGACGCCGCGACCATCGCGCAGGACGGTGACGGTGTCGCAGAGGGCGAAGACCTCGTCCAGCTTGTGCGAGACGAACACCACCGAGGTTCCGGCCTCAGCCAGGCCGCGCACCGTGCGGAACAGCACCTCGGCCTCGTTCGGGGTGATCGAGGCGGTCGGTTCGTCCAGGAGCAGCACTGCGGACTCGCTGTCGAGCGCCTTGGCGATCTCCACCAATTGCACCTGTGCGGCCGACAGACCCGCGATGGGCCGGTCGGGGTCGAGGTCGAGGTCGAGCCGCTCCAGCGCGGCACGTGCGCGCGTGCGGACGGCGGCCCGGTCCACCACGCCCCAGCGTTGGGGCAGGTTCTGCAGGACGATGTTCTCGGCGATGGACATCTGTGGGACGACGTTGCGTTCCTGGTGCACGACGCCGATGCCCGCGTGCAGCGCCTCCAGCGGCGAGCCGAACCGCACTGGATCGCCCGCCACGGTCAGTGTGCCGCCGTCGTGCCGGTGCACCCCGGTGAGGATCTTGATGAGGGTGGACTTGCCTGCGCCGTTCTCGCCGAGCAGCGCATGGATCTGACCGGCCCGCAGGGTGAGGTTCACCCCGTCGACGGCGCGGACGCCGGGGAACGTCTTGATCAGGCCGGTGGCTTCCAGGACCGGGGTGCTCACGGTGTCCTCCTGACAAGCCGCCACGGCCGCAGACCGTGCCGTTGCGTCGAAAGCAGCACGGTGCCGAGGACCACCGCGCCGATGATGAAGGACACCGAACTGGGGTCCCACGAGTACAGCGAGTGCGCCGCGTCGACGAGCCGGACCAGGACCGCGGCCAGGATGGTGCCGAGCACGGCGATCCCGCCGCCGGTCAGTGCCACGCCGCCGATGATGGGGGCGGCGAAGCTCGGCAGCAGCCAGTCCCCGCCGACGCTGCGGTTGATGCCCGGCAGCGAGGCGACGCTGACGACCGCGGCGACGCCGACGAGCAGGCCCGACAGGGTGTGAGCGAGGATCAGGTTGCGCGACTCCGAGATGCCCGACAGCCGGGCGGCGAACGGGTTGCCGCCGAAGGCGATCATGCGCCTGCCTACGGCCATCCGGCGGTAGAAGAAGGCGAGTACGCCCGCGACGGCCACCGCGAGAAGGAATACCAGGGGCAGCGGGCCGAGCGCGGTGGCGCCCAAGTCCTTCAGCCAGGGCGAGTACCCGTCGACGGTGAACGAGCGAACCAGCTTGTACTGCAGTCCGATGAGGATCGTCATGGTGGCGAGGGTGACGATGAACCCGTTGATCCGGGTGACCACCACGATGACGCCGTTCACCGCCCCGCCCAGCGTCGCCGCCGCCACGCCGATCAGCAGCGCCGGGACCGCCGGGACAGCGTGGTCCTGCATCAGCACGGCCATGAGCGCGGCGGAGAAGCCGCCCAACGCGCCGACGGCGAGGTTGAGCTGGCCCACGCTCAGTGTCACCATCTGCGCCAGGCCGATCAGGATCGGGACGGCCAGGAAGGTGGTGAACCCTTTGATCGAGTTCCCGGACAGGAACGTCCCGCCGGAATTGACTGTCAGGACGAGCGCGCCCAGGACGCAGACAACGGTGAGCACGACGATGTTGGGGTTGCCCGCCCGGAGGAAGTCGGTGTCCAGCCTGGTGCGGGGCTTGGTCGTTGTGCTCATCGTGGACGGCCGGCCTTCCGTTCGGCGATCACGGCCCGGATGCGGTCTGTCGACAGCGCCGCCAGGAGCACGACCCCGATGTAGATGTTGAGGTCTTCCAACCCGACCTCCATGAGGGTGAGGCCGCGCCGGATGACCAGGGTCAGCGCGGTGCCGAGCATGGTCCCGAGCACCGAGACCGCGCCACCCGCGAGCAGGGTGCCGCCGAGCACGGGTCCGAGGAACGACGGCAGCATGAAGTCCGCGCCGATGGTCGCCTTGAACGAACCGGTGGAGACCGCGAGCAGGAACCCCGCCAGCGCCGCCAGGGCGCCCGACATGCCGTGGGCAGCGATCACGCGCCGCTTCGTCGGCAGCCCCGACAGCTCCGCCGCCTTGGCGTTCGCGCCCACCATCAGCAGTTCCCTGCCGATGCGGGTGCGCGAGTACACATAGCCCACCACCGCCATCGGGACCAGCGCGAACACGATCATCTGCGGAATCGCGGCGGTGCCGCACACCTCACCGACGCAGAGATCGGCGAAGGAGTAGGCGCGCAGCTCGGCCATGCCGGCGGGTTTCGCGGTGAACGCCGCACCGGTGGTCAGTCCCGTGTAGACAAGACTGACGATGCCGAGCAGGAAGAAGTCCATCGCCAGGGTGACGACGAAGGAGTTGACCCCGGTCTTGGCGATCAGCCAGCCGGTGAAGGCGCCGATGGCCCCGCCCGCGGCGATCCCGGCCGCCAGGCCGACCCACAGCGGCAGGTCCAGCAGTTCGTAGCACAGGCCGGACCCCATTGCGCCGAACGCGGCCATCCGGCCGACGGCCAGGTTCATGTGCCCGATCGACAGCGCGCACATCTGCGCCAGGCCGACGACCGTGTAGATCGACAACTCGCGCAGCAGCGGGAAGACCACGAGCTTCTCGTCGAACATCGCGGGCCGGGCTGAGCCGAACATCACGTAGAGCCCGACGATGAGGACGAACAGCACCAGCGGAGGGGCCGCGACCCGCCTGCGCGGCCTGCCGCCGCCGCACGGGGCGACCGCAGGCCGGTCGGTGAGCGTCGAAGTCATGCCACTCTCAGATCGTCGAGGGCGTCGTCGTTCCAGTCGATGCCCAGGCCCGGGGTCCGCGGCGCGATCGCGTGCCCGTCGGCTATCTGCATCTCCGCGCGGGTCAAGGTGCGCAGCTGCGGGATGTGCTCGACGTACCCGCCGTTGGGGATGGCGGCGACCAGGCTGACGTGCAGTTCCATCAGGAAGTGCGGGCACACCACGACGTTGAACGCCTCCGCGGTGTGCGCGACCTTGAGCCACGGCGTGATCCCGCCGATGCGGGCGACGTCGACCTGGATGACCGAGGCGGCACGGGCGGCGAGGTACTCGCGGAAGTGGCTGACCGAGTACAGCGACTCCCCCACCGCGATCGGGATCGAGGTGGCCGCGGCCAGGGTGGCGTGCCCGGTGATGTCGTCGGCGGGCACCGGCTCCTCGAACCAGCCCAACCCGACCTGCTCGAACAGCTTCGCCCGGCGGATCGCGTCGGCCGTCGTCAGCGCCTGGTTGGCGTCGACCATGATGTCGAAGTCGTCGCCCACCGCCGCGCGCACGGCGGCGAGCCGCTCCAGGTCCTCACCTGGGCGGGGCTTGCCGACCTTGAGCTTGACCCCCGGCCATCCCGCCTCCTTGCTGGCGAGTGCGCCCTTGACCAGTTCGTCGGGGCTCAGGTGCAGCCAGCCGCCTTCAGTGTCGTAGAGCGGCACGCGGTCGCGGAACCCGCCCGCGAGTCGCCACAGTGGCAGCCCCGCGCGCAGTGCCCGCAGGTCCCACAAGGCGGTGTCCACCGCGGCCAAGGCCAGCGAGGTGAGAGCCCCGACCGCGGTCGCCCTCGTGGAGAACAGCAGGTCCCGCCAGATCGCCTCGATGTCACGGGAGTCCCGGCCGATCAGCCGGTCGAGCAGGTTGTCCCGGAGCAGGGCCAACACGGCGGTCCCGCCGGTCCCGATCGTGTAGGAGTACCCGCGGCCCACCGCGCCGTCGTCGGTGACGATGTCCACGACGATGGTCTCCTGCTTGAGGAACGTCTGGATCGCGTCGGTCCGCAGCGTCTCGACCGGGACGTCGGCCAGGACAGCGGTCGCTTGAGTGATCACAGCCATTGGTCTGATCCCCCTACGAGCAGGACAGCAGCTGAGTCGCGAACTGCTGCTTGACCTCGTCGGACTTGGCGACCCGCTCCTTGTCGTAGCTGTCGACGTTGGCCTTGGTCACGACGAACGACCCGGAGTCGACCACTGCGCCTTTCGCCTTCATCTGGCACTGGCCCGAGGCCAGCAGCGCGAGTACCCACGAGCCGACGGAGGCCTGACCGCCCGGGTTCTGCGTGACGGTCGCGGCGACCGACCCGTCCTTGATCCCCGCGAGGATCTTGGCGTCGTCGTCGATGGCGACGACCTTGATCGGCAGTCCCGCGCCCTTGACCGCGCCCGCGGCGGCGACCGCGGGGTTGTAGGCGGTGCTGACGATGCCCTGGATGCTCTTGCCGTGGGCGTTCAGCAGGTCGGTGACGGCCTTGGTCGCTGTCTGCAGATCGCTGTCGATGTCGGTGACGGTGTGCGCCAGAGTCACCGCACCCCCGGTCTCGTCGATGGCCTTCTTGACGCCCGCGATGCGGCGCTGGGTGTTGGAGTCAACGTTGTTTCCGGTCAGGTGGGCCAAGGCGCCCTTGCCGCCCATCGCCTCGATCGCGGCCTTGGCAGCCTTGTACGCGGCCTGCTCGGTGTCGGTGGACAGGCAGAAGGCCGCCTCGTTCACATCACCTGCCGGGCACGAGGCCAGCGAGCCCACCGCGAAGCCCTTGCCCTGCAGGTCGGCGAAGGTGGTGTTGATGTCGGCGGGGGAGACGCCGAAGACGCCGAACGCGTTGTACCCCTGTGCGGCCAACGACTCCAGCGCGGCGTTCTGCTTGCCCTGGTCCCACTCTCCGGTTTCGTTGAAGGTGAACCCGCCCAGGCCGAGTTCGGTCTTGGCCTGCTCACCCGCGGTCTTCCACGGCTGGAAGTAGGGGTGGGCTCCCCCGGGGACCAGCGCCAGTTTCACCTTGGCGCCGTCCTTGAGCTCGACCACACCGCCGGACGCCGTCGCGGGCCCGGTCGCCGCGGCGTTCTGGTTCGCCGAGGAGTCGGCTCCTTTGGTGGTGCACGCGCTCAGCAGCAGGAGCGCGCAAGCCGCGATCGCGGCGCTCCGGGTGGTGTGAGACATCTCCGCCCTCAAAATCCTATAGGATATTGGATCTATGATCCGGTATCCTGGCTTCGTTCACACCGGACGTCAACCCTCGGTTATCGGAGGTTCCGTGACCAACCAGCGGACGCCGATCGGCGATCGCATCCGTGCACCCATCACCCGCAGCACGCTCGTCCCCGAGGTCCGCGACGCCATCGAGGCGCTGATCATGGACGGCGTGATCCCGCCCGGAGCCCGCGTGAGCATAGACGCCCTCGCCCGGGAACTGGGCACCTCGCCCACACCGGTCCGCGAAGCGCTGGCCAGCCTGGAATCGGCGGGACTCGTGGTCAAGGAGTCCCTCAAGGGCTACTCGACCACCCCGCTGATGATCCGAGCCGAGGTCGAGGACATGTTCGGGTTCCGGCTGCTCATCGAACCGTGGGCGGCCGAGACCGCCGCCAAGGCCGATCCGGAGCAGACGGCCATGCTGACCACCGAGGTGACCTCCGCACTCGTGGCTACAGGCGACGGCGAGGCGAACTACCGCGACATCGCCCGCCACGACGCGCGATTCCACGACATGATCACCGAACTGGCGGGCAGCGACCACGTGCGGCAGGCGCTCGCCCGAACGCACTGCCACCTGCACCTGTTCCGGCTCTCCTACGGCCCGGTGATGGCCGCGCCGACGTTCGCCGAGCACACGCGCATCGCCGAGGCCATCGCCGAAGGCAAGCCTGATCTGGCCAAGGCGGCCATGGTCGACCATCTGATGACAGCTCGCGACCGCATCCTCAAGTCAATGCCCTCGGACTAGTCATGCGAGGAGGCCGTACGATGCAGCGGTTCGGGTCTGTGGTTCGACTGCGGCCGGAGCAAGAAGAGAGATACCGCGCGCTCCACGCCGCCGTGTGGCCGACGGTGCTGCGGCGGATCCACCGCTGCAACATGCGCAACTACACGATCTTCCTGCGTGACGGCCTGCTGTTCTCCTATTACGAGTACGTCGGCGACGACCACGCTGCGGACATGGCGGCGATGGCCGCCGACCAGAGCACTCAGGACTGGTGGAAGCTCACCGACCCGTGCCAACAGCGGCTGGACACGTCCCCGGACCAGCAGTGGGCTCCTATGGAGGAGGTCTTCCATGTCGACTGAGCCCCGGCGCGTCGACGCGCACCACCATGTATGGGACCTCGCCGTGCGGGACCAGCCCTGGACGGCGGAACTACCCGCGCTGCGGCGCAGCTTCCACTTCGACGACCTCGCCCCCGAACTGGCCGCCCATGGCGTCGCGGGCACGGTCCTCGTGCAGACCATCACGGTCGCAGAGGAGACGCCCGAGTTCCTGGCCCTGACCGACGACCACCCCGAGATCCTCGGCGTGGTGGGGTGGGTGGACCTGACCGCACCCGATGTCGCCGACGCGATCGCCGCGCTCCGCGAAGGCCCCGGCGGACGCCGGCTCGTCGGCATACGCCACCAGGTGCAGGGCGAGTCGGACCCGGAGTGGCTGCTGCGCGCGGACGTGCTACGGGGCCTGGCCGCGGTCGCCGACGCGGACCTGACCTACGACCTGCTCGTCACCGCGGCGCAGCTCCCCGCGGCGGTCGCCGCGGCGGACCGGGTGGCCGGGCTGCGCTGGGTCCTCGACCACGCCGGCAAACCGCCGATCGCCGCGGGCGAACTCGACCCGTGGCGGAAACACATCACCGCACTCGCCGCGAACCCCGCCGTCGCCTGCAAGCTGTCCGGCCTCGTCACCGAAGCCACAGCGGATTGGCACGACGACGACCTCGCCCCCTACGCCGACCATGTCATCACATCGTTCGGCCCGGACCGCGTCATGTTCGGCTCCGACTGGCCCGTGTGCCTCTTGCACGCCACCTACACCCAGGTCACCGCCTCCGTCGACAGCATGACCGCCACTCTCGACGACGCCCAACAGCAGGCGGTCTGGGGCGGCACCGCGACCCGCTGGTACCGGCTTCCCGCGGGCTGACACCCGCCCTGGCGAACGGCAGGGCGGATCCACCACTCGATAGACATGGACCACCCCGACCTGGATTCCGGACGTGCGCACGCATGTCAACAACAACCAGGACGGCATGTTCATCCACTATGGCCTTGGCGGACGGCGCGCTCGCCGCGAGGCACCATGACGGCTTCGCCTTTAGGACACCGCGTAGGCCCTCCGCTCCCGAACGTGTCCCCAGCCGCCAGGTAGCGGGGTGAGATATCACGATTGCGGTTCGTGATCATTTCAGGTGCGTGTCTGCTGGTCGCGTAAGGCTGGCGACGCTCCGGTGTCGAACAACAGTGACGGCATAGATGCCATGACTGTCGTCACGGAGCCGACGATGTCGGCGAGTGGATGCGCGATTCCAGCCCGGCCAGAAGTGTGTGGAGTCCGAACTCGAACGGGTCCCCGGGCGCGGTTATGGCGGCGGAATCGATGCGGGCCCGCAGCCGGGGGTGGGTCTGGGCTACCGCGAGCATCTCGGCAGTGATCCCTTGGAGCTCTTTGTCGGCGTCGGCACCGTTTCGTCGTAGGTGCGCCTGCCAGGCTGCCTGCGCCGCGTGGCCCTGCGCGGCGCCGATCACGAACATGAGCACGGTAGCGGCTGCCTGGTCGGCCTCGGCTTGGGTGAAGCCCGCCGACTCGTAGATGCTCAGGGATTGTTCGTCGAAGCGGGCCTTGTTGGGGCCGTAGATGAGGTGCGTGCTCATCGCCGGGATCAGCCAGTAGTGCCGCACGACCATGGCATACGCTCCACGCGCCAGCGATGCGGCGGCTTCCCGCCACCCGACTCCGGCGGTGTCGGCCTGCGGGATCTCGCCGAACACATGGTCGGCCGCGAGGACCACCAGCTTGTCCTTGCTCTTGACGTGGTAGTACATCGCCGATGCGGCCGACCCGAGGTGTGTGCCCAGACGGCGGATGTTCAGCCCGTTCACGCCTTCGGCGTCGAGTACCTCGACGGCTGCCCGGACGATCTGCTCCTTGGTCAGCATGTCGCCCAGCCTAGCGAGCGTTGAACTTAGATCAAAACGTCCGCTATGGTGTCGAACTAAGTTCAAAAACCTTATGGAGGAGATCCCCGTGTCCCTCGTTGTCGCCCTGCAGTTCCTGCTGGCCCTGACATACCTAGTAGTTCCATTGGCCGGTCACAGGTACGGCGCCGCCGCCCAGAAAGCAGCCGATGCAGAGATCCACCGACAGGGCCACAGTCCCGCCGTATTGACCAAGCACGGCCTCGACTTCACCGCCAGCACCGCCAGCGTGACGGTGTCCGTGGCAATCGCCGCGGGTCTGGCGACGCTTGCCGTGCTGAATCTGTTCGATCAGCCCATGCTCACCTGGATCCTTCAGCCCATCCTGCTGATCGCCGGCGGCTTCGTCACCACCTCCCAGGTTTTCGTCGTCCGCTACGTGGAGGCTGCCTTGCGCAAGTCCGGCACAACCGACATCGACGCCAAGTCGCTGATTGAGGCGGCGAAGGTGGCCTTTCCCGGCTGGTTCCATCCGCTCGTCCTGGCGCGCTTCCTCCTCACGACCGCGGGCTCACTGGTCATCCTGCTCTTGCTTACTCTTTCCTGACCGGGGGGTGAGGGGCCCTGCTGGCGAGTAGCAACTCTGCGGACTGAAACGCGGGTCGGACGCTTGGGCTCCATGGCAGCCTCATCGCTGCCTCGCCCCATGACCCACCCTCGAGGCAGGGGTTGTCGGGATTAGGTGATTTCCCGACAGGCCGCAAAGCCCAGCTCTCGACCGCCGGAAAATCGGACATCGGGGGATGGAATACCGTGCCGGGCGGGTGATCCCGAGCCGGAATTGACGACAGGATTTCCCGACAGGTAGAAGAGGGCTCTGTCCTTCCTTGAGGAGCCTTCGGTGCGGATTGTTTACTCGCGTGTGTCCACCGCGACCCAGTCGCTGCTGCGGCAGCGGCACATCCTCACCGAGGCCGGCCTCCTGATCCGGACCGAGGGCGTCGCGGAGGGATTCCGCCCCGCCGAGGGGGTGCTGCTATTCGAGGACCCGGCCACCACCTCCAAGATCCCCGCGCTGGAGCGGCCCGCGTTCGCCAGAATCGCCGCCGCCTCCCACCCCGGCGACACCCTCACGGTGTCGGAGCTGTTCCGGCTCTGCCGCGACCTGATCGACATCCATGCTGTACGGGACTGGTGCCAGGCCCGCGGCGTCATTCTGCGGGTCCTGTCGGGCCCGCTATCCAACTTCCACGACCTGGCCGCCAACGACGCGACCACCGCCCTGATCATCAACGTGATCACCGCTGTGGGACAGTTCCAGCGCGACCTGCAAAACGAGCTGACCGCCGAGGGGATTGCCGCGGCGGAGGCCGAAGGACGCTACCGCGGCCGGCCGCCCGCGCTGACCGGTGCCCGGCTTGAGGACGTGCGCTCGACCTTCCAGGACGGCGGCGCCTCCGTCGCGGCTCTCGCCCGTGCGCATGGGGTGAGCCGGGCCGCCGTCCGGGCCGCGCTGGCCGATCTGCTGCCCGGCCAGGCGATCGCGCCCTCTCGCTCATCCTGACCGAGAGGGCGGAGGCGACCAGGCCGAGAAGCGGCCAACCTCTGGCCCACCGCTACTTGGGGTCGGCGTAGGGGTTGACCTCGGCATAGGCGTCGTCGGCCTCGGTGAGGTCGAAGCCTTCCTCCCACTGGCTGGAGGAGGGCCAGTTGTCCGGCCCACCGACGCGGAACCGCTCGTTCCAGCGAGGCTCGGCGACGCTCCAGGCGTGCAGCTCGGGCTGGTCGACCGGGTCGTAGTCCATGCGGCGGCGGATGAACTTCTCGTCATACACGCAGAATGCGACCGTGACGGTTCCCAGGAACATGTAGGCGCGTTTGTCGTAGCGGGTGGCCACCGCGCGGAAGTTCTTGAGCCGGTTGATCGCCCGCTCCA
>NZ_JBSGDV010000039.1:0-30684 GCF_053602555.1 Nonomuraea sp. NPDC004354 | reverse complement strand
CCGCTACGACAAACGCGCCTACATCTTCCTGGGAACCGTCACGGTCGCAGCCTTGGTCATCTGGCTCCGCACGTGATCCAGGAAACAGCTCCTAGTCGCAGTCCATCGTGTCGGCGGGCGTCGTGTCGTGCTCGCCCCTGACGGCGTCGGGCCTGACCTCGCCCGCGGTCAGCACGTAACCGGTCTCGGCCTGGTTGGTCGCGGCCGCGAAGATGACCCCGAACACCTTGCCGTCGACGGTCAGCAGCGGGCCGCCCGAGTTGCCCGGCAGGACCTTGCCGCGGATCGCGTAGACCTCGCGCTCGACCTCGTTGGCGCGGTAGATGTCCGGCCCCTTGGCCAGCTGCTTGATCCTGATGCGGGCCGACTCGGCGGTGAACCCCTGCCCCTTCGGGAAGCCCGCGATGATCGCGTTGTCGCCCTTCTCCGCGGTGCCCTCGAAGGCGAGCGGCTGGATGCCCAGGTTCGGGACGTGGAGGATGGCGATGTCACGCTTGGGGTTGTAGACGACGACCTCGGCGTCGCGCGACCGTCCGGCCTGGTCGGTGATCCTGAGGTCGCGGGTGACTCCGGCGACCACGTGAGCGTTGGTCATGATGCGGTCGGGGGCGTAGACGAACCCGGTGCCCTCGATGCGCTTGCTGCAGCTCGGCGCGGTGCCCTGCACCTTGACGATCGCCTTCTGCGCCTTCTGCAGCCGGGGCCCCTGCAGCTGGCTGCGCGGCGCGGGCGGCGGCACCTCGACGAGCGGCCCGTTGGCGATGGCGTCGAAGACGGGCGGGAACTCCGACCTGTCGATGAAGTCCTTGAACGGCTGCTGCCAGTTGCGCGCGGCGTCGGGCACGGCCTCGTCGACCGTGCTGAGCAGCAGGGAGTCCTTCACCTGGGTGCTGAGCACGGTGAAGGAGGTGGAGACGACGAGCGAGCCGATGAGCCAGGCGATGACCAGCACCGACAGCGCGCTGGCGAACGTACCGCCGACCGCGTCGGCCACCCGCGCGGGCTCCCACGTCACGTGGCTGCGCACCACCGCCCCGACGGTCGAGGAGGCGAACTGGCCGATCGTCGCGGCCAGGAAGACGATCACGATCGCGAGCAGCGCCTGCTCGGTCTCGCCGTCGACCACCGCCCTGGCGATGGGCGGCGCGATGTACACGCCGAGCACGGCCCCGCCGACGAACCCCACGAAGCTCATCGCGCCGATGATGAAGCCCTGACGGTAACCCGAGATGCCGAAGGCGATCACGAGGCCGATCAGGATGAGGTCGAGCAGATCACCGCGCACGCTTCAAAGGTATCCAGCGATACGGTCAAGCGTGAACGTCTTCCGCTAGGACCCGCCGTACGGGGGCAATAGCCTGCCCATGATGCGCGATCTCATCGAGGCGGCTCTCGACGACACCGATCCCGGCGGACCGGTGCGCTGGCACGTGATCTCCACGCTGCAGGAGCGCGGGGATCTGGAGACCTTCACCGAGGCACGCCGGCTGTGCGCGGGCGAGGACGTCGCCGAACGCCTGCTGGGCATCGACATCATGGGCCAGCTGGCCGCCTTCAAGGACCGGGCGCTGCCCGTGCTGCGTTTCCTGGCCGCCAGCGAGGACGACCCCATGGTGCTCTTCTCCGTGCTGATCGCCTTCGGGCACCTGGGCGACCCGCGCTCGCTCCCTTCGGTGATCGAGCTGGCCGCCCACGCCGACGCCAGGGTCAGGTACGGCGCGGCCTACGCCCTGCCGAACGTCCTCGGCCGGCCGCCCGATCCCGGAGGGCTGGCGGCGCTGCGCCGGCTCACCCGCGACGGCGACGACGACGTGGCCGACTGGGCGACGCTCGGGATCGCGCTAGCCACGGGCGGCCAGATCGAGGACATCGGGCGGTAGGTCCTCCACCCGGCCCGTGTCCCACGGCCGTTCCAGGCCGCCCTCGCGCAGCACCGCGTCGAGGACCATCGCGGTGAACCCCCACACCAGCATCCCCCGCACCCTGAAGGCCGGGCCTGAGTGGCCGCTCGGCGTGCGCAGCGTGATCCTGTTGGCCGGGTCGACCAGCTCGGCGAGCGGCACCCGCTCCACGGACTCCACCTCGTCGGGAGCCGCGGCGTAGACCGCGCACGGGGTGTGCCACCAGCCGAGCACCGGCGTGACCCGGTTGTCGCTGTGCCAGACGAACAGCTCGGGCAGCGTGCACAGCACCTTCACCCCCTCGGGATCGATGCCGGTCTCCTCCGCCGCCTCCCGCAGCGCGGCGCCCACGGGCCCGTCGTCCTCGGGGTCGACGCCGCCACCGGGGAAGGCCGGCTGGCCCGCGTGCCTGCGGCCATGGGAGCTGCGCTGGATGAGGAGCAGGTCGGGACCGTTGGGGCCCTCACCGAACAGCAGCAGCACGGCGGCGGGGCGGCCGCCTTGCGCGGGCGGGTGCAGGCCGTTCGGTACGGGGGTGTGGACGGCTCGGGCGGTCAGCCTGTCCAGCCAGTCGGGGACGTCGGTCACGCATACCTCCAACGCATCGCGCCGTCGCGGGCTTCCCTGTGTGTGGGGCCACCTTGGCAGGAGTCGGCGCACTCCTCCGGCGGAATCGGGCAACGGCACCACGCCGGGGCCGCGGGTGACCGGCCGGGGACCGGCCGAGGACCGGGCGGGGGTTACGAGAACGGGCCCGGCCGGACGAGCTTGGCGGCCTCGACGGCGTCCGTGGGGCCGGTACCGAACGACGGGCACAGCGCCGCCAGCGGGCACACGCCGCACGCCGGCCTGCGCGCATGGCAGATCCGCCGCCCGTGCCAGATCACCCGGTGGGAGAAGACCGTCCACTCCCGCCTGGGGATCAGCTCTCCCACGATGTGCTCGATCTTCACCGGGTCGGTCTCCTCTGTCCAGCCGAAGCGCCGCACCAGCCGCTGGAAGTGCGTGTCGACGGTCAGCCCCGGCACTCCGAAGGCGTTGCCGAGCACCACGTTCGCCGTCTTGCGGCCCACTCCGGGCAGCTTGACCAGGTCGGCGAGCCGGTTGGGCACCACGCCGCCGTGGTCGGCGCACACCGCCTGGGCCATCCCGATGATGCTGTTGGTCTTCGCCCTGAAGAACCCGGTGGACTTGATGATCTCTTCCATCTCGGCCCGGTCCGCCGCGGCGTAGTCCTCGACGGTGGGATATTTCGCGAACAGGGTGGGGGTGACCATGTTGACGCGCTTGTCGGTGCACTGGGCCGACAGGATCGTGGCCACGAGCAGCTCGAGCGGGTTGGTGAAGTCGAGCTCGCAGTGAGCGTCAGGGTAGGTCTCGGCCAGGATCCTGTTCATCTTCCGAGCCCGCCGTACGAGACCCAGCCGGGTCTCCGACCCCCGCTTACGGTTCGTCGCCATTCCGCAAGGGTATGGCCAGCGCGTTCGTCCCGGGAAACAATCCGTTGAGTAACGCTTTGGGGGGATCAGTCCGTAAACTCCGTGGTGGGAACGTCGTGGCGACCAGCAGGTGGCATCCCCTCAAGCCATTACCCATGGGTCACCTCTGACCTCTGCAGTGGGGTACGTCACAATGACTGCTGAGGAGGCAGAGTGAACACCGAAGACGTGCTGGGCAAGGCCCCCCTGTTCGCCGCGCTCGACCGTGAGAGCGCCGCGGCGCTGCGCACGAGCATCACCGAGGTTCAGCTGTCCAAGGGGCAGACCCTGTTCAGCGAGAACGAGACGGGTGACCGGCTCTACGTCGTTCTCGAGGGCAAGATCAAGCTGTCGCGCACCGCCCCCGACGGCCGCGAGAACCTGCTGAGCGTGCTCGGGCCGAGCGAGATGTTCGGCGAGCTGTCCCTGTTCGACCCCCGGCCGCGTACGGCCACCGCCTCCGCGCTGACCGACGTACGGCTGGCCGGCCTCGGCCACGACGACCTGCGGCCCTGGCTCACCGGCCGGCCCGAGGTCGCCCTCCACCTGCTGCGCGCGCTGGCCCAGCGGCTGCGCCGCACCAACGACGTGCTGGCCGACCTGGTCTTCACCGACGTGCCTGGCCGGGTCGCCAAGGCGCTGCTCGACCTGGCCGAACGGTTCGGCACCAAGACCGACGACGGCCTGCGCGTCCACCACGACCTCACCCAGGAGGAGCTGGCCCAGCTGGTCGGCGCCTCGCGCGAGACGGTCAACAAGGCGCTGGCCGACTTCGCCCAGCGCGGCTGGCTGCGCATCGAGGCCAAGGCCGTGGTGATCCTCGACATGGAGCGGCTGCACAACCGGTCCCGGTAATCCCGGAATTCCGAGGGTTACGACCGGTCCAGGTAGTCGAGCTGGGCGCGCACCGACTGCTCCGCCGCCTGCCACAGCGACCGGTCGACGTCGGTGTAGACCGCCTCCACGATCTCGCGCGGCGTGGTGGCGCCCGCGGCGCGCGCCGCCCTGATCTGGTCGAGGCGCTGCCGCCGGTGGGCGATGTAGGCGTCGAGCGCGAAGACGGGATCGCCCAGCGCGGGCCCGTGGCCCGGCAGCAGCGTCTCCGCCTCCAGCTCCTCGGCCGTGGCGCGCAGCAGGTCGAGCGAGCGCAGGTAGTCGGCCAGGTTCCCGTCGTGCGCGATGACCGTGGTGCCCCTGCCCAGGACGGTGTCGCCGGTCAACATGGCCCGGTCGGCGGGCAGCCAGAAGCACAGGGAGTCGAAGGAGTGGCCGGGCGTGCCGTACACCCTCAGCTCCAGGCCGCCGGCCTCGACCACGTCGCCGTCGGACAGCCCCTCGTCGCCCAGGGTGTGCCGCGGGTCGAGCGCCCGCACGGGCGCGCCGACCAGCTCGGCGAAGCGCCTGGCCCCGCCGCTGTGGTCGTGGTGGCCGTGGGTGAGCAGGATCGCGGCGACCCTGCGGTCGCCCACGTGCTCGGCCACCCTGCGCAGGTGCGGCTCGTCCTCCGGGCCAGGGTCGACGACGACCACCTCGGTCGTGCCGATCACCCAGGTGTTGGTCCCCTCGAGCGTCATCTCCGAAGGATTGGGGGCCAGGATGTTCTCGGCGTGGTCGGTGCGCGTGCCGTCCGGGCCCGCCAGCGGGACGTGGAGGCCACTCATGTCATCAGCCATATCCGGCCGTCGCGCTCGACGGCTCTCGGCATGATGGTGACGATCTTCCGCTCGGCGGCAAGGATCGCGTCGAGGTCCGGATGGCCCGCCAGCTCGGCGAGCGTCCGGTAGGTGGGCGGCATGAGAAAGATCTCCCCCTTGTGCGCCAGCTCGATCGCCTCGGCGGGCGGCTGCCAGACGACCTTGTCCGCCTCCCCGCCCACGTCGCGCGTGCGCTGCCCCTCGGGCAGCACGGCGACGAAGAAGCGGGTGTCGAACCTTTTGTGCTCCACCTCGGGCGTGATCCAGTGCGCCCACGGCTTGAGCAGGTCGGAGCGGAGCACCAGGCCCCGCCGGTCGAGGAAGTCGGCGAAGGCCAGGCTCCTGTCGATCAGCGCGAGCCGGTCGGCCTCCCAGTCGTCACCGGTGGTGTCGGCCACGACGGTGTCGGGGCCGGGCCCGGCCAGCAGCACGCCCGACTCCTCGAACGTCTCCCGTACGGCGGCGCACACCAGGCCCCTGGCGGTCTTCTCCTCGGCGTCGAACACCTCGCCCCACTCCGCGGGCGACGGCCCCGCCCACGCGACGGAGTGGTCGGTGTCGCGCGGATCGACCGAGCCGCCGGGGAAGACGTAGGCACCCGCGGCGAAGGCCATCGTCGCCTTGCGCCTGAGGAGGTAGACCTGCGGCCCCTCGCGCAGGAGCACCACCGTGGCGGCGTCCCGCGCGGGGACCGGCTGGACACGTCCTGCCAGGATGTCTCGTGCGCGCTCCCCGAACTCGCCGGGGAGCGGGATCCCGTTGTCCACATGACCTCCTCTAGAACATCACTCGGTCATGATGGACCTTCTTCTACACTTCCGCTATCAGCTCGACCTCTACCGGGGCGTCCAGCGGCAGGACGGCGACGCCGACCGCGCTGCGGGCGTGCACGCCCGCGTCACCGAGGACGTCCCTGAGCAGCTCGCTGGCACCGTTGCCGACCTGCGGCTGAGCGGTGAAGTCCGGCGCGCTGGCGACGAACACGACCACCTTGACGATCCGCTTGATCGCGGACAGGTCGCCGACCTGCGACTTGAGGGCCGCCAGGGCGTTGAGCGCGCAGATCCTCGCCAGGTCCCGCCCCTCGTCGACGGTCACCTCGGCGCCGACCTTGCCGGTCGTCACCAGCTTGCCGTCGACGATCGGGAGCTGACCCGAGGTGTAGACGTGGTCGCCCGAGCGCACGGCCGGCACGTACGCCGCCAGCGGGGCGACGACCTCGGGCAGGGTCAGGCCGAGCTCGGCCAGCTTCTCCTCGGGGTTCATGCCTTCTCCCTCTTGAAGTAGGCCACCAGGCCCTGACCGTCGGGACCCGGCACGATCTGGACGAGCTCCCAGCCGTCCGCGCCGAAGTTGTCGAGGATCATCTTGGTGTTGTGGATCAGCACCGGAGCGGTGAGATACTCCCATTTCTTCATGAAGGCCAGCGTAGTGAACAGCCCCCCTCCGGACCGCCGCGCGGTGGCCCGCGAGGGCGGCCCAGTGTGAGAAATCTCAAAGGCGGACGGCAAGTAACCGTTCGGTAGCCTGACAAGTGTGACTGCTACCGCTAGGGACACCGATTGGGACGGCGTGCGACTCCACGTCGTGACCGGTAAGGGCGGCACCGGCAAGACGACTGTGGCCGCCTCGCTCGCTCTGGCCCTCGCCTCAGGCGGTCGCAAGGTCCTCCTCGTCGAGGTCGAGGGCAGGCAGGGCATCGCGCAGATCTTCGACCTGCCGCCGCTGCCGTACGAGGAGCGGAGGATCGCCGTCGCCCCCGGCGGCGGCGACGTCCACGCGCTGGCCATCGACCCCGAAGAGGCCATGCTCGACTACCTCGAGATGTTCTACGGCATGCGCCGCGCCGGCCGCGCGCTGACCAAGATGGGCATCGTCGACTTCGCCACCACCGTGGCTCCCGGCTTCCGCGACGTGCTGGTGACCGGCAAGACCACCGAGGCCGTACGGCGGCGCGGCAAGAACGGCAGGCGCGTCTACGACGCCGTGGTGCTCGACGCGCCGCCCACGGGCCGCATCGGCCGCTTCCTCAACGTGACCGAGGAGGTGGCGGATCTGGCCAGGGTCGGTCCGATCAAGAACCATTCCGAGCTCGTGAGCGGTGTGGTGAAATCCGCCGAGACGGCTGTCCACTTCGTGACGCTCCTGGAGGAGATGCCGGTCCAGGAAACGCTCGACGGCATTGCCGAATTGCGTTCGGCCGGTCTTCCCGTGGGTGGAATCTTCATCAACATGGTGCGTGAATCACAGCTTCCCGAGGCCGTTCTTGACTCGGCTGTCAAGGGACGATTCGACGCGGCGGAGATCGCTCTGGGGCTCAAGGCGGCCGGTCTGGCCGACGGGGCGAGCGACGCGACGGCGGTGGCCGAGGCGCTGGCCGCGGAGGTCGTCGAGCACGCCCGCCGTACCGAACTGGAGAAGACCGAGCGCGCCACGCTCCGGAAGGCCACCGTGCCGTGCTACGAGCTGCCGCTGCTGGCGGACGGCGTCGACCTGGCGGGGCTGTACGAGCTGGCCGAGACCATCTGCGCCGAGGGCGCCGCGTGACCGAGCGGCGCGACACGGTCGTGACGCCGGCGAAGGAGGCACCGTGACCCGTACTCCCCCCGTTCTCGACGTCGACGCGATCCTCGACGATCGCGGCACCCGCATCGTCGTCTGCTGCGGCTCCGGCGGCGTGGGCAAGACCACGACCGCCGCGGCGCTGGGGCTGCGGGCCGCCGAGCGCGGGCGCAGGTCGGTCGTGCTGACCGTCGACCCGGCCCGCAGGCTGGCGCAGTCGATGGGCCTGACCGAGCTGGACAACACCCCGCGCCTGGTCCACACGGCGGGCGAGGGACAGCTGTTCGCCATGATGCTCGACATGAAGCGGACCTTCGACGAGATCATCGAGGCCCACGCCGACCCCGAGCGGGCCCGCCAGATCCTGACGAACCCCTTCTACCAGTCGCTCAGCTCCAGCTTCGCCGGCACCCAGGAGTACATGGCGATGGAGAAGCTGGGCCAGCTGCGCCGCTCCGACGAGTGGGACCTGATCATCGTCGACACCCCGCCCTCGCGCTCCGCGCTCGACTTCCTCGACGCGCCCGAACGGCTCGGCCGCTTCCTCGACGGCCGGTTCATCAGGCTGCTGATGGCACCGGCCAAGGCCGGGGGGCGCAGCGCGTTCAAGCTGTTCAACGCCGGGTTCGGGCTGGTCGCCGGGGCGATGACCAAGCTCCTCGGCGCGCAGGTGATCAAGGATCTGCAGACCTTCGTGTCGGCGCTCGACGCGGTCTTCGGCGGGTTCAGGCAGCGTGCCGAGATGACCTACAAGCTGCTGCAGGCGCCGGGCACCGCGTTCGTGGTCGTCGCCTCCCCCGAGCGCGACGCGATGCGCGAAGCCTCCTACTTCGTCGAACGGCTCGCCGAGGAGCGCATGCCGCTGGCCGGCCTGGTGATCAATCGGGTGCACGAGTCGCCCGCGGTGGCGCTGTCGGCCACCCGCAGCGCGGCCGCCGCCGAGGAACTGGAGTCGAGGGGCGAGCACGAGCTGACCGCCGCCGTGCTCCGCCTGCACGCCGGGCGGATGCAGCTCGCCGCCCGCGAGCACCGCGAGCGCGAGCACTTCCTGTCGGCCCACCCCACCGTGCCGGTCGTCCAGGTCGCGGCCATGTCGGAGGACGTCCACGACCTGACCGGACTGCACGAGATCGGGCGGCTGCTGGCCACCGGAACGGAAGCGACCGTCCGGCACAGCGCCTGAACCGGCCCCGAGCATGACAGTACGGCCGGCGGGAATCCCGCCGGCCGTACTGTCATGACGTCAGCCGGCGATCAGCTCGTTCGTCCGCTCGTACTCCTCCTTCGCGGACTCCAGCAGCTCGCGCCAGGAGTCCACGTCAGGCCGCCGCCGGAGCAGCGCTCGCCGTTCCCGTTCCGTCATACCGCCCCACACCCCGAACTCGATGCGGTTGTCGAGCGCATCGGCGAGGCACTCGGTACGGACCGGGCATCCTCGGCAGATCAGCTTCGCCCTGTTCTGAGCGGCACCCTGGACGAACAGCGCGTCCGGGTCCGCACCCCGACAGGCGGCACGGGAGGTCCAATCCGTGATCCACATGTTTCGACCCCACTCCCCTTCGGTGGTTGAGTCGTCGTTTGGGGCCGACGGGCGCGGGCGCCGAGCCTCCGTATTCAGTTGCCGCAGAGGAGAACGTACGCAACCATGCCTTCGGGCCGACAGACCCCGGCAGGACCAATTTCTCGCCAGTACCTTGACCGGGAATGACTAGTCACCTCGCTCAGTCAAGGCGAAATGGCCTCCGGTTACCGATTAGGCAGCGCTTTCGACGTAGTCTTGGGTCTGTGCAAGCTCAGGGCAAAGACCAGTCGAACCCCATCGTGAACGTCGTGCGGCTGCTGGCCGCCGGCACGGCCGCGGGGGTGCTGACCGCCGCCATAGCCCTGCCCGCGGTGGGCGGGGTCGGCCTGACCGCCAAGTCGACCACCGAGACGCTGGCGCTGCGGCCGGAGAACCTGGACGAGCCGCCGCTCCCTGAGCGCACCGAGATCTACGACTCCACCGGCAAGCAGATCGCGCAGTTCTACTACCAGAACCGCGAGTCGGTGAAGATCAACCAGATCGCGCCCGTCATGCTGGACGCGATCATCTCGATCGAGGACGTCCGCTTCCGCGAGCACGGCGCCATCGACCTGGAGGGCACCGCCCGCGCCCTGGCCAAGAACGTCACGGGCGGCGGCGTGGTCCAGGGTGGCTCCTCGATCACCCAGCAGTACGTCAAGCTGGTGCAGTTCAACAAGGCCAAGACGAAGAAAGAAGCCATGGCGGCCATCGCGCCGACCCTGAACCGCAAGCTCAACGAGCTGCGCTACGCCATGGCCATCGAGGAGAAGTACACCAAGGACCAGATCCTCGAGAAGTACCTCAACATCTCCTACTTCGGCGCCAGCGCCTACGGCATCCAGGCCGCGGCCAAGCGCTTCTTCGGCAAGCCGGCCTCCGAGCTCGACCTGTCGGAGGCGGCGACGCTGGCCGGAGCCGTCCAGAACCCGGTCCGCACCGACCCGACGCTCGGCAAGACCGCCAGGGACAACCTGTTCAAGCGCCGCAACCTCGTCCTCGACACGATGGCCAAGTACGGCAAGATCACCCCCGCCGAGGCCGAGGCGGCCAAGAAGGAGAAGCTGGGCTTCAAGGGCACGAAGATCCCGGGCGGCTGCGAGGAGAGCAAGTACCCGTACTTCTGCCTCTACGTCAAGAACGAGATCCTCACCAACCCCGACTTCGGCGCCACCCCCGAGGAGCGCGAGAAGCGGCTCCAGCAGGGCGGCCTGCGCATCAAGACCACGCTCGACCCGAAGATGCAGCAGGCCTCGGAAACCGCGATCAAGAAGTACGTCTTCGCCAAGGACAAGCCCGCCGCCGCGCAGGCCATGGTCGTCCCCGGCACCGGCGAGATCCGGGCCATGGCCGCCAGCCGCAAGTTCGGCGACAACAGGAAGAAGAACGAGACCCTGATCAACCTGGCCGCCGACAGCAAGCACGGCGGCGGCGTCGGGTTCCAGCAGGGCTCGACCGCGAAGGCCTTCACGCTGGCGGCCGCCATCGAGAACGGCTGGAAGCTCGACGACGGCAACTCCACCGGCAAGACCTACGACGTCCCCGCCGTCGACAACACCCCGTTCCGCGACTGCAAGGGCCTCAGGGTCGGCTCGACGCACCAGGTCTTCAACTCCAGCGAGGGCGGCGGCGGCTTCAAGACCCTCAGGACCGGCACGCTCGGCTCGGTCAACACCTTCTTCATGAAGCTCGAGGAGCAGGTCGGCCTCTGCAAGGTCGTCAAGATGGCCGAGAAGCTCGGCATCAAGCGCTCCGACGGCGGCAAGCTCCAGCAGGTCCCCACCTTCACGCTCGGCGTCAACGAGATGGACCCGGTGACCGTCGCCAACGCCTTCGCCGTCTTCGCGGGCCGCGGCCAGTACTGCAGCCCGATGGCCATCACCGAGATCCGCGACCGCAACGGCAAGATCACCACGGCCAAGCCCAAGTGCAAGCAGGTCATGGACGAGGACGTCGCCGACGCGGTCAACGAGGTCATGTCCGACGTCTTCACCCGGGGCACCATGACCGAGGTCGGCGGCATCGGCAGGGACGCGGCCGGCAAGACCGGCACCACCGACGGCTACACCGCCGCCTGGTTCGCCGGCTACACCCCGAACCTGGCCTCCGCCGTCAGCCTCGGCGACCCGCGCGGCGCCTTCGACCACGACCTGACCAACGTCACCATCGGCGGACGCTTCTACAGCTACGTCTACGGCGCCACCATCTCCGGGCGGATCTGGAAGGACTCCATGCTCAAGTCGCTCCGCGGCGTCGAGCCCGTCTCCTTCACGCGCTACGACGCCGACAAGTTCGGCGGATGCACCAAGAGCTGCGCGCCCAAGCCGCCGAAGAAGGACAAGGACCGCGACAGGGACCGCGGCAACCCGTTCGGTCCGCCCGACGACGAGAACCCGCTGGACATCTGGGACAACGACGACAACGGCGGAACGATCACGCCCGAAGACTGACCCACCCCGACGCCGGAGGCCAGACCGCCTCCGGCGTCACCCGTTCCCGGGGGCGCTATCTACGCGTTCCCGGGGGCGCCGTCTGGCTGCTTTCCAGGGTCGCCCTGTTCCTAGGGCTCCGTCTGCTTGTCCTGGGGCTCCGGCTGCTTGTCCTGGAGGCGCCGGCTTCCGTACGGCAAGCCGTCCCACGGCCACCATGGTCACCGCTGACCGCCAGTCCATCACGCCACTCCAGCGACGCCGACGACCCGCCGTGACGTGGCCGCCGACCCGCGCCCGCCCGACCAGGACCCCGCCGGCCGAACGGCCCGCCCACCGCACATGAACCGCTCGCCACACCCACCCGCCAGCTGCATGTTCCGCGTGGCGCACACTCCCCGACAGCTGCACGTGCCGCTAACCACACCCGCCGCCGAGTGCACGCGCCGCTCGCCACACCCACCCGCCAGATACATGTGCCGCTTGGCGCCCACCCGCCCGCCAACTGCACGTGCCCGCTTGCCGAGTGCACGGGCCGCTCGCCGCACACCCACCTGCCGCGTGCACGAGCCGCTCGCCGTAGCGTCGTCCCTGGTGCACGGGCCGCTCGCCGTACTGCCGCCCACCGGGGGTGCACGCCGCGTGGAACGGGCGTGATCCCGCGCCCGGAGGCGGCGTACCCGAGAACCATCAAGCCTCGGCTCCCCCTCCGAGACGCCAAGCCGGAGGTCGACGAGCAGGGGCGCCCGGCACTCCGAGAAAGCGCCGGGTCCGTCCAGAACGCGGGGTCCGTCCAGAATGAGGTCCGCCCAGAATGAGGGCGCGCCCGGGTTCTAGGATGAACCGGGCGTGCCCTCGTCCGCAGGAGCCCATGGAAGCCCCTGGAAAGCAGGAGATTCTGGAAGCCCCTGAAAGGCAGGAGACCTGGAAGCCCCTGAAAGGCAGGAGCCCTTGGATGCCCTGGAAGGAGCGGGGGAAGCCCGGGAGGGGCTAGCTGAGGCGTGCGCGGACGATCTGGGCCACCCTGCCGCCCTCGGCGCGCCCGGCGACCTTGGGGTTGACGACCTTCATCACCTGGCCCATCGCCTGCGGCCCTGACACGCCGAGTTCGGCGACGGCCTCGTCCACGATGCGGCCGAGCTCGTCGTCCGACAGCTGCGCGGGCAGGTACTCCTCCAGCACCGCCTGCTCGTCCAGCTCCGCCTGGGCCTGCTCCTTGCGGCCCGCGTTGCCGAACGCCTCCGCGGCCTCACGACGCTTCTTGGCCTCCTTGGTGAGGACCTTGATGATCTCGTCGTCGGACAGCTCCCTGGCCTCCTTGCCCGCGACCTCCTCCACGTTGACCGCGGCCAGCGCCATGCGGATGGTCCGCAGGCGTACCTCGTCCCTGCTCTTCAACGAGGCCGACAGGTCGGCCTTCAGCTTGTCCTTCAATGCGCTCATGCGCTCCATCCTTTCAGGCATGATGAAGAGATGAGGAAAGCTGTCGCAATCCCCCTGTCCCTGATGGGCCTCGGTCTGGCCGGCCTTGGCTACGCCTCGGTCATCGAGCGCAACAGCTTTCGCCTCAGGCGCTTCGACGTACCGGTTCTCGAGCGTGGCCAGCGGCCCGTGCGCATCCTGCACCTGTCCGACCTCCACCTGACGCCGGGGCGGCGCATGCTCATCAACTGGGTGCGTTCGCTCGGCTCCCTGGAGCCCGACCTGGTGGTCAACACCGGCGACTCCATCGCCCACGTCGACGCCGTGCCGTCCCTGCTGCACGCCCTGGAGCCGCTGCTGTCGCGGCCCGGCCTGTTCGTGTACGGCTCGAACGACCTCTACGCGCCCAAGCCGAAGAACCCGGCCCGCTACCTCTGGCGTACCTCGAAGAACGACCGCCGCCAGCACGTCCCTTCCCTGCCGTGGCGCGAGCTCGGCGAGGGCATGGCCGCCGAGGGCTGGCTCGACATGAACAACACCACGGCCCGCATCAAGGTCGGCGACCTCGACATCGCCGTCGCCGGCATCCACGACTCGCACATCGACCGCGACCGCTACGACCTAGTCGCCGGCCCGGCACCCCGCGACGCCGACCTCCGCCTCGGCGTCATGCACTCCCCCGAACCGCGCAACCTGAGCCGCTTCGCCGCCGACGGCTACCAGCTCCTGCTCGCCGGCCACACCCACGGTGGCCAGCTCTGCATCCCGTTCTACGGGGCGCTGGTCACCAACTGCGGCATCGACAGGGCGCGCGTGAAGGGCCTGCACCGGCACTCGTCCGCCTGGCTCCACGTATCGGCGGGGCTCGGAACCTCCCCCTACGCGCCGGTTCGGTTCGCGTGCTTCCCCGAGGCGTCGTTGCTGACATTGGTTCCGCGACGCTGAGGCGTCACATGTGGTTCGGAAGTCCGCTAGACTCGTGCAGGCACGCACAAGACGGGCGTGCACCGGGGTGTAGCGCAGCTTGGCAGCGCGCTTCGTTCGGGACGAAGAGGCCGTGGGTTCAAATCCCGCCACCCCGACCCAGTAGGTGCAGGTGAGAAGAGGCTTCGGAGAGATCCGGGGCCTCTTTTTCGTTCTCTGAAGGTCGATGGGGAGCCAAACGGGGAGCCACCTCAGTCGGACTTTTCTAGCTGTCGCCGAAGATGGCGTTCATGGTCTCGGCACCCTTGGTGATCACCGGCTTGAGTTGATGCCGATAGACCTCCTCCGTGACGCTGGTGCCGGAGTGCCCCACGAGATCGGCGATGGTCTCGATGGACACACCATGGTCACTCATGATCGAAACAAACGAGTGACGGAGTTCGCGGGGAGTCCAGTTCTTGCCGATCCCCGCCTGAGCTGTGATCTTCCTGAAGGATCGCCGGACTCTCCCGGCACCCAAGGGAGCACCGATATCGGTGGTGAACACCAAACCGGAGTCCTCCCAGAGTTCCCCGACCTCCTCCCTGCGAGCGACCTGCTTCGCGTGGTGCAGTCGGAGCGCATTGGCCGCGAGCTGGGGCAGTTCCAAGGTTCGGCGCGACTTGCGCGTCTTGGTGTCGCCTCCCACTCGATCAGCTCGCCACACGTAGATGGCGAACCGCTCGTGAGCGAACCCCACCTCGGTTACCGGACGCCAGGATCTCCGAGACTTCACCCAGGCGACTAGGTGATCCCCAACGCAGCGCGCGGGCTTCTTCGGTACGGATGCCCGTCGTGAGACTGAGCACCACGTACGCGTGGAGATCTGACGACTCTGCGGCTTTGAGCACCGCTTCGGCTTGTTGTTGCGCAAGCGCTCGACTCGGCCGGCCGCGCCTGCCTTTTGGCGTGACCACCAGCTCAGCTACGTTCCTGAGAACCAGGTCGCGCGCTTGTGCATGGCGGATGGCCCGTTTCAGAACCGCGTGAACTTCCGCGAGGCGCGCTCCCCGCGCACGCGGGGATGGTCCCTGCCGTGGCTGCCGCCCGGCACCCCATCCACAGCGCTCCCCGCGCACGCGGGGTCAGGGAAGCGCGGCGCCGGCGTCGTGGGCCGCGCGCGCGGCGATCAGTTCGGACAAGTGCGCACTGGTCCACTCACAGACAGCGGCCAGAGGGCGGAACAGCGTGCGGCCGAGGGGGGTGAGCTCGTACTCCACGCGGGGCGGATTCTCGGCGTAGGCGGTGCGGGAGACCAGGCCGTCGCGCTCCATCGAACGCAGCGAGGCGGCGAGCGTCTTCGGCGTGATTCCCCGCAGCGGCACCAGGAGCTCCGAGAAGCGCCGGGGACCTCCGGCGAGACAGGCGATGATCTTCACGGCCCACTTGCCGCCGATCTGGATCGGCGGCCTGGCAGAGGCACACCCCGCGAACATGTCGGGATCCAACGGTCGGGTCACCGGTCCATCGTAGGCAACTATCGTTGCGGAAACCGGCACCCCCGCTACTACCGTCTGCGCAGTGGCCGGCGACTTCACCGCCAGCCTCCTGTCGAACGGAGCATCCGTGATGAACGTCGATGTGATCGTCGTCGGAGCCGGACCGACCGGGCTCATGCTCGCCACCGAGCTGGGCCTCGCCGGAGTACGCGCCGTTGTCGTCGAACGGCTGACGCAGCGCAGCGGACAGTCCAAGGCGCTCGGCATCCAGCCCCGCTCCGCGGAGGTGCTCGAACTGCGAGGCCTCCTGGAACCGCTCATGGACCGGGCGGTCCAGCGGGTGGCCGGCGGGCACTTCGCCGGGTTGCGGCTGGACTTCACCGCCTGGGACACCCGGCACCCGTACGGGATCGGCATCCCTCAGGGGCGGGTCGAGGCGCTGCTCGAGGAACGGCTCGGCGAGCTGGGCATCCAGGTCCTGCGCGGGCACGAGGTTACCGCGCTGTCGCAGGATCCCGACGGGGTCGAGGCGACTCTGCTCGGGCCCAGGGGCGAGTCACGGCTCACGGCACGTTTCCTCGTGGGCTGCGACGGCGGGCGCAGCACCGTCCGCGAGCTCCTGGGCATCGGATTTCCCGGCCTGGACGGGAAGCTGTCCTCGGTGGTCTGTGACATCACGATCTCCGACCCGGACGGCGCCGTGCCGGAGACCTGGCGCCTGCCCGTCATGACCCCCGACAGGACCGGCAAGGGCTACATCGCTCCGATCGGCGACGGCGTCCACCGGTTCCTCTTCTACGGGGCCGAGCAGCAAGGACTGTCCCGCGACACCCCGATCACAGAGGAGGAGGTGGACCGGGCACTGCGCAACGCGTTCGGACCGGGGGTTCGGGTCACGGACATCCGGTGGGCCTCCCGGTTCACCGACGCCTCGCGGCAGGTCGAGCGGTACCGTCACGGGCGGATCCTGCTCGCCGGGGACGCCGCGCACATCCACTCGCCCATGGGTGGGCAGGGGATGAACCTCGGCCTGCAGGACGCGTTCAACCTGGGGTGGAAGCTCGCGGCGGAGATCGGCGGGTGGGCGCACGAGGGGCTGCTCGACACCTATCACACCGAACGGCATCCGGTCGCCGCGCGCGTCCTGGCCAACACCCGCGCCCAGGCCGTCCTCCTCGTCCATGACGAGGAGAACCTGGCCCTGCGCGACATCGTCGAGGAACTGCTGCGGGTGCCGGACGCCAACCGGATCGTCGCTGGGATGATCTCAGGGCTGGACATCCGCTACGACCTGCCCGGCCGACCCCACCCACTGCTGGGGCGCCACATCCCTGATCTCGACCTGATGACGCCGTTCGGGCCCGACCGTGTAGCGCGGCTGCTGCGCGACGGCCGCGGCCTGCTGCTGACGACCGCGGACGAGGCCGTGTTCGCCGAGGCCGCCGAGGCATGGGCGGCCAGGATCGGCCGGGTGCATGTGAAGGGCGAACTCGGTGCGGACGCGGTGCTGGTACGGCCCGACGGTTATGTCTGCTGGGCTGGTTCCGCCGCCGACGTCTCCAGCCTGACCGACGCCTTGGCACGGTGGGCAGGTGCCGCCGTGACGACCATCAGATCGCGATCATAACTGGGTGCCACGTGAGCGCCGCTACCTTTCCGACTTAACCGATGCGCAATGGGCGCCGATCGGGCCGCTGCTTCCCACTCCGAACACGGACGGACGGCCCAAGAAGCACCCGCGCCGCGACATCATGGTGGAGTGGAGTCAGCGGATCTTGCAAACCATGCTGCACGTTGTCCGCAAGGCACCCGGACAGATCGGGTTCGCGGTAATCAAGCGGCGGTGGGTCGTCGAGCGGTCGCCGGCCTGGCTGACCAGTCATCGCCGCCTGGCACGGGACTATGAGCGCCAGCCGGCCACGGCCGAGGCCATGATCCGGTGGGCGGCGATCAGCGGAATGGCCCGCCGCCTTACCCGGGGAAGCGCCGCAACTCGTCAGCAGCGCCTCGCCCTCACTCGTCCAACGGAGTGACCCTTCTCAAACACGCACTAAGACATGGTCCGCTGGCGGAGGCGCCAAGAGGCTCTCAATCATGATCAGTCCCCAATGCGTCACCAAACCGCCCGTGTGGATCTTAGGCGTAGCGCGCCGGTGCAGGTCAGAGCCATGATCTCGTTGGTCTGAGCCTTCCCCTATGGATCAGAAGGCTATGGGTTCCTCCTGTCGGCCTCGGCGCGCGGAGCGCGTCTCAAGCTCTCGTTGTGAGTGACGTATTGAGTGACAATGGCGGCAAACGATCACAAACGTCTGCGGACGTCCACAAACGTTCTATGCAGCTCAGGATGCCGACAGAGCAAGTTCAAACACATGTTCGAATTGCTTCGGGACGAAGAGGCCGTGGGTTCAAATCCCGCCACCCCGACCCAGAAGTAGCAGTACAAAGGCCAGTTCCGGAGATCGGAACTGGCCTTCTGCGTTGGCTGAGTGTCTACAGCCCCAGATCCGAAGTTCTGGGACTCGAACCTCCAAAGTGGCCGGCACAGCCGCGCCAAGACAGCCGTGAGCCGCCGTGCGGGTACATCATCGCCGCCATCGCGAACACGGCGAACGCGAGGATCAGATCTCAGTGGGAGGCCGCGGGACCTGCGGCGAAGTCGTGGATGAGCTTCCAGACCTGGGCGGGCGCCTCTTCCTGGGCGAAGTGACCGACGCCGGGCACCAGGGCGGTGGCCAGATGCTGGATTCCCGACTCGCGGAACCCTTGCGCGTAGGTGTCGATGTCGCCGCCTTCTCCGTCGCCGCGCAGGTAGAGAAGCGGCGTGCTGACCGGTCCGGCTTCGGCGAAAACCGCGTTGTCCCGCGCGTCCTGACCGAAGGCGCGGTAGAGGTCGAACCCGGCGGTGAGTGCCGCGTCGCCGTCATAGGCGACGGCGTGGGCACGCCGCGACTCCGGGGTGATCCTCGCCGGGTCCACCGACAGCACGTCGTAGAAGTAGTCGAAGTATTCGGCCTGATGCCCCTGGACCAAGATCTCCGGCAACGCCGTTACGGCGTGGAAGCCGAAGTGCCAGATGTAGGGGTTCGCCAGGACGTCACTCCATGGGGCCACGCCAGGGATCACCGTGTTCATGATCACAACACGGGCGACGTCGTCGTATTGCCGTAGATAGGCGTAGGCGATCATCCCACCGGCGTCGTGTCCGACCAGCGTCAGGTCGGTGAGTTCGAGACGCCGCACCAGCTCGTGCACCACTCCCGCCAGGCGAAGCTTGGATCCACCCGGGACAGCCCCAACGGATTCGCCGATTCCGGGCAGATCGATGGCGATGACCCGAGCGTCCGCGGCGGCCGCATCCATCACGCCCTCCCATGCCCGCCATGATTCCGGCCAGCCGTGCAGGAACAGGAACGGCTTGCCCCGCGGATCCCCCACTTCGACGGTATGCAGCGAGAAATCGGCGATCGACACGTGGGTATGACGCGGCCTAATAGACATGTTTCATGTCTATCAAACGACATGAAGCATGTCTAATCGACTAGTCTGGTGGGCGTGAGCAACGACGACGGCCCCACCTTCGAGCGGGGAACGGGTTTCCTGCTGGCACGGCTGGGCTCGCTGGCAGCACGGTCGTGGACCGGGTTCCTGACAGGGCACGATCTCACCCAGGCCCAGTACGCGGTCCTCGTGACAGTCAGGGAACAGGGGCCTGTCGGCCAGCGGCGCCTTGCCGAACTGATCGCCGTGGATGCTCGCAACATCGTGCTGGTCCTCGACTCCCTGGCCGCCAAAGGGCTCATCGAGCGCAGGGTGCATGACCTCGACCGCCGCCGCCGCGTCATCACCCTCACCGACGGCGGAAACGCCCTCCTCGACACCATGGTCGCCACCGCGGCGACCGAGCAGGATCACTTCCTCCACGCCCTGACCCATCGTGAACGCGAACACCTCAACCGCCTGCTCAGAACGGTCTACGACTCGCACGTTCCGGCTCCCGGCTGACGCATCCAGTGGCTGCCGGCGACCGTGGAGCTTGTCGCCGAAGACGGTGTTCATCGTGTGGACGCCTTTGCTGATCACCGGCTTGAACCGGTGCCGGTAGACCGCTTCCGTGACGCTGGTGTCCGCGTGCCCGACGAGATCGGCGATGGACTCGATGGACACACCACGGACGCTCGTCTCCACCGAGCCATCCGCTCCTCCTTCGCCGGCGGATGTCGCGTGCGGCGAGGCGCGCCGGAACGAAAGTCACCGGTCCCCGGGCGATCCGGTCCTGGTGGGGCTTCGCTCCGATGCGCCTCGCACTGCGACAGATCAACGGGTCGGCGGGGACAGCGCCGATACCCTCCGCCCGCCCGTCATCACCCTCCGGGGTTCGCGCACTTCCTGATCTGCCTGCGGATGTCGTCGCCGGTGTTGACCCACGCGTCGGTCAGCACCGTCTGCGTGCCGTCACCGCCCGCACCGTAGCCGCCGCCCAGGGAGATCCAGGCGGTGGTCGAACCGTACGGGCCGGTGACCTTCGGGCCCTCCAGCCAGCACACCGGATGGACCGTGTCCCCGTAGGCGTACCAGCCCACGGGGCGCTTGCCGAAGTTGATCCGGTACACCTCCCCATCGGCGGTCCCGCCGATGGTGGTCGCCTCGAACGTGGCGAGCCCCGCCGTGTTGACCACCTTGCCGGTGAGTGCCTGCTGGGCCGAGGCCGCACCCGGCAGGGCCGTCATCCCTGCCGCCAGAAGCCCGCCCGCGACCAGCGCGCCGATCTTCCTCATCGTCTGTTCCCTTCGTCGTGACGAACGCTGCGAGATCACTTTCGGCAGGCAGGCACGGTGTCCACCACCGGTGGACAGCACCTGCGGACAACAACCGGACACTCCCGCATGGCCGGCGACCATGACCGTCTGCTCTGCGATGAGGACGCGACGGACTGCACCGGCTCGGCGGCGCTGCGGAAGCGCTGGTACCCGAACCCGCCCCAGGAGGCCGTGGTGATCCCGGAGACCGGCCACGTGCTGACGGCTGGGGGCCGTCCCCGTATCAGACGCAACGGCTTTCCTCCGGGACGACGAGGCCGAGAGCGCCGACCCCTTGAACGCAAGATCAGTCCTGGCGGGTCTTCGTGCGGCTTGGAGGGTTGACGTCGGTCGGGCGGCGGAAGCGTCGGAGGCGTCCGGGATCCACGGAACGTCGACGAACGAAGCCTGTGCCCCGGCCCGGACGGTGCGGAGCAGGGGCACCTCCATGGCGAGAGGGGTGCGCCCCTGGTCGTTTCCTCAGTGGTGGCCGGGCTGGGCGTTGCGGGGCATGAGCCAGACGAGGCCGCAGCAGGCGAAGGTGGCGGCGGCCACGACGGTCAGGCTGAGCGCGGCGCCGCCGGAGGTGTGGAAGTAGACGGTGGTGATGGCGGCCGCGCCGATGCTGTTGGCCAGTTGCTGGATGGCCGACAGGGAGCCGCTGGCGCTGCCGGACTGCTTCTGGTCGACGTCGCCGAGGGTGACCTGGTAGATGGAGCCGAAGCAGGTGCCCAGGCCCAGACCGGTGACGAACACCGGCAGGGCGAGCGCCAGGCCGGAAGCCCGGGTCTGCACGAACGCGAGCAGCACGAGGGTGCCGGCCAAGGTCAGGACCAGGCCGATGAAGACGAGGGTACGGCCCAGCCGGGCGATCAGCCGGTGCGCCGCGATCGAGGCGACGATGATGCCGGCCGCGATCGGCGCCAGGCCGAGGGACGCCTGGGTCGGGCTGTGGTGGAGCACGTCCTGCAGGAACAAGGAGAGGACGAGCAGCAGGCCGGAGACCCCGGCGTAGAAGACCAGCCCGAGGATCAGGCCGGAGGTGAAGCCGCGGTTCTTCAGCAGTGACGGCTCGATGAGCGGGTTGGCCGCGACGCGCTGGCGCAGGAAGAACAGGGCGAGGAAGCAGGCGCCCGCCGCCAGGGAGAGGATCGGGCGCGCGGTCCAGCCGTGGCCGGGGCCGTCGATCAGGCCGTAGAGCAGGCCGAGCATGGTCGCGGCGAGCAGGCCGGAGCCCAGGGCGTCCACCGTGACCGTACGGTCGCCGTCGTCGTGCGGCAGGAGCCGGGCGGCCAGGACGATGGCCAGACCACCGAGCAGGATGTTGATCAGGAACATGGCGCGCCAGCCGAGCCCGAACAGGTCGGCGTCGATGAGCGCGCCGGCGACGATGGGGCCGCTGATGGCGGACAGTCCGAGTCCGGGGACGAAGACGCTGAAGGCCTTGCCGATCTCCTCGCGGGGGAACACCGCGCCGAGGATGCCGAAGCCCTGCGGGATCAGCAGCGCCCCGAAGGCTCCTTGCAGGAGCCGGAAGACGATGGCGGACACGGGACCGACGGCCAGGCCACAGGCGGTGGACGCGAGAGTGAAGCCGGTGATCCCGATCAGGAACAGGCGGCGCCTGCCGTACTTGTCGCCGAGCCGTCCGCCGACCACGAGCAGGACGCCCATCGCCAGGGCGTAACTGGCGCCGAGCCACTGGATGAGAGCCTGACCGCCGTGCAGGTCGGCGGCGATGGTGGGGGCGGCGATGTTGGTGATCGTCGCGTCGAGCAGGTCGAGGATCGCGGCGAAGAGGATGACGGCGAGGATGGCCCAGCGTCTGCGGACGGGGGTCTTCGGGGGCGCCGAGAGAGTGGACATGAGGGGTGCCTTAAGAGAAGGGCGGGCTTGAACGTCGGCCCGGCGGGGGTTGTCACTGCTGGAAGGCCGCGGCGTTGTCGCGGGCCCACTGCTCGAAGGTGCGGGCGGGCGTGCCGAGGAGGGTCTGGGTGGTGTCGGCGACGGCGGCGGGGGCGGCCGAGGCTGCGGCCCACAGGGCGAGCAGGGAGGCGACCACCGGGGCCGGCATGTACCGGCTCATCTGCTGCTCGGCCTCGGCGTGGGTGATCTGCACGAGGGGGATGTCCCGGCCGAGGACGTCTGACAGGACGGCGAGCTGCCGGCGGAAGGTGAGCGCCTGGCCGCCGGTGAGGGTGACCGCGCGGCCCTTGAGCGAGTCGCCGGTCAGCGCCTCGACGGCGATGTCGGCGATGTCGTCGGGGTGGATGGGCGCGATGTCGGCGTCGGGGTAGGCGAGCTGGATCGGCAGGTTCTGGCCGATGAAGTAGGCCCAGCCGAGGGCGTTGCTGGCGAAGGCGTCGGGGCGCAGGAAGGTGTGGGCCAGGTCGGAGGCGGCGAGGGCCTGCTCGACTTTCAGGCTGTGGGAGGCCAGGGGGTCGGTCTCGGCGTCGGGGCCGAGGACCGAGGAGGACGACAGCAGGACGACGTGCTCGACCCCCGCGGCCTGGGCGCTCTTGATGAAGGCGTCGATGCCGGTGGGGTCGGGGTAGAGGAAGACCTGCCGTACTCCGTCGAGCGCGGCGTCGGCGGGGTGGTCGAGCGCGAGCTCGACGGCCTCGACGCCGGCGGGGACGGTGAGCTCGGCGGGGTTGGCGCTGGCGGCGCGGACGGGAAGCCCGGCGGCGTGGAGGCGGGCGATGATCGCTTGGCCGACCTTGCCGCGGGCGCCGGTGACGAGGATGGTCATGAGGAACTCCTTTTCGTGTTGATCGACACATGCATGCTGTCATGCACATAATTTCATGTCAACACATGTCTTCGGAGACTCATGGATATACGATGGACGCGTGACGAATGACGAGCTACTGGACGCTGTGGGGCCGGCCTTCTCCAAGCTGCGCCGTACCTCGCTGCTAGAGGTGGAGAACCCGATCTCGACCAAGGACCTGAGCAGGACCCTCGTCCTCAACATCGTCCTGGAGCACACCCAGGGCGACGGCAAGGAGGTCACCGTGGGAGCGGTGGCGGAGGTGCTGGGAGTGGATCCCTCGGTCGCCAGCCGGATGGTCACCGACAACATCAAGGCCGGCTATCTGATCCGGGCGGCCTCCCAGGAGGACGGCCGTCGCACCGTCCTGCGGCTCAGCCCCGAAGGCCGCGAGCTCATGACGCGCTTCCGCCGCCACCAGCGCTCGGCGTTCGAGTACATCACCGCCGACTGGTCGGAGCACGATCGGCTGGAGTTCGCCCGCCTGATGCTCAAGTACGTCGACTCGCTGGCGCACCTGAACGAGAGAGCCCAGGCCCGCGACACGAAGGGCGCCTAGTCATCGTTCAGGCGTCGCCGCCCCAGTGCTCGAGGGCGCCCTCCTTCGGCTCGGCCGTGGAGGCCGGAGTCCACCTGACGAAAGTCAGGGTCAGGGGCGGCCGATCGGCCACTGTGTGGCACCCTGGCCGACTCCTAGCGTTCCTTCCCAGCGGACGAAGAGCTCGGAAGGAACCCGATGAAGGTGCGGAAGATCGCGGCGATGGCCGGTCTGGCCGGCGTGCTGCTGGCCACGGGGATGACGGCGGCGGGCGCCTCGACGACGGGGACGACGACGGCGGGCGCCTCAGCGACGGCGCACGCCTCGGCAGCGGCGGGCGCCTCAACGACCGCGCACGCCTCGGCGGCACCGAAGAGCGCGGACCTGAGCGCGAGCGTGATCGACGACTTCATGCGCGGCTATGTCGAGAGGACCCGGCTGCCTGGCGCCGTGGTCGCCGTCACCAAGGGCGACCAGGTCGTCCATGTCGCGGGCTACGGCCACACGGCCGGCGGCGAGGCCATCACGAAGACGACGCCGATGCCGCTCGCCTCGGTGTCCAAGTCCTTCACGGCCTTGGCGGTGCTTCGGCTCGCCGACCAGGGCACGATCAGCCTGGACTCCCCCGTACGGACATATCTCCCCGAGTTCACCATGGCCGACCCGCGCGCCGAGAAGATCACCGTGCGCCAGCTGCTCCAGCAGACCTCGGGGATGAGCGACATGAGCTTCCCTGAGCTGACGCTCCCCGCGCCGGACACCCTCAAGGACGCCGTCGCGATGCTGCGGACCGCTCCGCTCGACACCGAGCCCGGCGCCAGGATGGCCTACCACAACCCCAACTACGCCGTCGCGGCGCGACTGGTGGAGGTGGTGGCGGGGATGCCGTTCGCGGACTACATGGCCACCGCGGTGTTCCGTCCGCTCGGCATGACGTCCACCAGGACCGTGAACACCACCAGGGACCTGCCGGGTGAGGGCGCCGGTTACGTCCGGGCCTACGGGCAGCTCATCGGGCGCTCCCACCCGAAGTGGTTCGTCAGCGGCTCCTTCGGCGTCGTCAGCACCGCCGACGACCTGGCCAGATGGCTGATCGCGCAGAACGGCGCCGGCCGCGTCCTGCCCAGGAAGACCCTGAAGACCGCCCAGACCGCGTCCGGTGTGGCCGGCAGCACGTACGGCATGGGTTGGGTGGCCGGCAGGACCGCCGGTGGAGCGCCCCAGCTCCAGCACACCGGCTGGCTGCTCACCCACAACTCCGCGCAGACGCTCCTCCCCGCGAGCCGGTACGGCATCGCCGTCGTCACCAACACGGGGATGATCTCCGGCGACGACGCGCTCCTCATCACCAACGGCCTGATCGACATCATCGAGGGCCGCCCCGACGCCGGAGCGGCGCCCTTCACCATGACCGCGGACCCCTGGCTGGCCGGCCTGACCGTGCTCAACCTCGGACTCGGCCTCCTGGGGGTCTGCCGTGCCCGCCGCTGGGCCCGCCGCCGCACGGGCCAGGCCGTCTGGCGCCCGCTGCTGCGGCTGCTGCCGTACGCGGTGCCGATCGTGTTCTTCTTCGGCCTCGCCGACCTGATCGGTCTCCTGATGCACAGGTCAGGCACGCTGGAGCAGATCACGTACGTGTGGCTCGCCCTGTACGTCTGGGCCGCCACGGCCGCGCTGGCCGCTGCCGCCGTCATCGTCTGCCGTCTCGTCCACCTCGTTCGTGGCCGCGGCCCTCGTGATTGGCGGCGCCGGAGGACCGCCCGCGGTGGCGCCCTGTCGTCGACGACATGAAACGGGTCGCCGTGAACCCGGCGTGCCCGTGTACTTATGGGAATCCAGGGCAGCGTGGTGGGTGGAGCCGTCCGGCCGGTCGAGGCCGGCGCGCACCGTGGCGGCCCGCAGGCGTGCCAACTCGTGGATGAGCCGGTGCCTGCGGTGACCGTCGTGGGATCTACCGCAGCTCCACGTGATGTGGACGGCGACGACGCGCATGCCCCGGCTGCTCGCGCGGACGTACTGTGGAAATGGACATTCGCCACGCAGGGGAGGCGCGGGAATGGGCAAGACGGAGAAGGCCAAGGGCAAGGCCGAGGAAGTAAAAGGCGAGGTCAAGCGGGATGTCGGGGAGATGACCGGCAACCAGTCGATGCGGGCCAAGGGGAAGGCCGAGAAGATCAAGGGCAATCTCAAGCAGGCCGCCGAGAAGGCGAAGGACGCCTTCAAGAAGTGATCGAAGACGAAGGACCGGCCACGAACCGCGTGGCCGGTCCTTCCGTGGCCGGCCTTGACAGGAGGGGCGTCGGCTCTCACCTCGGTGACGTCAGCTTGGTAGGGTCCGGCCATGCTGCGTTGCGCCATCCTCGACGACTACCAGAACGTCGCTCTCACCCTGGCCGACTGGACCGCCGTCGAGGCGAGGAGCATCCAGGAGCACATCGACTCGATCGACGACCTCGTCACGGCGATCGCCGACGACGAGATCGTGATGATCATGAGGGAGCGCACGCCGTTCCCCGCCGAGGTGTTCGCCAGGCTGCCCAAGCTGCGGCTGCTGATCACCTCCGGCATGCGCAACGCCTCCATCGACCTCGACGCCGCCCGAGCCCACGGCGTGACCGTCTGCGGGACCGGCGGTTTCTCCACGCCGCCCACCGAGCTGACGTGGGCGCTCATCCTCGGCCTGGCCAGGCACCTGATGCACGAGTCCGCCGCCATGCGCGCCGGCGGGCCCTGGCTGACCACCGTGGGCACCGACCTGCACGGCGCCACCCTCGGCCTGGTCGGCCTCGGCAAGATCGGCTCCCAGGTCGCGAAGGTCGCCCAGGCCTTCGGCATGGACGTCGTGGCCTGGAGCGAGAACCTCACCCGCGCGCGTACCGACGAGGCCGGCGTACGGCTGGCGCCCTCGCTGGAGGCGCTGCTGTCCGAGTCCGCCTTCGTCTCCGTCCATCTCGTCCTGAGCGAGCGCACCCGCGGCCTGATCGGCGCCAAGGAACTGGCCGCGATGCGCTCGGACGCCTACCTGGTGAACACCTCGCGCGCGGCCATCGTCGATCAGCCGGCACTCATCCGGGCGCTGGAAAGCCGCGCGATCGCCGGCGCCGGCCTCGACGTCTTCGACATCGAGCCGCTGCCCGCCGACCACCCCTTCAGAGCGCTTCCCAACGTGCTGGCCACCCCGCACCTCGGCTACGTGACCATGGCCAACTACCGCACGTACTTCCGCGAGGCCGCGGAGAACGTCACCGCCTTCCTCTCCGGCGCCCCGCTCCGCGTCCTGACCTGAGCGCGACTCGCCGGCCATCAGGCCTGACGCACCCGCCAGGAGCTCGGACCCATGCCGGCCCGACGCACCCGCCAGGAGCTCGGACCCATGCCGGCCCGACGCGCCCGCCAGGAGCTCGGGCGCACCGGTCGGCTCCGGCGTCCGGCAGAGCGCGCGGGTTCGACGACCTGCCCGCGGACCCCGCCGCCGGAACCCGCCGGCGGGCCCTGCCGACAGACCCCGCCGGCGCGTGGACTTCCCCCGGGGACGCAGGGTGCCCCGAGGGGAGGTCGTCCGTCGAACAGGCGGCCCGCAGCGAACGCGGTCAGATCATCGCGACGAGGATTCTCCGGTTGCCGGTGTAGGCGTGGCGGCCGTGCATCACCAGCAGGTTGTCGATCATCATGACGTCGCCCTGCCGCCAGGGGAAGGCGCACTCGTTGCGTTTGGCGACCTCGCGGACCTGGCGAAGGTCGGCCACGTCCAGCGCGCTCCCGTCCCCGTAGGTGGCCTGCAGCGGCAGTTCCTCGTCGGAGGCCGCCATCTCCAGCAGGGCCTCGGCCTCGTCGTCGGGCAGGCTGGAGACGTGCCACTGCTCGGCCTGGTTGAACCAGACCTCCTCGCCGGTCTCCGGGTGGCGGCGGACGGCGGGGCGCACCTGCCGTACCCGCAACTCGTCGTCCTCCGTCCAGCGGAACTCGGCGCCGGTCTCGGCCAGGGCACGCTCGACCTCGTCCCGGTCGGCGGTCTCGTAGGTGTCCTGCCAGGACTTGCCCAGCCCGAAGCCGCCGTGCAGGTTCTGCAGGTAGGCGACCCCTCTGGTGGCGAAGCGCTCGCGCACGTCCGGCGCCAGGCCCGCCAGCACCGCGCGAGAGTCGGAGACGGGTGTGGCGCCGCCGGTGGCCGGGGCTTGGTCGCAGTAGAAGAACAGCCGCGACGGCCAGCGGTGCGCGTAGGACAGCTCGTTGTGCAGGGAGATCTCGTACTCCGCCGGATACTCGGTGGAGGTCCACACACCGGTCTGTACGGCGACGCGGGGCGAGTTGCCGTGGCGGTAGTTGGTGAACGGCTCGCCGAAGGTGCTGACGAACTCGTGGAAGGCGGCCGGCGAGTCGACGCCGAGGCCGCGGAAGAGCACCGCGCCGTGCTGGAGCAGCAGTTCGTCGGCGGGCCCGCGCGCGGCGTCGTCCAGCACGGCGATCGTGGTCGCGCCCGAGGTGATCTTTTCCATCGTCAGTGCTCCTGCGGTTCGGGCATGCCCTTGGTGCGGGGGACGGGGGAGAGCGCCAGCACGATGATCGGGATCACGGTGCCCACGGCGCAGATGAGCATGGTCGTCCGCAGGCCGACGCCTTCGGCCAGCAGACCCATGAGGAAGGCCCCCACCGGCGCCAGGCCGAGGGCCACTGCCCGCTGCGAGGCCATGACGCGGCCCTGGAGGTGCTGCGGGGTGGCGCCCATGCGGAGCGTGGCGCTGGACACCATGGCGATCGGGCCGGTGACGCCGAGCAGGAACTGCGTGAGGCCGATCATGACGACGATCAGCCAGGTGGGTCCGGTGGCCAGGCCGACGAGGAGGAGCGAGAGGTTGCCGACGACGGTCATCCAGAAGAAGGAGGGCCCGATGCCGATCTTCTTCATCGACCTGGTGGCCAGCAGGGAGCCGAGGATGGCTCCCGGGCCGCCGATGGCCAGCAGGATGCCGACCCAGTACTCCTCCATGCCCAGGCCCTTGATGACCCAGAGCGGCAGCAGCACCTCGATGCCGGTGTAGAAGAACATGTAGAAGCCGGCGGCGATCATGCTCGGCCTGATCAGCGGGTCACGCAGCACCCAGCGCAGGCCCTCGGCGATCGAGGAGAACACGCCCTGCTGCTCGGCGTTGCGCTCCGGCACCGGTTCGGGCTTGCGGATGAGCGCGCAGCTGATCGCGGAGACGATCAGCGTCACCACGTTGACGAGCAGCACCTGGGTCGCGATGAACGCGTTGACCAGCACCGAGCCGACGCTGTTGCCCACGACCCTGGCGACGGAGTTGCTCAGCTGGAGCTTGGCGTTGCCGTCGCCGATCAGCTCGCGCCCCACCAGGAACGGCAGGTGCGACATGTTCGCGACCTCGAAGAACACGAACAGCACGATGGACAGGAAGGAGATCGTGCCGAGCCAGAAGAGCGTGAGCATGTCGGCGGCGTAGAGCCCGACGACCGCCAGGAGGAGCACGCTGCGGCCGACGTCGGCGACGATCATGGTGGGCCGCTTGCGGAACCTGTCGGCCCAGAAGCCGGCGAACAGGAACAGCAGGAACGGCAGCCGCCCGACCGCGCCCAGCGTGCCCACTTCGGCCTCGTCGGCGCCCAGCAGGACGATGGCGATGAGCGGCATGGCCACCACGGTGACCTGGGCGCCGAACTGGGAGGTGCTGTAGCCGAGCCAGAGTTTGAGGAAGTCGCGGTGTTTCCAGAGGCTGGCCGGCTTCTCTTCTGCGGGCGCGAGCGCCTCAGTGGTGGGCGTGTCCGAGGCCACGGTCCATCCACCTCCTCCATTGGTTGGCGGTCCGGGTGACGTAGGGGTTGTAGAGCGCGCTGAACCGCGCGCCGGGGATGAGCCCGGTCTCCAGGTGCGGGATGACCGCCCGCCACCCGTAGTCCTCCTCGGGAGGAGCGTTGTCCTCCTCGGGGATCAGCAGGATCACCGGTCCGTCGAAGGTGTCGTGCTTGTAGCGCCCCACCGCGTGGGCGTTGGCGCGGAAGACCTCGACGTAGCGCTGGATCTGGTCGAGGTCGGTGCTCTCCGTCCGGAGCTGGCCTTCCTTGGTGGCCGCGTTGACGATGGCCAGCAGCCGCTCCGCCGGCTCCATCAGGCTCAGCTCGCGAGGGTCGAGCGAGGTGGCTCCGCCGGCCAGCGCGTGCACCATGAGCGCGGTGTCGTCCTCCAGCGTCGAGCCGACCACGGGCTCCTCCGCGGAGGACCAGGCCAGGAAGACGTACGGCACGTCGTGGCCGTCCTGGCGCAGCTTGCGGGCCACTTCGAGGGCGATGTTCCCGCCGATGCAGAAGCCGCCGACGAAGTAGGGCCCGTCAGGGAAGAGCTCGCGGATGTAGCCGGCGTAGCTCTCGGCCATCTCGTCGATGGTGGTCTGTACGGCGTCGCCCTCGGTCAGCCCGTGCGCGGGGATGGCGTAGACCGGCTGGTCGTCGCCGAGGTGCTGGGCGAGCGGCCGGTATCGGAAGACCTGCCCGCCGAGCGCGTGGATGAGGAACAGGGGAGGACGGTTGCCCGCGGTGCGCAGCGGCACGACCCGGCCCCGGGAGATCGGGTTGTCGCCTTCGTCCGCGAGGGCCTCGGCGAGCTGGGCGACCGTGGGCGCGGCGAGCACGGTGGCCACCGGGATCTCCCTGCCGAGCGCCTGCCGCATCCGCAGGGCCAGGCGAAGCGCCAGCAGCGAGTGTCCGCCGAGGTCGAAGAAGTCGTCGCGGATGCCCGGCGTTTCCACGCCGAGGATCTCCGCCCAGATGCCGACGAGGGTCTCTTCCAGCTCGTCCCTGGGTGCTTCGTACGGGGCTCGGGCCACCGGTGCCGGATCAGGGAGGGCTTTGCGGTCGAGTTTGCCGTTGGCGGTCACCGGCAACCGATCCAACACCGTGAACGACGACGGCACCATGTGCTCCGGCAACCCCTGCCGCAGGAACCCCGCCAACTCCTCGAAGTCGACCGCACCCACCACATACGCCGCCAGCACACCACCCACCGGCCGCACCGCCGCCGCCTGCACCCCCGGATGCCGAGCCAGCACCGCCTCGATCTCGCCCAGCTCCACCCGCATACCCCGGACCTTCACCTGATCGTCGATCCGACCCAGGTAG
>NZ_JBSGDV010000038.1:0-34517 GCF_053602555.1 Nonomuraea sp. NPDC004354 | reverse complement strand
GTTCCCACTCGGCGTTCGTCAGATCACCACGACCCATATGCCAAGAGTGACAAGACCAGCGCTCACCGTCAGGAGATCTAAGAAACAGCTCCTAGAGCGTGTCCTATGTGGTGAGCCGGACGTTAAGAGGGCATGGGAAGGAACGAGTGGGGGTGGACCGTCCCGGACGGGTTCTGGGAGATCGCCCGGCCGTCGTTACCGCTGGCGCGGGTGCGTCCACAGGGCGGTGGGACGCGGAACACGCCTGATGAAGCGGTGTTCGCGGCCATCGTCTACGTGCTGGTGAGTGGATGTGCGTGGCGGGCCCTGCCACCGTGTTTCGGGATATCGAAGTCCACCGCGCACCGCCGCCTTCTGATCTGGTCACGGGCCGGCGTATGGGCCAAGCTGCACCAGGCGGTGCTCGACGAACTCGCTGCCGCCGACCTGCTCGACCTCTCCCGTGTCGTGCTCGATTCCGCCCACGTGCGGGCCAAAAGGGGGGGCGAACTTGCAGGCCCGAGCCCCGTGGACCGGGGCAAGCCGGGTTCCAAGATGCATGTCCTGTCCGACCGGTCCGGACTGCATGTCGTGGTCGGTGTCTCATCTGGCAACACCCACGACAGCGAAGCCCTCCAACCCGTCGTGACCGAGCTTCAAACGAGACGCGACCCTCGCCACGGCCGGTGGATCAAGCCCGGAAAGCTTCACGCAGACAAGGCTTATGACCGTGATGACCTGCGCCGATGGCTGCGCGGCAGGCGCATCGCGGTGCGTATCGCCCGCAAGGGAGTCGAGTCCAGCCAGCGATTAGGCCGGCATCGCTGGGTGATCGAACGCACTATGTCCTGGTTGACCGGCTATCGTCGGCTCACCATCCGCTACGAACGCTACTCCGGCAACTACCTGGCCTTTCTCGGTCTGGCTGCTGCTCTGTGCTGCTACAAGCGGTTCATCCGGCTCACCACATAGGACACGCTCTTAAGCACGCTCACTCGCGACGGCATGCATGACCAGCATTTCCCTGTCGCCGGTGAAAGGTGTCATGCTGTGCGCGGTTCGGATGTTGTCCAACAACAGCACGTCTCCGGCATGCCAGCTCACATACGCCGTGACGCGGTCGTAAGCGCTGTCGACCGTTTCCACGTCGGCTGCCGTGAACGGCGATCCGTCACCGAGCGTGGTCTGGAACGGGAGCCCGAGCTGGCCCATGGATGAAACCAGGTACTCCCGTAGTGCGGAATCCAGGGTCCACTCACTGCAAAAGGCGAGAAGATTAGACCAGGCCGCTACTCGGTCGCGGCCGGTGAGGCGGAGGGCCGGGCGGCTGCGGCGAGTGATCAATGTGTCCGATGCCCAGTCAAGGTCTATCTCCTCCGCTGCGGCGTAGGCTTCGATTCCGGCCACGTCAAGACCGCCGAAGGCCTGCTGCCAGGACATCCCAAGAGGGCCTTCGGCATATCGGCGTATCAACGTCCAGCCGTGTCGCCGCACTCGATCGACAAGCCGCTCGGGTAGCTCGGACAGGACGAGGCGGCCGTCGGCCACGCCAGTGCACCCGCCGGACGCCGGCGGCCGTCGACAGGCGATCAACAGGTACGGCGGTGGCCGCAGCATCCAGCCGAGCTCGTGATGCATGCACATCGGCGATGTGCGCGGCCAGGCAGGTTGCGACCAGACGCCGGAACCCAGATCACGCCGTGCCGCGAATGGCTCGACCTGCGCAACGGCGGTCAGGCCGATCCGAGCGGCCAAGTCCACCAGGGCCGCCGCGTCCGTGATCCCCGCACCTCGTATCAGCAGCGCTCCGGTATCCGCGAGCAACACATCCGGATGGCCGACGGCCTCCACGTCGGTCCGTGCTGCCACCGCGAGCCTTGAGGTGTGCTTTGATCCGGCCATAGTCACGCCTCCTGTGCACGCGGCGGCACAATCTCAACTTTCAACATCGTGACAGCCTGGTCGGCCAGCTCGCCGGCGCGCTCTGCGCTGTCTCCGGTAGTGATCACGTAACCCAGTCGATCCAAGAATGAGCCCTGACGGACGATCACCTGTCCGGGGAAGGCGGATACGGCGGCGGCGACCACACCTGGTGAATCCAGAGCCTCGGATACGGGGGATACCGTGCGCACTTCGCCGTCCTCGTCGGCGACCACGAAGCGAATGGCGGCAAAGCCCTGCCTGCTCGCATGGCGCCCGACCGGTCGTCCCGCCGTCCGGCAGATGTGTTCGCCGATCAGATCCCGCCCCGTGGCGGCGAGCAGAGCCTCCGGTATCATGCCGCCGGCCAGCCGTGGATTTACCTCGATGACATACGCTCTGCTGTCTACGATGCGCATTTCCACATGGGATGCGCCCCATCTCAGCCCTAGGGCGGCGACCGCTTTCCGAGCTTCGGCCGTCAGCGTTTTCTCGGTGTCGGGGTCGATACAGGCGGGCAGGTCGTGACCGATCTCCAAGAACCCGCGGGTTTGATCGACGTGTTTTGCCACCACGGCACACACCTCTCCCGCCATCAACTCCACCGAGAACTCGGAACCATCGACATAGGATTCGACCAGGACCGCGCCGGGCAGCCGTCGGCCGCGTTCGTCGACGAGAACGGACAGAAGCTCCGCGGTGTGCCTGGAGACCTCCTGCGCGGTGTCGCAGCGTTGGACGCCGATCGAACCGGATCGACTGATCGGCTTGACCACCACCGGCATGCCGAGATTCACGGCAGCCGCGGCGGCCTCCTCGGGGGAGTGGACGAGATGAAATCCGGGAGTGCCCACGTCGTGCGCCGCAAAGCACTGGCGTTGATAGGCCTTGTTCCGGGCAGAGGTCAGGATTTCCGGGTCTTCACCCGGCAGACCCAGCGCTGCGGCGACACGCGCGGCTGCGGCGATGTAGTACTCGGAGCTGGAGGTCACGCCGACGATGCGCTGCCGATCTCCCAGGCTCCGAATGCCGGCCAGCACGTCAGGCAGCGATTCGGTGTCGCAAACAAGGTGAGGAATGCCTGACTCGGTCAGGAACGGATAGCGCAGCGGATCCGCACAGAGAACGTGTGGCGTCAGCCCCAGCGCGCGGGCTCGTTCGGCGAACAGAGCTCCGGTTCCTGTGGTGTTGCTTTCGACAAACACGACCGTGTCAGTCATCGCAGACCGCCGATACCGCTTGTTGTAGCAGCATGCTCGCCTGCTGTTCCTTCGTACGCATGAGCGTGATCTCTCGTCGAAGGTTGTGGCGCGACTCCCAGGCCGATGCCAACGCCTCCGAGCGACTGCCCGGCCCGCCGCCATAGCGGGTTCTGTCGGCGACGGCCAGCAGATCCCATGTCTCCATACCTTGCGGGGGCCATTCACCGTCCCCGTTCCACGCGTCCAGTACGGCAGCCCCAATGCGCTCGTGGGCCTCTCGGAAGGGGATCCCGTGCCTCACCAGCTCGTTGGCCAGAAATGTGGCGTCGACGAAATCCCGGCCCTTTCCGGTTCCGGTCTCAGGCGGCCGTGGCCGCGCTCCCGCCACGGTCAACGCGGCCATGGCAAGCACCTTCCGCACCGTTTCCAGCGCCGGAGCGATGGGGGCCATCGCTTCTGTCCCCACCTCGATCGAGTTGGTGAAAGGGGCGGATTTGATCGCGGTGACCGCAGCGACCCAAGCCCCGACCACCCGGGCGGGCCGCGCCTTCAGATACTCCAGCAGGAAGGCATTGCGCTTCTGCGGCATCGCTGAGGAACTGCCCACCAGCCAGTCGGGGAATTCCAGATCGGCGAGTTCTGCGGTGCTCCACAACTGCAGGTCGGAAGCCAGGCGAGTCACCGTCACCGCCAGGTTGGCGGCGCTTCCCAGGGCTTCCACCGCCAGATCCCGTGAGGCGATCGCGTCTATCGCGTGCAGCGGACCCGTGTCGAAGCCCAGCAGGATGGCCGTGTATGCGGTGTCCAAAGGTAGATCGGTGCCGGCCACCGCATGCGCCCCTAGAGGACACCGGCGCATCGACCGCAGGCAGTGAAGCAAGCGATTCATGTCACGCTGCAACGCCAGAGCCACGCCCGTCAGATAGTAGCCGTAGGTTATAGGCATGGCAGGCTGATAGTGGGTGTGGATCACCATTGCGGTGTCCAGGTGCCGAGCGGCCGAACAGAGCAATGCGGTGAGCAGGCGGCAACCTTCAGCCAAGACCTCTAGGACCTGCGTGCGCAGACCGAGCAGTGTGGTCGTCGCGTTGAGATCGTTGCGGGAACGGGCGGTGTGAAGCAGCCCGCCGCCTTCTGATCCGCACAGCTCGCTGAGTGCCTGCTCGTAGGCGAGGTAAAGGCCTCTCGGTCGAGGGCGTGCCAGGATGGAGGAAAAGCCATCCGCCTGGACCTTGTCGACAGTCCGGAGAATCACGGCCGCTTTGTCTCGCGGAACAATCCCCTGCGCCGCCAGCATGACCAGATGGGCTCGGTCGACGCGACTTATCAGATGGAGCGTTTCCCGGTCACCGGCGTCGTCGCGCGGTCCGTAGTAGAGGCGATGTGCTTTGGCCGACAACCCGCCCTTGATACGCCCGGTGTCGGTGGAGTGCTGTCCCGGCCGCGTCACGGGGTCACCGGCCCGTCCTTGACTTCGGCCAACCTCCTGCGCGCCCACCGCATCCAGGTCCAGTGAGGCTCGCTGCCCGGCCGCTTCACCTCGATCGGCTCGGATGTGACGTGCATGCGAACGGGGTCGGCATCTAGCCAGGCGTCGTGGTAAACGCTGTCCAAATAGCGGTCGCCCTGGTCAGGCAGCAAGACGACCGTACGCATACCGGGGTTGCGGGCAGTCCACCAACGGGCTACCGCCATGGCCGCTCCAGAGGTCGGCCCTTGAAAGAGAGCATGCTCGCGATGCAGCAGGCGCGTGTGGAGGTAGGCGTCGGCGGCGGGGCACCAGTGCACCTCGTCGAACAGCGAATGGTCGAGGTTGCCCGGCAGGACGCTGTTGCCCAGTCCGCGTAGTTCTCGAACCCGGTCGGGCTGACCGAACAGAATGCTGCCGGGTGTGTCTACGGCGACAGCAGCCAATCCAGGATTGCGTCGTCGTAGGTGAAGCGCGGTGCCGCTCATCGAACCACCGGAGCCCACTGGCCCGATTAGGGCGTCCACCTCGCCCAGCAGCCCGATCAGATGATCGGCCAGCGAAGCGTACGAGGCGGCATTGAGCGGGTTGTCGTACTGCCGGGGCCAGAAGGTGTCGGGGTTCCGTTCTCTGATCGCTTGCAGCCGGGCCAGGCGCACCGTCTGGAACTCGCCGAGCGCCGACGGCGTCGAGCACATCTCCACGGTCGCCCCCAGATCCATCACGCGGCGGCAGAGCCGTTCGTCCATGGCGGGGTCGGTGACCAAAGTGAGCCGACGCCCGATGAGCGCGGCCTTTATCGCCAGGGCCAGGCCGAAGGTGCCGCTGGTGGATTCAACGATCAGGGTATTCGGGCCGATCTGCCCGTCGGCGACCCCTGCTTCGACGATGAAATGGGCGGGCAGCATCTTCATCAGCTTGAATGAAGCGCCCCAGAGGGCAGGCCCCAACGGGACGATATGCGGCAGCAGGTCCATACTGGCGGCGTTGACGGCGGGCTCGTGTTGGAGCATGGCCACTATGTTTGCTTGTCTTTCTGCGAGGCCACAGTTTCGTCTAGCGTGATCGATCCAAGCCATGTGTTAGTGGTTTAGGCCGTCGGCCGTCACGATGCGCCTGCGGGCATAGGTGGTGTCGACGTCCTGAACGCGGATACTGCGGCCGACTCGTCGGCGCGAGGATTCATCCGGAAGCGTGCCGCAGAGAACGCAGAAGCGCTCCGCGAAGGATCCGCCGGATACGAGCATCGGCGGCCCGCGCGTTCTTGCCGATCGCGGTCGAGCGTTCCGGAGAAGGCTTGACCATCGCACCGACCTCGCCAACTCTGCATGGCAGTCTCCACGACCGTCTCGGGTTGCTGCAGGGACTGGGACCGACTCGTATCCAGTGCTTATCCAACTGATAGCGAACAAGGCGGGCCGCCTGAGTCGTGATGCGACTCACCTGACCGGGCGGCGAGAGGCCAGTATCCCACAAGTGCCCGAAAAAGCGCAAAAATCCTCTTACTGTAACGACTAGTACCAACTATCCTGACTAGCGAGGTTGAACTATCAGTAGTGTGCTCGAGCGGGCGCCTTGATGTGCGGATGCTTCCTGCGGCGGCTTCGAGATCCGGATCCCGCCCCGGCACCGCGTTGAGGGCGTTGAGGACTCTGTCGATGGGCAGGTGGTGTGAGAGTGCAGCATGGTCGCGAGTACTTGGAGAAGCTCATTGGGCAAACGTTCGCCCAGGTGCTTGAGCGCGACACCGTGGGTCCCGATGACGACTTTTTCCTCCTCGGGGGCCACTCCCTGCTCGTCGTCCGCCTTGTGCGCTCCCTCCAGGCAGAGGGTGTCGAAATCAAGTACGAGTTCGTGTTTGACGGTAGAAGCATTCGGGGTATCGCCAATAAGTTGCTCCAGGCCCCGGACTAGCGGGGGTAAACCGTCTTCTAAACAGGACCGCGACTCCCAGTAAGGCGATTGACGGCGTCTGCCCTACTCCTCATATCGGGAGGGGAGGGCGAGGACAAGACTGGCCGGCCCGGTCAATCCACGCTGCGAGCGTCCTCCGAATTCTGACCAATGTTTGATTCGAGCCGGCGTCGCCCGCCGCTGATTAGGCGACGTGAACATCTGCTCTGGCGGCAAACAAGACTGTGGCCGGTCGTTTCGGCTCTCGCCCAGACCATGCTCGTATCCTGTTTCTTTCGGAGGCAAAAGATCTTGAGCAGCGGAACCGTCGATCGGGGAAGTGCATGAGCCACGCAGACACGGAACTCGTTTCCGGCGTCGTTTCACCCACCACGCCGCTGCCGCCCTGGGCTCTACCGGAAGCGGAGCCAGGTCAGGGTAGCCGGGAGCGGACGCTACCGGCGCCGCTACACGAACAGCTCCAGCGTGTTGCCCAAGATCCCGCGGCCCTTGAACGGTTGATGTTGTCCGCGTGGCTGGCTGTCCTTTCTCGGTGTGTCGGCGAGCCGGACGTGGTGACAGCGTGCTTTACCCCGGACGGCACTGCGGTGTGCGTTCAGGGGCGGGTCGCGGACACCGGCTGGAGCGCTCTCGGCGACGCCTTACGCCATACTCCTTTGCACGGCCGTCCAGACAGCGCGGTGGACCTCTACGGTGCCGCGACCTCCGACGCGGCCGATCTGCTGATTCGGTTCAACGTCGCCGACGGGCACCTTCGCATCACCCACACAGCTCGCGTATCGCGAATCGCCGCCGAACGCGTTCTGGGCTACTTGGTCTTCGCGCTCACAATGGCGCTCTCCGAACCGGACGCCACGGCAGACCTGGCGGAGATGCTGAGCGACGAGGAGCGGCGCTACCAACTGGAAGATCTGTGCGGGCCGCGGATAGACAACGGCCCAGACGGCTTCGTTTCGGCCTTCCGGGCCCGTGTGGCAGCCCATCCCGCCCGGTTCGCCGTCCATCACGGCACAGATGCCCTGACCTACGCCGAGCTTGATGCGGCCTCCGAAAGAGTGGCCCTTCACCTGCGTAGTCAAGGCGTCACAGCCGAGCAGGCGGTGGCTGTGGTGAGTGGACGCCATCCTGCCTGGGTGGTGGCTCTGCTCGGGGTGCTGAAAGCCGGCGCCGTGTACCTGCCCGTCCGGCCGGACTTTCCCCCTTCTCGCGTCGAGGATCAACTCGCCCGCGCCGAATGCACGGTGGCATTGGCCGACGCCGACGGCGGCTCATTGATGAGTGCCGTGTCCGAATCGGCCTGGTCGGGTGTCGTGCTGCCGATCGACGATCTCCTGAGCCGTGAAGCCGATGGCGTCGAATTGCCGACACCGGCACTCCACCAGAATGCATATGTCTACTTCACCTCAGGCTCGACCGGTCGCCCAAAGGGCGCAGTCTGTGCCCATGACGGCATGATCAACCACCTCTGGGCCAAGGTCGACGACCACGATCTGGGGCCCGAGGACGTCGTGGCGCAAACCGCTTCGCCGTGTTTCGACATTTCACTCTGGCAGGTGTGCGCTCCGCTACTGGTCGGAGGGGCAACCGTGATCGTCGATACCGAACAGCAGCTCACGGTCGAGGACTTCGCGCAGCTGCTGATCCGGCATCGGGTGAGCACGATCCAGATCGTGCCGTCGTATCTTGAGGTGCTGCTCACGCACCTTGAGGCGGGGGCGGTCGAGCTACCTCGTCTGAAGTCGGTCTCGGTGACGGGCGAGGCGCTCAAAAGCGACCTGGTGCATCGCTGGTTCGCGGTCGTGCCAGGCGTACGCCTGATCAACGCCTACGGAGCGACCGAAGTCAGCGACGACACGATGCATGAGATTCTGGATGGCCCCCCTCGCCGGGATCTGGCCATTGTCAACGTCGGCCGGCCGCTGCGAAACATGCGCGTCTATGTCGTTGACGACCGGCAACGGCTCATGCCCCAAGGAGCCCGTGGAGAGATCGTCTTCGCCGGCGTATGCGTCGGCCGCGGATACGTCAACGACCCCGAACGCACCGCCGAGGTGTTCCTCCCCGATCCCTACTTTCCCGGTGAGGCGCTGTATCGCTCCGGAGACATGGGCCGATGGCTGCCGGAGGGGCGACTGGAGTTCCTCGGCCGCCGAGACGACCAGATCAAGATTCGAGGGCTACGAGTAGAGATCGGGGAGATTCAGGCCGCGTTGCAGAGCGTCCCGGGAATCTCGGCCGCGGCCGTCGTCCCCGTCGGCGAGGGCAACGGCAGGCGCCTGGTCGCCTTCTACGTGTCCGCCGATGACCTCACTGAAATCGATCTGCACGACCTGTTGTCCGCCCGGCTCCCCGCGTACATGGTTCCGGCCCATCATTTCCGGGTGCCCGAGCTACCGCTGAACGACAACGGCAAGACAGATCGGACGGAGCTGCAGCGACTCGCCGGCGCGCTGGCTGCCGACCGCCGCGCCTTCGAACCTCCGACGTCCCCGGCCGAACAGCGACTCGCCACCTTGTGGGCCGAGGTACTGGGCATGGCCGCCGGAAGGGTGGGCCGGTATGACGACTTCTTCGAGCTGGGTGGCACGTCTCTGTCGGCGATTCATCTCCTGTTGCGGCTGGAACACCGGCTGGCGATGGCGGATTTGCTGAACCACTCCGTGCTGGCCGATCAAGCGGAGATTCTGAGCGCGGCCGGCAACGCCGTTCCCGTCCGCCATGTCCACGAACTGAGCGGGGCAGGGACGGGCCGGCCGGAATTGCTCTGTCTGCCGGACGCGGGTGGCAACGCGATCAACTTCCAGCGGCTCGCCGAAGCAGCTGGGGATCGTCTGCAGGTGTTGGCGGTCGAGTTACCCGGGCACGACCTCGCCCGTCCGCACGAGAGGCTGATCTCGCTGCCTCGCCTGGCAGAGCATCTGGCCGACGAATTGCGCGGCAGATCCGGGCTCTATCTGTGGGGTCAAGGGGCCGGAGCCGCCGCCACCATACTCACCGCTCAGGCGCTGGAACGCAGTGGGATCGAGGTGGGCGGTGTGATCGTGGCCCTGGAGGACGCGGATCCCCTCGCGACCGTCTTGTCCGACGACGAAGTCGCAGACAGGCTTCGCCGCCGTCGCGCCTACGTGGAGTTCGACGGTGTGACCACCGCCCGGCTGGCCTTCGTCGCACGTGCGTGGCGGCACGACTGGGCGGAGGCCGAGCAGGCATTCGAAGGCTTCGGTGGAGACTTCGGTCTGGCCTGCCCGGTCATCGAGCTCACGCTCGACCCGACGCTTCCCTCAGCGCCCACTGGCGTCACCCCGGCGTCGTCCGGCCCGGACGGCGGGATCGACATAGCCCGCCACAATCCCGATCTGATTGTCGATGTGATCGACCGGCACCACGGTTCTTCACGCATTCGGTCATGACGCCGCTCAGACACCTCATCGACCGCCCTCACCCTGCCGCCGGCCGAGTGGGAATGGGCACCGCGCACGGCACCTTTGGTGAGTTGCTGCAAGGAGCCTTACCCGGGCCGGGCGAAGCCCGTGGTGAGGGGCGGTTTCTCGTCACTCTGCCGATGGCTCGCTGGTCGAGTGCATGGTTTGAACTGCGACCGCCTGGCGCCGGGTTGACAGTGCATCCGGCGGTCAGCACGAAGGCCGCGGCGCTGGCCGAAGCGCTTTTGATCGAGCTGGGGCATTCGGCAGACGGCTCGCTCTTTCTGCACAGCAGCATCCCTATGGGAAAGGGACTCGCCAGTTCGTCCGCTGACATGGCGGCGACGGCACGCGCCGTGATGGCGGCCCTCGTACGTCGGATCCCGCTATCGCGACTTGGTGCGATGATGGCCGCCATCGAACCCACCGACGGGGTGATCCACCCAGGAATCGTGGCTTTTGATCATCGTCGTGGTGAGCATCTGCGGACCTTGGGCCGCCTTCCCGCCCTGCAGGTGGTGGCAGTGGATCAGGGCGGGGTGGTGGACACGGTGATGTTCAACAGCCGCGCGCCCGGTTATGATGCGGGGGAGCGGCGCCACTACCAGCGCCTGCTCGACGAGCTCGGCCGCGCGGTCGAATCTGCTGATGTGGCCGAAGTCGGTAGGATCAGCACGTTGAGCGCAGCTCTAAATCAGTCCCGGATGCCGAACCGCAACTTTGCGGCGCTAAGTGACATCTCCCGGAGTATCGGCGGCCTGGGGCTCGTGGCCTGCCACAGCGGAACCATGATTGGTATTCTGTTGGATCCCAGGTGGAACGACTATCGATCGCGGCTGTCCCATGCGGTTCACCAGGCGAACACCCTGCCCGGACACACGCATCTGTTTCGCACGCTGACAGGCTGATCGGTGTATCGGCGCGCCGGACCGAAGTTCACCGGGCTCATGCCTCCAGGGCGAGGCTGCGCAGGTGGGCGACGGCCTGAACGGCATGCTGGACTGCCTCCTCGTTGTCGTCGGGCGCGCAGAGTCCTGTCGCTCGTCAAGACCGGGTAATGCCGGGCGAGTCATCCCTCGCCACGCTCAGAGGGCGAACCTCCCTGCACGCCGGCCCGCGAAATCGCACTACCGCCGGCAGCGCGATTTCGCGTCCATGGAGGGCGGCTCCGTAACGCCATCAGGCGGGATGGTGTCGGCGACCGTCAGGTATCCATGGCGTACGAATGGCCGAGATGAGAAGGGCCGAGTCGCCTCGGCTCCGCTGAGAGCCGCTCGTCGGATGGACGGTCTCCACGATCACCGAATCGCGTAGACAGAGCGACGGTCGGCGCCGGAAGATCAGCGAAGCTGCTCCGGAAGGTTGCGACGTGGAGAACTGTCAGCGAGATCACGGCACGAGTCAACGCCACATACAGTCTGGCCAGCCCTGCGGGCTTTGCTGCCGCGATCTCGGCGGGTTCCAGCAGAATCACATGATCGAACTCAAGGCCCTTGGCGATGTTGTCCGCGAGTACGCTCACCCGTTCGGCGCCTTCGACCGCTGAGCTGTCTGGCGACAGCACCCGATGGCCGATGGCGTCCAGGGCGGCCGACATCGAAGGCGCCGAGGCTTCCGAGCAGATCACACCGATCGATCTGTCTCGGCCGAGAACCTCGGCAACGACGGCGGACAGCCGCTCCGCAAGTGAGGAGACGCGTACTACGCGGAGCGAGTCGCTTCCGGCGCGCAGCGAATGCGGAATGGCGAGCGACGGTGCGATGGACGGTAGAAGTCGTGCGGCAAAGGCGAGACCTCGCCTGGAACCCGAACGCCCAGTGTGAGTTCGCCGACCTCACCGTTCAGGTTGAGGCACGACAGGACGCCTTCCCAGGATCGTGTTGCCCACGGTGGCGTCCGCCAGATCCCCCAGAATCGTGGCCGAGCCGCCGGCGCAGCGCCGCGCCAAAGCCCGCAGCTGCATCTAGTGCTGTGCCTCTCGAAGAATATCGGCCTGTCGGGTGATCGACGAGAGCGGCGACGCGGTCGTTCAACGCCGTTTCCAGGGCCTGCCGGGACGCCTGTGATCCAGGCGAGTCGCCTGCCGCGTCGGCAGACAGCCCCTGTGTGCTCTCCCGCATTCGCCGTAGCTCCCGGCGGGTGGTGGCCGCATATTCCCGCTCGGCCTTCAGGACCGGATCCATGTCAAACTCCTTCTCGATTGTCGTTGTTTTCAGGGACGGAATCGTGACGGCGTGCGGCGCCAAATGACCTGACCCCCGACGCGAGGTTCCCATGAGCCGTTCGGGGAGGAGTTCGGTTTCTGGCTGTTCGTCCTCATACATCCCCGGGCTTGCCGGTGTTGACGACTATTGCGATATGACGCATTGCTTCGGAGTCGACGGGTACGGGCGCACAATCCCGGGCGAGGTGGTGAGCATCGGCCGGTGTCGTTTGAGAATGTGAATGGCGCTGCTTTCCGGGGGGTGTGGTGGAAGACTTTGATGACGCCTGAAAGTCGGCTGGTTCTCCGAAACCTTAACCGTGCCGACGAAGACAGCCGGGAAGAGGCAGGCGAGTCGGCGGCGACGACCTGCATCTGCTCACGAATGTACGCCGGCAGGGCCGATCGCGTGGCCGAGGAAGTCGACCTGTACAACCCGGGAAACGCCGCAGTCCGTCATGCGACCGGGCACTGGGGCGGCGCTCGCATAACAGAGTCCCTGAGAATTCGAGGTTGGCGCCTCCGTTTCCGGGTGCGACCGATGCGCAGAGGTCGGTTCCGTGCTTTGATGCGGCAGGCGATAGTGCAGATGGCTTGCATTGCCTCCGCGACTGCGATAGGCAGTAGAAGAGCGGACTTCGGTTCGCCTGATTGCCGAGGAGCCGGTGAGGCCGGAGTGTGCGACGAAGGAGCATCGTTGGGCATCGATATCGAACCCGGACGGCCTCGCGGAAGCGCAGTCATGCCGGCGAGCGCAACGGAACGGGTTTATCGGCCCGCTTTGAGCGAGCAGCGTGGCATCTGGCTCAGCTGCCTATTTCAGTCGGACGGGTCCGTCTATGTCAATGCCTACGCCTTCCTGTTGGAGGGCGCCTTGGACCTTGGGGTACTGGACGCCGCGTTCCGCGGCCTGGTTCGTCGACACGAGGTTCTCCGTACCGGACTGTCTCAGGATGAAGACGCGATCGTGCAGTTCACGATTCCCGCCACGAATGAGAGCGTACTCGACGTCGAGGACAGAGCAGGTGTTCCGGTTTCGTCTGCGGATGTGGAGCGATGGATATCTGAGCAGGAAAGCTTGTCGTTCGACCTCGAGCATCCGCCCTTGATGCGCGCGAAGGCCTTACGTATTGACGTCGACCGATTGGTTTTGGTGGTGCTGATGCATCACATTGTCGCCGACGGAGAGTCTCCGAGGATATTGTCCAGCGAGCTGAGCCGACTCTATGAGGAATGTTCGAAGGGACTGAATGGCGATGTGCCGGTTCGCCGGCTGCCGGTTGAGCGTATTCGGCGCGAGCAGCTGTGGCTGGCTTCCGAGGAGTATTCCTCTGCGCTTCGCGAGCGTGTCGCCGAACTGGAGTCGGCGAAGGTGATCAGCCTTCCGCCGTCGGATGCCGAAGGCTCTATCGAGGGAAGTATTTCCTTATCGGTGCCGGTGCACAGAGTTGGCTCGTTCCTGGAGTACGCGCGCTCCCTCGGCATCACGGACTTCGGTGCATTCTTTGCACTCTTCGCGGGGCTTCTATGTAGATTCTCTGGCGAGACGGATTTTATCGTCGGCGTGGCGATGAGCACTCGCGACGAATCGACGAGAAACGAATTCGGCTGTTTTGTTAACATGGTGCCTGTGGAAGTGTCCGTGCGTGAGGACATGACGACCGAGGGGCTGTTGCACTCCGTCAGCGCTTCCATCTTCAAGGGCCTGGTGTGGCGCGACCTTCCTTTCGACGCGGTGGTGGCGTCGACCCCCTCCCTGAGACCGGTCAATCGGCCGCCTGTGGTACAAGTGGTTTTTGGGCTGGAGCAGGACCCGGATGAAGTGGTGGGCCTGTCTTTTCCCGGAGTGAAGAGTGTCAACATTCCAGTGATGGGTACCGTCCTGGAGTTCGAGCTTGAGTGCGTCTGTCGCTTGGAGGCCGGGGAGTTCGTCTCGTCTCTCTACTGGTCGAACAAGATTGGGCGGAGGCGTGCCGAAGAGTTCCTTGACGCGATGGGCAAGACCGCGGAGTGGCTGGGCGCCAACCTTGGCGCGACCCTGGCCGGCTGGCCCGTCGAAAGGCGCTGGTAGCTTTCGCTGCGAGGAGCCGCCTCGACCGGCGGCGGTCCGAGATCTCTGATCGGCCCCTGTGGAGCGCCTCTCCTCGCTGGTCGCGCTCTCATCGGTGATCAGGACAGGAACGGCGTCAGCGACGATCTCCTTCGCGAGAGCGCGAAACCTTCCCCCTCCGAGTTCGCCGGTCGTCACAGGAACCCAAAAGAAGGCGCGTTTGCCGTCGACCGTTCGATTCGGTGGACAGCACCATCTCCGGTGGGTATCTTTCTCCGGGTCCCGACCGTCCCTGTCCGAAACCGAAACCGGTGAACCCACCGCCTCCGTAAATGGCGCCTCAAGCAGGGTGACCGTGCTCGCATCCAAGGAAGACGCTTCGTGACAGACATCGTTCCGCTGCGCAAAAACGTACGTTTTCAGCTGCTGTGGATTGGTAGTGCGGTCTCCCAATTGGGGTCGGAGCTCACCAGGCTCGCCATGCCGCTGTTGGTGCTGGCGCTCACCGGCTCGCCTGGGCTGGCAGGCGTCGTCGCCGGAGCTCGGACCCTCGCCTTCGTCGCGGTTCAGATGCCGGCCGGCGTCTGGGTGGACCGGTGGGACCGCCGCCGCACGCTCATCATGGCCCAAGGCCTCCAGGCGGTTGTCTCCGCGCTGCTGACGGTGCTCATCCTCATCGGCCGCGTGGAGATCTGGCAGTTCGTCACGCTGGCGGTGCTGGACGGGCTGTGCGCCGCGTTCATCGGTCCCGTTCAAGACACCGCGATCCGCGGCATCGTCCCGTCCAGCCAACTGCACAGTGCCTACGCGCAGGAGGAGGCCCGTACCCACGCGGCGGGGCTCCTCGGCCCTCCGCTCGGCGGCGTGCTGTACGGGCTGGGGCGGGCGGTGCCATTCGTCGCCGACACCATCAGCTTTCTCGCCGCCACGCTGTTCTACGTGTTTGCGAAGGTGCCGCGCCGTCCGACGGACGAGCCGCAGAACCCGGAAGGGGATGATGACGGCCAGGAGCAGCGACCAAGCCGGCGCGGCATGCGCCGGGAAGCGGCCGAGGTCTTCGCATGGCTGTGGCACCAGCATGGCCTGCGCGAGGTCACCGCGGCGGTGATGGTTCTCAATCTGCTGGGCGGAGCGTTTCTCATTCCGCTGATCGTGCTCGTCGGTGAGCGCGGTGGTGATGCGCGCCTCACCGGAGTGGTCCTGACCGGTCTCGGAATCGGCGGACTGATCGGTGCGCTGCTGTCGGGCCGGATCAGCAGGCTCCTGCCTCCCGGCAAACTACTGCTGGCCGTTGTGACGGTCTTCGGCGTCTCGCTGGCGGCCACGGCACTGCCCTGGGGGGCATGGTGGCCGATGATCCCGTTGGTGTTCATCACCTTGGCGACCCCCTCGCTGAACGTGGTGATGGGCGTGGTCGTCGCGCGTATGGTGCCGCAGTCGATGCTCGGCCGGATGGGCGCAGTCCTGAGCCTGGGCGGGACGGCGCTCAAGCCCCTGGGGCCGGTCCTCGGCGGGGCTCTGGCCGCAGCGCTGGGCGGCGCCGGGGCGCTCGTCGCGCTGGGCGGGCTGCTCGGCCTGACCGCCGCGCTGGCCTCGCTCAGCTCAGAACTGCGTCACTTCACCGGACAGGCTTCCACGGACGGTGGCGACCCCTCGGGCGATGGCGAGGCCCCGCCCCCTCCTCCTAGGTGCGCGGTCTGATGCCGGGAATCGGCCCGGCGAGTATCAGACCGGGTCGTACGGGGAGGCCGTCACCATGCCACCGGTAGTTCGTACACGCCGAAGGGGGCGCCATCCGTCCTGAGAGCCAGCTCGTCGTCTTCGACGGTGATCCGTAGTCCGGGCAGGCGGGTGAAGAGCGTGCGCAGGCTGATCTCGATCTCCGCGCGAGCGAGGTTCGCGCCCAGGCAGGTATGTATGCCGTGACCGAAGGCCAGATGCCTTCCCGTGTCGCGATGAATGTCGAACTCGCCAGGGTGGTAAAAGACGCGCTCGTCGTGGTTGACCGACGCGCCGAGCACGAAGATTCCGTCCCCGGCACGAATGGTCTGGCCACCGAGGGAGATGTCCTCCGTCGCGACGCGATCGAAGGTGAACCAGTCGGTGATGCTGTGGAAGCGCAGCAGTTCTTCGACCGCCGGCCTCCACAATTCGGGGTTGCCCTTCAGTTCGTCGAGCAGGCCGGGGTGGCGCAGCAGCGTCAGCACGCCGAGCGAGATCATGTTCGATGTGGTGAGGTGGCCGGCGGTCAGCAGAAAGAACGCGACCCCGGCGACTTCTTCCCGGGTGAAGGCCCCTGTTTCGAGGAGCCGGCCGACGATGTCGTCTCCCGGGGACTGTGAAGCCTCCTGAACGAGCGAAGCGATGCAGTCCCGCATCTCCACGATCGCGGTCACCTTGGCCAGCGGATCCACCAGCGGGAAATTGTCGGTCGCCCGGATACGGGAGAGAAGAAAGTCGTGGTTGCGCGACGGCACGCCGAGCATCTGACAGAGCGTCAGAGCCGGAAGCGGGAGCGCCACAGCCTTGACGAGATCAGCCTGCGTGCCCTGAGCCTCGACGGCGTCGATGAGCCGGTCCACGGTCCGCTGGATGCTCGGTCGCAGCTCGTTGACTTTCCTCAGGCTGAACTCCTGGACCAATGCCTGGCGGAATCGGGTGTGCTCGGGCGGGTCGAGGTCGACGAATTCGCCTGCCGAATCGCGGGACTGAGCCTCGATCACCTCCGGAAGCGGCGGATCGGCGGAGAACTTCGCGTAAGGATGGCCAGGCGTCGTCGGGCTCGTACTGACGCGGTGATCCTTGAGCAGCGTATGCCCTTCCTCGTTCCGTGTGATCAGCCAGATCGGCCCGCCCGGCAGGTCCACGGACACGACCGGCGCCTCGGCTCTCATGTCGGAGTAGGCCTCCGGCAACGCGAACGGGCAAGTGCGGTCCACGGGAAAGCGGTGGCTCATGGCTGGGTCCCCGCCCATGCTCGCAGCCGTTGAACGAGGACTCCCATGTGCTCGAAGTCGGCCCGCGTCATGGGCGTGTCGAAGAGGACGGTGTGCACGCCTTTCGCGATCACCATGCCGAGGTTCGAGGCGACGGCGTCGTAGTCGCCGACTAGATACGGGCAGTCCGCCTGGAAGGAACGGAAAGGGGTCAGCGTGAAGCAGGAGCCGCTTCCGTCCTCGTTCTCGTTCTCGACCGCCAGGTCTTGTTTCCACACCGAATCGGTGTTCCCCATGCTCAGCCGGAGCATCTCGCGACCTACGGGGTCGTCCGGGAAGCGCAGCCGTGCCACGGTCGCCGCCTCGGCGGCCGTGGGGCGCACGACGACACCCACATTCACCGCGCCCAGGCCGTGCGGGACCTTCTCGGGGGTCGACGGATACATTCCCATCGGGATCGCTCCGAGTGACTTGGCGGTACGGCCGGCGTCGTCGGAGCGTCCGGCAAGGTACATCCTCGGTCGGAGGTCGGCGGGCAGCGACGGCGTCAGTCGCAGATCACTCGTCCGGTAGAACCGGCCGTTCCAGGTGACCGGCCCGCCGTCCAGGAGAAGCATCAACACTTCGGCGTATTCCTGAAGGCGCGCATAGCGATCCCGATGGTCAAGGTCGTCGCAGACGGCGGCCAGTTCGCTCACCGCCGCCCCGGTGATCAAATTCAGATCCACCCTGCGCCGGTAGAGCTCCGCGATGGACAGGAGCGACCGGGCGGCGGCGAATGGGTGGGTGTACAGCGGATTGACGGCGACCATGGGCACGAGGCGACGGGAGGCCGAGACGATCGCAGTCGCGCCGACCCATGGGTCGAGGACGGCGCCTGCTCCGGTGAACAGCAGAACTCCGTCGAGGTCGAACTCGTCCGCCCATCGCGTCACGTCAATGGCCGAACGCGCGGACAACGCGGGATCCGCCACTCGGGGCACCGTGGTCAGAAAGCGGAGTTCAAGGCCCATTCCCAGCCTCTCTAGATTCGACTCACATGCGAAACCGGCGGCGAGAAACTCGTTGTGGCGTTCGGATGGCGACCGATCCTGCTGACCTTGAGACGCTCCGTCCGTAGCATGGACACAGCCGCAGTGAGCCATTCGGTGGCGAATCGTGCACCCACGCACGACCCTGGGCCGCTCCCGAAAGACAGCAGCCCTCGCGGAGACGCCTCCTGCCAGCGATTCGGCCTGAACTCGTCCGGATGAGCCCACACATCCGGGTGGCGCTGAACCGCGTAGACGAATACGTGGATCTCGTCGCCGGTCAATGCCGAGACGGGCCCCACGCTCTGATCGCTTACCACCGTTCGCCGGAGTCGCCACGAAGGCGGCCACAGCCGGAGACACTCCAGAGCGATCCACCGGGGGTCCATGTCACCGAGTTCCCGACGCGGTACCGGTCCGCGCAGAGCCAACTGGCTGTCGGAAAACAGAACGGTCAGAATCCAGGCCAAGGCGATGGACGTCGAGGCGACGAACGCCGCGGTCCGGCGTAGGTACAGGTCGCCGATCCTGGCCGGAAAGTCCGGCTCCCCCTCGAAGCCGAGGTTCGCGGGAAAGAGTTCCGGCCAGGAGTCCGCCAGACACATTCCGGCTTCCACCGAGCTGCTCTCGAACAGCCTCTCGTTCTGCCGTTTTGTGATGGTTCCCAGAATGGTTGGGACGAACACGCTCTCAAAAAACGTCCGCACGGCGCCCTCAAGCTGTTCGCTCGCTCCACAGCCCATGGGAACCTTGAGCGCGTCCACCAGGCTCCGGACGCATATGCGGTGCAGATCTCCGTCACCGGAGAGGATGCGCTCCACGGCGATCCCGGCGGACTTCACGGGGTCCTGTTCGTAGAGCCGCTGCACCACCCACCGGTTCAGCGCCTTCCGCGCCTCGTCCGGCAGCGGGCCCGAACCGTTTCGCCAGAACGGGGGAGTGCGTGCGAGGGATTCATCCGTTCCGGCCAGCGTCGTACGGGCCAGCTCTGGATGGCAGACGATGATTTCGCCGGACAGCGTGCGATAAACCGACCGTCCTCGGCGCCTCTTCTCTATCTTCAGGATTTCTTTCCAGAGATTACTGTTGTTGAACAGCAGGCCCATTGCTGTATCGGCCTCGCCTCGCTCGTCGAAGTGTCTTCCGACCTGGCCGCAGTGACTGGAAAGGCGTCCGGCGGGATCCCTGTGCTCGATGCGGCCGATTCCGGAGGCCCTGGAAGTGAAGCGAATCGCACCCCTTCGGCGTAGCCAATGACCGAAGGTAGTCGTCACTAACGGACCGTTCGAAAGTATGGCAGCCGAACCGGTGTGTCAAGCTCGCGTGTTGATTCATCGGAATCGCCACCTGAGCCTCCGCGCCGCCCGCATGACTGATACCGGCAGCCTGAGCACGACCGGATCGCGTGGCTATATCCGCTCATCCGGCCAGCGACAATGAGGCCCTCTGATGACCGCACGGTCTGGAGGCCGCTATTTCCCCGTGCGGTTGTACTTGTAAGGAGCCTGTGACCGAGTGTGATCGTCGCTCGGGCAATTCCGATGTTTCGCCGTCGAGGACATGTCAAGTGCGGGCGCGGGGAGACGGTCCGATCGCACTGTGCCTCAAGGGCCGGGGGCGTGGTTCTGTGATACTCCGGTCGTCGCCCCGGCGTGCGCCGCGTGTACTCGTACGACACATGAGCCACGATCGCCACTTGGTTTGCTCGCACAGCGTGTCACCTTCGTAAACGCATTTCTCCTGCGCCGTGACCGCGCCCCCGGCCGTCTGCGGTCGCATGCCGCCGGGCGGGGGATTAAGAGGGGTGGCGCCGTACGGACTCACGCGACGGTTCTTGATGAATCAACGCGCATGCTTGACACGCCGGTTCGGCTGGAATACTTTTAAACAGTCTGTTAGTGATGGTAATACTCGGTCACGAACTTCGTTGAAGGGATGCAAATCATGCGAGTGATTCGCTTCGCCGCCAGGGCCGTCGGTATCGGCCGTGTGATGCGCAAAAACCCTACCGGTCGCTATTTCTATCACTACGCCTAAGTCGAAGGCGGACGCGGAGCTCCGTGGACTGTTTTCGGCTCGGACTGGGCACGCTGACGGCCAAGGCTTTTAGCTGACCGCCGGCGTGGCCGGGTACGGATGTGGCGAAGCCTCTGGTGTTGGAGCTGTCGGGGCAAGATTGTTTCGAATATGCCAGGGGCCTCGCGTGTTGTTTAAAATCAGATTGTGTTTCGTTACTGCTTCAAGCCTGACATCGCGTGTCCTTTCCGGCCCGCTCCCGCTGCAGGCGGCCAGGTCGGTATGGCGCACACCCGGCCTCAGAACAACAGGCGGTTCCGGTGCCGTGCCGAAGGCCGCGGAAGGCGTGCTCGTGGCGGCCTTGCCTAGGCGGTTGTCGGCTGATGCGACCTTCGTGGGGCCGGTGCCGTGATTCCCTCGCGTGGTGATGGTGGAAATTCGTGATTGATTATCGAAGTGTGTCGCATTTCAAGGCATTTGGATTCGTCGTCCTTCGCGGACTGCTGACCGAGACCGAGACGGCGCGGCTTCGCGCCGAATCCGTCACTGCCCTGACGGAGGCGTACGGGGCCACCGTCTGGGACGAGGACGTCGACGCGGCCGCGGTGCCCGCTTACGTCGTTCCCACGATGAACGCCGACACTCCGTTCGCCTCCAGCCTGGTGGCCGACGATCCCAGATTCTGGCAGGCGTCACACCACCTCATGGGCGGGCCCACCGTGCCCACGAACAGTGAGGCGACGTGCTACTGCGCGAACACCAGGTGGCATTCCGACATGGCTGCCGAAGTGCAGGGTGTCAAGTTCATGGTCTACCTGGACGCGTGCACTCCCGATTCCGGCCGGCTTCAGGTGATGCCCGGATCTCATCTGGGGGTGCCGTGGACCGCCTTCTGGGAGCATATGAGTCAGGACCCGCACCGGCAGGGAGTGTCGGTGGATTCCCGAGAGTGGTCCATCCCCTCCTATGACATCGAGACGGAGCCCGGCGATGTGATCGCCTTCCACTCCAATCTGCTGCACGCTTCGGCGGGAGGGAGCCTCAGGCTGTCCTGGGACACCTCGTACTTTCTCTATCCCGCTCTGGCCGGCACCGAACAAGGCGAGCTCATCCGAGATGCCATCCTGCATACGGGCGACTATTCAGGACACGCATACGACCACGAAAAGTGGGCGACGTGGCGTGACTGGGTCGCCTCGGCCGACACCGATCCGCGGACGACCGCCGTCCGGCGGCTGGAGCGACTCGGGGTGTTGAAAGTGGAAGGCGCCGATATCGGGACTCCCCGATGGCAGCCCAAGCTGATCAACCCTTTCCCGCTGTTTTCTGGTGCGCCGTTCAAGGCGCGAGGCAAGTAGGTGGTCGGCCGACCGGCCGGGGGCTGAGTTGATGTCTCGGCGGCCTGCCGGCCGTCCGCTGGACACGGAGGGGTTCCATGGAGATCGAGGATCGGCTTCGACGAGTTCTGCATAACGATCTGTTTGTGGAAGCAGGGCCGGATGAGATAGGCGTGGAAGACAGTCTCCGAGCCGTGCACGGCTTGGACTCCCTGGCTTTCGTCGAGCTCCGAGTGCAATGCGAGATGATTTTTGGTGTGAAGATCGAGGACAAGGACTTCTCATCGGAGAATTTCAAGAGCCTGCACACCGTCGCCGATCTCGTGCGCCGCATCCAGGGGCCTGCTGAATCGTGACGGACATCACGACGCCCGAGATGCTGCAGATTCTGCAGCGCGGCCGGGAGCTTCACCTCGACCATTACGCATCCGGTCGCCTGCCGTTCGCCGCCGTGGGCGGCAGCGGATCGCGGCAGCGGATGACCGAGTTGGGCGGCCCCGGCGCGGGCAGGACGTGGGAAGTCCTCGACGCGAGCGGTGGTTACGCTAGCGCCTGCCTGGGCATGGGTCACGCGGCGATGGTCCGGGCGCTGGCCCGAGGCGCCCTGCTGGAGCAGGCCACCGACGAAATCGGCTCCCTGGAACGGGCGCGGCTTCTGATCGAGCTGTTTGGCGACGACGGACTGCTGTCCGATCATTTCCCGCCGGGCGACTACCACGTCAGCGGTCGCAACTCCGGCTCCGAGGGCATGGAACTCGCGATGCGCCTCGTATGGGAGTCACGAATCGACCGTCACACGATGCGGTTATCGGCGGACCGGGGCGAGCGTGATCTCGTCCTCGCCTTCGAGGGGGCCTGGCACGGCTGGACGGGCGGTCTGGTCCAGCTGCTCAACCGGCGCCATTTCCGGGTGGGTCTGCCGGGCGCGGACACGGCGCGACCGTACGGGATAGCCGTCGACCACCTGCCGTTCGGTGACGCGGACGCCCTGGAAGCGTATGTCGCGGAGAACGGTCACAGGCTGCTGGCCGTCGTGGTCGAACCTGTCCAGGGCGACGCGGGGATTCTGCTCCCTCCTCGCGGATATTTGCGCCGATTGGCCGACCTGGTGCGCGACAGCGGCGCACTCCTGGTGGCCGACGAGGTCCTCACCTTCGGCAAGACGGGTGCGTTTCTCGCCATGACGGACGAGCACGGTCCGATTCCGACGGATGTGACGGTCATCGGGAAGAGTCTCGGCATGGGGACGGTGCCGGCGTCGATGGTCATCGCGCGGCGTTCGCTCACCGTTCGCGGCTCCGGGGCGGTGGCGACCTCGGATCTGCGGCCGATCGCCTGCGCGGTGATCCGGGCGGGCCTGGAGGTCATTGTCGGGAACGATCTGCTGAACCACTCCGCGATTCTCGGCAAGCAACTCGGCATACTGCTTCGGAAAGAGCTCGTCGAGGCGTTTCCGGCTGTGTACCGGGAGGCGCGCGGTGTCGGGGTGCTGCACGGCGTCGAGCTCACCGAACCCGCCTCGGCGAGAATGGCCGGCCTGCGCGAACATGTGATCCGAGCCGGTGTGTACGTCGAGTTCATGGCGGGAGCGGGCCGGCGAACAGGCGGTCAGCGCTATCTCTTCCCGGCCATGCGCATCGCACCCCCGCTGATCACGTCCCCGGCGGAGATCGACGAGATGGTGGACAGGATCGTCGCCGGCTCACGCACGTTTGTGCGGGCGTCCGAGTGAAGGAGTTTCGTGAGATCTTCCGATCGGTGGAACACGTGGACACCGACGCGTCGGGTGTCCTGCACTTCGCACGGTACGCATCGCTCCTGGAGACCGCGGTCCTTGAGAATCTCGACCGACTCGGTTTCGGACTCGGGTGGCTCGGCTTGAAGGGATTCGAGCTGGTCGTCGCCGAGCTGCAGATGAAGTACGTGAGACCCGCCCGATACGCCGACACGTTGCGTATCGCAACCACGGTGGAGCATGTCGGCGGAGCCGCGTTCCGGCTGGCCGGGACCCTGTGCCGCGACGGTCGCACCGGGCCCGAGGAGGACCTGCTGGCGCGCGGTCGTCTCGTGATGTGCGTGGCCCGTCGTACCGACGGTCTGGCCGTACCGTTGCCGGACGAGGTCCGATACGGGCTCCAGGCCTGTCTCGCGGGAGGCTCGGATGACTGAGGAGACCCCCAGCACGCTGGGATTCACCGAGATCAAGCAGTGGTTGCGACACCGGCACCCCATGATCTACATCGATAGGGTCCTGGACTATCAACCGGGCAGGCGTCTTCGCAGCCTGACACTCGTCTCCGGAACGATGGACGTCATCTCCGGACACTTCCCAGAACGGGCGATCTATCCGGGAAGCCATCTCATCCAGGCGTTCGCGCAATCCGGCATCATCCTCTACCAGATGAGTACCTCGATGCTCGAAGACGACGAGCTGAGCCTGATCGGTTCGATCCAGTGCAGGTTCACGAAGATCGTCGTGCCGGGCGACCGGATCGTCTTCGACGTCAACTCCGACCGTCTGATCGAGAACACCTTCCACTTTTCGGGCCGGGCCACTGTGGAGGGCCGATCGGTCGCGGCCTTCCGCGCCTCGCTGATCCGCGTCAAGGTCGACGAACTGGGGCGACAGCTGTGGTGAAAGAGGCGGTGGCGGTCACCGGGATGGCCTGGGCCACAGCTCTCGGCACCGGCCTCGACGACGTGTGGCTGAGGCTGCTGCAGGGGCGGAGCGGGTTGCGCGAGGTCGAGTCGGACCATCCGCTGCGCAACCTGTTGGCGGCCCCGCTCGACTCCCCGCCCCAGACCTGGGACCCGCTCCGCAGGCAGGTGGACCTCACCTCGGCGACCCTCACCAGGGCGATGGGCCACGCCGGCCTCGGCACGCGTGCGGATCCCTTGATCATCGTCGGCACGAGCTTCGGCCCGCACCTCGATGATCCCGATGTCGACGGGCTGCACGCGTGGGTGGCCGAGGCGTCGCTGAAGTCCGGGGTATCCCGTCCGCCGCTCTCGTTGTCCTCCGCGTGCTCGTCCGGATCCGATGCCATCGCCGTGGGGGCGCGGCTGATCGAGGAAGGCGAGGCGCAGGCGTGTGTGTGCGGGGGCGCCGACATCCTCACCCCTGCGAAGCGCCTGGCGCACACCGCGCTCGGCACCATGTCGCCAACGCTGCTGCGCTCCTTCGACCGGCGCCACGACGGCACACTCCTGGGGGAGGGGGCCGCGTTCTGCGTACTGGAACCACTCGGTTCCGCCCGGCGGCGGGGGGCGCCCGTCTACGCGATCGTGCGCGGGAGCGGCGCATCGAACGACGCCGCGAGCATGGCGGGACCGGACCCCTCCGGCGACGGCGTCCTGTTGGCCCTCCAACGGGCGCTCACCGCGGCCGGGGCCGTCCCCGACGAGGTCGCCGTGGTCAACGCCCATGGTTCGGGCACACAGGCCAACGATTTCGTCGAGGCCATCGCGCTGTCCCGGCTGTTCCGAGGAGTGCGGAAGCCGGTGGTGTTCGCCACGAAGGGAGCGTTCGGCCACACTCTCGGGGCAACCGGCGCGATCGAGGCCATCGCCGTCGTCATGGCTCTGCGCAGGCGTGTCGCCCCGGCCGTATACGGGCTTGACGACCTGCCGCAAGACTTTCCCCTCCCCGTTCCCGTCGGCGGTCCGCGTGAGCTCGGTTCCGGCCTGGGCGTCAGCGTGACCCTCGCGTTCGGCGGCTTCAACACCGCTCTCGTCTTTCAGGCGGTGCCCGGCGATGTGGGGTGACGATTCCCGGCTGGACGTCGTAGCGAGCGCACGGATACGCGGCTCCGGGAACGACAGTGAAAGGCTGGGGCCCGCCATCGGGTACACCGACCCCGTCGCAGGGCTGATCGCCAAGGCGGTACGGGAGTCGCTGGTCACTCTCGGCGGAGCGGACGGACTAGGAGAACGCTCGGACGTCGGCGTACTGGCGGTCAGCGAGACGGCCACGAGACACACGCTGCGGCAACTCGCGGGCAACGTGAGCAGCGGAAGACTGTCGCCCGCGCGGGTCGCGGGCGCGACCGCCGGAACGCTGGCCGGGTTGACGTGCATCGTCTTCGGGTTTCGCGGGCCGAGCCTGGTGCTGACGTCGCCGCCGGACGCCGTGCGCCGTACGACGGCGATGATCGCGTACTCCTGGCTGGCAAGCGGCTGCGGACATGTCGTCGTGTGCGAGCACGAGATCGAAGCCAGTGCCGATCATGACGTGCGGGTAAGCGTCCTGCGGCGTCTCGACCGAAGATAAGACATGACGACCGCTCCTGACCTTCCTCCGTTACCCGAGGTCGAGACGTACCTGGACGGCGTCGTCGACCTGGACGCCGACGCGCGGACGCCGGTCTCGGCGGGGCGGATCGCCCACGAGCTGACCGGTCGCGGCATTCGAGCCGGAGAACTGGTCCTGATCCGCATGCCGAACGGCACGGCCCTGCTGGCGTGCTTCTTCGGCGTGCTCTTCGCGGGCGGCATCCCCGCGCTGCTCCCGTTGAGCACGCCGACCCCACGGGTGCGCGAACTCGCCGCCGCGTTGGGCGCCCGCCTGGTGATCGTGCCGCGAGGCGCCGTCGCGCCCGTCCCCGGCGAACGGCAGGGCGTGGGCGTGGTCGACTGCGTCAGGCTGCCGCACGTCGAACCCGAACGGTACGAGCGGGACGACGTCGTGCTCCTGACCTCGGGAACGTCGGGAACCCACAGCGCATGTCTGCATCGCGTGTCCTCGCTTCTGCTCAACGCGCGCCGGCACGCCGAATCGGTCGGGCTGAGATCCTCCGACACCGTGTTGGTGAACCTGCCGCTCAACTTCTCGTACGCCTTGGTCGCCCAGGCTCTGGCCGGCCTGCTCACCGGAAGCCGGCTCGTGCTGTCGCCTCCACTCCTGAGCCCAGCGGCATACGCCACGGTGCTGGCCGATCACCGGATCACCAGTTCGTCGCTCACTCCCTACCTGGTGCGAACCCTGCTGACCCCGGATGGGTGGCGGACTGGCTCGCTGCGGATGCTCACCGTCGGCGGCGACGCGCTGGAGCCGGAGAACGCCCGGCGGCTCCTGCGGCAGGCGTCAGACCTTGAGCTGTACCTCACCTATGGACTGACCGAGGCGGGCCCGAGGGTGAGCACGCTGGCCGCCCACCGCGAGCCGGCCGAGCGCCTCTCCTCCGTCGGCCGGCCGCTGGATGGAGTGCGGGTGACGTTACGGGCGCCTGACGAAAACGGTGTCGGTGAGCTGCTGGTCACCTCCGACACCGTGATGCGCCGAAGGCTGGGCATCGTCGAAGGCCGGTCGGATCGCGGGCCGGTCGATCACCGGCAGCTCGTCACCGGTGACCTCTTCAGCATCGATGGGGATGGATATCTCTACTTCTGCGGTCGCCGTTCGGAAGGTGTGGTGGCCCACGGCCACAAGGTCGCGTTGTCGTCGGTCAGGCGGATCGCCGACACTGTGCCAGGAGTCGCGTGGTCCGCCACACGGCCGTATCGCGCGGACGGAGGTGAGACATGGTACGAGCTCGACCTCTATGTGAGGGAACCGGAGCCGCACGAGGTGGAACGGCTGAAGCGGGCCGTACTGCGCCTGCTCGCCCGAGCCGAATGGCCGGCGCGCATCACGGTATTGCCCGCATACGGCAGGACGCACAAATGATGCACGGCCCGCCGATCAAGGGTCGATCAGTGCGGTGACCTGTTCTGTGAGCCGCCGTCGATCGACCTTTCCGTTGAGGTTCAGAGGCAGCCTTTCCAGCCGCAGGAAAAGTCGAGGCACCATGTAGGACGGCAGCCTGTCGGCCAGAAACTCGCTCAACTCGTCTTCGGATACATGCGCTCCGGAATAGACGCCGGCGAGGTCGAAGATTCCCGCCTGGGCCTCATAGGGCACGACCACGACCTCATCCAGCCCGGGATGACCGCGCAAGGACGTCTCGATGTCGCCCAGCTCGACACGGTGTCCCCGTACCTTCACCTGGTTGTCCAGGCGTCCCAGGTAGAACAGCTGACCGTCCCGGAGCGCTATGCGGTCGCCGGTGCGATACCAGTGGGCCGGCGTCAGCTCTTCGGCCTCGCCGAAAGGACCCAGGCCGTCACCGCTCCAAAGGACGAACGGCCCTCGGGGCTGTTTGGGATCCAGGTATCCGTCGAATCGTTGCGGTCCCCGCAGCAGGAGCTCTCCCTCGTCCGCCGCCTGGCCGTTTTCCCCGACGACGGCCCACTCGATCGACGGGTGGGGGCGCCCGATCGGCAGGCTCGTCGTCGGCTCGCCGGGCCATTCCGAAGGCGACGCCGGCAGGTCGTAGACCGCGGACGAGACGGTGATCTCCGTCTGGCCGTACACATTGGCGATTCTACTGTTGGGCGCCGCCTCCTGCCATGCGCGGATGTGGTCCACGGTCAAGGGCTCTCCGCAGAACATGCTCCATCGAAGCGTTGGCATCACGCCTGGGGAAAGCTCACCCAGCAGGCGGGACATCGTTATGGACGACGGAGTCGAATGCCAGTGGGTGATCCCGTGCTCGGCAATGTGCCGCGGCGGGGTGAGCATGTCCGTCCTGGACGGCACGACGACCGCTCCGCCCGAACCCCATGCGAGAAACATGTTGAACACCGACAGGTCCCAGGACAGTTCGGAGGTCTGCGCGACGCGCGCTCCCGGACCGTCGGTGAAATGCTCGACGATGTACGGCAGCCAGGAGGCGATGTTGCGATGCCTGATGGGCACCCCCTTCGGCGTGCCTGTCGATCCGGACGTGAAAACGATGTAGGCGAAGTCGTCGGGGTGCGGAGCGGCCGGGGGAGCGGAGGCTGTCCTTGAGCCGTCGGTGAAGTCGGATCCGTTGCCGGTCATCGAGACGAGTGCCACGCCGGTTTCCGCGCGCAGCGCGGCGGCGAGTTCGGCCTCGGATTCCGTGAATGCCAGCGCGTCCAGTTCCGCGAGTCGAATGATCTGGGCACTGCGGGCGACCGGATGCTCGACGTTCAGCGGGACGACCGTGGCTCCCGCGCGCAGCACGGCCAGGTAGGCGATGTATGTGGCGGCGCTGCGGGACGCGAGAATTCCGATCCGCCGAGGCCGTCCTCCCCTTCGTCCGGCACTGTCACCCACGATTGCCGCCCGCGCTGCGCCCGACGCTTGAGCAAGGGCCGAATACGTGAGGTCGACGTCGCCGACACTCAGTGCGAGCAGTTGTGGATGGGCATCGGCCGACCTGTCGAACCATTCGTACATCGCCAGATTCAAGGACACTTCCCGTTCCCTTCTGACGCGGCTCGCGCCTCGCTGCTCGACGCCGTGGAGGGCGTCTAAAGCCGCTGCCCGTCCAGCTTGCCGGACGGGGACATCGGATGTCGATCCCGCGAAAGCGATTTGCTTAAGCCATTGTGCTGAGCCTGTGTTAGACGCGGCCGTCGCGGGGACGTCACCGCCAGGATATGCGGGCACTTTCCGGCCTTTCGATTGACATAACGGAACGACCGCGTATCTTGATTTCGGAGCGCGTTTTCGTTGCCGACGCCGCTGCGGAAGGGGTGCGGTCGCGGTGCCGGGCCGCCGGCATCGGTACGACTTGCCGGACTGGAGGCTGATCAGGCTGCGTAAGAGGTCTCAATTCGCCATCGACTTATCACAGCGCGTAGGATCGGGGTCCGTTGCGGCGCGATTCGCGTCCCCAGACCCGATTCCCGGGTGGGGGCCGCGTTCGCTCGCCGAACTGGTGGCCGCGGCAGCCGTTGTTGTGGCGAGGCACACGGGATGTGCCGACGTCAGGCTCCTCGTTCGCGACAATCGGAACGGTGTTCATCCGATCGTCGCGGGTATTTCCGAATCGACTTTCTCGGAAGTCGCCGCCAATGTCGCCGAACAGCTCGGCGGTGTCGATTCCGCTGATTGTCTCGTGGCCTTGGTGTTCGACAACTCGGCGCCGGAATCGGGAAAGCATCAGCCGCTCGCGTTATCCGTGCAGGATGGGCGCGTCACTGCCGCCTATGACGGCGAGCTGTTCTCGGAAGCCGCGATCGAACGTTTTGTGCGGCACGTCCACGTGGGGCTGACTCAGGGCAACGGGTGGACCGGCCGCGTGTCGCGCCTGCCGCTGCCGGTTGAGTCGCCCGCCGCGGCGGTACCGTCGCCCTCCTCCGGCGACCCGGTCACCTCCCTGGGGCGTGTCGCTCGAATCGATCCCGGGCGTGGAGCCGCCGCGGACGCGATGAACGCGCTCACGTACGGCCGGCTCGCCGCGGTCGTCGAGGGCTGCGCGCAGGACCTTCGAGCACCGCGTTTCAGCGACGCCCGTGTCGGCGTACTGATGGATCACGATGTGCACGCGGTGGTGGGCGTGCTGGCGGTTCTGCGGTCGGGGCGGACCTTCGTTCCGCTGAACGCCGAGGAACCCGGTGGCCGACTGACGAAAATCGTGGCGGACGCGGACATCGCCGCGATCATGTACCCCCGCAGGCTGAAAACGGTGGCCGAGCGGATCTCGAAAGGCAAAGAGCTGATCGAGTTCGACATCTCGGCGCCGGTCGAGCCGTCCCTCGCCTCGGTGCCCGCCGATGCGGAGCAGGCCGCCTGCCTGCTGTACACTTCGGGGAGGAACGGCCGGCCGACCGGAGTCGTCCAGAGTCGTAGCGGTGCCGTCTCGCATGCGGCCACCTATGCCGCCACCACAGGACTGCGCTCGGACGATGTCGTCGCGTGTCTCGCCTCTCCAGGTTCAACCACCTTTGTCGTGAACCTGTTCGCCACCCTTCTGGCCGGCGCGTCACTTCGGATGGTCGATCCGGCGCAACCCGTTCACGCGCTTCGGTCGGCGCTGCGCCGCCAGGCCGTCAGCGTGCTCCACTCGACTCCGACCCAGATCCGGCTTCTTCTCGACGGACTGGAGGAACGGGATCCGTCCCTGGCCGGCGTCCGCCTGCTCGTCCTCGGCGGCGAACAGGTCGAGCCGGACGACGTGCGGCGCATTCGCGCGGTGATTCCCGGAGCCGCGATCATCAACAGTTACGGCACGGCGGAGTGCGCGGTCGCTCTGCAGCACCGTGTGAACGACGCCGATGCGAATCACGCCGCGATCGCGATCGGCAGTCCCGTACCCGGCGTGCGATCGGAGTTGCTCGACGCCGACGGGGAGCCCACCGAGGTGTTCGGCGAGATCGCCCTCACAGGCAGCGGTGTGGCGCATGGCTACTGGAGGCGGGACGAGGCGACCTCCGAGGTGTTCGGCCCCGCCGACGGCGAGACGCGAACGTTTCGAACCGGCGACCTCGCATGGCGACGTCCCGACGGGGCCCTGGTCCTCGCCGGACGAACCGACCGCCGGCTCATCGTGCAAGGTCACCGGGTGGAGCCGGGTGAGATCGAAGCCCAGCTCCGCGCACACCCCACCGTGGCTCAGGCGCTCGTGGCCGACGACGCGTCCGATCCGCGGGCCTTGGTGGCGTACGTGACGGCTGTCGTCGCGTCCGCGGCGGACGCAGCCGAGCTCATGCGCTACCTCCAGCGCCAGATGCCGAAGTGGAGCCTGCCTTCGCGGGTAGAGGTCCTCGACGTCCTTCCCATCGGTTCGGACGGCGAGCCGGACCTGCTGCGGCTCCGGAAGCAGCCGCAGGCACCCGCCTCCGGCCTCGGTGACGCCCCCGCCACCGAGGGGGAACGGGCCGTGGCGGAGATCTGGACGAAGGTGCTGCGGCGCACCGACCTGCGGGTGGACCAGCACTTCGTGCGTCTGGGCGGTGACTCGCTCCAACTGGTGCGCATGATCGCACTGGTGAAGGAGAGGTTCGGTACCAAGCTGGAGATCCTTGAGGTGCTACGCGATCCCACCATTCGCGGCATCGGCCGACTCGTCGACGACCAGGCGATACCCGAAGGAGAGCGCTGACATGACACGCCTGATCATCGGTAACGGGCTCATCGAGGAGATCCGCACCGACAACGGCCCGACGGGGTGGTGGATCCAGCGCCTGGCCTGGTTCGCCCAGGAGGGCGACGTCATGGTGCTGCCGGTGGAGCCCGACCCGGAGTTCCTCGCCTATGTGGGCGGGCTGACCGGTGTGGATCCGGAGTCTTGGACGGTTGTCGTGGCTCCGCGGCCGGAAGGTGCTCGCGACGACGAAGGCGTTCTGACGGCTGAGCGGCTGGACTCCGAAGACCTGCAGGACATCCTCGGGAAAGCCCTTGAGATGCACGAAATCGACGAGGTCTTCGCCGTCTGGCCGGACGTCTCCGTCGCACGTCTCGTCGCCAGACTCGGCCTGCGTTCGGCGTTGCCCGGGTACGGATTCATAGAACAGTCCGGAGGGCCTCTCGTCATCAGCAAGGCGACATTCCGCGCCATCGCCGCAGGTGTCGGCGTTCCGATCCCGCCCGGCGCGGTTCTCCCGTCGCGCAGTGTGGCGCTGGATGTCACGGAGGAACTGCTGCGCCGCTACGACACGGTCATCCTTAAGCACGATTGGATGGCGGGAGGGCGCGGCAACGAAATCCTCAGCGCCGTCGACGGTGTCCGGCCGGTCGGCGCGTCGCGGGTCGTGCCGGTCGGCGGTCGCGGCGACCTTGAGTCCTACTTCGCCGAACACTGGTCCTGGCTCAGCAGCGACGGCCGCGCCCGTCCGGTGGTCGAGCAGTTCATCCCGGACAGTTCCACCTACTTCGCTGAGTTCAAGATCGACGACAGCGGGGTGACGCGGTGTGGAGGCGGTGAGGTCCTGCTGGCGCCGCAGATCGCGGCCTTCGTACTGCCCGCGCCGTACATGACGCCCGAGATCGAGGCCGCGTTCGACGACGGAGCATCGAAGCTGGCGCAGGCGGCCAGGGCCATCGGCCACCGCGGCTACCTCAACCCGGATGCGATCGTCACCCCTGACGAAGAGGTGTTCTTCACCGAGTGGAACGGACGGCTGTCGGGAGGCACCCATGTCATGAGCGGGATCGGCGGGACGGTCGTCGGTCCGTCGTTTCCCTCGGAACGAATGATCCTCGACCGTGTCTGGCCGCCGGGTTGGTCGGTGTCGACGTTCGAGGACGCTCGCCGGAGACTGGAGGAGTCCGGCCTCGCCTACGACCAAGGCCGACGTGAGGGAGTGATCCTCACTACGCCGTTCGACGGCCAGGGCGCGGTCATGTACTGCATCGTGGCCCGCGACGCGAACCAGGCCTGGCAGATCGATCACAACATGGCCGCCGTGTTCGCGCACAGAGTGCGGGGGCGGTGATCCGATGCGGACAGTCCGATGGGGCGATGGCTTGATCTCGCCCGCCCTGGGTCTCGGATGCGCAGAACTCGTGGCAGGCGGCCTCACGGGTGATCGCAGGGCACGCAGGGTCGTGTCCCGGGCGCTGGACCTCGGAGTGACGATGCTGGACACCGCGGACGTCTACGGGCCCGAGGTCGGTGGGAACGAGGAACTCGTGGGGCGAGTCATCGCTCGCCGCCGGGACGAGGTCGTACTGGCGACGAAGTTCGGACTGCGGCTTCGGCCCGACGGCCCGATCCAGGTGGACTCCACCGCGGAATGGGCCAGGCAGGCTTGCCGGCTGTCGTTGCGGCGGCTCGGTGTCGACCACATCGACCTGTACTACCTGCATCGCAGAGACCCCGCTGTTCCCATCGAGGAGACGATGTCGGCGCTGGCGGATCTCGTACGGTGCGGCGACATCCGTTATGTCGGTCTTTCTGAGGTGAGTAGCGCGACTCTGCGCGCCGCGCACGCCGTCCACCCCGTCGCGGCGGTCCAGATCGAGTACTCCTTGTTCACCCGCTTCGCAGAACGAGAGCTGCTGGCGACCTGCCGGGAACTGAGGGTCGGAATCGTCGCCTATCGCCCACTCGGCCGCGGCATGCTCACCGGACTGCTGGGTAAGCCGTCCGACCTGCGCGCATCCGATGTCCGCCGGAACAGCCCGCGCTTCCACGAGTCGAATCTGGCCAGGAACCTCACCCTGCTGAAGCTCATCCGCGAGGTGGCGGACAAGGTGCCGTGTACGCCGGCACAGCTCGCCCTGGGCTGGTTGCTCGCCCGCGGCTCCGACATCGTCCCGATCCCCGGCATGACCCGACTCGAACACCTGGAAGAGAACAGCAAGGCCGTCGACCTCACGATTCCGGCAGAGTTCCTCGCCGAACTGGAGGACCTCGCCGACGGGGTGGCCGGTGAGCGGTTTACGCCGGAGCAGATGGCACTCCTCGATGGTTGAAGTCCGGTAGATCCAGGGGGTGTATAACCTCACGGCCCCAGACGGCCCGGTCCCGACTCTTGCGTTTACATGAACTCGGGGCTTTCGAGGGGGCCCAGCGGTGAAAGGTGCCGTCGGCGTTGTAGCTGGGGCCGTCGCCGCCGTACAGGGTGTGCTTGCCGTTGCCCTGGTGGCGAGCACGACCGCTTCGACGTGGGACTCGATGCCGAACTCGGCCAGGGCGTAGTGGAGCGTCAGGCAGCCGTCCACGCAGTGCGCTGCGCCTTTGCCGTCCTCGGCGAGGTTCCATAGCGAGATCGCGGCCACGCCCACAAGCGGCAGCGTCTGCGGCGGGGCGTTCATCATCAGGGTCGTCACTGTCTCCACGCTCATGCGTACGCGCCGGCCCAAGGACGAGCGGCTGTGGAGTGGGGTGCGTTCGGGGCGTCGACGCCGGGCCGTCTTGTCCTTCTTGGGGTTGCGGCGAGCTGCCATGATCTCGACGATAAGGACCTATCCGGCAAAAGCAATCAGCGTTGGAGCCTATCGATGCGTAACGACTTCCCGGCTGGGACGGCTCTGATGGTCATGGCGGGCGACACGGGCGGCTGGGCGCCGCTGGGCAGTAGCGGAGGGTTCGGCCGGCACGGGTCCGGCTGGGGCCGCAGCGTCGTCGGCGACTGCTGACCGGCCGACAAGATCCCTAGCGACACGAAAGCCCTGAGGATGGGGGGTGAGCGCGCTGGGACCTGGGGCGGGCTAGGAGCTGTTTCTTAGATCTCCTGACGGTGAGCGCTGGTCTTGTCACTCTTGGCATATGGGTCGTGGTGATCTGACGAACGTCGAGTGGGC
>NZ_JBSGDV010000037.1:0-37955 GCF_053602555.1 Nonomuraea sp. NPDC004354 | reverse complement strand
AAGCGAAGCTCATCTCGTCGATCAGGCCTGACCTGAGCTTGGGCAGGATGTATGACACATCGTGGTCCGCCAGGTCGAGCGCCGGCGCCCGCACCGACAGGCCGTTGTCGTCCTCCACCAGCTCGAGAGTGCCCGTGCTGGTGCGGGCTATCCGGCGCATCTGGTCGTGCCCGAGCACCAGGGGCACATCGAGGTCGGCGCGCGCCAGCGACTCGGCGCCGGCGCCGGCGGACACGATCTCGGTGTAGGGCCCCCAGAAGTCCCACATCTCGTAACCGCGCTCGTACACCGTGGCGTAGCCGCGGAACTCCGCCGCGCCCTCGGCGCCGGCGGACTCGCGCACTTCGACGCGGGCGGGCACCAGCGCCGCGGCGCGGGCGCCGGCGTGCTCGGCGCACCGACGCTGTGACGGGCGGTCGGCACGCTGGCGGACGTTGCGGGCGCGCTCGGCCGCGGCGGCGGCTCGATCGTTCATGAGGTCGCTCCTCCTGCTGCCGGGGCGGCGGTGGGTGGTTGCGTGCGGGCGCCGAACAGGCGGTCGAACTCGGCGAGCTGGTCGGGCGTGAGCGGCGGCCGGTCGTCCAGCTCGCGCGCCTCGGACGGGGTGAGCGTCCGCGAGTTGATCTGGGTCTGCATGGTGCGGGCGCGGGCCTCGGGATCCATCGCCAGCAGCGCGCCGCGGTTGAGCTTCACGTACCGCGGACCTGGCACCAGGCCCCGTGACAGCGCGTCCTCGCGCCGGGAGACCGCCGGCCCCAGGTTCATGATCAGGAATTGGAGGTTCCGCTGGGTGATGCTCGCGTAGGTGATCGAGCCGGTGGACACCGCGGCGTCGATCAGGTCAGACGGAACGCCGAAGAACCGCGCAATATCCGTCAGGTTGAACTGTCTGGCCTCGATGAACTGAGACTGCTGGGCCACGGCCTGGATTGGCTTGTACTCCCAGTCCTGGCCGTGAACGAACAGGTCACCGTTCGCGACGGCCGCCTTGAACGCGTCCTTGGCGATCTGCGCCTCAGCCTTGTTGATCTTCTTGGCGGTGTTCTTCAGCTCGGCCATCGGCACGGCGCCGGCGGCGAACCAGTCGCGGGCAAACTGCTGGGCGTTCAGGGATTCCTCGATCGTCCACGCGGCGTAGGCCACCGGGGACAGACCGAGGGGCAGGCCAGGCACGGTGTATTGCCGCTCGTGCCAGACTTCCCATGGGTCGTACTCGACGCCGGCGACCACGTATTTCGTGATCTCGGCGCCGGTGGCGCGCACCGTCACGTCGGACAGCGCGAGCAGGTCGATCCTCGACGGCAGGCCGAGACCGTCAGGGCCGGGCGCGCCCGACCGCTCGGTGATCAGCCCGAAGACGTTGCCGGCGCGGTCGAGGTCCACCTGAGAGCTGTACAGCCACTCTTGGATGCCGACCCGCTCACCGCCCGGGGACACCAGCACCGGCGGCTTGGGCACCTCGACCTGAACCCCGGACACCCGCCGGTAGACGTCCACGGGCATCGTGGAGACCAAATCAGCGCGCAAGCGCAGGCACGCCCACACCGCGCTGTGCCGTAGGGCCGTGTCGTTGGTGACGTGCACGCCCCCGGTCCGCAGCGCCCGACGATCGGCCAGGAGTTGCTCGGGGGTCGTCAGGTTGGCGTCACGCGAGAGCCACCCGCGCAACGTGCTCAGGACGCCCACGGATCACCTCCTATCCGAAGCTGTCGGCCACGTCGTAGTCCTCTGCGACCAGATGCGCGCGCGCCAGGTACGCCCACCGGGCGAGCGTCACCGTGACAAGCGGCGAGATGTCCACGCTGGAGATGCGCCGAGCCCACGCCCACGCATCGCCGAGCGGCCGAGTGGCGGCGCCGCGGATGGCGTCGGCGAGGATCTGCTGGCCGATGTGCCGGAACGCCTGCTGCGTCACCGCGTCGGCGAGCTGGCCGCACGCGGCGGCCACGTCCTGAGCGGTCGGCACCGCCAGGTCCCCGTACTCGGGCGCCTCGGGGTCCTCCGGGCGCGTGATACCGGCCTTCGCCAACGGCTCCAGCAGGGTCACCGCGGGACCCTTGGCGTCCACCGCGATGGCCACGGGGTGCCACCGGTCGCGCAGCTCCACCAGCCGGTCCACGATCCAGTCGGTACCTGGCCGCTGGTCGATGATCTCGCCGTGGCCGAGACCGTCGTCGCGTAGGCCGTAGACCCCGATGCATGCGCTGTCGCGCGACGGGGTGATGTCCACCGCGATGGCCACCGGGCCGGACACCCGCGATTCGGCGTCCATGAGCCGCTCCCACGCCTTGATGTCGAGCACCCGCGGCCCGTCGCCGGCGCGCGGCAACCAGGCGCCCAGGCGCTCCATCGCAAACCTGACGGTGGGGCCGAGACCCGAGGCGCTCGCTTCGTCCTCGACGAACTCCTCGGTGATGCGGATTCCCAGGGAGGGGTTGGTGGCGTACCACAAGTCCCTGTTCTCGGCCGCGGCCCGCACCGCGGCGGCGTCGGCCAGGTCCACATCGGCGCCCCAGTCGAAGTGCGCCAGGCGCTTGGCGCCGGCCTCTCCGTCCTCGCGCAAGCCGTACACCCACGCCGCGGGATCGTCGGGCGGGGTGCCGAAGAACCACAGCTGCGGGTTGGGCCTGGCGCTCATGGTGGGCAGCAAGGCGGCCATCTGCTCGGCGGTCAGCTCTTGGGCCTCGTCGAGGACGTTGCAGTCGCCCGAGAATCCTCGGCCCGAGCCGCGGCTACGGGCGATGAACCGCAGTCGGCTCCCGCCGGCCGAGCGGGTCAGTTCAATGCCCTGCTCGCCGTTGGCCTGCCAGTAGCGGTTCACCCGCCGGTCCAGGTCGGGGGTGCCCTCGATCAGGCCCTTGATCCTGAGGAAAGCCTCCTGCGCCGTCTTGTACTCGTGAGCGCTGTGCAGGATCAGGCGCTCGCCGAGCAGGAACAGCCCCCCCAGCTCGCGGGCCTCGATGATGCCGCCCTTGCCGTTCTGGCGGGGCACCCACGTAGACACCTTGAAGTTGGCCCACTGGCCGTCGCGGGTCTCGCCGAGGGAGTGTGTCAGCACGAACTGTTGCCACGGGTCGAGCAGCAGGCCGGCCGAGGCGGCCAACTCGATGACCTCTTCGCCGGCGCTGGAGACGTACGGCGCCCACCTACCTACCCGCGGCGTCTGCGCGCCGAGTCGCGCGCTTGGCAGCGAGATCGTCAACCGCGCTCACCTCCCCGCCCGGCAGCGCCTCGATGGCGTCGATAGTCGATCGCAGTTCCTTGGCCACCGCGGCGGCGGCCTGTCCCTTGGCTCTCACCAGCTCGGCCGCGAGCCGGTCGCGGATGGCCTCCAGCGCCGCGCGCTTGTCGCCGCGCACGGCGCCGGTGATGTCGGGCGGCGGGATCTCGGGTTGGCGTGCCATGAGCGCCCCTCCTGGCCGGTCGGATATTTGGACCTGCCGGGCGGTATGCCTGGTCAGGACGTGGGTGGTATATCCGCTGGCATGAAATCGGGCTGATCGTCGTCCATCGCGGCGAACCGCGGCGGCGGGCGGCCCGCTGGGCGGTCGATAAGCCACCCGCGGGCGTGAGCCTCGGCCAGCACCGCGGCCACCGCGGCATCCATCGCCGGGCAGAGACGTTCTGGGCTGCTACACACCGAGCACGCGCCGCAGGTCGGCGAGGGCCTGGTGGGCGCGCTTGCGTCGCTGCGCAGGCCGGCCGATCTCACAGCACGACTCCCGACGGATCCACCCGGGAACGGGCTCGGTCTTGTCCTCGTGGTAGAAGCACCGGTCTGGGATGACATCCAGCGCCTTCTCGATCGCGCCGAGGGCCTCCAGCGCGGCGGCGGCCCACGCGAGCGCGTTCCTGAGCGCGCACTCTTCAGGCTCGGCCTCGGCCGTCAGGGTGACCGCAGCTGCTGTTGCTTCCCATGCCTGCCGAGCGCTTCGTGGGAGGTCCTCCCACTCGGGGATCGGTTGGCCATCGTGGCCGAGCCCGCCCGATGCGGTGTGGTACGCGCAGAACGCGAAATGCGCCAGATCGGCATTCGTCATGCCCATGCGGAAACCCCCTCGTGAAGGCCGGATTTTGCGCGGAGAGAGATGCGGAAAGGGGGGCGCGGGGTCACCCACATGTCCGTTTTTAAAAAGAATGTCCGATTTGCGGCCTTTGGGGTCGCTCGACTTGGGGATACACGCCTAGGATCGTGCGGACTCGGATAGGGGGAACACATCCGAGGGGCTCCAGGGTGGCTCGCCGGCAAGCGCGACTCACCAGGGCCCACACGGGGCTCACGATGAAGGGGCTGTTCTGATCGAATATCTCGATCCTCTGGACCTCGTTGGGGTCGAGCCCCTCTTCGAGCAGCCAGCCCATGAAGCCGTCGTAGGCGGCCTGGTCACCGACGAGCCTGGCCCACGACTCGTGGCCCACGTCCACGACCATGAACGGCGCCAAGGTCACAGCGTTACGCACTGCCCTCACCTCACCACTCCTGTGATGTACGTAGGGGCTGAGCCAGTGGCCTGGCCCCCCGCTCCTGGTTGCACTTGCGCCCGCATACAGGGCATGGGGCCGAGCCACCGTGGGCCGGTCTCATGCCGTGCGGGTCGATGGGCTGGTCAGGGTCGATGTGCAGCGACACGAGGTGGTCTGCCTCGGTGGCACCCTCGTGCCCGCACAGGTGACACACGGTCCCGTACATCTCGAACATCTGGCGCCGGGCTCGCAGGTAGGGGCGCCCGGAACGGTGCCGGGCGACTCTCGTGCGGCTCACCAGCCGAGGGCGGCGGCGGTCAGGCCGAGGGCGGCCACGGCCGACAAGACGCCGATGGCAACGTTCATCCGCGTATCCCGATTACCTCGGTGGTAGGCGACATCGGCCAACAGAAGGGCCGAGAGAGCAGCCACCGCAGAGACGGCCGGGGCCCAGGAGGACAGTCCCAGCATGACTCACACCTCCTGGGTCCCGGTCCAAGGGGCGTCGCGCACCAGGCTTGTGGGGAAAGCGCTGGTCACCCCTGACAAAGCAAAAGGGCCCTGCATATGCAGGACCCTTTTGGGACAAGTCACCCTAGGGCATCTTGTCTGTCAGTTATGGATAGTACCAGCGCGTTACCAGGATTGTGTATTACGGCGTACCCCGTAATTGATGGTTTTACGATCCCTCGCGACCGGTTCGTTGACCGCCACTCGGCCACGTGCAGGTGTCAGGTAGCTTGGCTGGTCGCGGGGTACTTCCTGGTGTGGCCCTTGCCGCTGCACTCGGAGCAGGGGGCGGGCTCTGAGACGAAGAGTCGCTTGCGCACGCCGGGGACCCGAATGTGGTGGGTCTTCCCCAGGCCGTGACAAGCGTCGCAGGTGCGGTAGAGCGGTTCGGCGTGTTCTGTTGCCCGGTGCAGGCGGTGCACGCGGATGTAGGGCTCGTAGCCGTGGCGTTCACGTCCCTCGATGTAGAGCTTGTACCAACCGTTTCCGCCAGCGAGGGGGCCGCCGCCCGGCTCGACGTCGGCCCATGTGCCAGCCTCGATGACCAGCTCGCGGCCGGTGGCCCCTGAGATCACCTTTGTCGCGCGGGTGAAGGTGACGCGCTGCCTCGTGCTCATCGGTCGGCTCTCCTCAGGGGTTGGGGGCTTCAGTGGCGCCGCGCCGCCTCTTCTGCGGCCTGCTGGCGGGCCTGCTGGCGCTTGAGCCGGTCGAGCTCCTCCAGTTCGGCGTCGGCCACCTCGATGGCCTGGCGGTCGAGGGCGGGCAGGTCGCGCCAGTCGGGGCCCGCCAGGAACTCCTCGGCGACCTCGGCGGGCACCTTGCGGAGTAGCTGGGCCACTACGCGGTCCCAGCGGATGTCGCTCACGTCCTCGCTCACACATCTACGGTACCACGATTGTGGGCGCTCTACAGGCCCACGCTCCTCATGGCGTTGTCCCTCCACCTGTCCACCGCTCGGATGTACCGCAGCACCACCGGGGACTGAGGGTCCCACCGGCCATGCTTGGCGATCGTCTGCACGGGCACGCCGGCGGCGTACGCCACGGTGGCCCCGCCGGCGCGAAGCGAGTGCGCGGTGTACGCCTCGGCGTTGGGCAGCTCGGCCGCGGCGGCCAGGTCCCGCAGGATGGTGTTCACCGAGCTGTCGCTGAGCGACTCGCCGATGTTGCCGTGCCGGTCGATCCGGCGCAGCAGACGCCCGTCCGTGACGCCGTGATCGGCCAGGCACGCCACCCAGTCAGCGAGCGCGGCCACCGGGTTGGTCAGCGGGTGTGCGCCGGCGGGGATCGCGATGGTCTCCCCGCGGCTGTCCTTGTCGGTCTTGGACGTGCGAATGGTGACCTCCAACCCCTCGGAGGTCTCCAGCACGTCCGACACCATGAGCGCGACCAGCTCGGAGCGACGTCCCATGAGCGCCAGGCCGAGCACCAGCAGTAGCCGGTCACGCAGGCCACGCGCGGTGGTCAGGTCGCAGGCCTCGATCATCTGGCGCAACTCGGGGATGAGCACCGGCGGCGCCTGCCGCTGGTTGCGCTGTCCGTTCTCGGCGCGCTCGCGCTTGTAGCCGCGCAGCACGAGCAGGGCGGGCCCGGTGTCGGGCGTCTTCGGGTGGCCGGCCGTGCGGTGCGCGGCGCGCACGGTGGCAATGGCCTGGTCGATGGTGGCGGGCGCCATCTCGCGGTCGCACAGCTCGGCCACGTACTCGGCGAGCGTCTCGGGCGTGGCTACGAGCGGCGTGCGCCCGTGATGGGCGCACCAGCGGACGAAGTTCTGCCACTGGCGGGTGTAGGACCGGCGGGTGTTCGGACGCTGCCCATCGACCAGCCGCCGGCGGGTGGTCGGCGACAGGTACAGGTCGGCGTCGGTGTGGCCGGCGAGGGGCACGTCCACCTCGACCTCGACCAGCTCGGCCGCCTCGACCCGTGCCAGGTCAGTGCTTGCCATCGGTCTCCCTCGGCCTGAACGCGATGACGTTCGGCAGGCTCTTGGCGAGCGCCTCCTGAGCTTGGATGCCCGCCAGGATCAGCGGGCTGATCAGCGACCCGCACGCCGGCAGGTGACCCCGCACCACGTGAACCACTGGAACGATCGCGAACGTGGGCATGCCGAGGTCGAGGCGCGCGGCGCAGTACGGGCAGTAGATCGCCATGCCGAGTATCTGGCGTAGGCGTGCGTGCAGCCTGCCCTTGATCATGGCTCCTCCGAAAACTCGGTCTTGAGGTGCTTGTAGATCTTGTTGGAGAACTGGAGGGCGGACTTCTTCGTGATCGGCAGAAGGTCTGTCGCCTCGCGCATGTGGTCGAAGAACATCGCCTCGACCACCTCGCCCTTGCCGTCCTCGAAGTCCTGGGCGATCTCCGTCATGAGGTCGCCGAACTGGTGGGCGTCCTCGGGCGAGAGGCCGAGCAGCTCGGCCAGGTCGAACATGCGCTTGCCGAACTCCTTGACCTTGGTGACGGGCCGAGGCGCCGGCTGGAGGGGACGGACGCGGTGAGGCTGAGTCATCTGTCCACCTCATACCGCTTGGCCATGTCCTCGGCGTACCTGTTCAAGGTCCTGGTGTGGTGCTCCAGCCAGTTGACACGCGTGAGCGTCTGGCGGTCCGCGGCGAGTTGCTTCTCCAAGTCCTCGGCAACCACCCTGACGGTCATGAGGCGCTCGTAAAGCTCGCTCTCGGTCGAGAGCAGCTGCTGACTGGCCACAGCCGCCAGCGCGGCTACGAACCGCTGAATGTCCTCGTAGGTGTACGGGTTCGGGGCGTCTTCGTCGGTCACCGGAGGTCTCCCGTCCGGAAGCTGTCGGCCAGGGCGGCCACGTCGGCGCCCGCCCGTTCGAGCGCCTCGGCGTGCTCGGCCTCGGTCATGCCGAGCACCAGCCCGTCTACGGTGTTCGTGGCGAGCGCGAGGTGGCGCTGGCCGTTGGCCCACCGCGCGTAGTCGGCGCGCACGCCAGCCTCATCTCGACCGAGGGCGGCAGCGATCTTCTCCCACGGCACCCCAGCACGCACCGCGTGATGCACGTACGACGGGTGCCGCGCAGCGCGGGCGATGGCCTCGCCATAGGCCAGGATCGCGATGTGCTCGGCCTCGGTCAACGGGCTCTTGTCGAGCACCCCGTGACGCTCGGGATCGTACGTGCCGCTGGACCGGAGACCCTTCACGAGCCGGGCGTCCATGTCTCGGAACGTCAGGGCTTTCAGCCTTGCGACCAGCTCGGTCAGCGCTGCCTCGGTGCCGCTGTCGTACGGGTGGGCGGGCAGCTTCATGTCGGTCATCCTCGGGTTCCTCTCTGGAGCTGCTCGGCCCACAGGTAGTTGTCGGCCAGCTCGGCGATGATGCGGCGCCGCTCCTCCGGGTCGGTCACGCCCTCCAGGCGGGCGGCGAGCACCGTACGCGCCGAGTCGGGGGCCTGGTCGCACGGGCATTCGGCGATGGCGTTCCTGGCCTCGGGGTCGGTGGCGCTCGTGCGGCCGAGGCAACCGAGCATGCTCAGCTTCCCGGCCTCGCACAGTCGGCGAGTGCAGCACGGGCACTCGGGGCAGGCATCGGGGTCTGGTCGCTCGTACAGCGCGCCGAACGGCTCGGAGTACGCGTATTCGTCGTTCGCGGTCACCGGTTGTCCCCTGTGCGGTGCGTGTCGGCCACCATCTCCGTGTAACGGTCGGGGGCGTCCGGCTCGGTCATCACGTACGCCGGCGGCGCGTACTCCTCGCCCTGGGCGTCGGCGATGGCTCGGCCCGCGGCCTCGGTGAAGGTGGCGCCCTCGCCCTCCCCGTCGTACGCCTCGGTGTTCGGCCAGTGGTAGAAGACGACCACGTGGAAGGTGCCGTTATCCAGCACGGTGACCTCAAACCCGGTCCCGGGCGCCAGGTCCTCGGCGAGTAGCTCTCTCATGCTGCGGTCTCCATTTCGTCGAACAGCGTGGGCTGTACGTACCGGGCGGCGGTGGCGCCGCCCTGGGGGTAGATGCTGGCCAGGTAGTCACGAACTCGGCGCGGCCAGTCCAGACCGAGCGTCGCGCCGAGCACGGACGCGGCCACCACTGGTGACACGGCGTCGGCCGCTTGCAGGAACCGCTTGGTGCGCGAGCCCTGCCAGGGGTAGTCCCGCGGGAAGCCCATGAGCACGCCGGCCTCGGCCTCGGTGAGACGCAAGCCGTCACTCACCCGGTACCACGTGCGGGCCTTCTCGGTGAGACACCAGCTCAACCCGTCCGCCGAGAACACGTTCCCGCCGGTCGCACGCCGGTTGCCGCGGGTGTTGACCAGCTCGCCAGCAGCCCAGCCGAGCGCGCCCGCCATGGTGGACGGCTTGAACAGCTCGGCCGACGGCACCGGCTCATCCATGGGCGGCGCGTACTTGCCGGTGGTCCACAGCGACCGCAGCGGCAGGCCGGTCAGGTCGGGCGCGTACTCGCGGGTGGCGATCAGGAACGTACGGGTGCGGCGACTCGCCACGCCGAGGTCCTCGGCGGCCACAGTGGCCACCGCGAGATAACACCAGCCGGTCGTCATGGCCAGCTCGGCGCCGATCTCCTTCCAGAGCTGGGCCACGCCGGGAACCTGCTCGGCGACTACCCATTGCGCGCCCGGCAGCATGAACGCGAACCGCATGGTCTCGGCCACCAGCGCCGATCGCGGGTCGGTCAGGTCGGCCAGGGCGTCGAGGTAGGCCCGTTCGCTCGTCATGCCGGCGATGTGGTCGCCCAGCAGGGTGATGGCCGAGCTGATCGCGGGGAAGTCGCGCAGGCCCTTGCCGAGGCCCGCGCGGGAGAACGGCGGGCATGGCGGGGTGATGATGGCGCCGCCGGCGCTTGGGAAGTCGTCGGGGTGCAGGTCGGTCACGCTGGCCCGGGTGCGGCGAAACCCGGCGGCGGTGGCGGTGGCGCACGCGTCGGCGTCGATGTCGTAGCCCAGGATGGGCTCGGTGATGCCTGCGATGTGCGCGCCTTGGTCCATGCCTCCGGGCCCGCCGAACAGGTTCACGATCATCCGGCGTCCAACCCGTAGGCGTCGGCGATGTCGGTGGGCAGAAGCCTCACGAACTCCTCCAGCGCGGCGTACACGTTGCCGTGCGCGTCGTCGATCAGCTCGCCGAAGTTGATCCCGTGCTGCTCGCCGATGTCCTGGAGGTAGACGCACGGCAGGGAGGCGCACGGGTCGTCCTGGGCGAGCGTCCAGGCGGGGATGCGGTGGCTACCGGTGTACGCCCGGTCCTGGTTGACCTCGGCAAGCTCGCGGTCACAGACGATCGGCGGCCCATGCCACCCCCGGGTCTCCATGTCGGCGCGAAGCGTGGACAGCTTCTCGGTGTCGCGAACCTCGTGGTACGGCTCGATGCTGGTGCGCCACTCGATCGGGAGACCGAGGGGGTTCGTGATCGTCAAGACGACTCCTCGCCCTTCACCTTTTGGGGCATCGCTCGCACGTGCGGAATCCGGCCCGCCACTCACTGCCGGCGAGGCGGTGTCCGCACGTGCCGACGACGTACCCGGGCTGCCCGGGGATCTCGCTACCGGGCGCGGGGTAGACCGGCGTCTCCTCCTCCGGCATGGCCTGTTCCGTCACTGGAGGCTCCCTTCCTGATCGGTGAACTTCTACACTTACGGTACCACGCCTGTGGGGGTTCTGGCAATCGATAAGTAAGCTTATCGAAACTCAGACTCGCGGCCACGGATCTCCGGAAAACTGTAGAGTGCTCTACAGGTTGTGCTGTAGAGTGCTCTACAGATTCCCGATCGACAGGAGCGAGACGTGGACACGAACACCGCCGTCACCACCGGGCTCATCCGCGGCGCCAGCAGCATCCTTGCTTTCCAGGACCGGCGCGGGCCCCGGTACGCCATCACCGGAACCATCCGCCGCGGCGAGTTCTACGGCGCGTACGCGCGGACCGCCGAGGAGGCCGAGCGCGAGGCCGAGCGCCAGCGCGACCTCGGCTACTACGGGGTGAACACCTACGCCCCGATCGGGAGCGTGGACCTCGAACAGCTCGGCCGCGCTCGAGTAGCCGCCCGCCAGGCCGAGCGGGAGGCCACCGAGATGCTCCACGCGGGCGTCCTGCGCCGCGCCGAGCAGATGGCGGCCGAGGGCGAGGTGAACGAGTCCGCCCTGGCGCGCGAGGCCGGCGTGGACCGCATGACGATCCGGTCCTGGCTGGGCAAGCAGTAGACCCGCCCCCGAGACACCGGAAGCCCCGAGCGCTGGGTGAGCGCTCGGGGCTTCCTGCTGTCGTGCTCAGCTCTTCCGGCGGTGCTTGTGCTTGCGGCTCGCCTCGCACGCGAACACCTCGGCGAGGTCGAACAGCTTCTCTCGGCCGCGCTGGCCGGCGGGGGCCAGGACCCCGCGCCGTACCCACGTGTAGATGGTGTCCCGCTCTACGCCGACCTCTGCCGCGGCCTCGGCGGCCGTCCAGAGGCCGTCACGGGATGCCACGGGCGGACCTCTCCGCGGCCTGCACGCCGATGACCATGCCGGGCAGGATGCCCAGCACGAGCGGCGCAAGGAACGGCATCCTGCCCTCCCTGGTCAGCCCCTCCAGGCGGGACAGGCAGTCCAGCAGGACCGGCCCGACCAGAGACGCCATGGTCGGGGCGAGCAGCTCCACCAGCTCGTCCACGTCCACCTCGGCCGGCTCGGCACGCTGAGCGCGGTCCAGGATTTCGGCCACCTCGGCCACGTCGCGCCCGGTGTCGTCGGCCACCCGCGCGGCGAGCACGGGCAGCACCTCGGGCCAGCTCGGCACGCTCATGCGCTCTCCCTCAGCTCGGCCAGCGCCGCGTCACCGTAGCGCCACACGTGACGGCCGGCGGCCGAGCAGCCGCACGCCGGGTCGGTGCACGCCTCCACGCACCCGCCGTTGACGCAGACGATCAGCTCGCGCTCGGGCAGTGCTCGGAGGGAGCGAGCACGGCACAGCGGGCATCGGGCGTTGAACTTCGCGATGGGCTCGACGTCGCCCACCGCGCGCCGGGCGCGCCGGGCGAGGCGGCCGGCCTCGGCCGCCACGTGGTCGATCCACGCGGGGTCGCCGGCCAGCCGGTCCAGCAGGTTGATCAGTCGGCCGATGCGCGCGGCCGGCGACGCGTCGTCCAGCGGGTTGAGGCCGAGCCAGTAGCACGCCTGACCCTCCAGCTTGGCGATGCTCGCGTGGATATGCCGCTCGGAGTCGAGGACCGACAGCACGACAGGGGCGCGGCCCTCCCCCAGCGCCTTGATGCCGCGGGCGGCGTTGTTCGCACGCTCGGCCCGCTCGGCGCGAACCAGGGCGTCCATCTGGGCGAGGCCCTGGGCGCCGGGCCCGGTTTGGCCTCCTCGGCGCGGCGTGCCCGGCACCAGCGCCTCACGGAGGTGGGGCAGGCACTCGCGGAGATCAGACAGAGACCGGTATGCCCTCTCAGCTGCGGAAGCTGTCGTCAAGGGTCCCCCTCTCGGGACGTTCGGGGGGTGTCACCGATTCGCGCCCCCCTGAAGCAAGATCAGGTCGCGGCCCCAGCGTCCTGTACTAAGTACAGGCGCCTACCTTGAAGCGCTTCCCGAATCGGACTTACAACGCTGTACTTCTCGCTTCGATTATACACCCTTATGGCACCACAGGTATGGTGTAAACCCCTGCTGGCCAGGCAATTCCGACATTCCAAGGATCATCGGCTGTACCCGCTTGGACTCGTTACCACCCGTCCCGAGTTCGAGGCGTGGCCGATCTGTAACCGCACCCTCACCCGGACCGCGAGTCGAACGCCCGTTCGGCCAGGGAGACCCAGCGGTGGTCTTTGACCCTGACCCTCCCCACGGGTCGGGCTCCGGCTTCCCATTGGGAGCGCGGACGCTGGTCATGGGAAGCAAGGACCGGTATCCGGGTGGACCTGTCAGTTCCCGAGCTAGCGCGTTTCCGCAGGTCAGAGGGGGTGTGTAGGGTTGTTTTGCGTTTCCGCAGGTCAGAGGGGGTGTGTAGGGTTATGCAGGGTTTTCCGAAACTCTCCATGCGTGCGCCCATGGGCGATTAACGGGAAACCCGTCAGAACCCTACACTTCCGCAGGTCAGCGCGATGGGGGCAGTTTTCAAAGATCGTTAAGGCTGGACCGTGCCGATGCCGGTGGCACGAGAATGGCCCCCGCCCGCAGAGTGCGGACGGGGGCCCTGTGATGATCTTGTCAGGGGTGGGTCAGAAGCCCATTTGTTCGGCCCTGGGGTTCTCTCGCTCGTTGGCCTCTTCCTCGGTGTCCTTGTCCTCGTTGACGAGCATCAGACCCCGGTATATCTGGCCTGCGCCGGTCCGCTTCTTCTCATACCCGCGGGCGGCCATGGACTTGGCGAACTCCACCTCGCTGCCGCTCGCCTCCTTGGCGTGCAGACACCACCTGTCCCAGGCGTCGAACAGGTCACGGGCGCGCACGCTCGCGTGATCGTTTGCCATGGTTCGATCCTCCAGGAAGCGGCCGAGAACGTCGCTGGAGAGTTGGTATTCCTCGGTGCGGGCGCGAACGGCCTCAGGTGGATTCAGGCCCTGTTCCTTGTAGTCCTTCCATCCCTGGTAGACCCACGCGAGAACAGCTTCGGCCGCTTCCTTGAGTCGGCTTGGGAGCTTCCCGTCTCGCTCGGCCTCGGGGATCACCACGTCGAACGGCACAACCAAGATGCGGGCCCAGATCGCGGGGTCATCACCGGACACGGCAGGCAGGTGGTTGGTGAGCATGATCAGGGTGTGCGATGGGTCGAAGGTGATCGGGTTCTTGTGCATCAGGTTGGCCTCGATCTGGTCACCACCCACCAACCGCTTCATGGTGGCCTCGGCGAACCGGCGCCCCTTCTCCGTCTCGGAACAGAAGGCGAGCCGGGCACCCCTCAGCCGCATCTTGAACGACCCGTGCCGCTCGTGCTTGGACTCCATCAAGAGCTGTGGGTCAACCTCGATGGCGTAGTCCCCGAACGCGGACATGACCGCGTCCCGCAGCGTGCCCTTGCCGTTGCGTCCGGTCCCGGTGAAGATCGGCATCACGTGCTCTCTGACCTCGCCGAGCATCGCGTATCCGAACAGCCTCTGGACGAACGCGCGGACCTCGGGGTCAGGCAAGATGCGCTCGACGAATGCGGTCAACTCGTCGTTCGTGGCGTCCTCCACGATTGGGGCGCCGGCCACTTTCGTGATCAGGTCGGCGCGGTCGTTCTCCTTGATCTCCCCTGTCTCCAGGTTGACGGTCCCCTTGGGGGTGTTGAACAGGTGCGGGTCGGCGTCGAGCGACTTGTGAGAGACCGACAGCGGTGGCAGGGCCGAGGCCAGCCTGAGCATGCCCTCGACACCCGAGGCGGACTCGGACTTGCGGATGTCCTTGTACAAGTCGTCTCGGTCCTGGCCGCTCAGCCTGTCGAGCTGGCGCAGCGCGGCCTTGATGGTCGCCACGGCCGCTTGAATGTCGGCGCGCTGGTCGTCCTGCTCCCAGTGGTCGCCGGTCCACCGGTGCCAGCCGATGCCGTGAACGTGGCGGAGCTGGTCAGCGTGCTGCCGAGTGAACCTCTCGGCCATGCGAAGCTGTCCGCGATGCTGCTCGTTGATGGGCAGCGGAACGACGTTGAGCGGGCGGGCGGGAGGCTCGGGCCGATCGAATGGACCCCCGACGACGCTGTCGGTCATGGTCAACTATGCCCCCCTTGAGTAGCGCGGCCGACGGATGCCAGCGGTGAGGCCAGACCTGATCGTGGCTTCGACCTGCCGGGCCCCGTCGTCGTCGATCAGGCCGACAGCCTCGGCCGCGGCGAGCAGCGCGGTCTCGGCGGCGTCCTGGCCGAGGTCGCCGGCGCCCACGATGGTGCCGAGACTGAACGCGGACCGGTTGAGCTGGTCGTTACGGCCCCCGCGACGGGAGTCGAGGATCTTCTGGACCTCGCCCTCGACCGCGGCGCGGACGTATCCGCGCTGGATCTTCGGAAGGGTGTGGACGGGCTTGACCGGTCGCTGGGGTGGGTCGAGCAGCTCGACCAGCCATGCCGGGGCGTCGATGACGGGCAGGTCGCGGGCGATCTCGTACCGCCTGCCGTCCGCGATGCTGCCAGGACCGACCACGTAGCCACCATCGGTGCCGTCGCCCTTGCCCGGCCCGCGCGAGTCGATGCCGGGGCCGGCCTTGCTCGCGGTGTTGCCCAGGGCGCGCTCCCGTGGCGCCCAGAAATACAGGTGGAGCCCACCGCGGGGCGTGCGGACAGTGAAGGTCTCGGGCCACTCCTGGCCGTGCGCGGCGAGCAGCTGCTTGAACGTCTCGATGCCGTCGGCGTCCTCGTGGTGCCGGTCGAGGTCCACCACGAGCAGGCCGTTGGCCTTGCAGCCAACGCCGATGTTGTCACCGGGGCGCCAGCAGCGGCGGATCACCGCTGGATCGCTCACGCACCTGTTCGGCCAGTTCTTGAGCGCGCGCGCGGGGACCCTGCCCCCGCGGGGCAGCGGGAACACCGCAAGACCGCGCTCGACTATGACCAGCGGGTCAGGGAAGGAATCCCTACCCGAAACGGGGTATTTGCTGGCGTCTTTACCTGACGGGCTAGCATGTGGAGTAGTCACGGCCTACCCTCACTCTCGACTCGTGCTGTTGGGCTGGCTGAGCGACTATGGGTCGGGCGATGTCGGAGTTGCCCGGCCCTGTCGCTTTTCTAGGTCCTTGGAGGGCTGTAAAGGTCCTCGATAGTACATTCGAAAAGTTGCGCGAGATCCGGTAGGTATTCGACGCTGGGCTGTCGGCCGGCGTCCCAGTACGCGACGGTGTTCTGGGCAACCTCCAGCGCGAGCGCCACCTGGCGTTGCGTCTTACCCGACGCCTCTCTGTGCGCCCGGAAGTGAATCCGGTGTCGCGGCTGTCTCTTTTCGGTCACGTCCTCGCCTCTCCACGGGGCAACCGTTTGGGTCCATCGCGACGGTACCACACCTGTGGGGATGATGACCAAGGACGCACGGCCGTGACATGGCAAGAGCCCCGCCGGGGTGATCTCGGCGAGGCTCCGCGAGGACGTCAGGCAGCGGCGCGCGACACGCGCGCGGCCCCAATTGGCGCAACTTGGACGCGCCCATTGTGACGCGGCAGTAGCGCCGGGGGTAGTGCAGCTTGATACTGTCTCCAAGGGACCTCACCTGAACACGTGGCAGTGGAAGGGGTTGAGGTTCTCTCTTTGGGGCCGTCGCCGAGGTGGGGTATCTCGGTAGGCGGCCCCCAGCATTTTCCGAGGTGCGCAGGATAGTGCTGGTGTTGTCGATGGCCCTCAACGTGACGCTTGGGCACGGGAGGGCCTGAACTCGACCGTACCGGAGTCGAGTCACCAATGGGGAGTGCAACAACGCCGGATATTGGCCGTCCGTGATCATACCGGTACCGGCGGTAATTGCCCCGGTTTGGTGCTATTTCCTCCCCGAAGTGCTTTTGCGCTCCACGTCTTCTCGGGCAGTCGGTTTCAGGTCTGTCCGTTCGCCTTGCCTGAGGGTGCGGCTCCGGAAATACCTTTCCACCGCGGTCCAATCGAAGATCCTTGTCCGTCCCTCCTCGAAGACGGGCTCGGGCCACTCGGGGTCATCCTTGGCAAGCTGCCGAATCCGCGAGGGGCCAACTCTCTTCAGGCCGGCGGCGGCCAGTAGCGCCGGAATCTGAGGGATTGTCACCAACTGGGGTCCTCCTCCCCTCCATCCCTGGGCTTCCTCCCCGCGGGAGCTGTTCATGGCGCCATCCTCTCAACTTATTGGCGTTGACGCAAATAAGTGCTAGGGTCCCTGTAGACCAAGCGAACTCCGCGGTCCGGGTGGCCGCGGCGTTGACATCTCAACAGAGACAGAACCACAGAAGGGACGTTCACATGAACGTCGAAATGACTTCCGGATGGGAGTACCTGATCGTGGGGGTGACGCTCATCGCCTTCATCGTCGCGTTCCGCCTCTTCTGGGGGTGGACCGACACCGGTGGCAGCGCACAGGCCCGCCGGGCTCGGCGCGAACTCCGTCGGCGGAAGCGCACCGCGCGCCGGCGGGACAAGCTGACGGCGAAGCTCATCGCCGCCGTGCGCGAGGAGGAGCGGAAGCGCGCCGCGCAGGCAGCTCGGGCTCTTGATGCGCACCGCCGGCCGGATCAGAAGAAGGACTCCCGCCCGTAACAACGCGGTGGGGCCCGACCTGGTGACACAGGTCGAGCCCCGGAAACCAACTCCAGCCCAGAGAGCAACCCAGACCCGAGGAGGTTGTGACCAATGTACGTCCTCACCATTCCGCGGAGATCGGAGCAGCACGACGGCGAGTCTGCTGGCGACGACACCGCGTCCATCATCCCGATCAAGACGTGCCCGGATTGCGGCTCGGAGAGCACCGGTAAGTGCGGTGATCCTCACGGCCGCCACGGCCGCCCCCTCAGGCGGGGGTCCGCATGACTCAGGTCGCTATCTGCATGGTCCTGCTGTCGGCGGCCGTCGCTACGTTCTTCCTCGACGGTAAGCAGTGGCCGACCTTCTCGGTCACGCTGATCTTCGGGATCTACCTCGGTCACACGAGCCTCGGTCAGTGGTGCATGAGCATGGTCAACGATCTCTTCGCATGGGCCAGTGGGTTGCTGAGCTGATGGACAGCCTGTCCCTCTTCGGGGATGACCCGCCGTCCGCGCCGACCGCCCCGGCCGTCGAGGGCGTGAAGTGGACCCGGTTCCGCCCGGCCCGCCCGGTCAAGTGCGGCGTCTGCGTGGAGCTGCTGGCCGCGGCCGGCGGAGACGGCCCTGTGGCCAAGTCGGCCAGGTTCCGCCGGCGCGCCGCGGCTCGAGACGACCTGCTCTGTTACGAGCACGCCCAGGAGCAGCGCCACACCGATGGCCTGCCCGAGTTCCGCGCCCTTCGGGCGTAACCCCATCCTGCCCGCCGAGGGGATTCCTCTCGGCGGGCTCTACCCCGGGAGATCTCCCATGATCTCGTTCTTTTTCGTCCTCGGCCTGGTGGTCCTGGTGGGTGGCGGGATCGCCTCCCACGTCCACCGCAACCCGTCCACCACCACCCAGCGCAAGCGGGCGCAGAAGCGCACCGCAGGCGAGCCGAGCGCATCGAGCGGCCGAGCCCGTGAGTGGGCGGTTGCCTCCTACCGGTGGGTCATGACCCGCCCCGACCGGTTGCGCGCCGCGCAGAAGGAGGCACACACCAAGGCCAAGAAGGAGGGCCGTACCGCAGCCACGCGGGTGATGAGCGTCATCACCGAGCGCCGAGGCTGGCGCGAGGCCCTCGGCGACATCAAGGAGTCGCTCGGCCGCGGCCGAGGGTCCGCCGAGGGCGAGCAGGCCGAGGGCGAGCAGGGCGGCGAGGCCGAGCAGGGCGCCCCTGAACCGCGGCCGAGCCCGTCACCGGCGCCCGACCCCGAGCCCACGCCCGACCCCGGCCCCGAGCCCGCACCCGACACGTCCACCGACACAGCAGGGGGCACCATGTCCGACACCACCACGTCCACCAGCTCGCCGAGCCCGGCGGGCCCGAGTCTGATCACGCTGTTCGAGATCAGCGACCAGATGGCCAAGCTGCCGTTCGAGTCGCTCTTGCAGATCAAGCAGTTCACGACGTACCTCGGCATGGGCTGTCAGTCCATCTCGCGCATGTACGTCACCCTGGCCGAGCGCATGGCGGGCCCCATGTCCATCGACAGGATCGTCACCGAGCACATCGAGCGGTGCGGCGCCCACCAGCGTGCGGTACACGGTGCGATCGGCGAGGCCGAGACCTCCCTGACCGTCCTGTTCAACAGCACGCCGGCCGAGCTGCTGGCGCGCGGGATTCGGGTCCCGCGGGCCGAGCTGCTCAACGGCGCCCCGTCCACCCTCGGCCGCGCGCTGGTGCCGATGTTCTACGAGACCGCCTCGACGTTGTCCGCGCGGCCGTTCGAGGACCTCCGCGGAGTGCACGCGCTGATCAAGGCGCTGGGCGAGGCCAGCACCGGCCAGCACGCGCTCTATCGGCGGATGGCCGCGCGCATGGGCGAGCTGAGAGTTGCCGCCGGCGTGCCGGATGCCTACTTCAAGGCCGCTCGGCAGCAGGGGGCGATCACCTCGGCCCTGGCCGACGCGGACACCGCCATGGGGCGCCTGTTGAACATGACCCTGCTGGAGCTGGCACAGTCCAACGTCCGCGCTCCCGAGGTCCACCTGACAGGGGTGTAACCCCTCCCCTCCCCCACCGACCACCGACAGAGAAAGGACGGGCCGATGCCCAAGACCCGAACCCGTAAGTCCCCGGCCCGTCGTCGGAGGGCGGTCACCGCCGGCGGCAACGCCTTCCCGGCCAGCACCGACAAGAAGGAGGTCGCCGCGGGTGACCTCAACGTGCTGGCGCGTTTCTACTGGTGGGCTGACCGTAACCGGGTCGAGCTGGCCCCGCCGGCGGTCGCTATGTCGCTGTTCACCACCTCGGCGGTGTTCTTCAAGTCGGAGCAGGCGGCGCTGTCGCTGCTGGCCGCTGGCGCCCTCACGGGGGTGTCCTGGGTAGCGGCGGGCAAGCGGCTCGACCGTGACGCCGAGATCCTCTATGTGCGGCTGGTCACGGTGGTCGCGTCGGTGTGGCTGATCGCGGCAAGCATCCTGGGCCCGCTCCACCCGGTGGCGTTCTGGGCGCTGGCGCTCGGCACGATCGGCGGGGCGGTGCCCTGGTACCGGCACAAGCTGTCACGTCCGACGCCGGTCAACCCGCTGACGCCGGTCTGGGCTGAGCGGTGGGAGTCGATCCGTGACCGGCTCGGCCTCACCGGCTCGCGGGTGATCGAGGTGACGGGCGATGACGACTTTGCCGAGATCACGGTGAAGCTGGAGGGCGGCCAGAACTACAAGGACGCGAAGGATCTCGGCGAGAACATCGCGTCGCTGTGGGAACTGCCCACCAAGGCGATCAAGGTGCGCGACCGCCGGAAGATCAACGCGGGCACCGTCACGGTGGTGTACACGCGGGTGTCCACGATCGACAGCGTGGTCTCGTGGCAGGACGCTGCGGTGCTCGCGCCGACGACGCTCAGCAAGCCAGCGCCGATCGCCAAGCGGGAGACCGGCGACTGGAAGACGGTGGACCTCCGCGGCCACTGGATGATCGTTGGCATGTCCCGGGCGGGCAAGTCGAACGAGCTTCACACGCTGCTCTCGCTGATCACCGGAACGTACGACCCCGCCACCGAGGACGACGCCGAGGCCGTGGTGTTCTTCATCGACCTCAAGGGCGGCGCGGTCGGCGGCCGGTGGATCAAGTGCGTGGACTGGCTGGCCACCACCGTCGAGGAGGCAGCCACCATGTTCGAGGCGATCAAGGCGATGATGGACGCCCGCGCCCAGGACGCCCCAGTGGGGGAGGGCGACGGCGACCAGCTCGAATTCTCGGCCGAGCTGCCCGCGGTGTACATCGTGTTCGACGAGTGCGCCGAGGGGATCGGTGTCAGCCCCGGCGGCGACGAGACCGGGCTGAGGACCAAGCTCACCGGGATGGCCGAGTCTGTCGCGCGCCGCGGCGCCGCGCTCGGCTTCTACCTCGTCTTCAGCGGTCAGGACGGCTCGTTGGAGACGTACGGCACCGAGAAGCTCCGCGGCAACCTGATGAAGCGCATGTGCTTCCGGGTCTCGCGCCAGGACAACGCCCAGTACGTCCTCGACAACTACACCGCCGCGGACGTCAAGGGCCTGGACGACGGCCAGTTCTACTACCACGAGCGAGCAGACGACCCCGTGCCGCTCAGGGGCCCGTTCATGACCCCGGACAGCAACCGGACGCTTCCTCAGGAGATCGCCGAGCGCAACGCCGCGCGCCGGCCCCAGCTCGATGCGGCCACCGCGGCCGGCGGCGGTGTGGCCTATGCCACGCGACACGACCGGCTACCCCCGAAATACCGCAAGTTGCTCCAGATGGGGAGTAGCGTCCCCGCCCAACGACAGGAGACCCAGATGCCCCAGCAGCAGCCACCCGCCACGCCCGCGCCGGACTCGGCGGCGGCCCGCGCGGCCGAGATCGAGGCCGAAGCCGGCCTCGGCACGGGCGCCCCGCCGATCACGCCCGAGGACCTCCAGCGGGCCCGCGAGTCCGCCGGTTTCGACCTCGCCCGCGACTTGCAGGACACGGCCGACACGTTCTGCGCCCTGCTGGCCAGGGCCCCTATCTCGGGGATCAAGGCGAAGGATCTGCACAGCACGGTGGGGGTCGGCAAGCAGTGGATGTATGACCGGCTCGGTGTGTTGCGCGAGCGCGAGCTGGTCGAGCAGGTCTCGAACGGCTACTGGCGGGCCCGGCCCGGGGTCCGCGCCGGTGATCTTCGCGAGGCGATCGACGACTGGACCGCAGAGCGCAAGGAGCTTGTGCCCGCATGATCGCCCAGGGGGCGAGTGTCCGCGGACAGTTCCTCGGCCACCGCCCCCTCTCTACGCGCGGGCGCGCGAGAGAACTGTCCGCGGACAGTCCGTGGACGGTTTTCTCAAGATCAACGGACAGTGGGCAGCAACCGGCTGACAAGATCCACGGACAGTTGCGGGGCAACCCCATACGCCCCATGGGACCATCTGAGACATCCTGAAAGGTAGTGATCATGGCGGAGCAGAGCACACGGGAGCGAGGCGTATGGGTGGCTATCACGGCCATCACCATGCTGGTGTCGCTCGGGCTGAACATCGCTCATGCGCTGGTGTACCAGCCCACCCCTGACCCGAATGCCGCGGTGAAGCTCAGCACCGTGGGGCATGTGGTGCTCGGCCTCTTGTCGGGGTTCCTGCCTGTTGTGATGGCGGGCCTGATGTCGCATGCGTTCTTTTCCAAGGCGCCGGGGGGTGTACGCCTGATCGTCGTGATTGTCTTCCTCGTCGGCATGGGGATGTCTCTGACGGCTCAGTTCGAGCTGATGGCGCCAGCGGTGGGAGCACTTCGCGCGGCCGGCACCATCGCCGTGATCGATGTGCCGGGGCTCACCGCGTTGTTCATGATCGAGCGCGGGAACCGTGCGAAGCGAGCGGCTGAGCAAGCGGCGATCGAGGCGCGAGCGGCCGCGCGGCGAGCGGCCGAGCGCGAGCGTCAGGAGCAAGCGGCGGCGGCCCGGCGAGCGGAGGAGCAAGCGGCGGCCGAGCGCTTGGCGGCCGAGCAGCGAGCGGCGGCCGAGGCGGCCGAGCGCGCGGCCGAGGCTGAGCGGCAAGCGGCGGCCGAGCGGGCCGAGGTCGAGCGGCAAGCGGCGGCCCGCGCGGAGTCTGAGCGCCTCGCGGCGGCCGAGCAGGCGGCGGCGCTGCTCGCCGAGACTGAGCGCCTCGCGGCGGCGCAAGCGGCGGCGGCCGAGGCTGAGCGTGCCGAGCGGGCTCGCGCCGAGCGCCTCGCCGCGGCTCAGCGGGTTGAGGCTGAGCAGCGGTTGGCCGAGGCTGAGCGTGCTGAGCGGGCTCGCGCCGAGCGTGAGGCCGAGGAGGCTCGGAAGGAAGCCGAGCGGCAGGCCCGCGCCGAGCAGCGCGCCGCGCGCCAGGCCCGCGCTGAGCAGGCAGAACGCGGCGATCTGACCCCGGCGCAGAAGAAGGAAGTCATTCGCGTGGCGCTGGAGGCGAACCCCGAGATGCGGTCCCCCGACGCTATCGCAGCGGTGGTCGCTGAGGGTGGTCAGCTCTCGGAGCAGCGCGCCCGCGCGATTCTCTCTGAACTCCGCAAGGAGGCCGGCGGCGCGCTGTCGAACGTGCGCCCGCTCCGGTCAACAGCGGCGGTGTGACCGCTCGCGCGGGCGCTCCACCGGGCGCTCGCGCGAGCGCTCGTCTACCGCTTGCGTGCCGCTCGTCTGCCGCTTGCCGTACCGCTTGCGTGCCGCTCGTCTGCCGCTTGCCGTACCGCTCGTCTACCGCTTGTCCGAGCGCTCGCCGAGCCGCTTGCCGAGGAGTGAGCGGCCCGCCCTCTGCGCAAGGGCGAGCCGCTCAGGTGGACCTCGCGAGCGTAACCGATCACCACCCAGAAACACGACAAACGGCCGCCGGCCGTGCCCCGTCGGAGGAGGGCACGGCCGGCGGCCGTTGTCGTATGACGGCCCTGCCGGGTGAGGGGTCGGCAGGGCCCGCTTGGGAGTGCTACAGGTTGGCGATGTCCACGCCGGCGTGCGCGCCGCGCACCGAGGTCCGGGGGTCCACCGGTTCGACGTGCATACGCAGGATGAACCCGACCAGCGCGGCCGCGGCGGCGTTCGCCAAGCCGACCTGCTCACCGGTCAGTTCGAGACCGAACCCGACCGCGAGCGCGAGGAGCGCCTGGATCGCGCCCATGAGCAGGGGCACGGGGAACGGCCGCACCGCGAAGGCGGCGATCAGGGCGAGCACCGCGGCGGCGGCGCCGTTGATCAGGCCGACCTGATCGCCGGTCAGCGACAGCCCGAGGCCGACCGCCAGGGCGACCGCGGTCTGGATCAGGCTGAGCCAGAGAGCCGGCTCTCTTCCGAAGATCTTCATGTGCCCCTCCTGGGGGGACGTGGGGATGGGGACAGCACGCGCCCGCAGCATGTAGAGCGCCGCGAGATCGTCGATCACGGGGTGACGTCGAGCCGTACCGTGACCTGCTCGATGGCCTGCTGGATACGGGCCACGAGCGCATCAGCGTCGATCTCGGTGTGGTGGGCGGCCAGCGCCTCGGCGAGCTGCCCGATCGCGGCGCCCTGCGCCCTCACCAGCGCCTCGATGCTGCGGACGCCCTTGGTGGCCTCCACCAGCAGGCTGCGGGCCCGCCACTCGGGGTTGTCCTTGGTGCCCCACGGCACCGGAATCTCGTGCTCCCAGATGTCCTCTGCGCTCACGTCGTCGTCCTCTCCCTTGTCGGTCTTGAGCGCCCCCGAGCGGACCAGGGCATAGAGCCGCGGCCCAGGGCAATCGGTGTCGATGAAGTCGCGGTGCCCCTTGATCTCGGCGCCGACGCCGTGCTTGGTCATGAGCCACCGGCGCAGCTGGGCGAACGCGTCGAGCTGCTCGGGTGTGGGGTCCTCGGCGTCGCCCGACATGAAGGTGATCGAGTACCAGTCGCGGTTCCCGCCGGGCTGGGCGGCCTGCTCGCGGTCGATGCCGCGGCCCTCCAGGACCACCCCGTGAGGGCAACACCCGTAGCTGTAGCCGATGTCCAGCCACCCGCGCCCGGGGCCGGTGTGGAACGCGCGGGTGCGCTTCCAGTAGGCCAGGCACGCGCTGTGCGGCTTGGCGGCGAGTCCCTGGTTGGACCCGTCGTAGTGGACCACGACGCCCTTGGTGGGGTGCGCCTCTTTGGCCTTGGTAGCTCCCCATCCGAGCGCGGCCCGGGTCGTGATCTTCATCTGTCGTCCTCCTCGCTGCTGGTCACCGGCACCAGGCCCGCATCACGCACCTGGCGCACCAGTCGAGCGACCTGGCGCTGGAGCGTGTTGATCTGGCTGGCCTGCCGGTCGATCTCCGCTTGCATCCGCTTCAGCGCGCCCTCGTAGACCTCGCGGGCCCGCTCGTAGGCGCCGGCCTCGATCTGCCGGACGGCCGCGCGCTCGTCGGCGCCGGCCTTGCGCTCGGTCGCGCGGGCGGCGATCTGGGAAGTCAGGACGGCCGCGGCGACGCTGGCGACGGCGCCGACTATCGCCACGATCACGGAAGCGTCCATCACCACCTCCGCAACCGGGGAGGCTCTGGCCACCCAGCGATGACCTGCACGAATCCGGCGAACACCAGCCAGATGGCCGCGCCGATGTAGCCGTGCGGGATCTCGCCGAGCAGCCACCCGGCCAGGTACAGCACCGACCACCCGACCTTGAGCGCCGAGGCGGCCACGAACGCAAGCCGGTCGTCGAGCGCGAACGCCTGGACCGCGCACAGCACGCCCACGGCCGCCCACGGGATCGCCCACGCCCACAGCGGCAGGATCCTGGCCAGGAACACGTACGCGCCGGTGTCCGGCGGCGCCGCGGCCATGGAGGCGGCGAGCACCACGTCCACCAGGGCGAACCACAGCAGCGCCGCGCCGCGCCGGCCGATCCTGGCCAGCACCCGCCGGAGTATGGGAATCCTCATGGGACCGGGATCACGATCACGTCGCGGGCGGCGATGTCGGCCGTGTCCGGGTCGGTGCCGCCGTTGGTCAGGTACATGCCGCGCAGGTAGTAGAGCTGACCCGGTATGAGGTTCTCCAGCATCGAGACGCGTGAGCCGTGCTGAAACTCGGTGTCGGCGGCCACCGACAGGTACCCGCGGAACGTCACGGACGGGCCGAGCACCTCGGTACCGTCCGACGACTCGCGGAACAGCTGGGGGGCGAAGAACACGCGGTCGCGGGCGCTGGCGCCGTTGTCGCGGAAGCCCCCGCCGAGGGTGAGCCGGACCCGCCCGCTTTCCGGGGCGACGAAGAACAGTCCCACCTCGGGCGTGCCCGCCACGTAGCTGGTGTTCGTCAGCTCGGCCAGCAAGGTGTCATCACTGGCTTGGGCGGTGGGCTGAGGATTGCGCACGTAGGCGCCGGTGGTGGTCATGGCACCGGCGCCACGATGATCTCGCGGCAACCTATGTCCTGGGTGGACGCGCCGGCGTCGGTGGTGGCGACCACGTACTTGACGACGGCGTAATACACCTGGCCAGGGGTGAGGCCGTCGAGGATGCTCTCCCTGGACCCGTAGTGGAATGAGGCGGCGGCGTTGTCGCTGCTGAACCCGCGGTTGGTGACGCTGGGACTGAGCACGACGGCGCCGGCCGCGTTGGTCTCCCGCACCTCCGGAGACAGGAAGATCCGGTCTCCGCCGGCGCCCTGGCCGAGCGCCCCGCCGACCACCAGCAGCACCCGGCCGCTGGTGGGCGCCATGAACGTCACGCTGACCTCGGGCGTGCCCGTGATGTAGCTGCTGTTGGACGGGTTGAGGATCTGGGTAGCGTCCTGGGCCCACACCGCCGGCGGGTAGTCGAGCGCCCGGACCTGTCGGCCGGCGGCGCTGGAGCCGAGCGGCGTCGGGCAGACGACGATCTCGCGCACGCCGATGTCGGCGGTTGCTCCGCCGGACACCTTGTGCATGGTGCGGGCGTAGTAGGTGGTGCCCGGGGTCAGCCCGGTCAGCAGGGTGGTACGTGAGCGGTGCGCGTTGGCGGTCGCCTCGGCGGGCGTGCCGGCGCCGCGGGTGGTCACGTCGGCCGCCAGGAACACGGCGCCGGCGACGCTGCCCACCCGCACCTCGGGCGCGATGTGCACCCGGTTGGCGCCGGCGTTGTCGGATGCGCCGAGCCCGACCGACAGCAGCACCGCGCCCGAGGTGGGCGCCAGGAACGTCGTCTCGACGCTGGGCGTCCCCGGGATATAGGACGTGCTGCTGATGTCGGGGTTACTCGTGGCGTCGGACCCCCACGTGGCCGCGGGGAAGTCCGCGGCCACGATGGGCGCGCCCACCAGGAGATCGGGCATAGCGCCTCCTCACAGTGCGTAGATGGCGGGCGCGGCCAGCTCGACCGGCGCCCCGGACGCGTGCGCCTTGACGACGCCGTTGACGGACCGGATGACGGTCAACGTCTGGCCAACGCCCGTGGGCGCGCTCACAGCGGTGACCGTCATCACCTCCCCGCCGATCACGATCTGGTAGCCGGTGGCGGTGGTGGACCACAGCGGGCCCACCGGCGTGGTGATGTCCACGCCCGTCTCGGTGGTGTCGAGCGCCTCGGCGGTGACCGTGCTGTGCGGGCCGTAGCGGCCCTGCACGCCGTAGGCGGCCACCTCGTACGGCGAGGCGGGCACGCAGTTGGCGCCGACGTCCCAGTCGTAGTGGGCGAGGAACTCGGCGAACCCGAGGGCGAGCTGGCTGATCTGCCCCGGCGGGAGCCACGCGGGCAGCCCGTCGATGGTCAGCCGGTCGCCCACATCGAGCATGGCTATGTCGGCGGCCAGGGCGGTCTCGCCCTCGGCGAGCTGCTTGGCCACGTCGAGCGACACCCGCGGGTATCGGGTCTCGTCCACCGTGGCCACGTGCAGCCGCCATGACGCCTGATCGGGCAACGCTGCGTCGTACCTCGGGTTGATCGTCATCTGCTGGTCGTAGCGGCCGACCCCGGCCGGCGGCGGCGCCACCGACAGCGGGCCGTCCTCCAGGACCGCGCGGGCCGAGGACCCGCCGGCGCGGGTCATCGTGATGTCGTTGCGGACCTGCTGATCGTCGTCGGTGGGCTCCAGCGGCGGCGACAGATGGCCGGCCTCGTAGTCCAGCGACAGCGCCGCGGTCTGGTTGTAGAGGCTTTCGCGGGTGCGGTAGCCGAGGCCGAGCAGCTCGCGCGGCTCGAACAAGATCCCGCCATCGGTGTCCGCGCACTCGCCGAGCAGGTCGAGCAGGGTACCGGGCAGTTGGGCGCCCATCTGCACAGTGGCATCCACGTCGCCGCGGATGACGTAGGGCACGCCCTCCTCGGTGCACAAGCGCACGATGCGGTCACCGGCGGTCTCGCCCACCCACGCGGCCATCTGGGCGCCCAGATCGAACAGGCTCGTGCTTTCGGACTGCACGCTGAGGTGTCCCAGCGCGACGTCATTCAAACCGCCGTTCGGCGAGACGACGATCTGCCCCACGCGGCCCACGGTCTGCCCGGCGGTGGTGCCCGAGGTGGTCAACCCGCTGGCCGCGCCGGGCTCCAGCGTGCCCACCGTCCAGTCCACGTTGGCGCCGACCTGGGTCAACTCGACGCTGACCAAGAGGTCCTTGCCGTTGACGTTGAACCCCGCCACGTCGCCGGAGTCGAACACCAGCGTGCCGCCGCTGTTGTAGGCGCGCAGACCGAGCGTCCCGCCGGTGCCGTAGTGGCACTCCCACCGGCGTAGCGAGCCGGTGGTGTAGAAGGTGATGATGGCCTGGTTGTCGGCGTCGCCGGCCACCGGCACGTGCATGAGCCACCGCACCTGAGTCCAGTTGGACGGGGTGTAGGCGGGCGCCGCGCCGGCGAACTGGGCGTTGGCCAGCACGGGGATCGGCCCCGAGGCGGTGAACCCCTCGTAGGTGGCCAGCTCGGGCGCCCCGATGATCTTCATGGGGGCAGTGCCCGCGGTCGCCGCGGCCAGGCTCGTGGAGCCCGCCGAGTCCTCCATGGGCCAGTACGCCACCACGCCGGCCGCGTCGAACAGCATGGCCCGGTACATGACCGAGCCGTGCACCGGGGCGCCCTGGCCGAGGCGCCGCATGATGCCGGCGGCCTCGCACGGCACCCACACGTCCTGTCCGGACACGTCCCAGCGCGAAGGCCAGGACGACACCTCGCCCACGAACCGGACCTGACGGTTGGTCAGCTCGGCGTCACCCTCGATCGCCCACGTGCGGCCCGAGCCGTCCACGAACGACGTCGCGCCTGGGGCCTGCACGGTGAAGTCCGGGTTGGCCACCACGCTGCCGGCGATGCCGGACCTCAGCTCGAAGCCGTACAGCTTGCCGGCGACCGGCAGCGCGGTCAGGTTGATGGCGTCGCCAAGCTCGATGCCGGCGGCGCCGTCGAAGATGGATGTCACGCCGGCGACCACGACCGGGTCGCCGAGCTGTACCCACGGGCCCGCCAGCGTGGGCGCACTGTAGAAGGTGACGGTGTGCCCGCCGGCGCCGTTGTTGACATCGAGGGTTGCCCGGATGGCCTGGCGGCCGGACGCCGGCGCGGGCACCGGCACGGTTGAGACCTGGGTCACGGTGGTGGCGAGCGTCCCCGCGGTAGACCATGAGAGCGCCACGCGGCCGCTGTCGTCGTTGTGCAGGAACAGCGCCCACGACCGCTGATCGCCGCTGGTCTGATACTTGGCGGCGAGGTCCTGCCCCAACCGCCAATCCAGCAGCTCCACGTCCACCCTGACGTCGATGTCGCCCGTGATGCCAAGCGATGGGGCGTCCGGGGTGTGCGCCTTGGACAGCGTGTCCCCGGGCAGCGCCAGGTACGTGGACGGCCCGGCCACCGAGAACCGGACGGGCGTGTTGCGGCCGAGTCGCCCGTAGTGCGGGCCCGCCGGGTTGCGCGCGCTGTAGCGGCCATCGGTGTTCTTCAGGCTGAATCCGGCTCGCGCGGGGTCGGCGCGAGTGCCCTCGTCGGGCATGCCGCGGGTGATGCTGACCCCTCCCCCACCGCGGGCGAACACGTCGGCGGTGATGTCGGTCCAGGTGCCCGACAGGTACAGCTCGGCCGTCAGGTCGAGCGGCTCGGCAGGAAACGCCACGGCTACCCCCTCCCGAACGCGGTCTGGACGTTGCCGCGGCCCTCCACGCGGACGATCTTGCGGAGGAGGCGCAGCATCTCGGAGTCGGCACCGTCTGCCACCAGACGGATGGTGATGGGCTCCCCGCCCCCGCCAGCACCAACGGGGGTCGGGGAGCCGACCGGCGCAACCCTGGGGGCAGGGGGCACCACAGCGCCGGCCAGACGCGCGCCGGCGGTCCCGACACCGGCGAGCGTGGACAGAACGCCACCGATGAACCCGGCGCCGGACATCACGCCGACCTCGGCCATCACCTGTGACGGAGACTTGATCTTGAGAGCCTTGCGGACGCGCGTGACCAGCGCCCTGGCCAGCCGGTCCATAGCGTCCTCGATGCCCTTCTGTTGGGCGAGCAGCCCGGTCAGGAAGCCCCGCCCGGCCTGCTTGCCCGAGTCATAGAGGGCATCGGCGGTGAACCGGCCGAGGCCGGCACTGGACTTGTCGATGGCGGCCTGGGCGCTGTTGACCGACGCCAGCATGCCGGCGTCGGCCGCCAGCAGGGCCAGGCCGAGGTCGAGCCCCTCATCAGGGCCCGCCTCGATGACCTGCTTGAGCAGGCTCTTGTTCAGGCCACGCGCGGCGAGCTGCTTGACCACCTGGGCGAACTTGTTGATCCGGCCGAGCTTGTTCGCCAGACGCGATTGGATGCCGGCGGCGGTGACGGGCCGTCCTGCGAAGTCCATCGAGCTGAGCGCGGCCGTGCCGCGGGCGTTGTCGGCCACGGTGGTGGCCATCTTGCGGGCGTCGGTGATGCGCTTGATGATGCTGTCCCGCTCGGTGGCCAGCGCTTGCAGCCGCTTGTTGCCGCGGTCGATGACCGCGAGCAGGTTGGTGGACAGGACGCGCGAGATGCGGCCGCCCTTCCACGCCGACAGCACGGTGGACGTCATGGTCTTGGCGGCCGACTTGACCCCGGACAAGCCCGACAGGATGCCCTTGATGAGGCCCTTGGTGGTCATGGAACCGATCCAGGTGAACACCTTCGACGGGGAGGCGATGCCGAGCAGGTTCTTGGCCGCGTTGATCGCGCTCGACACGACGCCCTTGGCGGCGTCCACCACCGCGCCGGCCATGTTCTTGACGCCGTTGACGAGACCTTGCACCAGCGCCCGGCCGGCGCCGAGCAGGAGCGAGCCGAGGTTGCCGAGCCCGGACACGATCTTGCCTGGCACGCCCTTGATCCACGACAGGAGGGCGTTCCACGCGTTCACCGCGGCGTTCTTGGCCGAGGTGAACCATGCGCCGATCTTGCCGGGCAGACTGCCGAACCACCCGATGATCCCACCAATCGCGGACACCGCCCGGCCGATGGCGGCCTTCACCGCCTCCCAAGCGGCGGGCACGTTGGCGATCAGCCACGAGATAGCGCCGGACAGGGCGCCCACGATCACGGACGCCAGCTCGGTGATCCACCCGATCACCGTGGTGAGCACCGGGGTCAGCTTGCCGAGCAGCCACCCGACCAGCTCGGCAATCATGGTGAGCAGGGGTGACAGGGCCACCACCAGCTGAGCGATCGGCGGCAGGATCGGCACGACCGCGCTGAGCAGTTGGCCGAAGGACCCGACCAGGGTGGCCAGCACGGGCGCGACGGCCTGGACCAAGGTGACCAGGGGTGGGAGGAGGGCCTGGACCAGTTGCCCGAGCACCGGTAGCAGGGGTTGGAAGACGGGCAGCAGGCCGAGCACGGCCGACACCACCGGCATGATCGCGGGCGCGAGCTGCTGGAGCGCGGACAGCAGGGCCGAGCCCACCGTGGCCACGAGCTGACCGAGGATGGGCAGCAGCGGTGTCACCGCGGTCACGAGCATGGTGAGGGCCTGGCCGAGGATGCCTGCCAGGACGCTGGCCACCTGGCCGATGATCGGGATCAACGGTTGTAGGGCGGGCAGCAGCGCGCCGAGGAACTGCTGGGCCACCTGGCCGATCACGCCGAGCAGAGGGGTCAGCGCGGGCACCAGGGCGCCCACGAGCGACGCGCCGAGCTGGGCGATCGGGGGGATGAGCGGCGCCACGGCGGCAAGCAACTGGCCGAACGCGGCGGCCAGCGGGGACAGGGCCGTGAACATCTGGGCGATGATCGGGCCGAGCTGGGCCAAGACCGGTCCCAGGGCCGACGACAGCGCGCCGACCAGTTGGGCGACCAGGCCCAGCAGCGGGCCTATGACGGGCGCGCCGAGCTGGATCAACCCGGCCAGCAGTGGGCCGAGGGCGGTCACGATCTGGCCGATGCCGGCGAACATCTGCTGGAGCTGGGGTGCGAACTGGCCGGCCGTCTGGGCGACGGTGGTCAGGGTGCCGGCCAGCGCGCCGAGGACCGGCTGGAGCCCGGCGCCCAGGGCCGAGATCAGCGGGGAGACGGCGGTGGCGATCGGGCCGAGACTGGCGATCACGGGCTTGAGCCCGGCCACCAGGCCCGATGTCAGGTCCTTCAGGGCGGGCGACAGCGCGGTGAACGCCTCGGAAAGCGACGACTTGAGCGGCCCGAGCAGGGTGCGGGCCTGGCTGGCCACGTTCGTGAGCACGGGCACCAGCGGCGCCGCGGCCTCCACGACCGCGGCCTTGGCGTCCTTGGCCAGGTCGGTGAACGCGGACTTGACCTGCTGGTTGGTGGCCGCGGCGGCGATGCCGATGCCGGCGATGCCCAGGCCGACGCCAGCGGCGCCGAGCGACAACGCGCCGAACGCGCCGGCGCCCACCGCGCCGAGCAGGCCGAGGCTCTTGGTCGCCATGGTGGCGCTGCCGATCGTGGTCCGCCCGGCGTTGCCCAACGTGGCGTTGAACACCCGCACCGCGGCCGACTCCTTGGCCAGGACCCTCGACAGGTTCGACCGCGCGAGGATCGAGAACAGCAGGGAGGTATCCGACATGGCACCTCCCCGTGTTCAGTTCTTGGCCTGCTCGGCCCTTGCGTGCAGATCGTCGATGTAGTCGCAGGCGGCGATCAGCTCGTCCGCGGTCAGGAGGTCTCGCTGCTCCCACGGTCGGATGCCGAGGACTTCCGAGATGGCGAACGCGTACCGGCGTCGCCGCTCTTCGAGGGGGCTTTTCCCTCGGCCTCGGCCAACTGCCGGTCGATCAGGTCGAGGCGGGTCTGGGTCTCGCGCTCGCGCGCTGCCTCCAGCTCGGCGTCGAGCACCGCGAGGATCTGGGCGGCCTGGTCGTCCGGCAGCTTGGTCTTGGCGACGCGCTCGCGCATCTCGGCCAGCTCGGCCGCGCTGTGCTGGACCTCCAGCTCGCCGGCGAAGAAGTCGGGGGTGTCCTCGTAGCGCATGCCGGGGTGGGGCAGGCTCATGAGGTGCCAGAGCAGGACCCGGCGGGCCCGCATGTTGCCCTGCTGGACCGACTGAAGCCACATGTCCCAGTTCTCGCCGGCGCGCTTCTCGATCATCTCGGCGCGGCTCGCGCGGACCCGGCTCGGGTCGAAGACCCAGGTCTGTGCCTCGGTGCTGCCGTCCTCGGGCTTGTACGTGACGAACATCGGTGTTCTCCTCACCTAGAACAACATTCGGATCTTGATGCGGCGGGCGGTGGCCTCCATCGCCTCCAGGACCGCCGACCGGAACTCGGTGCGGCGGCCCTCCAGCGGGCGGTCGAAGTAGTTCGGGTTGCCGAACTGGACCACCCACAGGCCCTTGTTGCCGTGCACCGGGTGCCGCCAGCCCTTCGGGCTGTTGAGCCGCTTGGGCGCGTGCCGGAAGCCGCGCACGGCCTCGGTCTTGCGGGCGCGCACCCGCACGCCGATCGCGTGGCCGCTCAGCTTGACCTCGGGGCGGATGCGCCGGACGACGGCCGAGCGCAGCGGCTCGCCCTCGCCCGGCGGGAGCCCGCCGGCGCCGATCGCCATCACACCGGACTTGATCTCGGCCACAGCCGGCGCAAGCGGCTTCTTCAGCTCGCGGATCAGGTCGCGGCGCAACGCCTTTCCGTCCGCCTCGCGCTTGAGCGCCCGGCCGAGCTCCAGCAGCGCGCGCTGTTCCACGCTCAGCTCGACCGGCATGGCGTCAGGCGGTGGCTCGGGTGACCGCGCCCGAGGTCGGGAAGCTGACCTCGACCTCTGCCACGTCGCCCACTGAGCCGGTGATCGGCTTCCATTCCTTGATCAGGACGTTGCCGGTGTACTTCGGGTTGTTCACGCCGACAGGGGCATTGTCCGCGCGCACCTCGAACGCCTGCGGGGTGCGGGTCAGGAACAGCGGCCACATGACGCTGTCAACCTCGGTCGCCGCATAGTCCTGCTTGAACTGGGCGCCGAGCGACCCGGACGCGAGCCCGCCAAGCACTTCCTTCCAGCCGAGCGACGCGAACGTCGTGACGTCCTTGTCCTCGACCTCCGCCGTCAGTTCGATCTTGGAACAGCGGTCGGACAAGTCGTTTCCGCCGATGCTCAGGAAGCTGGCAAGCAGCACCATCTTGGCCACGGGGGCCTCCTTACAGGGAAGAGCGGATAGAGGTGTGGCCTACGGCCACGCGCTTTCGGCCGCACCCTCACCGCGCGCGCTGGCGCGGTCAGGCGATGCCGAGGGGGAGGGTGGGTAGAAGGTGTGGCCTACGGCCACGCGTCTTTCACCGCACACTCACCGCGCGGGCAGCGTGGTCAGGCGATGCCGAGCGCGGCGACAAACAGGAAGGACGGCGTGGTGCCGCTGATGGTCCACGCGACCCTCCACCACGCGTCGGTGACCGCGCCGGCCACCTCGGCGGACTGCCCGCCGGCGGCCGTCGCCGCGGCGAACGTCGCTCGGGTGGTCGGGCTCGCCCACGTGTTGTCGGAGTCCGACTCCACCCGCACCGTCAGGCTCGGCGTGGTGCCCGAGACCGACAGGACGTGAAGGGAGGCGAGCAGCCGGTGTCCGGCGGCCAGGGCGCCGAGGTTGAGCCCGGTCCCCGACCCGCTCGCGGTGCGAGCCATACCCGGCGGGTGTGCGACCTGGCCGCGCACCAGCAGGCTCGACCCCTTGGCTTGGGCCTCCCAGGGGGCGACCTCGCCCACCGCGTCACCCTGCTTGTAGGAGGTGATCAGGCCTGAGCTGGTGTATGCCAGCTCGCCCACGGCGGCCGACAGCGGACACACGGTCCAGGGGTGGGCCGTACGGCCGGCCAGGTTCGCCCATGCCGCGTTGTCCACCTTCCCGGGGTCCCCGGCTTCCCATTGACCGGCCGAGGTGATGCTGGTCGAGGCGAGCCCGCCGAGCACCTCTTTCCACCCGGCCTGAGGATCGTCTACCGGCCGGAACGCGGTCCCGTCCTTGTCCTCGACCTCACAGGACATCTCGATCTTGTTGGACTGGCCGGTCAGGTCGGCGCCGGCAGCGAAGATCCTGGTGTTGAGCAGGACCGACTTGGCCACGGGGTCACCCCTCTCCGATGACGCGCAAGATCATCTCGGCGCCGTAAAACTGAACCTCGCCCACCTGATACATGCGGTAGCCCTGCACGCGGGTCAGGTGCAGGTCATCGCAGAGCCCGCCCAGCGCGAGTTCGCCAGGGGCGCCGCGGGCAGCCTCGATCGCGGCTTTGACGCTGAGGGGGCCCGAGCCGGCGAGGTAGCGGTCGAGCGCGGCCTGTCCCGACCGGTCATCCGCCCTGGAGACCAGCAGGCGGCATGTCACCCTCGCCTCATCCATGCCCCGGCCGTACGCCCGGTCGAAGTCGATCTCCACCTCGCCGGCGTAGAAGGTCGGTTCGGGCACGCTGTCGGGGCAGTAGCCGAAGCAGTTGAGCGAGGGAATGCCCGCCTTGACCGCGGCGGCCAGGCCCTCACGGATGAGCCCGATGTCCACCTATCCCCGCCTCCTCGGCCGCTTCTCGGCCGCGGGCGCCTCGGCGGGCCCGTCCTCCTCGGCGTCCTCCGCGGCCTCGGCCGGTCGGGCGACGCGCCCGCGGACCCGGGTGGGCTCGGTCGAGAACAGGTCCGGGCGCTCGCGCACCAGCGGCGCCTCGCTGTCCCACACCTCGCCCATGCCGATCGGGGACTGGCCCCCGGACCACACCACGGTGGAGTCCACGCGGGCGTATACGACGTGACTCATGATCGTCTCCTCCTAGGCGAATCCGGGCAGCGTGAAAGGCTCGATCAGCGCGAGCACGTCGGGGTCAAGGCGGGGCACCCGCACCAGGCCCCACTCGGCCGACCCGGCCACGCCCTCGGGGGAGTCCTTGCGCCGGTAGAGGCGCCCGGCCTGGAGGCGGGAAGCCTGCTCGATCGGGTCGGGGATGACCGGCCACCCCCACCGCTCGGTGACCCGCACCCGGGTGCGGGTGGTCCCCCAGACGCCGGTCGGCAGCAACAGCCCGGTGATGGGCTCCCCATTGGCCAGCGCGTTGTCGGGCCAGGTCTCGAAGTCCGTGACGGGGGTCCACGATCCTGGCGTTCCGACCTCGACCACCAGCGCGCCGGCGGCGCCAAGGTCGTCGATCAGGAGCAGCTCGCCGCGCTCGTCGCGCACCACACGGCCGTGCGGGTTGTACACGCGCGCGCTCGGCGTGGGGTCCAGCCAGAAGCGCCGGCCGGTCTGCTGGTCGATCGCGCGGGAGGCGGCCGTCAGGGCCTTGTCGAGCAGGCCGTCTCGGGCCGTGTCGGTGATGCCGAGCGCAAGCTTGAGCGTGGCTCGGTCGCTGTACTCGTTGGCCATCGCGGCCGCCCCTCCTACGTGCGCGACTTGCCAGGGGCTCGGCGTCCACGCGGCTTGCCGCCGGTGGCCTCGCCGGTGGTCTCGGAGTTGGGCGGCGTGTTGCTCTTCGGCGGGGCGTGCCCGCGCAGCTTGAGCTGCTCGTCCACCTCGGCCACCCGCTCGGCGAGGCCGCGCTGGACGTAGCCCTCGCGCTCGCGCAGGAGGGCGGCCACCATGGCGTCCTTGCTGACCGGCTCGCGCGGCGGGCGCTCGCTGCTGTCCTGTTCGCGTTCTGACGGCATGGATCATGCTCCTTCCGCTGGAGGCCCCGACCCGCCCCCACGGGGAGCAAGGCGGGTCGGGGCAGCTTGGGTCAGGCGCCGGTGAACGTCGGCGTGATCAGGCCGGTACCGGCGATCTTCCGGGCGTGCGGCTGACGCTGGAACGTGAAGGCGTAGTAGCCGTACACGACCATGAGCACGCCGAGGTTGGCGGCCTTGGGCTGCTCAGCCCTGATGTAGACCGGCGCGCTCGGGTCCTCCCACAGGTGGCACTCCGTACGGTCCACCAGATAGATCTCGTCCTCGTTGGTCCCGGCCCCGAGGTTGGTCGCGATGTTGTTATCGACGATCACCGGCGTGCCGTTGGGCAGGATGCCGCGCACGCCGCGGCCGTACACCTCGGCGTAGTTGGTGCCGAGCGTCTGGGCCACCACACCGGGCTGAGTGATCATCGGGTAGGAGGTGCCCATGGCGTTTTGCATCCAGTACCAGCGCCTGCTGTGCATGATCGCGAGGTTGTCGCCGCTGGCCTGGTCGAGCAGCGCGCCCTCCACGCCGGCCAGCGCCTCGATCACCTTGGGGTACAGCTCGGCCGTAGTCGGCGAGGGGTCCGTGTAGGCAACCGCGGTGGCGACGTTGGTCAGGCCCACAGAGGCCAGGTTGAGCAGGGTCGTGTCCAGGCGCGCGGCGTAGGCCCTGAACAGGTCATCGAGAATGACGTCCTCGACCCCGTTGCCGCGCTCAAGCGACTGTCGGGAAGCAGTCTGCTGGCCGGCGGCCGTGCGAACCGGGATCGAGAGTGTGGTGTCGTCGATGTCCGTCTCGGTCACCGCGGCGTTCTCCGCGCTCTGGTTGTCCACGGCCGTGCCGGTCGTCACGCGGGCGATCTCGGCCGTCATGCCCGTCGGGGGCAGCGTGTGATGCCGGCAGGCGTCCGCGAACGGCCGCGCGGTGCGCGCCAGCGGCGCATACAGGTCGGTCAGGTATTGAGGGATGACCAAGCCACCGAACGCGCCAGTGCCCACCGCGCGCTCCTCACGGATCGCGCCACCGCGCTCAACCCGCTCCTCGCGCATGTGCTGTGCGAGGCGGGCCTGGGCCTCGTAGTCGCCGAGGAACGCCGCACGAACGTCGAGCTGGAAGCCAGCGCCGCGCGGGTCCAGGTCGGGGCGGTAGGTGCGCGCCTCGGCGCCCACCCGCACCCGCCTCTCGGGCGACGGCGCCCGGGTGGCGGCCGGCTCGACCCGGGCGGACAGGGCGGCGATCTCCTCCTCTCGGGCCTGCTCGGCCTCCAGCTCGGCGAGAGCCTGCTGGCGGCGGGTCACCTCGGCGTCGGCCGCGTCCCGGGCGGCCACCCGCTCGGTCACGGCCTCCTCGGTCAGGGCGGGGTCCTCCCGCAGGGCCATCAGAGACTCCTGTGCCTGCTGGCGGGCGGTGATGGCGGTGGTCAGGGCCGTACGGGCCTGCTCGATCATCTGAGCGAGCGTCATGGTGATCTCCTGTGTGTCGATCGGATCTCGTGACGCCCTGTCGGTCCAGACAGACGGCCCCCCGAGGCGAGTGCGCCGGGGTGGACTCGTGCGCGCGGTGCGCAGGGCAGAGGGCCCGCCCGCGGGGACGTACGGGCGGGAGTTCAAGGGGGTCAGCGGTGCAGCGCTAGTTCCAGCAGCGCGCGGGCACGGCTCGACGTCGGCCGCGCGGCGCGCACGCCGGCGTCGGTGAAGGGGTTGGCTCCCCATCCGACGATCGCCACGTCGCCGCGGTGGATGTCGTATCGGGTGATCCGGTACTCGGTGTAGTCCGGGCTCCACTGGCCGCTGTCGATCCGGAAAGCGAAGCTCATCTCGTCGATCAGGCCTGACCTGAGCTTGGGCAGGATGTATGACACATCGTGGTCCGCCAGGTCGAGCGCCGGCGCCCGCACC
>NZ_JBSGDV010000036.1:0-38823 GCF_053602555.1 Nonomuraea sp. NPDC004354 | reverse complement strand
CTCCAGCGCGGCCGCGACCTCACGAACCTGCTCAGGCTGCCGGGTGCACCAATCGGAGACATCGTTGAACCATCGGTTCCAGACGGAGCCGACAGCATCAGCAGTGATCTCTTCTCTACCGCAGACGAGAGTTGCGAGATCACCCACCTCGGGGTCATATTCGTCCTCAGGAGCCCCCATGCCCAACAGGCCCTCGGGGTCGTACCGATTGATCAATGCACGGACTGCGGCGGCTACCTGATCACCAGTCATGACTCCAGCATGCCCCAGGTCGGCCACATCAGCACTCGACGGCTGGACGAATACGCGACAGTTGATTACGCGACTCCACCAGCACCGAGGCCGGTAAGGCGTTCGGGTGTGGCCCGTGATCACACGGCGCTGTGGGGGCGGCGCGATGATGTTCGACGTGAGGCCCCACCGGGTACCTACGGGCGCGACGGAAGCGGTCGGGACCGCCTATCGCCGGGCCTCACATACCGCACCATCTCACACGAACGAAGGAGACAAAACATGCCAAAATGGACCAGCGTGTCGAAGCTCTCGGTCTTACTCGAGAGCGGCTCCCAGAATTGCGATATCTACGCGAACGAACGGAATAGGATCGGCGTCACGATCAGTGTCGAACCAACCGACGAAAGCGGAAATCCCATCGAGGTTGACCCTCAGCATTTAACCGCCAATTTGTGGCTCATCGACTACGTTGACGAGTCGAAACTCACCTGGAACTCGGGCTGGGGCTGGGGATATACGGACACCGCGAACGAGTTCACTGCAATCCCCGGCGAGTCCGGCGAGCCCGCCGAAGCCACGATCGAAGACGACGGGACCCAGCAGGTCACGTTCTACGTATATTGCTCGCCGGGGGTGGACCGGAAGTCGATCGGCGTCCAAGTCAGGACCGACTCCGGCGATACCGTCAACAGCTCCCAACACGGAACATACTCCAGCAAAGTCATGCTCAATCCGCGGACACCCATAACCTACATGCGGGGGGACATCGTCTGGGATTACTCGCGTACAACAACCCAATTGGGCGGCGACGCAAAGAATGTGACGACAGACGCCTGGAACTACTATCTCTCCTTGAGAGCCGTAGATAACCACTTCGTCGCTTTCTCGGTGGATCGCTGCTTCAGCGAGGATGGTTACGACGGGCTCTTCGCGTACAACATCACTCCCGAGAGCGGCCATAAGGATTTCTACGGCGGCTATGTCTGGTATCGCGAGCCGCACGACTCCGCGTATAGGGCGCAGATCGTCAACTTCCCCGCGGGGAACAACTGGTGCGATTTCGCGCAGATCTACGACAGGCAACATCCCGAGCGGTACCTGTGCTTCACTTGGGTACACTCCACCACCGGTGGCGACGGATGGTACATCCCGAACGGACCGGTAGATAAATGGAAGGCGTGGTTTACTCCGAGGATTGTTGCGTACGACATGTACGGCAACACGGGCACGTTCTGGGTGGACGGGTCGGACATCACTAGTGCGCTCGACATCTCCGACCACAAACCGTAGTAACAGGGCTAACGCGAAGCCCCTGCGGTGCCACCCGATCGTGATCACAGTACGACCGGGTGGCGTTGGGGCGGGGCCGCCGACCGGGGTGTGCCTACAGCAGCGGGATCCAGCACGGCCCCTCGCACGATCACACCCCACCAGATCGCATCCAGCATGTGACCAGGGTCAAGAGCCCTCTACGTCGTGACCGGCTCCCATTTGCAAGTAGGCGCTCACGTGGGACCGGCGCTGGGCACGAAGTCACCAGTCGAGGCCGTGACGATCGCCCACTCTGATGTCGTGGTCCCCGAGTCCAGGGTGTCGGTGCGCGCTGCGCCACGCATAGCTTTCAAGCGATTACGTAGCCGAGGGGACCGTCCAAGGAGTAGTGGCGGGTGTCCTCGCATGTGCGGTCGGTGGTGTCCATGTGATCACTGGTGCTGGCGTTGAAGCAGCGGTAGAGGGGAACGGTGCCCGGGATCTGGGTGCGGTAGAGGTAGCCGAGGGGGCCGTCCAAGGAGTAGCGCTGAGGGTCCTCACACTTGCGGTCGGTGGTGTCCATGTGATCTGCGGCGCTGGGGCTGTAGCAGCGGTAGAGGGGAACAGTGCCCGGAATCTGGGTTCGGTAGATGTAGCCGACGGGGCCGTCCAAGGAGTAGCGGCGGCGGTCCTCGCAACCGGAGTCGGTGGTACCCATGTGATCTGCGGTGCTGGGGTTGAAACAGCGGTAGAGGGAGATGGGGCCGGAGCGGCTGGCGACGGTCAGTTTGATCGCGGTGTCGTTGGCGTCCCAGGAGCCTGCAATGGTGAGCCTCACCCGGTTGATGTCCTGGCTGAGCACGACTTGCGTGCTGTCCTTCACCAGGGAGGCTGTTGCGAAGACCTTGCCGTCGCGAGGGAGCGGGAGGGTGAGGGTGTGCCCGGCCGGTGGCTTCAGCACGTGGAGGTACTCGGTGCGGTCGTCAGGTGACTTGGTCGCTACACCCCAGGCCAGGTCGGCGATGCGAGTCCCGGCTTTGGTCGGGTAGGAGGTGCTGGGCCGGGTGCCGAGGATGGACTTCTTGATCTGGTCGACCCAGGTGCCGACTTGCGTCAGCGTCGGCATGACGCCCGGTTCCCAGCCGCCGTCGGTGTAGGGGCCTGCCGCCCAGGCGACGCCGCCGCCGTCGGTGTTGGCGGCTGCCTCCAGGACGGTGTAGCGGAACATGTTCCGCGGCGAGAAGCGCAGCGTGCTGGAGGACCGCTCTGCCCACCATTGTTCAGTGAAGATCGACGCTACGGGCTCGGTGTGGCCCGGCCAGAGGGCTCCGTTCGGCTGTGCGAACTCGCCCCAGCCGCCGTACTCCTTCATGCCTTTGTCCAGGCCATACAGGTTGCCGTAGTTGTTCTGGATGAGGACGGCGCGCGGGCTGGCGGCTTTGATGGTCCCCCGCAATCGGGGGTAGTCGACCACTGTTTGGCTGTCGCCTTGGGGGCTGCCTTCGTCCAGGAACAGGCCGTCGATCCGGTTGCCGTAGCGTTGCATCATCTCCTGGTAGATGTCGTTGATAAACGAGTTCCATTTCGGGCGGTCGAAGTCCGAGCCCGGATTCCACTTCTTTTCCTCGGCCGGGGGCTGGGTGCCCCAGCCGGTCCTCTGCTTTTCGGCGTCGGTGAACTCCATGCCGTCGCGCGGATGGGTGTAGAGGTAGACATGGATGCCTTTGGCCTTGACCGCGGTGATCATGTCGCCGATCAAGTCGCGGTTGACGCGGTGGTTCGGCAGACTCCAGTCCAGCATCTTCTGGCTTGGCCAGAGCGTCACCATCTTGGAGTGCCAGGCGGAGAAGATGACGTACTGCACCTTGGCAGCAGCCAGATCGCCTGCGAACCGGTTCGCGTCGAAGCTGTTGGCGAGGGAGTTGGGATCGGTGACGGCCACGCCGTTGGAGTTCACCGTGAGGCGGGGCACGTAGTGGACGAAGAGACCGTACTTGTGATCGAGAATGTTGTTCATTCCGTCGTCCGCTTGGGCTGGCTGTGCCTGGAAGGGCACCATGAGGACAGCCATCAGCAAGATCAACGGAGTGAGTGAGCTCGCCAGCTTCCGCCTGCTGGACAAATCCATGATCGGATCCTTTCTGGGGCAGAGGGAGGGGCATGCCCCTACGGCGATGACCTCTTCGCGATCATCTATTCGCCGAATTCTCCGCCTGGCCTTCGCGAAAGCCGGACTCTCGCGACCACCTGGAAGCGCCCGCATGCTCATGTGGCCGGGCTGCGCAACCAGGCGACAAACCAGCAAAACGGGCACAACTGAAGGCGCGATACACCAAACGCATATCGCACCGCGTTGCGGGACAGGGCCGCGAACCTCGCGCTTATGGCTGCCGGTTCGGCACCGTGCCTTACACGCCCGGCAAGATCATCTCGCTCCGAAGGGGCCAAGAATCCAAGATAACGATCGACGATCATGGCGGCCGTTCCCGCGATGGACGGGACGATCACCGTTCGTCGCCGCCGGAAGGCTCCAGGGGGCGATCACAGCGTGCCACACCTCCCGCCCGCCCTCGCCCGGGCCCAGGGACATCCGCGTCGGCGGGGACGTTGTGCGGGACGTCCTGGAGGATGCTCTCATCGTCCTGCCCTTCCTCGGAGGCGAGGAAGGGCAGGAACAGCCGTTGGCTGTTGGATGCCTGGGATCAGGCGATAGTGAGCCGCCCGTCGACCAGGTACGCCGCCAGCGGACCGGTCATCTGGGAGCGTGCCGGCGGATGCAGGGTCAGCCCGTTGGCGCAGGTGGCGAGGTAGCCGACCTCACCGGAGGCCGTGGAGTCGAGGTCGGCGAGCAGTTCGACCGCGCGCGGGGCCACCCGGGAGAGGGCGTCCTGCACGCCGTACCGGATGTACAGCGAGTCGGCGAGCGTCGACTCGTCCGGGCCGCCGTCGTCGATCCGGCGGGCGACGCCCTCCGCGGCCGACATCGCGCCCTCGGTCTCCACCAGCAGCCGGACCCGCTCGGACTCGGGCACCCGGCGGGCAGTCATTATCGGCAAACGATCTTGCCAGGGCGCCGAAGGACAGGAGCGGGATGCGGGTGGGATAGCCGCTGGTCAGCGTCCCGCGGCGCATGCGTCGGGCGGTGGCCAGGGGTGGCCCTTCTTGCCTTGGGTGATGACCAGCCGGGCGGAGAGGCGTTCCTTCACCGCTACCGCTGATGGTGAGTCACCACATCTCTCCGTTCACGCGCGCGCCGCAGCTCTGGTACATCCGGCCCACTCATGATGCCTTCGCGCTCTGAGGCAAGGGAATGCGACATGAGCAGTGATGCCCCGATATGCGCGTCAATCAGAGTCGATATTGGGACTTCCGCTTTGCGAACGTAAGAGGGCGCGGAGGGCGAGATCGACCCGGACGGCTGACAGGCGGGGAGCCGATCGGCAGATGCGCGGGAGGGGCCGCTCCGGGGAACGTGGCGTCATGATCCGACATCTCGCGCTGGCGGTCGTCCTCGCCGCCACCGGAACAACCGTGCAGGACCCACCCACGCCCACCCGCCACTGGGGCTACCTCAACCTGCCCAACGGCGACAAGCTGCGCTATTCCGTGTTACTGCCGAAGGCCACCGGGCGCTTCCCGGTGCTCGTCGAGTACGACGGCTACGGCGCGGGCTCTGACCCCGAGGTGGGTAAGCGGTGGCTGCGCGAGGGGTATGCCATCGTGGGCGTCAACGTCCCCGGCACGGGCTGCTCGACCGGCGAGGACAAGGTCTTCGACGCCTCGGTGGGCGCGGCCGGGAAGCACGCGATCGAGTGGGCGGCCAGACAGCCCTGGTCCACCGGCCGGGTCGGCATGATCGGCGTCTCCTACTCGGGGCACACCCAGCTCTGGACCGCCCTGCAGCGGCCCAAGGGGCTGGTCGCGATCACGCCGAGCAAGGTGGTGGCCGACACCTACCGCGACGTGGCCTACCCGGGCGGCATCCCGAACATCGGCTTCCCGTACAGCTGGTGGTCCATGTTCCCTGCCATCTGGAAGTACGCCGCCAAGACCGCCGCCAAGCTCGACGGCGACGAGGCGTGCCGGCGCACCGTGCTCGCCAACATCACCAAGATCCGCCGCCCCGACCTCGACGTGAGCGTCCTGTTGAAGGACAACCCGCACGACGGCGGCGTGCACCTCCGCATGAGCGCGATGCGGAAGACCCACCGCATCGAGGTGCCGGCGCTGTTCCTGCAGTCCTGGCAGGACGAGCAGGTCGGCCCGCGCGCCGGCTACGCGGAGGAGACCGTCGACCCGAAGAACCGCTGGCTGCTCGGCTCCAACGGCGACCACCACACCGACGAGGGCACTCGGGAGATCGACGACACGCTCAAGCAGTTCCTCGCCCGGTTCGTCAAGGGCGAGGACAACGGCTTCGAGAACGGCCCGCGGGTCCGCGTGCTGCAGGAGCTGAGCAACAGGCCGGAGGAGAAGCCCAGGGCGGTGGCCGAGTTCGACCAGTTGCCCGTCCCCGTGCGCCCCAAGCGGCTGTGGCTGCACGAGGGCGGACGCATGAACGACGAGAAGCCCACAAAGGCCGAGGCGGGTGTGAGCTACCGCTACCCCGCCAAGAGCCCGGTCGTCAACAACCCCGAGGACGAGGGCTGGCAGCCCGTGAAGGACAAGAAGGGCCAGCTCGCCTTCACCACCGGCGCGCTCCCGCAGGATCTCGGCTTCTACGGCGCCGGCTCGGCCGACCTGTGGCTCAGCGCCACCGCGCCGGACACCGACGTGCAGGTCACGCTGTCGGAGGTGCGGCCGGACGGCCAGGAGATGTTCGTCCAGCGCGGCTGGCTGCGCGCGTCCAAGCGGGTGCTCGACAAGGGCCGCTCCACCGAGCTGCGCCCCTACGGCGACTTCCGCGCCTCCGCGGTGAAGCCGCTCGTCCCGGGCGAGCCCGCCCTGCTGCGGGTGGAGATCCCGCGCTTCGCACACGTGTTCCGCGCCGGATCCGGCATCAGGCTGACCGTCGACACGCCGTCGCAGACCGGCTACTGGCGCTTCGGGCACGTCAAACAGCGTTCGACCAACACCGTCTGGCTCGACCGCGGCAGGCCGTCGAGCATCGTGCTCGGCCACGTCGACTACCCGCACGCCGAGTCGCTGCCCGCCTGCGGTACGACGATGCGCCAGCCGTGCCGCCCCAACACCACGCCCGTGCCCCAGGGTGACGGCCCGACCCCTTAGATGGACCCATGCGATACCGGTTGGTCATCGAGGCCGCGCTGGCGCTGCTCGTCGCCGCGCTGGTCGTGGCGCTGTCCGGCGTGGCGACCTGGCTGGCCTGGCCGTCCACGACCACCCTGACCCACCCGGCCCTGGTGTCCATCGCGTGCGCGCTCGCCGCCGGGCTCGTGCTGGCCCGGCGGCGGTGGCCGCTCCTGGCGCTCGTCGGCGCCGCGCTGCTGTTCGGCCGCTTCATCGAGACCGGGGTCGCGCTGGCGGTCACCGCGTACGGCGCGGCCGGCCGTGTCCCCGCGAAGAGGCACGTGCCGGTCTGCGGGCTGGCCTGTGTGCTGCCGCTCGCGGTCTGCCTGGTCACGACCTCGCAGGCCGCCTGGCAGCAGGTCGTGGTGGTGACGATCGCCGTCTCGGTGATCTGCGCGGCCGTGCCGGGGCTGCTCGGGCTCGTCGTCGTCCAGCACGAACGCCTCCTGCGCGCCCTACGCGAACGCAACGACGTGCTGGAACGCGCGCACGAGCTGACCGCCTCCCGCGCCAGGCTGCTGGAACGGTCTCGGATCGCCCAGGAGATGCACGACCTGATCGGCCACCGGCTCAGCCTCATCTCCCTGTACGCGGGCGGCCTGGAGCTGAGCGCCGCTCCACCGCTGGCCGAACGGGCCCGCCTGGTGCGCGATACCGCGGCGACGGCCATGCGCGAGCTGCGGACCGTCCTCGACGTGCTACGCGCCGACGGTGAGGCCGCCGCGTCGCCCGACGGCCTCACCGACGCCACCGGCACCCGCGCCGACCTGGAGCGCCTGGCCGCCTCCTCACAGGCCGGCGGGCACGCCGTGTCGTTCGCCTGGACCGGCCCGGACGTCGGGCAGGAGCACCGGGCGCTCCGCCTGGCCGCGCACCGGCTGGTGCGCGAGTCGCTCACCAACCTCCACCGGCACGCGCCCGGCGCGCCCTGCCGGGTGGAGGTGCGGCACGGGCCGCACGACTTGGCCCTGACCGTGGAGAACGGCCCGCCGCCCGGAGCCGCCGCCCCGGCGGAGACCGGCTCCGGCAGCGGCCTGGCCGGGCTTGGCGAGCGGGTACGCCTGCTGGGCGGCACGTTCTCGGCGGGCCGGGCACCGGGCGGCGGCTTCCGCGTGGAAGCCCGCCTCCCCTGGACTGACGCCGTCCCCTCCGTCCCGCACCCGGACGTCACCCCTGCCGTTCGCCCGCGTCCCCCTGCCTCCACCCCCGTGGAACGGCTCGCGAACCGGATCGGGATGGCGTTGCTGCAGGCCGGCGGTGTCGCGTTGACCGCGGTGCTGCTGGTCGTCGTACCGGCGTACCTGCCCCTGCCCTCGCGGTCCGCGATGCTGGACGTCGGCATGGCCAACGCGGCCCTGCGCGCGCTCGTCGGCGGTTCGGAGCCGATCGCGGAGCTGGCCGTGGCCGCCCATGAGCCGCCCCGCCCGCCCGGCACCCGCTGCTGGTACTACGACGTCACCCGGAACTCGGTCCGCGTCGTCCGCTACTGCCTGGCCGGCGACCGCATCGTGGACAGACGGATCATCACCGTCCGGACCGGCCCGGGAGAATGATCCTCATGCCGCCCATCCGCGTCCTGCTCGCCGACGACGAGGCCCTGCTCCGCACCGGCGTGCGGCTCATCCTGGAACACGCTGAGGACATCGCGGTGGTGGCCGAGGCGGCCGACGGCGCGGAGGCCGTGGCGGCCGCCCTGGAGCATCAGGTGGACGTGGCGCTGCTGGACATCCGCATGCCAGGCATGGACGGCCTGACCGCCCTGCGCGAACTCGCGTACGCCGCCCCCGGCGTGAAAGCGATCGTCCTGACCACCTTCGGCGAGGAGGAGAACCTGGCCGCGGCGCTGAGGTCGGGCGCGGACGGGTTCCTGCTGAAGGACACCGGCCCGCAGGAGCTCATCCACGCCGTGCGCACGGTGGCCGGCGGCCACGCCATCCTCGCCCCGCAGCTCACCCGCCGCGTCATCGACCGCTACCTGCAGGGCGGCGACGGACGTGCCCGCGCCCTGGTCGCCGCCCTGTCGGGGCGCGAGCGCGAGGTGCTCGTCCTGGTGGGTGCGGGCTACTCCAACATCGAGATCGCCAAGGCCCTGTTCATGGGCGAGGGCACGGTCAAGACGCACATCAGCCGCATCCTGACCAAGCTCGGCTGCGGCAACCGCGTCCAGGCCGCGATCGTCGCCCACGACGCCGGGATGCTGGCCGATCGCTGACAGGCGACGACCGGTGTGCCGGGCAGGCCGAGGGCGGTACGGTCGGGCCCATGGGATCAGCGTCTGCCGAGGACGTCCGGGACCTGTCACGGCGGGCGGCGCGGCTGCTGGGCGACGCGTGGGGCCTGATCGCCGAGCACGACGGGGCGGTGGCGGAGGTCCGGTCCAGCTCTCGAACCGCTCCGCGGACGGTAGGCCACCGCGGAGCTCGCCGCCATGCCGGTGTCCCGGCTATAGGACGTCACGGGCGGACGCCTGAGATTCGCGGCACTGCAGGAGGCCAGCTCCATCACGGTGCTCGACGTGTTGGAGGCGACGCTCGCGCGCGAGATCTCATCCAGACGGCCACCACCCGCCCGGTCAAGCTCGGCCAGCCCTTCACCCGCTGGTCCATCCGCAAGCTCCTGGCGTATCTTCATCGGCTGCCCGGCCGCACGATCGGGATCGGCCGCGAAGCCTTACGCCTGCCCCTGGCCCGGCACGGCATCACCTTCCAGCGCACCAAGACCTGGAAAGAGTCGCCCGATCCCGACGTCGAGGCCAAGCTGGACCGGATCGAGTACGCCCTGACCCAGCGGCCCGAGCGCACCTTCGCCTTCGACGAGTTCGGGCCGCTGGGCATCCGCCCGGTCGCCGGAGCCGGCTGGGCCAAGCAGGGCCGGCCGGACCGGCTGCCGGCCACCTACCGCCGCACCCACGGCGTCACCTACTTCCACGGCTGCTGCTCGGTCGGCGATGACCTGCTGTGGGGCGTCAACCGCAGCCGCAAGGGCATCGACCACACCTGGGCCGCTCGGCGCTCCATCCGCGCGGCCCGCCCGGACGGCGCCCCGATCTACGTCATCCTCGACAACCTGTCGGTGCACAAGAACTGGCGCATCCGAGCCTGGGCGAGCAAGCACAAGGTCGAGCTGCTGTTCACCCCGACGTACGCCTCCTGGGCCAACCCAATCGAGGCACACTTCGGGCCGCTGCGCCAGTTCACCCTGTCCAACTCCAACCATCCCAACCACACCGTGCAGACCCGCGAACTTCAGGCCTACCTGCGCTGGCGCAACGCCCACGCCCGTCATCCCGACGTGCTGGCCGCCCAGCGTCAGGAACGCGCCCGTGTCCGCAGCGAGAAGGGCATCCGCTGGGGCGGCCGACCCCTCACGCCCGCCGCCTGAAACCATCCCCCAACCCGGCGATCGTTTCCGGTCACAGCACTTGCCGCCCACAACCACTGAGTCCATTTCAACGTGACGGCGCAGGCCACAGCTTCGGTGAGGAATCGTCGCTCTTGATCGGGAAGTAGAAAACCCCTGGTAGAAGGGTTGTCGACCAAGAGCAACCATCACCACCAGGGGCCTGTGTGCTGTTCTACCGTGCCGCGCTGCCGTTGTCATCCCAGACCGTGAGCTACCTGGCCGGAGTGCTGCGGCGTCACCGCCAGGCGATCGGTTCCACCAAGCGGCGCCTCAACCCCGGTCAGCAGGCCCTTGCTCGTGCTGGTCTACCTGCGCAAAGGTGAGACCTTCGCCAAGATCGCCGCCGGATTCGGCATCGGCACCACAACCGCCTGGCGCTACGTGAACGAGGCCATCGCCCTGCTCGCCCGCCGCTCACCCCGTCTCGATCAGGCCTTACGCACCGCCAAGCGGGCCGGCTACGCCTTCGTCGTACTGGACGGCACCCTCATCCCCATCGACCGGGTGGCCGCCGACCGGCCGTACTACTCCGGCAAGCACAAAAAGCACGGCATGAACATCCAGGTCCTGGCGGCTCCCGATGGCACGCCGCTGTGGACCTCGGGCTCGCTGCCGGGTCGGTGCACGATCTGAAGGCCGCCCGCATCTGGGGCATCCTGCGCCGCCTGGCCGCCGCCGGGCTGATCACGCTCGCCGACAAGGGCTACATCGGCGCGGGCGAACATGTGCGCGTGCCGTACAAGGGGAAGAACAAGCCCGCCTCGCAGAAGAGCGCGAACTCCGCCCACGCCAAGCTCCGCGGCCCCGGTGAGCGCGCCAATGCGCAACTGAAGACCTGGCGCATCCTCCGCAAGCTCCGCTGCTGCCCACTTCGCGCAGGTCAGCTGGTCAAGGCGATCCTCGTTCTACAACTTCGCGAGAGCCGCTGAAATGGACTCACTGAATCTACCCGCAGGTGCCCACCTTGACGTGATTCGAGTTCTTGTTGGCCACGCGAGTGCCATTCTTGTAAGCGCTAATCCGAGTGTAGAACTCATAGCAGGCACGTGCCTCCAAGTTCCCGGTGAACACATCCGGAGCGCTCCACGACACGGAGCCCCGGTTGGTGCGACAAGCCATCGTGTAGTCCGAGTAGCCGCTCGAGTTCTTTTTTCCCATGATTACCACACAAACGTTGGTATAGTCGCCGTTGTTCGTCATACTGCCTGACCCCTTGATGTACCGCCCATCGACGATCGTGTAGCCGATGTCGATGACGGAACCTGCGGCTTGTGCCGGGGCGGCGACCAAGACGCCGCTGGCTACAATTCCCGCCGCACCAATAACTGCCGCAACCTTCTTGAGGGGTTTCACTTGCTACTCTCCTATAACTGAAAGGGCGTTGGGGGTCGCGTCTCGGCACCTTGCCGCGCTGGCGCCGTGAGCGTTCGTCGCTGGGACCAACCTGGCCAGGTTCAGCTTGGTCCCAGCTCCTTCAGCTCTTATGGCCGGCAGTCCGCTACTGTCCGCAATACATTCGAGTATTTAGTAGTAGTGCCCGAGGTGTGCTTCCAGACGGCCTTCGCACGCCAATCCCGCCAATCCATCATAGTGTCCGCCCTGCAAGGAAGATCCTTGAAAGAGTACGACTTCTGAGAAGGCGTGACGATCCCTGATATCCTGACGCGAGTTTGACTCACGTCACTCCAGCCGCCAATCGCAATCTTTGTCTGGAGCACAATTTCGGCTGACTGGATCGCGCGGTTCGGGCAGCTGGTGTAGCTCGCCGACCCCTTGATGTATGCGCCATCCTTGATTGTGTACCCGATGTCCATCTTGGTACCGCTACTGCAGTTGATGGCCGCACTAGCTGGCTGGACCTGCCCTACGATCGCACTCCCAAGCGAAATGGCAAGCACGCCTAGGTGAGCAACAGTCTTCCGCACAGATAATCCTTCCCTGGTTTGCGAAACTTCGTGTAACACGGCTGTTGCAACGTGGGTTTCCCGACACGCCTCAGCCGTCGCGTTGTTCCGATTCTTTTCGGCACCCTTGCGCCGTTCCGATACGCAGTAATGCGGGTGTAGGACTCTCAGCACACCCAGCCGTCCGGATCAGGCAGGCACTAGCCTGGCGCTGGGGCGCTCCAGGCGATATTCCATGGTGGGAACGGTACGGCTGGTGCTTCAAAGGAGGCCCCGTTGCGCCTCATGGAATTACGTTCTTCCGCTAATCGGAGGTATGGACGTGACTCATGCTTCGGGGAAGCTACTCGCACGGAACGGTGATCGAGTTTGAGCGCAACTCCGTCTTTCCGCCGTCCGAATGGTAAAAGACCACAAAAGTGTCGTATCTGCTCGTGATCCTCGGGTTTTGGCAAATACGATCCTTGGGCGAAAAGGACCGACTCGATGGTGTAGCAATGCCCTTGATTTCAACCTCTGTGGCAAACAGCCGGCCACCGTTTCTGCGTATCCAAATCTCGGCCCGGGATATCGGCCGATCCGGGCAGCTTGTGTAGCTGGCCGAACCTTTAATGTATCCGCCGGAAAGGATGGTGTACCCAATGTCTGTCTGGGTGCCGTTGGCGCAACTGGCGACTGCCTGTGCTGGCGTCGACGGTGCTAGAAAGAGCGCCGTTGCCAGGCTGCCGATGGCAGCTGCCGACTTGATCCGCGTCAGGTTCATATGATCCCTACTTGTGCATGGCAGTGGTTGCCGTCCGGGCTTGCCAGCGCCCACGTTCCGCCGGCCGTCACGATCGCTGACCAGCGTGTGCCACATCGCGGTCAGCCGGTGCCCTTTCGTGAGTCGCGCGGAGAGCGGTCGTATAGATATTTACCGCGCGTCGGCATCCCGGCATTTGCCCGTCCACGCACCACGTTTGCCTGTCAGCGCATGTCCCGCTGATGCGCCGCGTTGCCATGACCGCGATGGAGGGCTCTGTACCTGCTCGGCGATGTGCCGTAGGTGTGGTGGAAGATCCGGGTGAAATGGGCATGGCTGGGGAAGCCCCAGCGAGCCGCGATGGCGCCGATGCTAAGGCGGTCCATCATGGGGTCGGTGAGCCCGCGGCGGCAGCGTTCGAGTCGGCGTTCGCGGATCCAGCCCGCGACCGTGAGGTCCGCGTTCTGGAAGATCTTGTGCAGGTGGCGAAGGGAAATGTGGTGGGCGGCTGCGATAGTCGAGGGCGACAGCTCCGGGTCTGCCAAGTTCTCCTCGATGAAGGTCTTGATGCGTAGGAACAGTACGCGCTGAGGATCGTTCTGGTACGCGGTCACGTCCTCGTCGATGTGATGCGCCAGTAAGGCGCTGACCAGGTCCAGCACGATTGTGGTCAGCCGCAAGAGGTCACTGGGGGACCACGTGGACTGTCCGATCGCCTGGCGGAGGATCCCACTGAGTAACGCACCGAAGCCATCGTCCCCGCGGAGTCGCACACCTAGGAGGGGGGCGACCATGGAGTTCTGGAGCGGCAGAGCCTCGTGCGGAAACCGAAGAATGATCCCGTCGGCCACATTTGCGGGGATCCCACATGAGCTGTCGCACTTCGGAGCGTCGCCGACTGTCCAAGCCCGGAAGGCGCGCGAGGTGTCGTACAGAACGAAGTCTGCCGGCGCGAGAGCAGCCTCGCGGCCTCCTTGCTCTATCCCTGACCGGCCGCTCAAGGTCAGTGAGAGCTGGTAAAGGCCGACGTCGGAGCGGCGGATGTGATCAATGCCGCGGCGTGCGCCGAAAGAAACACATCGCACCCGAGATAGCTGAGCCATCCCCAGATCGAGCATGTGCATTTCGGCCCAGTAATTCTCCGCTTGGTCACTGGCGGCGTCCACTGACACCACCGACTGCGCCACGGCCTGCCACCAAAAGTCGAATCGTTCCCTGACCGGCACTCCATCGAGGCTGAGCACAGAAGTGACCGCCACCATCTCCCCCTCTTCTGGTTCGTGCCGAAGGTCGTCTGAGTCGTTCACGCATAACAGTTCGATCTTAGATCTGCTTCTGTCGGCCGGGGTCGGGGTCTTATCGCACATCGGCAATCTCCGGCTCGGCGGTGTGATCAGCGAAACGGTCTGGGCCTCGCGGAGCGCGGCTGCGCTAGTGACAGCGCGCACCACGCCGGCCTCCCACGTCGATTGTCAGTTTCTAACTGGGATCACAGCCGGTGTAGACGGCCGCCATGGCTGAAGCGTCAAAGCACGCGTTCGTGGTCATCGACGACGCCGCCGGACATGACGTGCTCCTCGGAGGTGGCCCCGATGGCCGCCTCCGGCTCATGCTGGTGCAGCAGGCCGAGCTGACCGCGTTGCCCACGGCGTGTTCCTCCGACCGCCGCCTTCACAGCGTCCTGGCTGAACGTGCGGATTCGCTCGTTGGATGAGCATCCCTGCGAGACGGCTTCCCTATACGAACGTCTTAGATCGAGTATCCACAAAGTCTTGTTTTCAGCGGGCGGGCTACGCCCTCGGCATGAGGTCGAGACCGCACCACAGGGCGATGCCTGGCGCCGTCACCGTCAATAGCGTCGTGGCCATGAAGATCACAAGGAGAACGGCGGCGGCGCTGACGGCGGCTGCCGTGCTGGCGGCCACGGTCACCACGGCGTTCGCGGGGCCCGCCGGCGCCGCCTCGCCCGGAGCGCTGGACGGCGCCTGGAAGACGGACGGCTACGGCATGGTCCTGTCGATCGAGGGCGGGCGCCTGCGGATGTACCAGATCACGGAGATCAGCTGCCTGCCGACCGGAGACCCTATGAAGCAGCTCGGGACGGCCCGCGACGGGGCGGTGACATTCGGCGGCGGCAGCGTGGCCGCGCTGACCGTCTGGGCCGAGGGCAGCGATCGCGCGCGAGCCCGCTACGTGGGCGATGTGGCGGACAAGGGCCTGATGCGGCTGCGCGCGCTGCCCCCGCGCTGCTCACGCCCCACGCCCAAGGACCCCGTGACGTCCTTCGACGTCTTCTGGAAGACCTTCGACGAGAACTACCTGAGTTTCGCGGCCAAAGAGGTCGACTGGCGGGCGGCACGAGACCGTTACCGGCCGAAGGTGAACTCCCGCACCAGCGACGAGCGCCTGTTCAAGATCCTGAGCGACATGATCAAACCGCTCGGAGACGCCCACACCAGTCTCGGCTGGGACGAGCGGCACTTCTTCATCGGCAGGCGCCCCGGCACGCGGTTGCCAGTGGGCGATGACCTGAGGCCCAGGATCGACAAGGCCATGGCCGCGTACCTGGGTGTCCCGATGCGCACCTGGGGGCACGGGGAGCTGGGCTACGCCGACCTGCCCGGCGGGCTAGGCTATCTGCGGGTCACGGGCTTCGGCGGGTACGCCGGCGAGAAGGGCACGCTGGCCGAAGAGCGGGCCGAGCTGGATCGGGCGCTTGACGCCGTGTTCACCCGGTCGCGCACACGCGACCTGCGCGGGCTCATCATCGACGTGCGCTATAACACGGGCGGATATGACGATCTCGGGCTGCGGATCGCCTCCCGTCTGACCCACCGCTCCTACACCGCCTACACGAAACGGGCCCGCAACCACCCCGGCGACCCGGACCGCTTCACCCCGCCGAAGACGGTCACGGTCCGGCCGGCCCGCGCCCCGATCTACGACGGTCCCGTCGCCGTTCTGACCAGCGACATGACCGTCAGCGCCGGCGAGACCTTCACCATGGCGCTCATGGACCGCAAGCCCGAGCCGATCAGGATCGGCGGCGAGACACAGGGCGCCTTCTCCGACATCCTGGGCCGGCGGCTGCCCAACGGCTGGCAGTTCGGGCTGTCCAACGAGGACTACCGCACCCCCGCCGGGCGGACCTTCGAAGGCGCCGGCCTCCCGCCCCACATCCGCACGCCGGTCTTCACCGACGAAGAGCTCGGCGGCGGGCGCGACTCGGCCATGGAGGAGGCCCGCGCCCGGCTCACAGACACCGGGCCGCTGACCGCCCCACCGGGCCGGTAGGCGACAAGGCTTGACCGCTTGGGCATACCCGGCCATAAGACGGGGAATGGGGGCTTGCCGGGTCTTCAGAACACATGGCGCAGGCTCAGAACCACGGCTTGACGAACCGCCGGATGCAGGCCCGCATGTCCGGTGGTGTGAGAGGAGGGTGAGGCGACCTCACCCTCCTCCTCGAGCCGAAGCCGCTACCAGTTGCCGTCTGCCGGCGGGAGACCTCGCTCGTCGGGCGCAAGGATTTCAAAGCCTGGGCCCGTTCGGGAGAAGCCATCAGGCCCGAGCAGCCGGGCGATGGAGGACAAGGTGTTCGCCGGCCGGGTGCGCAGGTCGCGGGCGTGCCGGATCTGCTCGTCGGTCATCGTCGGCGGCCGACCCAGGCGCTGTCTGCGGGCCTGGGCGGCGGCCAGGCCCTCGTCACCGCCCTGACGTCCGATCCGCGGACCGCCATCGATGAGGTAAAGGCCGGCGGCGAGCTCCTGCCCTGTTCCGCGGCTCGTCTGCGATCTTGGCCAAGGATTGAGCGCCGGTGGCCGATACCGAAGTCGCGGTTCTTCGATGCCATCGGCCATCGCCAAGGGTGGAAGGCGACACCGCAGAAGTTGGGCCGAAGGCGCCGTCGGCCGGGGCCGCCACCAACACGACATGAGCGGACATGACAGGGAGCCGGAGGTGATAGTGCAGGTCGTGGACGTCGAGGATGCCGGCTCCCGCGACTTGTGCCAGCGGGCTCTTCGCGGCCGACAGCCTAGGGATGGCCTCCAGGAGGATGTTCACGGCCCCGCCCAGCAGGCCCAGGTGTTGGCCGATGCGACAATCTGAAAAGAGTTCTTCGTTCGGTCCGCCATCCTCGTGGCCGCGTTTATGGCTCACCGTTAAAAGATGACTGACTCGATGCGGATTCTCATCGGCCACGTGCTGGAGGCCCTGGCGAAGGGCACTGCCGAACGCGGCGGCCCGGTTCCCGCCGGTGAGCCTGATGGACTGGCGCGGTGGGTAAAGCAGACGCTCGGGGAGCCGCTGCCCCAGGTCGGCACGGGTGCGTCGGAGGCGCTGGATATGATCATCCGCATTCTCGCGTACGGCGCTGCCGACCCTGCGGATCCCCGGTGCGCCGCCCACCTGCACTGCCCTCCGCTCCCCGTGGCCGTCGCCGCCGACTGGGCGGTGTCGATGCTCAATCCCTCGCTGGACTCCTGGGATCAGGCGCCGGCCGCCGTCACTCTGGAACGGGAGCTCATCGGCGCGCTGGCGGAGCTGGCCGGTTACGACGGGCGGGCGTCGGGGACGGTGACCACCGGCGGCAGCGAGTCCAACCTCATGGGGCTCATGCTCGCCCGTGACCAGGCGCTGGGCCGCTCGCACGGGGCGGTGAGCGCCGCGCGCGACGCCCGGATCTTCTGCTCTGAGCTGGCGCACTTTTCAGTTCAGCGAGCCGCGGCCCTGCTCGGGCTTGGGGAGAGCGCGGTACGGCCGGTCGCCGTCGACGCCCGGCAGCGGATGAGCGTCCGCAGCCTGGAAAGCGAGCTCAACCGGTGCGAGGCGGAGGGCGGGATCCCTGTCGCCGTGGTCGCCACCGCAGGAACCACGGACTTCGGCAGCATCGACCCACTCCGCCAGGTGACCGCCCTCGCCCGGCGCCACGGCGCGTGGATCCACGTGGATGCGGCCTACGGTGGCATGGCGCTGTGCTCTGACCGGCTAGCTCCGTTGCTGGATGGGCTGGACGCCGCGGACTCGATCTCCATCGACATGCACAAGCTCGGCTGGGTGCCGGCCGCGGCGGGGGTCTTCCTGGTTCGGGAGAGAGCGGCGCTTGTCTCCCTTGAGCGGCGGGCCGCCTACCTCAACCCGGAAGACGACGAGGACGCGGGCTATGTGGGGCTGCTCGGCTCCTCGATGCGCACCACCAGACGACCGGACTGCGTCAAGATGCTGGTAACACTGCGGGCGCTTGGCCGTGGCGGCCTCGGCGCCATGGTGGACCACTGTCATGATCTCGCCCACTACGCGGCCGAACGTATCGGCTCACATCCCAAACTGGAACTCATCGCGCCTCCCGTGCTGACCACCGTCGTCTTTCGTGTCCAGGGCACGGACCACGCGAACGCCGAGTTGCGGCGGAAGCTGCTGCGGGAAGGCATAGCCCTGGTGGGACGGACTGAGCTGGCCGGCCGGGTCCATCTGAAGCTCACCTTGCTGAACCCGCACGCGACGCGTGCCGACGTGGACGAGATCGTGCAAGCGGTGGCGCGCATGGCGTGAAAGCCATCGAACCTGGGGGATGTCCGGCAGGACTGACCGCGCGGTGATGGCCACCCTGGTCGGCGACGAAATCCCGGAGGCCACGACCGGGTGCTGAGGGTCACGCCTTCCTGCTCTCCCAGCGATCCGGCATCTGCTGCGCCACGGCGACCCGACCAAGAAGGTCACCGCGCTGCCGCTGCCCGCCCCGCAGGTACGCTCCCTGTCCGCCGCTCAGGTCCGCACCATCAAGAACGTCGTCGATCGGATCGAGACCTTCCACGAGCTCAAGGGCCGCCGCCACCGCGGTACCAGCCCCCGGGTGCACGCCCATGCCCGCCCGGTCCGCGACCGCGCCATCATCTACCTGCTGTTCGGCACCGGCCTGCGCCGCGCCGAGCTGGTCGGCTTGGACCTGGACCAACTGGAGCCGATCCACCCCGACCGACTGCGCCAGGCCAAGAATGCCCGCCTGACCGATGTACGCGGCAAGGGCCGTACCAGCCGCACCGTGTTCCTCGGCCGCGACGCCCGCCAGGCGCTGGCCGACTACCTGCAGCTCGAACGGCCAGGCGATGCCGCCGCCAGCACCGCCCCGACCGCGCTGTTCCTCTCCGCGGCCTCCGTCGCCGCCCGCCACCCCGACGGCCGCATGTCCCCGCGGTCAAGCAACACCATCGTCAGCGAGATCGGCCGTCTGCACGACGCCCAGATGGCCGATCCTGACCGTAAGTTCGGCACCCTACGCCCGCACGACGCCCGCCACACCTTCGCCTTCGGACTGTCGCAAACCTCAGGCCACAACCGCGCCGAACTCGAACGCCGCCTCGGTCACGCCAACGACCGCTACCTGCGCCTGTACACCAACCCACCCGACGACATCGCCGCCAGCTACGTCGAAGACCTCTGATCAGCAGGACCGAGGCCCTCGGCAATCGCCTCTGACCAGCCCTATTAGCCCTTTCCGGCTTACTTGGTCTGCCCCCCTGTAGAACTTCAGCAAGATCGCGAAGCCGATTCGCGTGGCGTCACGCTTTCCGGCGATCAGGTCGCGCTCTTCGTCCAGGATCGTCCAGTGCTCGACCAGCTCATCGATGTGCATCGGGGGGTATTTCATGACCACCCAGCCGACCAGGCAAGTCACAGCAAGATCAACGCCGTTTGGGGCTCATGACACATTTCTTACCGGCACCCCGCATAGCGCGGGATGACGTGAAGGTGGAAGTGGAAGACCGTCTGGAAGCGACGTCGACACCCCCGACGACCTACGCGCGGCTGTCCTGCTTGGCGTCGGCGTCCACACGGCCGCCGTCGTCCGTGATCTTGAGCTTTCGTACGGCGGGAGCCAGCACGAAGGGTAGGTGGGCCGCCGCGGAGCCGAGGCAGGCGATCCACAGGAGCTGGTGAACGGTGACCGCCTCGCCCAGCAGCCCGCCGACGACACCGCCGAGCGGCAGCGAGCCCCACATGAGGAAGCGGAGGCTGGCGTTCATCCTGCCGCGCAGGGCTTCAGGGCAGATCGCCTGGCGGTAGCTGCCCTGGGCGACGTTGTACATGACCCCGACCAGGAACATGAGCGCCATGCCGATCGGGAACAGGGCGAGCCGCCAGCCTGGTCCTGTGAAGGCGACGAGCACGTTGAGCGGCAGCATGAGGACGGCTGCGCCGTACATCGTGGGGCCGTGACCGAAGCGGGCGATCACACGTGGCGCGAGGAGCGCGCCGAGCAGGCCGCCGGCCCCCGCGCCCGAGATCATCAGGCCGTAGGCCGTCGCGCTCACGCCCAACTCGTCGACCAGGTACAACGGCTGGACGATGGCCCAGATGCCGCTGATGAACATGTTCATGGCGCCGACGAGGCCGATCAGGCGCAGGATGCGGTGGCCGAACACGTAGCGCAGGCCCTCCATCAGGCTCACGCGCCCCCCGGAGGGGGTCTCCTCGGCCTTGACGGTCGCCAGCAGGGTGGCGGAGATCAGGTAGCTGACCGCGTCGACCACGATGGCGATGGGCGCCGTGAGCACCTGCACGAGCCAGCCGCCGAGCCCCGGGCCGAAGAGCACGGAGAGGCTGCGCACGGACTCCAGGGCCCCCATGCCCTTGGGCAGCTGCTCCTTGGTCACGATGGAGGGCAGGAAGCTCATATGGGCGACGTCGAAGAAGGCCGTGCCGATGCTGACGATCACGGCGACCGCGTAGAGCTGCGCCAGCGTGAGCGCCTCGAACAGCGCGGCGATCGGGATGGAGACCAGGGCGACCGCGCGCAGCACGTCGGCCGTCACCAAGATGGGCTTCCTGCGCAACCGGTCCACCCACACACCGGCGGGCAGCCCGAAGAGGAGGAAACCGATCATCCCGGCCGCGCTGAGCAGGCCCAGCTCTAACGGGCCCGCGTCCAGCACCAGCAGCGCGACCAGCGGGAGGGCCACGCGCGTGACATGGGTGCCGAACTGGCTGAAGCCGTCGGCGGTGACGTAACGACGGAAGGCGGGGGTCATCTGATCTACCCTAGGGGTGCTGGCGCTCTGCGAAATCCGCCCGACGCCGCGGCCAGATGTACAGCACCGTGCTGGTCGACCTGGACAGCAACACCGTCATCGATCTGCTGGAGGACCGCGAAAGCGCCACGCTGGCCGCCTGGCTGGAAGGCCACCCCGAAGTTGAGATCATCTGCCGGGACCGGGCCGGCCGGGGAAGTGGTCGACCGTACAGCGGACGACATCGTGGCGTGGGTTTTCTCCCGATCCGACTCCGCCCCGCACCTGTTCGGCGACAAGCTGGAGGACTTCGAGCGGGACCTGCGCACGGTCCTGCAGCAAACATCACCCGATAACCGCTTTGCGGAGCGTCTTCCGGCAACCGAGATCATGACCTGGCGCAAGCCGCATGGTGAGCGGTGACGGCGATCGCCACGGCACGCCACACGTCTCAGCCGCCGATGTCGTCGTCGTGGACATCGCCTGGAGGCGACGGGGAGGCCGTGGGCGCCGGACGTCGCCCAGGGGGATGCCCCACGGGATGACGGCGATTCGGTCGCCGCACCGCCTTCCGGTGAGCTGGTCGATCCGGCCGGCGAGGGCGGCGGTCGGCGCTACGACCGAGGCGCTCGCGGCGACGACCTCGTGCAGCAGCTCGCGGTCCCGCTCGCTGCGCTCGGCCGCCATCACGTCGCGGCCGTGGGCGATGGCGATGATCGGGACGTTGCCGGCGGCTCGGGTGAAGGCCAGGCTGAGAGCGAACCCAAGGTGCTGGGCGTGAATGGCATTCGGCTGGGTCTTCTCGATGAGCGCACCGACCTCGCGCGTCAACTCCTCAACGTAGGGGTCGAAGTCCGGGCCGTGGGGGCGTTTCGTTGTGGAGAGAGTGATCAGCTGATCAAACGCAGCCTTCCATGCCTACATCGAGCAGGCCCATCAGGTGGGCGTGGGTGACGGGCGTGGCCAGGGCGTCGGTGCAGGTATAGAGGGCCAGCACGAGCTCGGGGTGGTAGTACGGGCTGCCCAGGAGCTGGTCGAGGGTCTCGGCAGGGGTGGCCAGCACGGTCGGCTTGGCGCGGGTGAGGTTGAGGTCTTTCAGGTAGCAGTAGGTGCAGCCCTTGGGACAGCCCTGGACGGGGTTGACCACGAGCCAGGTGTCGTGCTGGTCGATGATGGGCTCGAACAGGCGGGTGGGCGTAGGCATGCTGATGCTCCCTGGGGCGAGCCGCTGGCCGGGCAGGTCGGCCCCAGGCAGCGGCGGATCAGATGGTGATGTTGGAGGAGTTGGGCCGTTCGGTGTCGCCGAGGTCGTGGAAGAGCTGGCGCAGCAGCGGCCCGTAGTCGGGGTTGGCCAGTGCTGAGGCGAACTGGGCGATGAGGTAGTCGGCCGGGTTGCCGGTGTCGTACCAGCGGCCGGCGATGACCTGCCCGTACACGAGGTTGCTGCCGGCGTAGGCGTTGATGGCGTCGGTCAGGTAGACCTCGCCGGTGCGGTGCTCGTACCAGCGGGCGGTCTGCTTGCGCAGCTCGTCGATGATGGCGGGGGTGACGACGTAGCCGCCGATGGCGGCGAAGGCTGATGGGGCGTCGGCGGGCGACGGTTTCTCGACCAAGCCGGTGATTCGCAGGAGGCCGTCGTCCAGGTGCTCCTTGACCACCGGGACGCCGTAGCGGTCGGAATCTTGCGGGTCGATGGGCATCAGGGCCAGTACGGGGCAGCCGGTCTGCTCATAGGCGTGGATCAGCTGCTGGGCGCGGGGCACCTCGGCCACGAACACGTCGTCGGGCCACAGCACGAGCATGGGCTCGTCGCCGAGGCCGTGGGCGGCGTTCAGGACGGGGGTGCCGTTGCCGTACGGGCCGTGCTGGTCGAGGTAGGTGATGTGCCCTTGCCGGGAAAGTTCGGCGACCTCCTCCACTGCGTCGGCGTAGGCGCTCTTGCCGTCGGCGCGCAGCTGCGTCACCAGCGCGGGGTTGGGCCGGAAGTGGTCTTGGATCAGCGCCTTTCCGCCGGAGACGACGATGGTGATGTCGGTGATGCCAGAGGCCACGAGTTCGCGCACGGTGTGCTCGATCACCGGCTTGTCGCCGACCGGCAGCATCTCCTTGGGGATGGCCTTGGTCAGCGGCAGGAGCCGGGAACCGAGTCCGGCGGCGGGGATCACGGCCTTGCGGATCGTCGACGGCATCGGGACTCCTTCAGTCGGGCGGCAGGCCGCGCCGGCCGGCGCGGCACGCTCCGACGCTACCAACGCGCCGTCGCCCGGCTGGGCTTTGTTCGATCTTGCGGCCTGCCCGGCCGCTCAGCGGCACAAGGCGGCGATCTCTGCTTCAATGAGGCCGCCCTGCTTAGAACCTCGGCGCTTTGCTCGCTGATGGGCTATGAAGTCGCCGAGGCGGTAGCCCGTGGCATCGATGTAGTGGTCCGTCACCGACAGGTGGCCGTGCTCCTCACGGAATCGTCGGGCCGCAGCCAGTCCTCGCTCCCAGCGCGCCAGCCTGGGATCCCACACCAAGCCGAGCTGGTCGAGGGCGACGATCTTCCACTCGGGCAGAGTGGCGCTTCTCGACACGTCGGGAGTTGAGCCTGGCCCGCCCCAAAGATGGCCCAGTCAGCTCGTGTGAAATTGGCCCGTGTGATGGGTCAATCGTGCGCACTACCCTCGGCGCAATGACGATGGGATCCACCCCGACTGACCAGCTCACCTCCTTGCCCTTGGCCGAGGCGCCGATGCGTCAGGCCCGCAACTCAGCCGCTTTTTGGAGCGCGACCGGACGATGTCGGGGGCATGAGGTGATCCGGCGCCGCGGTTTCGTCGCGGTCGACGGCGACGAGCGTGCAGGTCTGCGGATCTTGATCCAGGAGCCCGACCTCGACCTGGGCGAACTGGCCGAGTTGAGCGAGCTGGCCCGCCGGGCCGTGGGCCCGGTGAACGCCGAGGACCCGTTCAGCTCGACCGACCTGAGCCACCTGGGCATGCGCAGCTGGCAGATGCCGGTCATGCTGCGCCCGCCCGGGCCCGCCGGCGAACCGGTGCTCGAGGTGATCCGGGTACGGCGGCCCGAGGACCTCCAGGCGGCCGAGCGGGTCGTGATCGAGGGTTTCGAGCTGACCGGATTCGAGCCCTACCGCCCCGGCGAGCTGTTTCCGATGACGCTGATCGAGCAGCCGGGCGTGGAGGTGTTCGTCGTATCTCACGACGGCGTGGCCGCGGGAGCGTGCGTCAGCGTCGTGGACGACGGCGTCGGCAGCCATTACTGGGTCGCTACATCACCGGCGTTGCGCTCGCGTGGCGTGGGGCGGGCCGTCATGCTCGCCTCCCTGGCCCACCTCGCGGATCTACCGCTCACCCTCACCGCATCCAGACTGGGCAGGCCGCTGTATGAGTCGCTGGGCTACACCGCCGCGACACCCTCGACCTGGTGGGCCTCTCCTCCTGGGCAACAGCGACGGCCTGGTGCTCGCGGGCGCTGCCGCTGATGGCGGTGGCCAGCCTGCTCAGGCGGCTGGCCAGCTCGCCGAGCCCTGCTTCCCACCCGGTCGGCGGCTCGTTCTCGGGCACGGCCTGGCCGTCGTCGCCAGCACGGCCGGCGGCGGGGCCAGCGGTGGCCGGGGGGTGTCGAGCGCAGCGGCCAGCTCGGCGCCGAGCTCGCAGGCACGGGCAAGGTCGGCGGCCAGGTGGCCGCGCAACCATGCGGCGTGTGAGGCGGCCTCGGTAGTGCGGCGGCGGGCGCGGTGGGCGGCCTGGCGGCACGGGGTTCCGCAGTAGCGGGCCGGGCGGCCGGTGCGCGGCTGTCCGATCGCCGTGCCGCACACCGGGCAGCGCACGTCCGGCGCCGGGGTTTCGTCGTCGCGGCCGCCAGAGGCCTTCACGCGACGGAACTCGGTCATCTCTCTCCCTGGGTGCGGTGGGCTGTCCGGCGTGGTCTGGGCGGTCAGTTGTCGACCGGCAGGGTGCCCGCCAGGGTGTAGTCGAGCTTCGCGTGCAACCGCTCGTCGCCGTCCGGGTGGCTCCATGTTTCTGTCGAAACACTTTCCTCAGGCGCTCTGTTCGTAGTCCGGGAAGCGCCGGTCGGCGGCGATCATCTTAGACAGGACCTGAAGTCGCTCATCGGTGTTGGTCGGCCAGGGCCGCTGGATCAACTGGCGGGCGACGGCGTCCAGCAGTTGCGTCCGCACGCTGGGAGCGTCCCAGCCGTCCTCCAGCGCGTCGGCGAGCAGATCGACCGGAGGGAACGCCAGCACCATCCGGAGCAGGCTGGTGCTGAACTCGTGCCCGGTGTCTCAACGCAGTAAACGACCAGGTCGCGGGCATCGGGCAGATGGTCGTCCCCGGCACCCCGCGCGACTCCCTGCACATCCTGGACGCGCTGCTGAACCTGGACGGCGGGGTGAAGCCGGAGACGGTGGCGACCGGCAACGCCTCGTACTCCGACATGGTGTTCGGCCTGTTCAAGATCCTCGGCTACAACTTCAGCCCGCGGTTCCGCGACCTGGACGACCAGCGGTTCTGGCGGGCCACGATGCCCGGCGTCGAGACGGGCACGTACGGCGTGGTGGAGGACCTGGCCCGCAACCGCATGAGCCTGAACAAGGTGATCACGCACTGGCCGGACATGCTGAAGGCCGCAGGCTCCCTGGTAACCAGGCATACCGCGACGGCATGGAGGACCAGCTCGGCGCACTCGGCCTGGTCCTCAACGCCATCGTGCTCTGGACGACCCGGTACATCGACGCCGCCGTCGCCCAGCTCCAGGCCGAGGGCCACGAGCTCCGCGACGAGGATGTCGCCCGGCTCTCCCCGCTCAAGCACCGCAACCTGAACATGCTCGGCCGCTACAGCTTCACCGCCTCCACCCCGGCCGCCGGCGCCCTGCGCCCGCTGCGCGACCCGGACGCGGTGGAGCTGGACGAGAGAACGACGATGGCGATGCGTGAGCATGCTGTACGACGGCTACGCGGAGCCCTCGATCTCGGCCCGCAACCGGGCGGCGAAGACGCGGCCCCTCTCCGCGATGGCTGCTGCCCCGGGAACGTTGCCGGCGTTGGCGCGGCTGAGTCAGATCTGCTCGACTACCACCGTGGACAGGATCTGCAGCAGCTCTTGGTAGCTAATCGGCCAGCGCCTGACTCGGCATGACCCACCGCCCCTAACCCCTGCGGCGGACATGACGCCTGTTCCTCCGAATCCGGTCGATCAGACCCTGCGGATCGAGTTCCTCGCGCAGTCCCAGGAGATACCCCGCAGGCGATCGGCGAGCAGCAGCAGCGCTGGCTGCCACACGTGAGCCCGCACTCACGAAACACGCCGCGATCGCACTGGCGCCGAGAGCGGTCTCGGACAAAGTCCCGTGGCCCGCAAACGTCGTGCCCAGGACGGACAGCACGATCGGCACCTCCGGTGTTTGGAGGGAGAAGATTGCCCGAATGGGTTCGAGGCGCTGCGAGCGCAGGCCCTGCTCAAGGTCTCCGAGTATGGTGCGGATGTCTCGGTCTGCCGCCATTTCCACACGAGCGCGCAGAACGGCCGGGTCCTGGCTCGCTGCCATCTCGGCGAATGAATCTCCTAGCTCGGTGACACGCTGCCGGAAGGCATCGAATTCGTCCGCCAGCATCCGGCGGGCCTGCACAATGCGCTGGACCGGGATGTCCTCCAAACCACGCGGCAGCACCGAGCGAAGCGCCACTACCGCGTACATCGCCTCCGGGTTCATGCCGGTGTAGTCATACACGGCCGGTTCGCTCCCCCACCCATGGGGGAGTCCGGGAAGGCCGGACTGATCCGTGACCATCGCCATGCCGTTGGCTTCGGCAACGTTGCGTGCGAGCGCAGCGATGTACACCTGCGCGAGGCGTCGTTCCAACCGCACCCAAGACCGTCCGACTCTGTCTCTGGCTATCACCGCGAGGCCCCGTTCCAGGACCCAGAACGGGAGCCCGACATCACCGCTGACCTCCGATTCGACCCATCGGTAAGGAAAGGTGAGTGGCATACCGGGGACCTGCACGGATGGGCGAGTCAACAGGTCTTCGTCGAAACTCTCCCGCGATACGCGCGCCTCCTCTGCCCAACGCTCCGGATCATCCGAGCTCCGCAACCAACGGATGAAGTCCTCCGCGACGTCCCGGCCGTAGAGCTCGGGATCTATGTCGACGAAGAAGTTCAACTCGTCCTGCAGCGCTCTGCCAGTCGGTGAGTCAAGATCGGGGTAGTCCAGGGTTCTCAAGCGCGCGATCTTGGGCCAGTAAAGGGCAGCAGCCTTCAGCCATGTCTCGTCCTGAACGAACACATCTGGGTAGTAGAGAGCTAAGCCGGACATGATCAGTCTCCTAACGGCGAGCGGCGGTACGTGGACGACTCCCTTGGCTGTTGCAGTCGGTAGACACTCATACTGGCAGGCACGCGGGCCTGTACGAGCCGATCTCGCTACACCTGTCGTCAAACGAATCGTTTGACGACAGGCGAGCGACGCGTCCAATGAACCCGTGCAATCCGGGGGTTCACGGCGCCGCGAAACCAATCAGATCCGATGGCGATTTCTGACAGGGTTTGATGACAGATAGGGTCCGATCCTCCGTACGGAAGGGGCCCTCGGTGGCGAACCTGGTCTCCAAGCGGGTCTCGACCGACCAGCAGTCCACCGCCCGGCAGAACCTCGTCCTGGACGAGGTCGGGATCGAGGACCCGATCGTCTTCGAGGAGGACCCGGGAACCTCCAGCCGCCTCCACTTCCTTCAGCGCCCGAAGTTCCGCGAACTGCTCACCGGGCGACACCGTGCACATCTCCGAGATGTTCCGCCTCGTACGCGGCACCGGGCACATCCTCGACGTGCTCGACGTCCTTCACCGCGACCAGGTGGCGCTGCGCATCCACGACGGCGCGTTCTCCGCGATGGACCTCACCGCCCGCCACCCGCGCACCGGGGAGTTGCTGTCCACCGTGAAGTTCATGGTGCAGACCCTCGCCGCCGGCGAACTCCAGCGCGAGCTGACCTACGACGGATTGCGCGCCGCCGAGGCCAAGGGCAGCAAGGGCGGGCGCCGCCCCGCCGTGGCGACCGAGAAGACCGACAGTGCACGCGCATGATCCCCTTCCCCTGACGCCTGGCGTCACTGTACAAGCGGCCAGGAAAGCGGATCTATCGAATAATGCGGGCAGGGGGCGGCACCCGTGTCACGACCACCAGGGGTGTACGGGGGATCACGTCTGGAGGCGCTGCGGGGCGGGCGACAGGGCCTCGACCAGGTCGCGGATGGTGCTGCGGTGATCGCCGGGCCGCCACGCGAGGGCGAGCGCGCTCGGGGACAGACCCGTGACCGGGATGGTCATGATCCCCGGCCGCCGGTAGATCTCGGCGTTGCCGGCGGCGAGCAGGACGATGGTGTCGCCGCTCTCAAGCGCCGCGAAGGTCTCCTCGGCGTTCGTCACGGTCGTGCAGACGACCGGTGGCCGCCCGCCGCGCTCGTCGGTCGCGAGCCAGTGGTCGCGGAGCGGGCCGGCGCTTTCGGGGAGCGCCAGGAACTCTTCGTCCAGGAGCTCGGCGAAGTCGACCTCGTCCCGTTCGGCGAGCCAGTGGTCGTCCCGGAACGCCACCCAGCGCGGCTCTCGGGCCACGACCCGGACGTTGAGATCGTCCTGACCGGGGAACGGCAGCCAGACGAACGCCACGTCGACCTCGCCCTCGGCCAGGCCCGCCGTGGGGTCGGTCCAGTTGACCTGGCGCATCCGCAGGTCGCAGCCCGGACGGCGGGCGGTGAACCGTTCCCGCAGCGTTCCCAGGAGGCCGCGTCCGACACTGGTCGACATGCCCACGGTCAGCCGTGAGGCTTCGGCGGCAGCGACGTCACCGACGGCCCGCTGAGCCTCGTCCCACTGGCGGAGCAGCTCGCGGGCGGCCGGCAGCAGCGCCTCGCCCGGTGCGGTGAGCCGTACCGTGCGCCGATCGCGGTCGAACAGCCTCACCCGCATCAGCTCTTCGAGCTGGCGTATCTGCTTGCTGAGCGCCGGCTGCGAGATGAACAGGCGCTCGGCCGCGCGGGTGAAGCTGAGCTCCTCCGCCACGGCCACGAAATACCTCATGTCACGCAGATGAGCATCCATAACCGTCGGCTATTACAGCAGATATTGGACGTGCGGGAAAGGTCAACGCCACGATTGCGGCATGAGTACCACGGAGGATCGCCTGGCGATCATCGAGACCTGTACCCGCATGGCATGGCACGCCGACCAGCGCGAATGGGACCGCCTGGGCGAGGTGTTCGCGGACTCGGTGACGCTGGACTACACCAGCCTGAACGGCGGCGAGCCTGCCGTGCTGACGCCGGCGCAGATCGTCGAGGCATGGTCGGGCCTGCTCGGCGCGTTCGACGCCACGCAGCACCTGATCACGAACCACCTGGTAGCCGTCGACGGCGACACCGCGCTGTGCACGGCGTCGTTCCAGGCCACGCACCGCCTCACCGATCCGTTCGGCTCGTCGCTGTGGACGCTGGGCGGCACCTACCGCTTCGACCTGGTCCGGTCGGACGGCGTGTGGAAGATCGGCGCTGTGGTGATGACCGCCACCTGGGCCGACGGCAACCGGAACCTCATGTCCCTGGCGGCGGGGAACAGATGATCGCCCTCGTGACCGGCGGCAACCGGGGGATCGGCCGGGAGGTCTGCCACCAGCTGGCGGCACTCGGCCACACCGTCCTCCTCACCGCCCGATCGCCGGAGGCGGCCGAGACCGCAGCGACAGAACTCGGAGGTGACGTCGTCCCGCTACGGCTCGACGTCACCTCCGAGGAGGACATCGCGGGGGCGGCGGCCGCCGTCGCCGAGCGGTACGGGCGGCTGGACGCTCTGGTCAACAATGCCGCCATCACCTACGACACCTGGCAGGGCGGCGCGTCCGCCGACCTGGACGTCGTCCGCGAGGCCGCCGAGACGAACCTGTACGGTCCCTGGCGGCTGATCCAGGAGCTGCTGCCGCTCCTGCGCGAGAGCGCGCATCCCCGGATCGTCAACGTGTCCAGCGAGGCGGCCTCGCTGACCAACATGGGCGGCGGCACCCCGGCGTACGGCACCACCAAGGTGGCCCTCAACGCCCTGACCCGCATGCTGGCGGCGGAGCTTCGCGGTGACGGCGTCCTCGTGAACGCGATCTGCCCTGGCTGGGTCGCGACGGACATGGGAGGACCGGGCGGCCGTCCCGTCTCCGAGGGCGCGGCCGGCGTCGTCTGGGCGGCCACGCTGCCCGACAACGGCCCGACCGGCGGGTTCTTCCGCGACGGCCGTCCCCTCCCCTGGTAGACACCCTGTGAAGGACAATGAAATGATCTTGGTGACGGGCGCGACAGGCAACGTCGGCTCCGAAGTGGTCCGGGCCCTGGCCGCAGCCGGTGAACCCGTCCGGGCGCTGGTGCGGAAGCCGGACACCGTACCGCTGCCGGACGGCGTCGAGGCGGTGACGGGCGACCTCAACCGGCCGGAGAGCATGACCGGAGCGCTGCGCGGGGCCCGCGCGGTGTTCCTGCTCCCCGGGTACGAGGACATGCCGGGCCTGGTGGCCGAGGCCCGGCGTGCGGGAGTGGAACAGGTCGTGCTGCTGTCCGGCGGCTCGGCCGGGAGCGGCGACATGACCAACGCGGTGACCCGTTTCATGGCCGCGTCCGAGGCCGCCGTGCGGGAGTCCGGGCTGCCGTGGACGTTCCTGCGGCCGAGCGCGTTCATGTCCAATGCCCTGCGCTGGCTGCCGCAGCTCCGGTCCGGCGATCGGGTGCGGGTCCCGTTCCCTGACGTCCGCACGGCGAGCGTCGACCCGCACGACATCGGGGCCGTCGCCGCCCGCGCGCTGCTGTCGGACGAGTACCGGGGCGAGATCCTCCGGCCGACCGGTCCGGTCGCGATGCGGCCCGCCGACCAGGTCGCCGTGCTGGCCAGGGCCCTCGGCCGCGATCTGGAGTTCGTGGGCCTGACGAACGAGGAGGCGCGCACCGACCTGCTCGCCACCATGCCCGTCGAGTACGTGGACGCGTTCTTCGACTTCTACGTGAACGGCTCGCTCGACGAGTCGATCGTCCGCCCGACCGTCCGCGAGGTCACCGGCCGCGAGCCCCGCACCTTCGAGCAGTGGGCACAGGCCCACGCGGACGACTTCCGCTGAACCCCCTAGCATCCCGACTCCACGAAAGCTCCAGATGAACCAGAGATTGCGGCGCCTTCTCGCCGCAAGCTCCGCCGCCGCATGCGCGATCGCGTCGGTGGCGGGCTGTTCGAACGACGACAAGCCCGTGGCGCAGCCCACGCGAAAGGTGGAGCCGGGACGCTTCGCCTCGTCCAACCCGGGTTCGGTCAACACCTACTGGATCCAGGCACCGGAGGGCCTGGTCATCATCGACACCCTGCGCACGCCGACCGATGCCAGGAAAGCGGTGGCGGAGATCAAGAAGACCGGCGAGCCGGTCGCCGCCATCCTGCTCACCCACTCCCATCCCGACCATGTGGGCGGGGCGGGCGCTTTCCACGAGGCGTTCCCCCAAGCGCCCATCTACGCGTCCAAGGCGACCGACAAGACGATGCGGGAGGACAGTCGGGGCTTCTACCCGCTGGCCCGTTCGGCGAACGCGGACTTCCCCGCCAGGATCACCTACGCCGACCGGACCTTCGAGGACGGCGCACCGTTGCAGGCCGGCGGCCTCCGCTTCGAGACCGCCACGTTCGCCCACGGCGAGTCCGACACCGCGAACGTCTACTACCGTCCCGACACCGGCGACCTCTTCTCCGGTGACCTGGCGACCGGTAAGGTCACGCCCGCGCTGATCGAGGGCACCAGCTGTGGCTGGCTCCAGATCCTCGATCAGCTCGGTGGGCGCTTCTCCGGGGCCAGGACGATGTACCCGGGGCACGGTGCCGCAGGCCCGGCCCGCGCATTGATCGACGAGCAGCGCCGGTATCTCCAGGTGTTCCGCGGGCTGGTCCGGCCGGCCGTCGCCCCTGACTCGCCCGAGGGCAGGACGGTCGCCCCCGGCGAGCAGAAGTCGATCACCGCCGAGCTGGACCGCGCCTACCCCGGCCATCCACCGGTCGCGGACCTTCCGACCATCGTGCAGGAGAACATCAAGGCCGTCGCGCGGGAGCTGACCGCCGAGGACCCCGCGAAGACGCCCGCCGCCTGCGCGGACACCCCCCAGGAAGGGGCGGGCGGGCTGCTCGCGCCGGTGAACACCTACGTCACCGCGGTCAACGACCGCAACCTCGACGCGCTGGCGGGAGCGTTCGCCGCCGACGCGGAGCTCATTGACGTCGGGCGGCGTTTCAAGGGTCGCGGCGCGATCCGCGACTGGGCCAGGGCCGAGGTCATCGGCGGCAGCCTGACCGTCATCCAAGTCGCCGAGAACCGGCCCGGTCACCAGCGCCTCCTGGTGCGCTTCGCCCCCGGCGGCCAGGGAGGCTTCGACGCCTACTACGCCTTCACCGTCGACGGCTCGTCCATCACCAGAGCCGAACTGACCTATGCGAACTGACCGAAGGAGCAGACGTTCATGACCACTGTGCAGAAGGTGAAGTTCTCCGCCGGCGACGTGGCGCTGACCGGGAACCTGTTTCTGCCCGGCGGCGCCGGCCCGGCGCCGGGCATCGTGGTGGCGGGCACCTGGACGAGCGTCAAGGAGCTGATGGCCGACCGGTACGCCGAACGGCTCGCCGACCGCGGGTTCGCCGCCCTGTCCTTCGACTTCACCGGCTATGGCGAATCCGAGGGCGAGCCTCGCGACTACGAGATGCCGGAACGGAAGGTCGGCGACATCAACCACGCGGTCACCTTCCTCGCCGAACATCCTGCGGTGAACGCCGCCCGTCTGGGCGCCCTCGGCGTCTGCGCGGCCGCGATGTACATGAGCGGGAACGCCGTCGACGATCCGCGCATCCGGTCGCTGGCGCTCGTCGCGCCCTGGCTGCACGACCCCGAGATCTGCCGGGAGGTGTACGGCGGTGAGGAAGGCGTCGCGGGCAGGCTCGCCGAGGCCGCACAGGCACGCGCGAAGTACGAGGCGACCGGCGAGGTCGAGTACGTGCCGGTCGTCAGCGGCTCCGACCCTCGCGCGGCCATGCCGTTCGACATCGACTTCTACCTCAACCCCGACCGCGGCGGCCTGCCGCAGTGGCCCAACCGCTTCGCGGTGATGGCATGGCGGGACTGGCTCGGCTACGACTCGATCTCCCTTGCCTCCCGCCTCACCCAGCCCGTCCTGCTCGTCCACAGCGAGGACGCCGCCATCCCGGACGGGGCGCGGCGCTTCCACGCCGCGCTGGCCGGGCCCAAGGAGTTCGTCTGGACCGAGGGCGACCAGTTCGCCTTCTATGACCAGGAACCGCAGGTCACGAGGGCAGTGGACGCCGCAGCGGCCCACTTCGCCCGCACGCTGCCCCGCGAATAGCCGGCTGCTCGGCCTTGCCGGCTCGTTCAGCTCGGCCTGTGTCTGCGCCGCCTCGGCGTCGCGAGCATCGTCGGGCGGCGCTCCTGCCGCTCTGTGACCCATGCCACAGGCAGTTCCTGTCAGCAATCGGGGCGCCGTTCCGCTCAAGTCACCGGGAGCAAGCGAACCGACAGGAGCAACGCATGAAGCACCGCATCGTCGTCCTCGGCGCCGGCTATGCCGGGGCCTACGTGGCCGGGAACCTGGCCCGCCGGCTGTCGCCGGCGGACACCGAGATCACCGTGGTCAACGCTGAGCCGGACTTCGTCGAGCGGCTGCGGCTGCACCAGCTCGCTGCCGGCCAGGAGATCGAGGCTCGCAAGCTCGCCGACGTCTTCGCGGGCACGGGGATACGGCTGCGCCTGGCCCGTGTCACCGCCGTCGCCCCCGAGCGCCAGGTCGTCGCCGTGGCCGACGCCGACGGCGGCGGCGAGCTCGCCTACGACACGCTTTTCTACGCGCTCGGCAGCCACGTCGCCGACCGCGGCTTCCCCGGCGTGGCCGAGCACGCCTTCGACGTCACCGGCCGGCCCTCGGCGCTGCGCCTGCGCGAGCGCCTGGACAGCCTGGGCAGGCGGGGCGAAGGCGGGAGCGTGCTGGTCGTCGGCGACGGGTTGACCGGCATCGAGACCGCCACCGAGATCGCCGAATCCCGGCCCGGCCTGTCGGTGGCGCTGGTCGCCCGCGGCGAGCTGGGCGCGCGGCTCTCCGCCGGGGCCCGCAGCCACCTGCGCGAGGCCTGCGACCGGCTGGGCATCACCGTCCTGGAGCACACCAGCGTCGAAGCCGTCGAAGCGACGCGGGTGCTGTGCGCCGACGGCACCGCCCTGGCGTCCGACGCAACCGTGTGGACGGTCGGGTTCGCGGTCAACCCCATCGCCGCCGCCGGCGGGCTGGAGGTCACCGAGAACGGTCGGATCGTCGTCGATCGCACCATGCGGTCGGTCTCGCACCCGAACGTCTACGCCGCCGGCGACAGCGCCTACGCCATCGGCGACAACGGCCGGCCGCTGCCGATGTCCTGCGCTACCGCCGGCTACACCGGCCGGCAGGCCACGGACGCGATCGTGGGACGCCTGACCGGCCGCGAGATTGCCAACACCAAGCTGGTCTACCCGGGCAACCACATCAGCCTCGGGCGGCGGGACGGGATCCTGCAGATGGTCGACGACGAAGCGCAAGCGAAGCCGACGTATGTGGGCGGCCGGAAGGCCGCGCGGATCAAGACGGGCATCCTCAAGATCTCGCTGTGGGGCATCTCGCACCCGACCTTCGGCCTGCCCAAGCGCAGGCGCCGCCTGGCCGCCGCGCCGGACGCGTCCGCCGAGAAGGCGCTCGCGTAGCCGCCTGACTAGGGTTGGTCCGCGTGGACAGCACCGCCACTGATCGCTTCGACACCAGTCGGTTCGAGGCCAGCCGGAACCGGCTGGCCTCGCTGGCGTACCGGCTGCTGGGCTCCGCCGCCGACGCCGAAGACGCCGTGCAGGATGCGTTCCTGCACTGGCAGGCCGCCGACCGGCAGCGGATCAAGGTGCCGGAAGCATGGCTGACCAAGGTCGTCACCAACCTGTGCCTCGACCGGCTCCGCTCGGCACAAGCCCGCCGCGAACGCACCGTCGGCGCCTGGCTGCCCGAACCGCTCCTCGACGGCGACCCGATGCTCGGCCCTGCCGACACGTTCGAGCAGCGCGAATCGGTCTCCCTGGCCGTCCTGACTCTCATGGAGCGCCTGTCACCCGTCGAGCGGGCCGTCTACCTCCTGCGCGAAGCGTTCTCCTACAGCCACGCCGAGATCGCCGAGATCCTCGACATCACCGAGTCCGCAAGCCAGCAGCACCTCCACCGGGCCCGGCGCCGCATCACCGCCGCGCGCCGCGGCGGCGGCGGCGAAGTCGACCTGGCATCCGCCCGCAGGATCGTCGAGGAATTCCTCGCCGCTGCCTCCTCGGGCCGCACCGAACGGCTGGCGGCGCTGCTCACCGACGACGCGACCGCGATCTCCGACGGCGCCGGCCTGACCGAGACGCTGCTGCGGTACGACACTCCGCAGCGCATCGCCGCCATCGCACGGGCCGGCTTCAAACCCACACCCGCGAAACGGCGACTGGCCGGCGGCACGCCCGCCATCCACTACGCGCTCGTCAACGGCGCCCCCGCCATCCTCTTCGTGCTCGGCGACCACGTCGTCGGCGCCGTGACGTTCGACATCACCGACGGCAAGATCGCAACCGTGCGCGGCATCGCCGCCGCCACCCGCCTCGCCCGCCTCACCCAAGCCTGGCGGCAGCACGAACCGGACACGCCGCTCATCTCCCAGTGGTGACCCGGCGCCGACCGCGGCCAGGCGCAGCACCCGCGCTGCGAACCCGCGCCGGGCCTTCCTCCCGCGTCTGCGCCTCCACCACCTGGTGGGCGGATCCCACGACGCGGTCGTCGACCACCGCGAGATCCTGGCCGAGGGCGTACGGCTGGTGATCGACAACGTGACCCGGATCGACGCGGCCGGGCGCAAGGCCGAGCTGAGCGGGGGCACGACCGGCTACGGCTCACTGATCCGCGCGGTCGGCAGCGGCCCGGTTCGTCCTGCCTCCAGTTCGGACGAACTGAAGGCAAGGCCTTGGCACGGACGTGTAGTCCACCCGGGTAGCGCCTACTCCTGCAGGATGGACAGGGCTCGGGACGGGCACAGGGTGACGGCGTGGCGCGCCTGCGCGGCGCTCCGGTCGTCGGGGTGATCGGTCAGCAGCGCCACGATGCCGTCGTCGTCCTGGTCGAAGACGGCCGGCTCGGTCAGGACGCACTGGCCGGAGCCGACGCAGAGGCCAGTGTCCGCTTTGATCCACATCATGTCCTGCTCACCAGGTGACCGGGAGTTCGTGAACGCCGTAGATGACGGCGTCGGTCTTGAACGGCAGGTCCTCGACCGGTGCGGCGAGCCGCAGGGTGGGGATGCGGCGGAACAGCGTGTCGAAAACGATCTGCAGCTCCATCCGGGCCAGGTTCTGGCCGAGGCACTGGTGCGGGCCGAATCCGAAGGCGAGGTGGTGGCGGGCCCCGCGCTCGACATCCAGTTCGGCCGGATCCTTGAACGCCACCGGGTCCCAGTTGGCCGACAGGGCCGAGACGATGACGCCCTCGCCGGCCTTGATGCTCACCCCGCCGATCTCCACGTCTTCGGTGGCCACGCGGGAGGTGACCCCGTCGGCGATGGTGAAGTAGCGCAGCAGTTCCTCCACGGCCATGGGCGTCCTGCCCGAGTCGGCCTTGACCAGGGCCAGTTGCTCCGGATGGGAGAGCAGCCCGACCACGCCGAGCGAGATCATGTTCGCCGTGGTCTCGTGTCCGGCGGTCAGCAGCAGGAAGGCCAGGCTCACCAGGCCCGCGTGGTCGAGGGTGCCCTCCTGGCGTTGCCTGGCGATCTGTCGGCCGAACAGGTCGTCGGCGGGTTCGGACTCCTTGCGGGTGACCAGGTCGTCGAGGTAGGCGCGCAGTTCGGCCAAGGCTCGCTGGCGGTCTTCCAGCGAGGTCCTGCGCACCAACATGGTGGTGCGGCTTTGGAAGAAGTCGTGGTCGGTGTAGGGGACGCCGAGCAGTTCGCAGATCACCAGGGACGGCACCGGCAGGGACAGCGCCCGCACCAGGTCGACCGGCCGCTGGTCGGCGGCGAGCATGTCGTCGATGAAGTGGTCGACGATGTCCTGGATCCGCGGGCGCAGCGCGGCCAGCCGCCTCACGGTGAACTCGCCGATCACCGGCCGGCGGGCCGCGGAGTGTTCCGCGCCGTCCATGCCGAGCATCAACGGCGGCTGGCTGCGGAGCTGCTGCAGGGTCGCCGCATCGAGGGTGAAGAGCGGGAAGCCGTCCTTGCGCTTGTCGGAGGACAAGCGGCCGTCGGTGAGGACGGCACGGGCCTCCTCATGCCCGGACACCCACCACGCCTCGCCGCCGCTGGTCAGGCGGACCTTGCTGATCGGCGCCTGCTCGCGCAGTCGCTCGTAGGCGGCGGGCGGAGCGAAGGGGCAGCCCCGCTCGACCGGCAGTTGCAGACCGGCGAGTTCGTCGGCGACGTTCTTCGTCATGAATGACCTCCTGGTAATGGATCCGGCCGAGATTTGTGCTGCTTGCCGGCGACCTGGGCAGCGGGATCGCACGGCCGTCATGGGCCATGTCCGCTCCTCGAAGAGAGCGTTTGCGTGCTTTACGGTGTGACCAGTACGCGCTTCTGACGATGAGCAGATGTCTTCGCTCGGGGAGCTCCCCACGGTCGCGCAATCGTGATCATGCGGCGGCTGAAGGATTACGTCAGCGTGAGTGGGGTCTCGGATTCAACGCGGGTCAGCTTCTGCGGGTTGCGGACGTAGTAGAGGCCGGTGATGCGGGCGTGCTCGACCCGGACTGCTATGACGCCGTCGATCTCGCCGTTCACGCGGAGGATGAGTGCGGGGTTGCCGTTGACCACCGTGTGGTCAGTGGTGAGCGCGACCTGGGCCTTGCCGAGGCCGCCGACGATGAAGCGGGCCACCTTGCCGGCTCCGGTGATCGGCCGCGGCGCGGCCCGCTTGACGCCGCCGCCGTCGCTGATCAGAACGACCTGCGGGGCGAGCACGTCGAGGAGGCTCTGCAGGTCCTTGGTCTCGAGTGCGGCCTGAAACGACTCCAACACCGCCCGGGCTTGGTGGGGGGCGACCTCCTCGCGAGGGCGGCGGGCATCGACGTGCCGGCGGGCGCGAAGTGCGATCTGCCGGACGGCCACGGGGCTCTTGCCGACGGCGGCCGCGATCTCGTCGTGACTGATGCCGAAGGCCTCGCGCAGCACGAAGACGGCACGCTCGGTCGGCGACAGCGTCTCCAGCACGATCATGAGGGCCATCGACACGCTTGCGGCGAGCTCGACGTCCTCGGCCACGTCCGGTGTGGTGAGCAGCGGCTCCGGCAGCCAGGAGCCGACGTAGTCCTCCTTACGGCGGCTCATGGCACGCAGCCGGTCGAGCGAGCGCCGGGTCGTGATCCGGACCAGGTAGGCGCGCTGGTCACGCACCTGCCTCAGGTCGACCTTCATCCACCGCAGCCAGGTCTCCTGCAGGACGTCCTCCGCGTCGGCCGCCGAGCCGAGCATCTCGTAGGCGACGGTGAACAGCAGGTTGCGGTGGGCGACGAACACCTCGGTGGCGCGAGCCATCGGGCCGCCGCCGGCGGGCGGTTCGACTGTGCCCGTCGTTGGCCCGCTGCGCTCGTTCATAGGCGGCTCCTGCCTGTTCGCTCTCGACTGTGGTCCATTCACGAGACGCCGCCCATGACCGCTTTGTGACACCCGTGATCGGTGACGGACGTCACATGACCGCGCTGTCACAAAGGTCGGGTCGCCGGTGCCTCATGGTCGTCGGGACGCCGCGCGGACGATCCACGCGGCACCACGACGTCACGAGTGATTGCCTTGACCCCGTCGCGTGACCGCCACCGCAGAAAGAACGGAAAGACATCATGAGCAAGGTCTGGTTCGTCACCGGTTCGTCCCGCGGCCTCGGCCGCGACTTCGTCGAGGCCGCCCTGTCGCGTGGCGACCAGGTGGC
>NZ_JBSGDV010000035.1:0-40250 GCF_053602555.1 Nonomuraea sp. NPDC004354 | reverse complement strand
GCTCATCGGGATGCACACCTGCTCGTCGGCCTCCCGCAGCCAGCGCGAGGACAGCCCGTCCCCCTCCGACCCGAGCAGCAGCGCCACCCGATCACCCATCTCGACAGCATCTATAGGTATGACCTTCTGATCAGGGGTCAACGCCAGCGACTGGAATCCCGCCGCGCGGATCTCCTCCAACCCCTCGTACCAGTTGTCCATCCGCGCGTAGGGGATGGCGAAGACGGCACCCATCGACACCTTGACCGACCTTCTATATAGAGGGTCAGCACAACGGGGCGAGAGGATGATCGCGTCAACCCCCAGAGCAGCGGCGCACCGGAAGATGGCCCCGACGTTTCCATGATCCACCAAATCTTCCAGGACCAGGATGCGAGAAGGGTGTTGTTTGGAGACCTCGACGTTTGCATGCGCGACCAGGTCGACATCGGGCCGGCCGCCGCGCGCCTCGCTCCACGACACCCGCGGCGATCGGACCAGGAAGCGGGGGCGCCCGAGTCGAGGTCGCGCTGCCGCATGGCAGCATTCTTATGAAGATCGGCATTCCTGTTACTCGCGGTGGGCGCCGCCGTGGAGCAGGCTGGCGGCAGCGCCTGACCCCGATGGCGAGGGTCCATGTCCGACGAACGAAGAGGAAGGACCCTCATGCCTTTCGCGCCCGTGCGTACACGTGCCGCTGTCTGCGTTCTGCTGCTGATGCTCTCGCTGAGCTCCTGCCGGGAAGAACCTGAGCGGCGGACCGCGCCGGCCTCCCCCACCACCGACCTCGCCGTCTCCACGTCGCCGGCACCCAGGAAGAGCGTGCCGGAGCGCGGGCCCGTGCTGGCGGGGCCGGGCACCGTGTGCGGTGAGATCCAGCCGCCCAACGGCGGCCCGATGGCCGCGGTCGCGATTCTCGAAGGACGCGCCGACTGCCGGGCGGCCGTTCGGACCTTCCGTTCCTATTACCGAGCCGACACTCCCAAGCAGGGCAGTGCGGGGGTGGCGACCGTCGGCGGGTGGCGTTGCGCCAGCAACTCCGCCGCTCAGGCGAACACCACCGGGCGGCTTTCCTCCTGCCGGAAGGCCGCCGCCACCATCGTGGCGGACGTCATCCCCTGACCGCCGCAGGTCCACGATCCGCCGATCAGCCTGACAGGGCTGTCCCGGGCGGGGCCACGGCCGGCGGCCCGCCGTACGGAAACTACGGTTCGCCCTGTGGCGGCGCCGTTCTGGGTGGCCGCTCCGGGCCCTGTTCCGGCGTGGACGTTGCGCGGTAGCCGAAGACGGCCGCCTCCAGCGCGGCCATGGCCAGCAGGAAGGCCAAACCCCCGACCGGGAGCGCCACCAGGATGACGAACGCCGTGGTGAGCATGCGCCCATCCCCCTCAGGCCTGCCTCTCCGCAGTCGTCGCTCTACCCGAACAAATCCGCATTAAAGGGACATCTATGTAGATAACCCCTCTTGTTCGCGGAGATAGCTGCGGAGGAGCGCCCAGCAGCAGACAGGGCGGCCGACGTCAGTCGGCGGCGAGAGGGCTCGCGGGCGGCCGGGCGGATGCCCCCGGGCCACCCTCCTGCGGCCGTGGCCGTAGGAGGGTGGAAGGGCAGGTCGACCGGCTCCCGCGGCCACGCTGGGCGTCTCGCCGAGCGGCGGCTTCGTCAGGGCATCCGGGGTTACGCCGCTGGGCAGCCCTGTCGGCGGTATTTGCCTGGGGCCGTGCCGTACTCGCGTTTGAAGGCGTTGGCGAAGGCGAACTCCGAGCCGTAGCCTACCGTGGCTGCGATCTCGCTCAGCGCGGCGTCGGAGTCGCGGAGCATGCGCGCGGCCGTGCCCAGCCGCCACCAGGTCAGGTAGGTCAGCGGCGGCTGCCCGACGAGCTGGGTGAACCGGCGGGAGAACGCCGCGCGGGACAGCCCGGCACGGCGGCCCAGCGACTCGACCGTCCAGGGGTGGGCGGGGTCGCGGTGGATGCCGTCGAGTGCGGTGCTGATGGCGGGGTCGGCCAGCGCGGCGGCCCAGCTGTCGACCTTGCAGTGCTCCGTCGAGGCGTCGAGCCAGGCGCGCAGGATGTACAGCAGCAGCATGTCCAGCAGTGCCGACACCACCGTGTCCGCGCCGGGCCGCGGGTCGTCGATCTCCTTGCCGAGCAGTTCGACGGCGGCGCGCAGCTCGGTGTTGTGCCCCACCCTGGCAGGCAGGTGGATCATCTCGGGCAGCCCTCTGAGCAGCGGATGCGCGCGGCTGGAATCGAGCTGGTAGCCGCCGCAGAGCGTGACGGTGACGGGCCCCGTGCCCTCCATGGAGGCGGACGCGAACAGCTCGGCCTCCCCGTACGGGTCGCAGTCGGGTTCGGCGATCGGGCTGGTGGGCGAGTCGGCCAGCGCGTAGCCGTGCCCGTGCGGGAAGAACAGCACGTCGCCCGTGCCCACGGGGATCGGTTCGTCCTCAGGCGGGACGGCCCAGCACGACCCCTGCAGCACCACCTGGAAGCCCGCCGAGCCCGGGGCTGACGGGAACCGGAGACCCCAGGGCGCCGACCATTCGACCCGGGCCGATCGCGGCCGGCCCATCCGCATCGAGGCGATCACGTCGCTCAGCACGTCCACGGAACCAAGTCTAGCTACGAAGACGATGGCGTATGAATCGGAGATGGAAACGTATTGGCTGTCTTCCACCGGCCTCCTACGGTTGACGGCATGACAAGAGTCCTGGTCAGCGGGGCGACCGGCACGATCGGCCGCCCGCTGGTGACCCAACTGGAACACGCGGGCGCCGACGTCCGCACGGTGACGAGGCAGTTGACCGACCCGGCCGCGCTCCGGGCGGCTCTCGACGGCGTGGACGCGGTCTTCCTGCTGTGGCCGTTCGCCTCGGCCGAGGGCGCCCGCGAGGTGCTGGAGCTGATCGGCGCCCGGCGGGTGGTCTACCTGTCCTCGGCCGCCGCCCGCCCGCACGAGGTCGAGATCGAGCGCCTGATCGCCGGGACGGCGCGGGAGTGGACGGTGCTGCGCCCCCACGCGTTCGCGGCCAACACCCTGCGGTGGGCCGAGCAGGTCCGCGCGGGCGTCGTGCGGCAGCCGTACGGCGAGGCGACCCTTGCCCCGATCCACGAGCGGGACGTCGCTGCCGTCGCGGTGCGCGCGCTGCTCGACCAGGGGCACCACGGCGCGGTCTACACGCTGACCGGACCCCGGCCGCTGACCCGGCGCGAGCAGGCGAGCACGATCGGCGCGGCGATCGGCCGGCCGCTGCGCTGGGAGGAGGAGCCTCCGGAGGAGTCCAGGCAGCGGCTGCTCGGCCTGGGCCTGCCGCCGGCGGCCGTGGACGAGATGCTGCGCGGTCTGGCCGAGCCTGGCCCGACCACCAGGACCTTCCAGGAGATCACCGGAGCGCCCGCGAGCACGTTCGAGGCGTGGGCGAGCGAGCACGCCGCCGGCTTCCTCGGCACCATGCGGGCCGCCCGCATCCACGAGTACGGCGACGCCTCGGTGATCTCGCTGGACGAAGTGCCGGTGCCGAGGCCCGGGCCGGACGAGGTGCTCATCAGGGTGGCCGCGACCTCGTTCAACCCGTCGGAGGTCGGCCTGCGCATGGGCCTGTTGCGGGACGTGCTCCCCGTCACGCTGCCGTACACGCTCGGCTTGGACGTCGCGGGCACCGTGGTCACCGGGGCGGGTGACTTCGCGCCTGGCGATCGGGTGATCGGGCTCATCGACGGGGCGGCGGCGGAGTACGCGGTCGCGCCGGCCGGCCTGCTGGCCAGAGCGCCGGAGCGGATTCCGCTGGCGGACGCGGCGGCCGTCCCGGTGGCCGGGCTCACCGCGTGGCAGGCGGTCTTCGAGCACGCCCGCATCGGTCCCGGCAGCCGGGTGCTGATCAACGGGGCCGGTGGCGGTGTCGGGTTGTTCGCGGTCCAGCTGGCCAAGCACGCGGGGGCGCACGTGGTGGCGACGGCGAGCCCGCGCAGCGCCGCGGCCGTACGCGCGCTGGGCGCCGACGAGGTCGTCGACTACACCAGCACCGGCCTGCCGGGCGGCAGCGACGTGCTGATCAACCTGGTGCCGGGGGTGCCCGCGTCGGTGACCGGGCTGGCCAGGCGGTTCGTCTCGATCACCGAGCCGATCGAGCATCCGCGTGCCGTCCGGTTCGTGGCCCGCAACGACCCGGGCCAGCTGGCCGAGCTGGTGGCGCTGATCGACAAGGGCGTGGTGAAGGTCGAGGCGGACGCGCGCCCGCTGGAGTCCCTGCCGGACGTGCACCGTGCCGCCGAGCGCGGCGCTGTTCGCGGAAAAGTCATCCTGAAGGTAGAGAAATGATCAGAATTGGCATCATTGTCGGCAGCACGCGGCCGGGACGCAACGGCGAGGCCGTCGCCCGATGGGTCCACGACCACGCGGTCAGGCGCGGCGACGCGCACTACGAGCTGGTCGACCTGAAGGACTACGACCTGCCCCACCTCGACGAGCCGCTCGCCGCTGCCACCGGTGTCTACGAGCACCCGCACACCAAGGCCTGGTCCGGCACCATCGGCGGCCTCGACGGCTTCGTCTTCGTGACACCCGAGTACAACCACTCCACCAGCGGCGCGCTCAAGACCGCCATCGACTTCCTGTTCGCCGAGTGGCACGACAAGGCCGCGGGCGTGGTCGGCTACGGCGTCAGCGGCGGTGTCCGGGCGGCCGAGCACCTGCGGCAGGTGCTCGGCCAGGTCAAGGTGGCCGATGTGCAGGCGGCCGTGGAACTGCACCTGCACGCCGACTTCCAGGACTTCACCACCTTCAAGCCCGCCGCGCACCAGGACGACATGCTGAGCAAGCTGCTCGACCAGGTGGTCTCGTGGAGCACGGCGCTGCGACCGCTCAGAGCGTGAGGTGCCGCGTCACCGCCGCCGGTGGCGAACGACCTCATCCGACGCTGACGTGTTCGTGACAGAACCGCCTGCTTCCTTGACCAGGAGGCGGGCGGCTCCCCATGTGCGTGACCGTCGCCATTCCCGGCGAATACTCGCGCATGTGATACGTCAAACAAAGGTCTGCGCATGCCCCTTTATCGGAAATCCACAGCGGTCGCGGAATAGGGGCCTCGACCACATGGTTGCAACGCTTATCACGAAATAACCGGATTCATCACACAATTCCGGGACACCAGCCCGGGTCTCACACCCAGGGCACAATTGATTCGACATGGAGTGATCTCGATGACCAGCCTGAAGCACGTTCTCGCAGCCGGAACAGTAGCGATGTTCGCCCTCGCCGCACCCGTGACGCTGGCCGCCCAGCCCGCCGGTGCCGCCACCGTGCCCGCTCACGTGGTCCAGCTCGACGGCGGTGGCAGCGCCAACGGCGCAGCCAATGGCAGCAGCGGCATCCACTGACAAAGGATGAACATTCGCAACCCAAGAAACAATTACCGAAAAGGTGAAAACCCGCCGGCAGAGAAACGCAGAGGCGTCGGAGGCCATGCCTCCGACGCCTCTTTGCATTCCTGTCGCCGGCGGTCGACATCATCCGCGAGTGACGCAGGAAAACGGGCCCCGAGGAATCGGGGCTCTTCGCATGGAATCATGCGGCCACCAGGGCCCTTCGCCGACGATCGCGGGTGCATGAACCTTGATGTCAGAGTGCGTTACGTGAGCTGACGCCCTTTTCTGATTCCGTAGGTCTGCTCGACGACCCATCGTTTCGGCTGGGGCACGAAGCCTTTGTCGGCGGGGTTGCGTCCGACGATGTCCACGGCGATCCCCAGGCTGGCGCCATGGGCGACGACCGTGTCCTTGAACCCTTGGTCGACCAGCGCTTCGGTCACGCTGCCCTCGGTGACGACGGCGGCCTGGTCCAGCGGGGCGATCCCGGCCGTGTTCTCGTGGGCTGAGGCCGCGAGCACGACGACCGCGATGACCAGGCCCAGCACGTCTACGGCCAGGCCTCGCTTGCGTCCCGGCACCTTCTTGGCGACGTCCCGGCCGGTCGCGGCGGCGGGGACGCCAGCCGCGACGTGGACGCTTTGGGCGTCCAGTACGACCAGGCTCGGGTCGGCTGATCGGCCCTTCTTCTCGCGCAGGTGCCAGCGCAGCAGGTCATGGATCGTCTTTTCGGTGCCGTCGTCGCGCCATTTGGCGAAGTAGTAGTACGTCGCGCCCTTGGGCGGCAGATCGTGCGGGATCCCTGGTAGCGGATCGCGTTGACGATCTCCCGCAGCGCGTAGTTGCCTTCGAGGCCGCTGACCGAGGGGTGCGCGGCCTTCCATGCCGTGAGGACCGGTTCGATCAACGCCCACTGAGCGTCGGTTAAGTCGCTCGGGTACGGCTTGCGCTCAGTCACCGCGCCATCCCAGCACAACTGGACCCGCAGACTGGCGGTAACACTACAAATCCACACGATCACATAACGACATCACGGATGGAGGCTCACGTGAGGCACTCTCAGAGGCTCGAGGGCGGCTAGGACGAGGTCGAGGCCGAAGGTGAACTCCTCCGCCGGGTCGTAGCCGGCAGCGGCGAGCACCGCGGCGGACTCGTTGAGGTAGGGGAACTCGTCAGGAGGAAGCTGGGGCAGGAAGACGTCCTCGGCCATGTCCGCGAACTCATCGGCGGTGTCGAACGGCAGGCTGGCTTCCTGCAGGGCGAAACCGTAGACGTAGCTGTCGAGCAACCAGTTGGCGTGCGTCGCCATCAAGACCGGGAAGCCGGCCCTCCGCAGGCAGGCGGTGACCGCTTCGCGGTGGCGGAGGTTCGCGGGCCCCGGCGATGTCCGCGACTCCATCAGGCCGATCGCCCACGGGTGGCGTGCGAGAACCTGTCGGGCGGATACCGCCCGACGTCGCATCGCTGACTGCCAGTCTGTCTCTTCAGGCGGGAGCTCGATCTCCTCGAACACGACGTCGATCATGGCGTCCAGCAACTCCTCCTTGCTCGCCACGTAGTAGTAGAGCGACATCGCGCCCGCGCCGAGCGCGCGAGCCAGCCGGCGCATGCTCAGCTCGCCGACCCCCTCGCGGTCGGCGAGCCGAACCGCCTCGACCACCACCCGCTTCTTGCTCAGCCCCGCATCTGACGCGACCTGGCGTCGTTCCCTTGCAGACAACGGGTCTCCTCGCTCCCTCGAGTGGCTTGACAATCGTTCAGCGTACGGTCATGGTACAGCGTACTACTCGTAGTACAGCGTACGACGTACGATGTACGAACCAGCGAGAGTCGTAGCTCGGACGTGAGGAGGCTTCTGTGGGAATCGAACAGCGATCGAATGCCGGAGCACGCCTGGTGCCGAGGGCGAGTCCGGCCGGGGCGACGACGATGCGGGCCGCCCTCAGTGCTCGAGTCGTCCGGGGGTCGGGCTACCGCTGCCCGGTCGAGGCGATGTGCTCGTCCAGGTGGGCGCGGCCGCGGTACGTCCTGGGGACTACTTCGTCATGACCGGTGAGCCGTACGTGGCGCGCTTGGCGTTCAGGTTCCGCCGGCCGCGCCACGGCATCCCTGGCAGGGACCTCGCTGGCGTGGCGGCAGCGGTCGGGAAGGATGTCACCGCTCTCCGCCCCGGCGACGAGGTGTTCGGCCAGAGCACCGCTGGAACGCTCGCGGAGTCCGCCTGCGTCCCGGCGGACAACCTCTTGTCCGTGCCCGCCAACCTGTCGGTCGTGGACGCGCCGGCGGTGCCCACCTCGGCCATGGCGGCGTTGCGGGCATTGCGCAAGATCGCGAACGTTCGACCGGGCCAGACGGTGCTGGTCACGGGCACGTCGGGCGGCGTGGGCTCCTTCGCCGTACAGATCGCCAAGGCGTTTGGCGCCGAGGAGACGGGTGTGTGCAGCACCCGCAACGTCGACGAAGCAGCCGACGCCCTCCGCTACGTCGCGGCCGGCCACACCCGAGGAAAGGTCGTCGTCACCGTCTGACGACCGGACCGACGAGAACGACCCAACCCGTGCGTATGCACGCCCAACCTGCCGCCACTCCGGCGGACGGACCGCTCCTCTCGGAAGAAGAACCGATGACCATCCGAACGAACACCCCGAACCTGCTCGACAACCCGCCGATCCCCGTGCAGGCCAAGCTCGCCGCCGCATGGACCAGCTTCATGTTCCTCTACATCTACATCGACTACTTCCACCTCTACAAGCCTGGCACCGTCGACGACATCCTGGCTGGCGTCGTCTTTGAGTTCGACATCAGCCCGATGTTGTTGACCATTTTCACCGCGTCCGTGGCGATCCCGATCCTGATGGTGATGCTCTCCATGACGCTGCCCGCCCGGGTGAACCGCGCCACGAACCTCGTCGTTGCATTGCTCTACATCCCCTTCTCGGTGTTCAACGCGGTAGGGGAGTCCTGGGACTGGGCCCCCTTTTACGGCCTCTCCATCGGAATCGAGGTGCTGCTCCTGGCCTTCATCCTGCGCTCCGCCTGGACATGGCCTCGAACCCCCGCCGTCCCAGCCGGTCCCGCGACGACCGACCTTCGACAGGACCTTCGACAGTAGGTATCCGTGTAAGGCCCTACGGCGTGAAGCCCGCCGCCGCGGACACCGGGCCGACCGTGACCAGCTCAGTCGCGGTATACGCAGAGAACCTGCTCACGAGCGGTCCGGTGTCCGCGCCAGCCACCCTTGGTTCCGCCTGTCAGGACCGTCTGCGCGGTGGGCTGGAGGCGGGCGAAACGCCGGCCTCCAGCCCGCGGGCTCGCTCGAAGGCTGACACGCGGAATCCCCCGCCCGCCGTTCTCCGGCGGGCGGGGGCTCACATGTCGGGACACCGTCGACGCGACCCTGCCCGGCTTCCCCGGCCGTCACGGGCGACGCATCGCCCCTCTCCCATGTCTCGGGCGGGCTTGACGCGAGGAACGCCGGCTGCCGATTCTGGCTGTCATGAACCGTTCGGTGCGCCGCCGGTTCGTCGCCCGTGGGATCGACCCAGCCGCGCACGAGCCATGAAGGTCTCCTACATCGTGGCGATCGCCGTGCCCGTCGAGGAGTTCCGTGAGGCTCTGGCGGGCGTGGCCGGTGCCCGGTTGTCGCGGGAGCTCCGTCCAGGCCAGGTGGTCGTCGTGTGTGACGGGCCCGAGGTCGAACTGGCCGGCGTGCGCGGGGTGACCTGGGTCCGCAGGGAACGGCCCGAGCACCTCGACAGGTGAGGGGCCCGGCGGGCCGGGCCCCTCGGAAGGCTACTGCACGGTTATCTTGTCCACCTCGACGGTGATGCCCTTGATCTGCGGCGTGGACGTGGCGGTGGTGACCGAGCCGACGCCCGTCGCCACCCCCTTGATCCGCATCGTGTAGGTCAGCACCCCGCCGGGCGCCCCTGGCGTGCTGGTCACGCGCAGGTCGGTGGTAGGCGGTCCGGTGATCTGGGCGCCCGCCGTGCCTTCGTCGTTCTCGGCGCCGACGGTCAGGCCGGTGCCGGCCGGCGGTTCGCCGGGCAGGTTGGCGGGATCGTAGGTGTAGGAGATGTCCTCGGCCCCGTTGAGGCCGATCCACTGCTGGAAGACCTTCAGGCTGGTGGTGCCGAAAGCGTTGACCCGCCACTCCAGCACGAGCCACCGGTTGACACCGTCGCTGAGCGTCGCGGCGTAGACCCCGGGCGTGCCGGAGCCGTCGAGGTCCGTCCAGTAGCTCGCCAGGACGTTGTTCGGGCGGGCGGGGTCGGGCAGGGTCTGCGGCTGGAAGGTGACGTCCTCTCCGCTGGTGGTGCCGCCGACCACGCTGTAGCCGTTGGAGGTGATGCCGATGCGGTTGTAGGTCTTACCGGCGAAGACGAACGCCGGCACGGTGAAGTTCAGCGCCTGCTCGTCCCCGATCGGGCTGGGCGTGATGCCGAAGGCATCCAGCGGCAGGTAGCCGGCCGGGCTGGCGCCGGGCGCGATGGCGGGCTTGTCGGGCTGGCGGGCGGCCAGCGTCTGCTTGGCCGTGGCGATCTGGGCGCCGATCTTGGTGGCGCCGGTGACGGAGTTGAGGCGCAGCTTGCTGTCGAGCGTGCTGAGCGCGGTCACCTCGGCGTCGGCCAGGGTGTTGTTCTGGACGGTGACGGTGCAGACGGACTCGCCGGTGTCACGGGGAATCGCGGCCGGCGCGCAGGTCTGGTCGATCGGGACGGCGCCCTCCTTGCGGACGAAGGCCACCGGAAGGTGCAGATCCCGCTTGCCACCGACCTGCTTGAGGTTGACCTGGCCGAAATACTGTCCGTCCGGCAGTTCGGGCGCGGTGATCACCACGCTGATCCTGGCGCTCTTGCCCGGCTTCACGGAGATCAGCGGCGGCACGACCACGATCTTGGCGCCATCGACCGTGGTGCCGCTCGCGGTGTAGGTGAGCGTCTCGTTCGTGACGTTGGTGAGCGTGCGCTTGGCAGTGATGACGCCGGGCATGACCGGCGCATTGACCGAGGGCAGGTTGAGGTCGATGCGGTTGAGCGTGTCGGTCTGCGCGGCAAGGAAGTTGGCCGCGCTCTCGTCCATGGTCAGGCCGGGGTCACCGGCGCGGGTGAGGTCGATACGGCCGCCGCCGAAGTCGAACGGGTCCGCGGGGGTGGTCCGGTCCTGCTTGGTGACCTTGGTGGTCGCGGTGCTCTCCAGCGCCGACTTGACCTGTCCTGGCGTCCAGTCGGGGTGCAGGGCGAACACCAGCGCCGCCGAGCCCGCCACGTGCGGCGACGACATGGACGTGCCGGCGATCGCCTGGTAGAGGTTGCCCGGCGGTCCCTCCAGCGGGCTCTCGGGGGTGGGTGTGGTGCCGGCCAGGATGTGCAGGCCGGGCGCGGTCACGTCGGGCTTGAGGAAGTCGCCGCCGGGACCGCGCGAGGAGAACGTGGTCATGGCATCGCCCTGCCAGGTCGCCTTGGTGCCCTGAGTGAACGAGGCGGTGGCGCCGGGGTTGGCGGCCAGGAAGGCGCGCAGCGCGTCGCCGTCGGGCTTGTCCAGGTGGACGGTCGGGATCCAGTGGTTGTCGGTCATGATGTCGAGCGGGCTGGAGTTGTACAGCAGCATGCCGGCCGCGCCGCCCTGCTTGACGTTGAAGCTCTTCAGCACCCGGTTGGGGCCGCGCTCGCAGGCGACGATCTTCCCGGCGAACAGGCCCGCGGGAGCCGGCGTCGTGCACAGCGCGTTGGAGTACGGCGGAGCCGACGCCAGTACCACCGGCAGCGGCGCGTCGACGCCGCCCGTGACAGAGGCGCCCTTGACCGTGGCCGTCACGCCGCCCGCACCGCGCAGCGTGACCGTGGACTGGAAGGTACGGCTCTGCGTGGAGGCGGCCACCGTGGTGACCCAGGGGCTGAGGTGGTTGACCGTGCCCGCACCGGGCCCGTCGTTGCCCGCCGAGGCCGACACCAGCACACCGGCCGCGTAGGCGTCCAGGAAGGCCAGCTCCACCGGATCGCTGTAGGGGTCGGTGCCGCCGGAGATGGAGAAGTTGATCACGCGGACGCCGTCCAGGATCGCCCGGCCGACGGCCTGCGCGGAGTCGGACGGGAAGCAGCCCTCCGCGCCGCACACCTTGTAGACCGAGACCTGCGCGGCGGGCGCGATGCCGTGGATCGGTCCGCGGCTGATGCCCAGCGGGTTGGCGTCGGCCACCGGGCCGCCGGCCGAGGTGGTCGCGGTGTGCGTGCCGTGGCCGTTGGAGTCACGGGCCGAGTCAGGGTAGACCTCGCCGCCGAAGACCGCGTTGTACGTGTCCAGGTACGGCGCGCCGCCGATCAGCTTGTTGTTGCAGGCGAACACGTCGGGAGCCGGGGTGAGCGGGTTGTCGCCGAAGTCGCACACGCGGGGCGTGCCGTCCTTGGTCGGGCCCGGCGCGGGCAGGCCGCCGGGGTCGGCGAACTGCGGATGCTCGGGCCAGGCCCCCGAGTCCAGGATGCCGACGTTGACGCCCTTGCCGGAGGCGGCGCTGCCGCCGAGCTTGCTGTAGATCGCGGGCGCGCCGATGAAGGCGGGGCTGGAGTCGGTCAGCAGCTGCTCGGCCTTGTCGGCCTGGACGGCGGCCACACCGGGCAGCTTGACAAGAGTCTTGGCCTGGTCGGCCGGCAGCCGCAGCGCGATGCCGCCGTAGACGACCCGCAGTTTCTGGCCGACCTTCGCGGCGGGCAGCGTACGGCCCAGCGCCTCAAGGAACTCGCTCTCCACCTGCTCGATGTGCTTGCCGTACTTCTGGGCGTCGGCGCTGCGCACGTCCAGGGATCTGCCGGTCACCGCAGGGCTGGTACCGGGCAGGCCCTTCAGCCCGCCCTGGTAGGCGGCCAGCGAGTCGTAGTCCAGCTTGACCACGACGTTGACGGTGTCGTGCGTGGTGGCGCTGAGCACGGCCGCGTCGCTCCTGGCCAGCTTGCCGGTGGCCGACTTGGCGCCGTCCACCAGCTCGCCGCCCGTCACGGGGGTCGCCGTCCATTTCGCCTTGTCGGCGGGGGTGGGGGTGGGGGTGGGACCGGCGAGGGCGGGCGGAGCCGCGGACGCGACCAGGGCTAACGCGGCCGCCGAGGTGATCAGGAGCCTGATCGAGGGTAATTGGGGGTTGCTCGGCACTGAGAATCCTCCCTAGGGACTGCATGGACACCAGGAAGGCTCGTCACCCACCGCCGGGCAGGCCGGAGGGACCTCGACGACCCTCCCCGGCGGGTGAAACGTGAACGGGCACCCGGTCAGGGCACCCGATCATGACTCGGAGACTAATTCGAAGTCGGGATTTGGCCTATAGGGGGAAATTGCCAATCTTGCGCGGCATGTCTGGCAGCTATCGTCACCGACCCCCGGGCACGGTGTGGCGCGCGGCGCGCCTCGCCGACGAGCAGACGGGCGCGCCGCGACCTGGCCGGACCGCCGTCGCCGCCTGCTGGTGACGAACGGTCATGGTTTTCGGGACCAAAGACCTTCGCCGAGCCAAGGACGGAGCGCAAGGCTCGAACCGTCGCGCCCGAGCATGCCTTCCCCGCCCGCGTGGCGTTGCCCTTCAGAAGCAGATGGCGTGGGCGCACCTGGGACGCAACGTGAGGAGCAGCATGACCAAGCCCTTCGACACCCGCTCGGGCGTGCGCCGCGTGATCGAGGCCGCCATCGCCGCGCCCTCGGTGCACAACACCCAGCCGTGGCTGTTCTACCACCTCAAGGACAGTGTTTCCGTGTACGCCGACCTCCGCCGCCGGCTGAAGGTCGTCGATCCCCTCGGGCGCTGCCTGGTCATGAGCTGCGGAGCGGCGTTGTTCAACATGAGGCTGTCCATCCGGATGAGCGGGTGCGAGGCTCGCGTCCTGCCGTTGCCCGCGCCGCGTTCGGCGCCCGATCTCCTGGCTGTCGTCCGTACCGCCCCGGGAGAGCCGCCGTCGGCCGAGGAGCGACGGCTGCATGCCGCGATCCCCTGTCGGCGCACCAACCGTTTTCCCTTCGACGATCGCTCGCTGCCTCCTCACGTCGTCGCCGATCTCGTCGCCGCTGTCCGCCAGGAGGGGGCGAGTCTCGTCATGCTGCGCGGCGGGGCGGCCCGTCGCGTTCTTGACATGATCGCCGCCGCCGATCGGGCGCTGTCCAGCGATGACGCGTACCGTGGCGAGCTGTCCCGCTGGACGGGCGACGGCCCGCGCGCGGACGGCGTTCCGAGCCACGCCTTCGGCCCGCGTCCGAGAGACAGCGGGTTCCCCATGCGCGACTTCAGCCTCGGGACCCGGCTGGAGGTGGCCGCCTACGAAGGCGATCCGCAGATCGCCGCCCTGTTGACCGGCGACGACGGCCCGCGCGACTGGCTGGCCGCGGGGCAGGCCCTGCAGCGGCTCCTGCTCACCGCCACCGCCCACGGAGTGTCGGCGTCGCTGTTCAGCCAACCGCTGGATCTCGGCGACGACCGGGACGGCGGGCTGCGGGCCGGGACGCCGGGCCAGGTGCAGATGCTTCTACGGCTGGGATACGGTCCACCGGTCCCGGCCGTGACGCGCCGTCCCCTCCACGAAGTCCTCGACGCACGGCCGTGGCGCCCCTGACGCGGCACCGTCCGCCATGGCAGTCCGTGATCCGTCGCAGCGAAGGCGGTGACCGCCTGGCCGGTGTCGGGATCTCCTGTCCCGACCACCCGGCGATTTCACGAGGGCCGAACGACCCTTCGGAACGGGTCTGTCGGCCCTGCCCGCACGCTGGACTGGCGGGCATCCTTGGCCACAAAACCACACGATGAGGTCAGAGATGTGCAATTACTGCGGATGTCGGGAGTTCCCGTTGATCGGGCAGCTCACCAGGGAGCACGTGGAGATCCAGGAGATCGCCGGCGCTCTGCGCAGGTCGATCAAGGACGGCCGCCACGACGAGTCCCTGGCGCTGCTGGACGCCCTGCTCGCCCGATTGGTTCCGCACACCGCCACCGAAGAGAGCGGGCTTTTCGCGGAGCTGCGAGCGGATGGGACGCTCGCCGGCGAGGTGGACCGCCTGTGCGCCGAGCACGCCGACATCCATGAGGCGCTCCTCGGCGTGAACCGGGCGGTCCCGGACTGGGCGCTGGTCCTCGCCGCCGTCCAGCGGCTGCACCGGCACATCGACAAGGAGGAGCACGGCCTGTTCCCCGCTGCCGCGATCATGCTCCCCCTTCCCGCCTGGGACAGGATCACCCCTGAACAGCTCGTTCCCGAATGACCGGCGAGGACAGGCAACGGGCACGAGCCCGTCCGCGGACTGTTCAGGCGCGCCGGCGGAGGACGAACCAGCAGTAGACGAACGCCCCGCAGGCCATGGTCGCCAGCAGCATCAGCCCGATGGCGTAGGAGCCGGTGGACTGGAAGATCAGGCCCATCACGATGGGCGGGAGGAAGCCGCCCAGACCGCCCGCGGCGCCCACCACTCCCGTGGCGCTGCCCACCATGGACCCGGGGACGCCACGGCCGAGCAGCGCGAAGACGGCGCCGTTACCCAGGCCCAGCGCGGCGGCCATGACGAGGAATCCCGGTGTGGCCACGACCATGACGGGGGCGAAGGAGACCACGATGGCGCAGCCGACCACGGTGGCCAGCACCGCCGACAGCACCTTCTCGCCGCCCATCCGGTCGGACAGCCAGCCGCCCACCGGGCGGGCGAGCGTGGCGAGCAGCACGAAACCGGCCGCCCTGGCGGCGGCGTCGGCGGTGGTCAGCCCGTACTCGGCCTTCAGGTAGAGCGGCAGGTAGACGCCGAAGGCGACGAAACCGCCGAAGGTCAGCGCGTACATGGCGGCCAGTTCCCGGGTGATGCGCAGCCTGGCCGCCGTCACGAACCTGGTCAGGAACGGCTCGGCGGCAGGCTGGGTTCCGGGCGCGTCGCGGCCCATCGCCAGGAAGGCCACACCGACGGCGACCATGGCCGCCGCGACCACGAAGAAGGGGGCCGGCCGGCCGTACTGAGCCGCGATCCACGGCGTCGCGAACCCGGAGATCGCGGTCCCGATGTTGCCCATGCCGAAGATGCCCAGGGCCAGGCCGCGCCGCTCGGGCGGGAACCACGCGCTGACGAACGGCACGCCGATGGCGAAGGTGGCGCCGGTCAGGCCCAGGACGAGCCCTCCGGCGAGCAGGGTGGGATAGCTGGAGGCGAAGGCGAGGAATATCACGGGGACCACGCCGAGGAGGCTGGCCACGGCGAACATCAGCCGCCCGCCGTACCGGTCGGTCAGGGCGCCCAGCACGATCCGGCCCAGCGAGCCGATGACGACAGGGACCGCCACCAGGATGGAGACCTCCAGCGGGGTCAGGCCCAGCAGTTCCTTGTACACCGGCCCCAGCGGGCTGAGCAGCGCCCACGCCCAGAAGTTCACCGCGAAGCCGGCGGTGGCCAGCAGGAGCGCCGTCGTCCTGCCGCTCGTGGCGGCCGTCGACGCGCCGGCGGGTGCCTGCACGGTTGTCATATCGTTCCTCCTGTGTCGCGCGCCCGGACCGTGCCCGCCCAGGTCAGAAGATCGAGGTTCTTCTCCAGGGCGGCGTCGCGGGCGGCGAGAACGTCGATCACCTGGTCGCATGACAGCGTCTCGGCCATGAGCGACAGCCCGTCACATTCGCCGACGTGCGACAGGACGCGCCGGGCGAGCTCGATGCCGCGCTCGGCCCGCAGCGGGTCGATCCGCGTGCGGTCGGCCAGTTCCAGCAGCCGGCGCACATCGCGGATGACGGCGTCGTGCTCGGCGAAGAGCCGGTCCACGTGTTCCTCGCCGACGACCGGCATCAGCCGCGGGAGGAGCGATTCCTCCTCGTAGCGGAAGTGCGGGCCGATGACGGCCGTCAGAGCCGCGACCGCACGCCGTGCGCGCGTCGTGTCGTGGGCGTCGAATGCGGCCATCAGCTCGAGGAGGTGGTCACGCGCGTCGCGGTGCTCCTCACGGAACGTCTCGGCGAAGTCGTCACACACAGCCACCACGGAACCCCTTCCCGTTCATGGCCGCCTGCCCTTGCGGCCGCCTCTGTCGAGAGCACACACATTGCACGCGAAGGACGTCGCACCGGCCTAGGGACCAAGGTCCCTGTTCGCCGGACCGAGCGTCCCTCGAGAAACGGCGGGGAACTCAGGAGGGACTTTGGTCCCGCGCTTCGTGGACTTTCGCCCGCCCTCCGGCCCAGCGCCGTTGCCTAGCCTGACGACGACCGTTGGACGAGGCCGGCATGGTTCCGGCTTGCCGCGCCGCGACCGCGGCGCGTCCGGCCTGCCCGAAGCGGTCCGCCGTGCTGCCGCGCGCAGGTGCCGCCGTTCGCCGGACACGTCGTGCCTCTCGTCGCGTCCTGGGCTCGGAGCGAAGGGAAGCCGGCATGCCACCCGTCGAGGTGATGATCGGTAAGAGGACGGACGGCGCGCCGCCGCGGCCGCGCGCGTCCTGGTATCTGCGGGCGAACGCGGTCGTGGTGGCCTGGTTGGGCTTGACCGTGGCCGCCGCCCTGGCCCAGCCGCAGCTGCCCGCGCCGCGCTGGCTGGTCGTCCACCTCTTCCTGCTGGGCGCGGTCAGCACAGCGATCCTCATCTGGAGCGAGCACTTCGCCGCGGCGATCCTCCGCGCCCCGGCGCCGGGCCGGCGCGGCAGCCTCATCCGGCTGGGCACGCTGAACGCCGCCACCGTGGCGGTCCTGGCCGGCGTGTCCGTCGGACCGTGGCCGGTGGCAGCGGCCGGGGCCGTGGCGGTCGTGGCGGTGGTCGTCTGGCATGCGATGGTGCTGGCCGGGATGACCAGGCGGGCGCTGTCGGGGCAGCTCGGCCACATCATCGGCTGGTATCTGGCCGCCATGGGCGCTCTGGCGGTGGGCGGAACGCTGGGCGGCCTGCTGGCCGCCCACGTCGGGCACGGCGTACTCCACGAGCGGCTGCACGCCGCCCACGCGCAGATGAACCTGCTCGGCTGGGTGGCTCTCACGGTGCTCGGCACGCTGTTCATGCTGTGGCCGACGCTCCTGCGCACCCGCCTGTCCGTGCTGACGCGACGCTGCTCGCGCATCGCCCTGTGGCTGGCCGTCGCGGGTCTGGTGCTGACGTTGTCGGGCCTGCTGCTGGGGCTGCGGTGGGTGGCGGTGGCCGGACTGGCGGTGTACCTCGCCGCCGTGGGTGTCGCGCTCATCCCTCTGGCCGAGACGGTACGGCGGCGCCGCCCGCACACGGGGGCGGCCTGGACGGTGGGCGCGGGGGTGGCGTGGTTCGGCGTCGCACTGGTCGTCGACCTCGTCCTCGTCGTCATGCACGGTCCCGACGATCTCGCGCCCGCCCTGGAGCCGCTGCTGCCGCTGATGCTCGCCGGATTCCTCCCGCAGGTGCTGCTCGGCTCACTGATGCACCTGCTGCCGGCCGTGCTCGGGGGCGGGCCGGTCCGCTTCAAGGAGAACGCCGACCTGTTGGCCAGGGGCTGGCGGTACCGGCTGGTCTCCACCACCCTCGGCGTGGCGCTGTTGGCTCTGCCGGTTCCCGCCTTCTTCGACGTGGCGGGCTGGGCCCTCGTCCTCGCACCCGTCGCCGCGTTCGTCATGCTGGCCGTGACGGCGTTCGTGCGGGCGCGCCACCGGGAGGGGCGAAGCCGGGCCACACCGCTGGGCGTGGCCGTCGGCTGCCTGCTGACGGCGGCGGCCGTGGCGGTGGCGATGTCAGGAGGCGCCACCACGCCCCAGCGCCAGGTCGTTCCCGGGGCCGCGCGGACGGTGGAGGTGACGTTGTCGGGCATGCGGGTGCGGCCGGCCGTCATCACCGCCGCCCCGGGCACGGTGCTGACGCTGCGTGTCACCAACGCCGACGCCCAGCGCCATGACCTGCGGCTGTCCACGGGTGAGAGCACGCCGATGCTCCGGCGGGGACAGACCGCCGTGCTCCGGCTGACCCCGCTGGCGGCGGCGGTGGAGGGCTGGTGCACCGTCGCCGGGCATCGGGCGGCGGGCATGACCATGCGCATCGAGCCGACCCCCGATGTGGCCGGCGGACCGGGCGGCGAAGGCCGCGCCGGACCCGACGGCACCGGGCACGACGGCACCGGGCACCAGCAGGCCACCGGGCAGCCAGGTGGCGGGCAGTCAGGTGGCAGGCAGGGCGCGGCTTCCCTGGATCCGGCCGCGCCGACGTCGCAGGACTGGAAGCCGTACGACGCCGTGTTGCCGCCCGCGCGGGGCGGGAGGGAGCACCAGGTCGAGATCCGGGTGAAGGAGACCGATCTGGAGGTCGCGCCGGGCGTGCGCCGCAGGATGTGGACGTTCAACGGCACGGTTCCCGGCCCGGTGCTGCGCGGCAAGGTCGGCGACACCTTCGTCGTCACGTTCGTCAACGACGGGCTCATCGGACACGGGATCGACTTCCATGCCGGGGCACTGGCTCCCGACGGACCGATGCGCACCATCGACCCGGGAGAGCGGCTGACCTACCGCTTCCGTGCCGACCGGGCGGGCGCCTGGCTGTACCACTGCTCCACCATGCCGATGAGCCAGCACATCGCCCACGGCATGTACGGCGCCGTCATCATCGACCCGCCGGGCCTGCCGCGGGTCGACCGGGAGTTCCTGTTCGTCCAGGGCGAGCTGTACCTCGGCCGGCCCGGAGACGCAGCCCAGGCGGCCAAGATCCGGGACGTGCGGCCCGACGGCTGGATGTTCAACGGCACCGCCGCCGGATACGACCACGCCCCCGTCAAGGCCAGGGCCGGGGAGCGGGTGCGGGCCTGGGTGGTGGCGGCGGGCCCGACTTCCGGAACCGCTTTCCACGTGGTGGGCGTGCCGTTCGACACGGTCTACAAGGAGGGCGCCTACCTGCTGCGCAAGGGCGACCCTGGCGGGGCCCAGGTGCTGGACCTGGCCCCCGCGCAGGGCGGCTTCGCCGAGTGGGTGTTCCCGGAGCCGGGCCACTATCCCTTCGTGGACCACGGGATGGTGCGGGCCGAGGCCGGCGCTCACGGGATCTTCTCGGTGGGCGCACGGTGACCCGGTGGCCGGTCGCCCGCCGGCCACGTGATCCGTGGCCCGTCAGGTGACATTCCGCACCACCGCCGCCAGCTCGACCCGCGTCAGGCCGATCGGACGTGCGGAAAGGGACTTTGGTCCCTGCCGTCACGTCCTCGACCACCGGAACCCTTGAGCATGCCTGTTGCTCTTCGCGATGAGGATGATCCATGACCACAAAGCCCGATGGCGTACCTCGTATCGGCAGCGTCCCCGGCATGGGACCGTTGCTCGCCGCCCGCACGTTCTTCACCAAGGCCGAGGTGTCGGCCGACGGGCGCACCCTGCACCAGATAGACCCCAGCGCGTGGGACCGCTTCTACCGCGACCGCTGGGCCCACGACAAGGTGGTGCGGTCCACGCATGGCGTGAACTGCACCGGCTCGTGCTCGTGGAACGTGTTCGTCAAGGACGGGTTGATCACCTGGGAGCACCAGGCGACCGACTACCCGTCGGTGGGGCCGGACTCGCCGGAGTACGAGCCGCGCGGTTGCCCCCGTGGCGCGTCGTTCTCCTGGTACACCTATTCACCCTCGCGCGTGCGCTACCCCTACGTGCGCGGGGTGCTGCTGGAGATGTGGCGCGAGGCCAAGGCCAGGCTCGGCGACCCCGTGCTGGCGTGGGCCGAGCTGACCGGCGACCCGGACCGGGCGCGCGCCTACAAGCGGGCCAGAGGCAAGGGCGGCTTCATCCGCTCCACCTGGGACGAAGTGCTCGAGCTGATGGCCGCCGCGCACGTGCACACCATCAAGGAGTACGGCCCCGACCGCGTGGCCGGCTTCTCGCCGATCCCTGCCATGTCCATGGCGTCGTTCGCGGCCGGCACGCGGTTCCTGTCCATGATCGGCGGGACGCTGCTGTCGTTCTACGACTGGTACGCCGACCTGCCCATCGCCTCCCCGCAGGTCTGGGGCGACCAGACAGACGTTCCCGAAGCCGCGGACTGGTGGAACACCCGCTACCTGATCATGTGGGGGTCCAACATCCCGGTCACCCGCACCCCGGACGCCCACTTCATGACAGAGGCGCGCTATCAGGGCACGAAGGTGGTCGCGGTCAGTCCCGACTACGCCGACAACGTCAAGTTCGCCGACGACTGGCTGGCCCCGCACCCCGGCACCGACGGGGCGCTGGCCATGGCCATGGGGCACGTGGTGCTGACCGAGTTCTTCCGTGACCGGCAGGTGCCGTACTTCACCGACTACGTCCGCAAGTACACCGACCTGCCGTTCCTGGTGACGCTGGAGCGCCGCGGCCACGCGTACGTGCCGCGCCGCTTCCTCACCGCCGCCGACCTGGGCGAGCAGAGCGAGAACGCCGAGTTCAAGACCGTCTTCCTCGACGACGAGACCGGTGAGACCGTCGTGCCGAACGGCTCGCTGGGCTTCCGGTGGGGCCAGGAGGGCGAGGGCCGCTGGAACCTCGGCCTGGACGGCAAGCAGCCGGTGTTGAGCCTGATCGATCGCAGCACCCAGGCGGTGCCGGTGGACCTGCCCCGCTTCGACGAGGGCGCCACCGAGGGCGGCTCGGTGATGCGCCGCGGCGTGCCGGCGACCGAGGTCGGCGGCCTGCTGGTCACCACCGTCTTCGACCTGCTCATGGCCCAGTACGGCGTGGCGCGCGACCTGCCGGGCGAGTGGCCGGAGTCCTACGAGGACGCGGCCCAGCCGTACACTCCCGCCTGGGCGGAGGAGATCACCTCGGTCCCCGCCGCCACGATCGCCAGGATCGCCAGGGAGTTCGCCCGCAACGCCGAGCGCACGGACGGCCGGTCCATGATCGCGATGGGCGCGGGGACCAACCACTGGTTCCATTCCGACCAGATCTACCGGTCCTTCCTCACGCTGGTGCTGCTGACCGGCTGCCAGGGAGTCAACGGCGGCGGCTGGGCGCACTACGTCGGCCAGGAGAAGGTGCGCCCGGTGACGGGCTTCCAGCACCTGGCCTTCGCCTTCGACTGGCAGCGGCCGACCCGGCACATGGCCGGCACGGCGTTCTGGTACCTGGCCACCGACCAGTGGCGCTACGAGCGCATCAAGGCCGACGAGCTGGCCAGCCCGCTGGGGTCGGGGATGTTCGCCGGCAGGTCCTTCGCCGACTGCAACGCCCAGGCGGCGCGGCTGGGCTGGCTGCCCTCGCACCCCACGTTCAACCGCAACCCGCTCGAGCTGGCCGACGAGGCCGCGGCGGCCGGTCTGCCGGTGGCCGAGTACGTGGTCAACGAGCTGAAGGCGGGCCGGCTGCGGTTCGCCGCCGAGGACCCGGATGATCCGGCCAACTTCCCGCGCGTGCTGACGGTGTGGCGGGCCAACCTGCTCGGCTCCTCGGGCAAGGGCAACGAGTACTTCCTGCGGCACCTGCTCGGCACCGACGCCGAGACCCGCAACGAGGAGACCCCGGAGGGCCTGCGGCCCGCCGAGGTGACCTGGCGGCAGGAGGCCACCGAGGGCAAGCTCGACCTGCTCACCACGATCGACTTCCGGATGACCTCGACCGCGCTGTTCGCGGACGTGGTGCTGCCCGCGGCGACGTGGTACGAGAAGCACGACCTGTCCACCACGGACATGCACCCCTTCATCCACGCCTTCAACCCCGCGATCGCGCCGCCGTGGCAGACCCGCAGCGACTACGACGCCTTCCTGACGCTGGCCGACCGCTTCTCCGAGCTGGCCGCCGGGCACCTCGGGCGGCGCACCGACGTGCTTGCCGTACCCCTGACGCACGACACCCCGGACGAGCTGGCCCAGCCGGGCGGGCGGGTGCGTGACTGGAAGTACGGCGAGTGCGAGCCGGTCCCCGGGCGGACGATGCCGAAGATCGTCACGGTCGAGCGCGACTACGCGGCCGTGGCCCAGCGGGTGCGGTCCGTGGGGCCGCTGTTCGCCGAGCTGGGCCTGACGACCAAGGGCATCACCTACCGGGTCGACCCCGAACTGACCTACCTGCGCAGCCAGAACGGCGTCACCCCGGAGGGGCGGATCTCGCTGGCCACGGCCGAGCGGCTGTGCGAGGCGATCCTCGCCCTGTCGGGCACCACCAACGGCCGGCTCGCCACGCAGGGCTTCGAGACGCTGGAGCGGCGCACCGGCACGCGGCTGGCCGACCTGGCGGCCGAGCACGAGGGCAAGCGGATCACCTTCGCCGACACCCGGTCGCGCCCGCAGCCGGTCATCACCTCCCCCGAATGGTCGGGTTCGGAGACCGGCGGGCGCCGCTACTCGGCCTTCGTCGTCAACGTCGAGCGCGACAAGCCCTGGCACACCCTCACCGGACGTCAGCAGTTCTTCCTCGACCACGACTGGATCACCGAGCTGGGCGAGCAGCTGCCCGCCTACCGCCCGCCGCTCAACATGCACCGCCACTACGGCGAGCAGGGCGACGGCGGCGCGGCCGAGGTCACCGTCCGCTACCTGACCCCGCACTCCAAGTGGTCCATCCACTCCGAATACCAGGACAACGCCTACATGCTGGCGCTCTCGCGCGGCGGGCCCACCATCTGGATGAGCGTGGCCGACGCCGCGGCGATCGGCGTCGCGGACAACGACTGGATCGAGGCCTACAACCGCAACGGCGTGGTCGTCGCCCGCGCCGTCGTCTCCCACCGCATGCCCACCGGGACCGTGTACATGTACCACGCCAAGGACCGCAACGTGAACGTGCCGCTGACGGAGAAGTCGGGACGGCGCGGCGGCGTCCACAACTCGCTGACCCGCCTGCTGCTCAAGCCCAGCCACCTCATCGGCGGCTACGCCCAGTTCACCTACGCCTTCAACTACTACGGCCCGACCGGCAACCAGCGTGACGAGATCACAGTGATCCGCCGCCGCGGCCAGGAGGTGACCTACTGATGCGCGTCCTCACCCAGGTGGCCATGGTGATGAACCTGGACAAGTGCATCGGCTGCCACACCTGCTCCGTCACCTGCAAGCAGACCTGGACCAACCGCGACGGCGTGGAGTACGTCTGGTTCAACAACGTCGAGACCAAGCCCGGCGTCGGCTACCCCAAGCGGTACGAGGACCAGGACCGCTGGAAGGGCGGCTGGCGGCTCGACCGCCGCGGACGGCTCGAACTGCGCGCCGGCGGCCGGATCAGGCGGCTCGTCAACCTGTTCGCCAACCCCGACCTGCCGAGCCTCGACGACTACTACGAGCCGGCCACCTACGACTACGACACCCTCGTCAACGCCCCCGCCGGGCCGCACACCCCGGTGATCCGCCCCAAGTCCGCCGTCACCGGGCAGGACATGGCCATCACGTGGGGCGCCAACTGGGAGGACGACCTCGGCGGAGCCCCCGAGCACGCCCCGGCCGACCCCAACCTCGCCGCCATGACCGAGCGGGTGAAGATGGAGTTCGACAGGACCTTCATGTTCCACCTGCCGCGCATCTGCGAGCACTGCCTGAATCCGGCCTGCGTGTCCGCCTGCCCGTCGGGCGCGATGTACAAGCGGGAGGAGGACGGCATCGTCCTGGTGGACCAGGACCGCTGCCGCGGCTGGCGCATGTGCGTCTCGTCCTGCCCCTACAAGAAGGTCTACGTCAACCACAAGACCGGCAAGGCCGAGAAGTGCACCTTCTGCTTCCCCCGGATCGAGGCCGGCCAGCCGACCGTGTGCGCCGAGACCTGCGTCGGACGGCTGCGCTACATCGGCCTGATCCTCTACGACGCCGACGCCGTCCTGGAGGCGGCCGGCGTCCCCGACCCGAAGGACCTGCTGGAGGCCCAGCGCCGGGTCTTCCTCGACCCCCACGACCCCGACGTGATCGCGGCCGCCCGGGCCTCGGGGATGAGCGAGGACTGGATCGCCGCCGCGCAGCGCTCGCCCATCTACGAGCTGGCCATGCGGTACCGCGTGGCGCTGCCCCTCCATCCGGAGTACCGGACGCTGCCCATGGTCTGGTACATCCCGCCGCTGTCGCCCGTGCTCGACGCCGTGACCGGGATGGGAGCCGACGCCGACGACCCCGACAACGTCTTCCACGCCATCACCGACCTGCGCATCCCCCTGGAGTACCTGGCCGGCCTGTTCTCCGCCGGGGACACCGAGGTCGTGGCCGGGGTGCTGATGAAGCTGTCGGCCATGCGCGCCTACATGCGCGACCGCACCCTCGACGGCACCGTCGCCACCGACCTGCTGGAGGCCACCGGCATGACCGCGGCCGAGATGGAGGAGATGTACCGGCTGCTGGCCATCGCCAAGTACGACGATCGCTACGTGGTGCCCGCCGCCCACCGCGAGGACGCCGCCGCCCTGTCGGCCCAGGCCGACGGCTGCAGCCTCGACGTCGAGGGCGGGCCTGGCATGAACGACTTCCACCCCACCGGCGTGACCGGCCGCCGCTCCGACGGGCGCATGGCGCTCAAGCTCTTCGTCAGGAAGGAACCCACGTGAAACTGCTGTCACGCCGCCCGGCGCCGGTCGCCCAGGACCGCGCGACGCTGCTGCGGCTGGTCTCGCTGCTCCTGCAGTACCCCGACGAGCAGCTGCTCGCCGCCCGCGCCGACCTGCGGCAGGCCGTCACCGCGCTCCCGGCCTCCCCCTCACGCGAGGCGCTCGCCGAGTTCACGACCTGGTACGGCGAGGCCGACCCGGCAGCCCTGGCACGCGCCTACGTCGAGACCTTCGACCTGCGCCGCAGGTCCAGCCTCTACCTCACCTACTACCTGCACGGCGACACCCGCCGCCGCGGCATGGCCCTGCTGACGCTCAAGCAGCGCTACCGCGTCTCCGGGCTCACCCCGCCCGACGACGAGCTGCCCGACTTCCTGCCCCTGGTGTGCGAGTTCGCCGCCCTGGCCGGACCCTCGACCGGTGAAGCGCCGCTGCGCCAGCACCGCAAGGGCCTCGAGCTGATCCGCACGGCGCTGCACGAGGCGGCTTCGCCGTACGCGCTGGTGATGGACGCGCTCTGCGCGATCCTGCCCGGCCTGACGGCGGCCGAGCGGTCCGCCGTCGCCGACCTCGCCCTGGCCGGACCGCCCGACGAGGAGGTCGGCCTGGCCCCCTTCGCCCCACCCGAGTACCTCACCGGAACGGAGGTGCGGCCGTGAGCGTCGCGCTCTGGGTCGTCATCCCCTACGTCGCCATCACGGTCTTCGTCGTCGGCCACGTCTGGCGCTGGCGCACCGACCAGTTCGGCTGGACCACCCGCACCACCCAGGTGCTGGAGAGCAGGTTGTTGCGGCTCGGCTCGCCGCTGTTCCACCTCGGCATGTTCGCCGTCATCGGCGGGCACGTCGTGGGCCTGCTGGTGCCCAAGAGCTGGACCGAGGCGGTCGGCGTCTCCGAGCATCTCTACCACGTGGTGGCGATCGCCGCGGGGACGGCCGCCGGGGTGATGGTCATGGCGGGCCTGGGCCTGCTGCTGGCGCGCCGGTTCGTGAACCCCCGGGTACGGCGCACCACCACGCGGATGGACAAGGCCATGTTCGCCGCGTTCGCGGTGGTCATCGTGCTGGGCATGGCCGAGACGGTGGGGCGCAACCTGCTCGGCGGCGGGTACGACTACCGCGCCACCGTGGCCGTGTGGTTCAGGGGCATCCTGACGTTCCGGCCCGACTCGGAGATCATGGCCGGGGTGCCGTTGGTGTACCAGCTGCACGCCCTGGCCGCGTGGGTGTTCATCGCGATGTGGCCGTTCACCCGGCTGGTGCACGTGTGGTCGGCGCCCGTGGCCTATCTGTGGCGGCCGTACGTCGTCTATCGCCGCCGCCTGACCAGGCCCGCGCGGTCGTAGGTCCGCTTCAGGCTCTCGTCAGAGAGACCTGCCGGCGCAGGAGGGTGCCGCCGTCCTGGCGTGGTTCGACGGTGAAGCGCCCTCCCAGCCGCTCGGCCCGGTCCCGCAGATTCCGCAGGCCGCTCCACCGGCCCTTCCAGGCGCAGGTCCGGACGGTGTCGTCCGGTGCCGGACAGGGTGGGTGCTCTGGATCGGCTCCGACCGGCCGTCGAGACGCTCCCCGGGGGAAGCCGGAGGAGCCGGGATGCCGGCCGGCTGGGCAGCGGCCGAGGTGAACGACGAAACGCCCGCCCAGGCTGGATCAGCCATCGGGGCGGGCATCCGGCCGCGTCGGGTCCGTCAACCGTGATGTCGCAGATCGTCCTGGTAGGGGAAGCTGCCCGGCTGGTAGGAGCACCACGGCTCCTCGCCGAACACGTCACCTCCCGACGCGTAGGCGCGTGACCGGGAACCACCGCAGATCAGCCTGAACTCGCAGGCACCGCAGCGTCCCGTCAGCCGGCTCGGATCGCGCAGCGCGAGGAAGAGCGGCGACGTCCGGTAGATGTCGGCCGGCGGCCGCTCCCGCACGTCGCCCGCCGGCAGGGGAAGGAAACCCGACGGATGCACGGTCCCGGTATGGGAGACGAACACGAAGCCGCGACCGGCGTTGACGTCGATCGGCGGACGGCGGACACGCCGCTCCCCGATGAGCCCGGCCCTTCCCGCCGAGCTGCGCAGGCCGACATCGTGCGGAGGAACACGCCGTCGTAGCCGCGGAAGTCGTCGTGCCGCCGCGGTGTGGCGCCGTCGAGGCTGAGCGAGATCGCCGCGGCACCCGCGTGATGGAGCCGGGCCAGGTTCCCGGCCGTCAGCGCGGGCGTGGCCGAAGGGGAGACGGCGGGCGCCGTCATGCCGGCACTCCCAGCAGGATGCGGTCCACCACGTCCGCGGCCGAATGATCCGCGGGCAGGCCGTCCAGGAAGCCGACGTCCTGGCCGAGGGTCACCAGCGCGGGCTCGACGTAGCCGTCGGCGCGCTGCTGGCCCAGGCCGATGGCGGCCAGCAGGCCGTTGCACAGGCACCGCCGGTCGGCCGCCTCCTGCTCAGGCCGTCCCTTGCGGACGTAGGTCTCGACCGGCTCGGCCGGGCAGCGGTAGCCGACGGCGCCATCGGGCCTGGTGTACGGCACGCGGAGGTAGCCCAGGTCGCACAGCCGCGGCCGGGCGGCATGGACGTCCGGGTCGGACAGGGTGCCCGGCAGGTCGGCGACCTTGAACGGGAAGCCGGTCGGCGAGGCTCTTGGGTCGTTGCGCACCGTCAGGTCGCCCTCGGCGATGCGGCGCAGCAGCAGGCGCCGCAGGTTCGGGTCGAGGCCCGACTCGCGGCAGAGCGCGAAGGCCGAACCCACCTGGACCCCGGCGGCTCCCGCCGCCCGCGCCCGCGCCAGCCCGTCCGGCGTGCCGTACCCGCCGGCCAGCCAGAACGGCAGGCCCAGCGCGGCGACCTTGGCGGTGTCGGCCTCGTCGCGCGGGCCGTACACGGGCTCGCCGGCCGCGTCGAGCCGCATCGGCCCTCGGGGTGGCGCGCTGTGCCCGCCCGCCACGGCCGACTCCAGCACGAAGCCGTCCGGCCGGGTCCGCGGTGACCGCGCCAGGTAGGCGGCCAGGACGTGCGAGGAGACGATCGCGAGCAGCCGGGGACGCCGGAGCGCGGGAAGGCCGCGGCCGAGCAGCCGTTCCGGGTCGAGACCCACCGAGTGCCGCGTGTCCTCCGCGCCCGCCACGGTCACCGAGATCCCGGCCGGCCGATGTGCCGCGAGAGCGTCGAGGAGGCCCGGGATCTCCGCGGGAATCCCCGCGCCCATCAGGACGTGGTCCACACCGGCGAGCATCGCGCCGTAGACGGCCGCGGGCGTGGCCAGCTGGATCTTCTCCAGGTAGTTGATCCCGACCTGACCGTCGTGCCCCTCCTTGGCCAGCAGGACCTCCACGTAGTTCGCCACCACGGTCAGCTCGTCCCGCGACCGGTTGCCGCGCAGCCCGAGCCGCGGGATGGGCCGGTACGGCACGCCGGCGCCCGAACCGCCCGGGACGAAGTAGCGGCCGAGGACCCGATCGGCGATCTCGGGCACCGGGAACGCGGCCAGCGCCCGACGCACGTGGCCGCCCGGGTCACCGAGCTGCAACCGCCTGGCCAGCGTGGCGTCCAGGGCGGTCCCCGAGACCACACCCAGCTGCCCGGTCCGCGCCACGGCCCGGGCCAGCCGCCATCCGGACACGCCGACGCCCATCCCGCCCTGGATGAGGACCGGCCGCGGCTCAGACACGCCCGCCCCGCACCTGGTCCGCCCACGCCAGCACGTCGAGGTCGCGTTCGACCACGGCGTCACGGGACGCCAGGATGTGCACCACGTCGTCCTCCGGCATGACCTCCGCCATGAGCGCCAGCCCGTCGGAGTCGCTGACGTGCCGCAGCAGCGCCCGCGTGAGCCTGATGCCCCGCTCGGTGTCCAGTTCGGCGGCTCGGGACACGTCGTTCAGCTCGCGCAGCTCCCGGATGGCGCCGTCGTGGTCGGTGAACAGCTTGGCCACGTGCTCCCGGCCGACGATGGGGACCAGGCCCGGATACATGGCCTCCTCCTCGTAGCGGAAGGACGGCCCCGCCGCGGCCGACACGCACGACACCAAGGTCCTGACCCGAGCCGTGTCCCCGGACCGGAAGGCGTCCACCAGCGACAGCAACAGATCGCGGAGCCGGCGGTGCTCGGCGCGGAAACTATGGGTGAAGTAATCGGTGATCGACACGGTGTCGCCCTTCGAATCTCCAGGCAGTGGACGGTTCCTGAGTCCACCACCGGTGCAGTCGACACTCCAGGGACAAAGGTCCCTAATCATCCGGGTCCGGGGTCCTTGACGGCCGACGCTGACGAGATCGAGGCGACGGTCCTGTCGGTGATCGAGGACGGCCCCGGCACCGGGAAGAGCGGAGCCCGGCCACGCCCACGTCCCCCACGCGGGAAATAGAGTGGCGATCATGCAGCCTCTGTCGAGGATCACACCGGCTACCGCGGACGTGGTCGAGGCCCTGATGGCCGACCTGGACGCACGCTGGGGGCTGGAGATCATCAAGGCGTCAGGTCGGGCCCCGGGCACCGTCTACCTCGTACTCGACCGGCTGGAGCGCAGCGGATGGGTGGTCTCCACCTGGGAGCCGGACTCCGCGCGGGAAGGGCCCCGCCGTCGCCTCTACCGGCTGACGGGGGACGCCCTGCCCGCCGCGCGTCGCGTCGTCGCCACGTACGCGACCGCGCGCCGGCCGATCGGCCAGAGCTTGCCTCAGCCGCAGCCGGGCGTCTGAGGTGGACGCGCTGAGCCGGGGCATCATCGTCACAGCCGTGGCCATCCTGCCCGGGAAGGCGCGGCGCGAGCGCTACCTCGAGCAGTGGCTCGCCGACGGTGAGGGGGCGGCGGAGCTGGGGATCAGCGCACTGTCCGTGGCGTTCGGGGCCGTCAAGGCCGCGGTGGCGATGAACCTGACCCGCCGCTCGGCCGTGGCGCTCGGACTCGCGGTCGTCCTGGTCGTCGGCGGGATCCGGCTGACGATGACCACGTCCAGATGGGTGCCCGGCGCCGCCATGGCCATGGCGGGCGTGGCGTTGCCGTTCCTGTTGCTGATCATCCGCAGGTTCACCGACCGCGACACGCTCGCAGACTGGGAGGACGCCCTGGCGGCCAGGCAGGCGCGCCTGTCGAAGCGGGCGTCCCCAGGCGCCGAGCCGGCCAGGAGACGGCTGTTCGCGCTGTTCCTGGGCGCCGCCCTGGTGGCCCTGGCCGTCCTGCTGCTCTACGTCATGGTCAGACGAACGTGACGGGACGCCTGGCCCTCGCCGACGCCGGCTCGACGCTGCCGTCACCTTGACGGACCTGCGCTCGTCCGACCCTGCGGTGGCGTCGCTGGAACGCATCCGATCACAGAGCGCGACCATGGACACACCTGTTCCGCAGGCGTTCGACGCGGTCCTGTGCACGCCCACCGCGACAACGGACGACACCACCCGCGCGTTCCTGTACGGCGGGCTGAGCGCCCTGATCCCGACCGACGAGGAGGGCCGCCGGATCGTGCTGGCCTATCAGGCGCACTACGTCCTCACGCTCACGCAGCCCGAACTCGCGCCGGAGGGGCTGACCTACGCCAACGCGCTCCGGGACTTCGTGGCGGAACGGATCCGGCAGGCCCACGAGGCGGGCCAGGTCACCGCGGCGAGGATCCGCACACGGAGGCCGCCATCCTCCTGGCGCTGATCACCGGACTGCAGTCCAGCGTGCTGGCCGGGCAGTACGCCGGTCAGACGGCCGTGGACCTGCTCACCGCCCATCTCGACCGGCTCTTCTCCCGGTGAGACGGCACGTCTCACCCAGATCCATGGCCGCCAGGCGCGGCACCGCCCGCCCGCGGCGTTGACCATTCCCGCGCCAGAGCTTTACGGCCGCCCGCCGGAGCCGTCCGGCTGAACCGGCGGGCGACCGGTTACGTTGTGCTTCCATGAGGAAACTACTCGTGCCGGCTGCCGCCCTCCTCGTGATCGCGGGCTGCGGCGGCACAGCCGAGCAACGCACCTCCGAGCAGGTCGCGGTCCACCCGGCCGTGGCCACGCCGATGCAACCGGCCGCGGTCCGCGTCACGTCGTCGAGCATCGGCAAGATCCTTGTCGACGACAAGGGCATGACGCTCTACATGTTCGAGAAGGACAAGGACGGCAAGCCCACCTGCTACGACGCGTGCGCCAAGGAGTGGCCGCCCTACCTGACCAAGGGCGAGCCCAAGGCCTCGGAAGGCGCCAAGGCCGACCTGCTCAAGACCGCCGACCGTACCGACGACGGCACCCAGGTCGTCTACGGCAAGTGGCCGCTCTACCGCTACCACGACGACAAGAAGCCCGGCGACGTGTACGGGCACGACAAGGAGGCGTTCGGCGCCGAGTGGTACGCCCTCAACGCCAAGGGCGAGAAGGCGCACTGACCGCACGCCGATGACGGGGCGCGGCCGGCCCGCGCCGCGGTCCACGACGGCCTCGCTCAGGCCGATCCTGCTGCCGACCCGCTCGATCCCGTCACCGATGTGGCTGAACTCGAGCCGGTCGTCGTGCAGACCGAACGTCGTCCGGACGCTCGTCGCGACAAGGACGCCCGCGGCCGAGCGCCGCCGGCTTCCCGCCGGGACTCGCCGGCCGTTCGCGCCGACGTGCGGAAGGGCGCCGCCGGGCCGCAGGTGGGGTCCTGCCAGAGGGGACGGCCCACGCCGCTCTCGCAGGGGACACGGGCATCGACACCGACCCGCTGCCGGCGTACGGCAGAGCGGCCTTCCCCGGGCTCGTCATCGGCTAGGCCGGGCTCGGCCGGACCGCGTGCGCGACGCGATGTCCCAGCTGCGCGTAGCGGTCCAACCGCATGGGCTCGGGTGCCGGGAAGCAGCGCCGTCCCGGTAAGAGTCAGGGGGGCTTGGGCGACGCGCGACCGGCGACTCCGCGGCCTGGAGGAGGCCGGCCTCACCCGCCCGAGCGCGCCCGGGAGCCGGTGGAGGCGGCCCTCCGCTTGGCGGAACCCCGCGCGGCGGTGGTCTTCGCCGTGCTCGCCTTCGCCACCTCGGCCTTCTCCCTGTCCGACATCCCTGTGTCGGCCTTTCCTGTGTCCGACTTCGCGATATCGGCCTTGCCTGTGTCGGCCTTCGCCGTCGTGGCCTTCGCCGTGGTGGTCTTCGGTGCTGCGGTCTTCGGCACCGTGGTCTTCGGTGCTGCGGTCCTCGGCACGGTGGTCTTCGGCGCGGTGGTGTCGGCGGTGCTCGTCGCGGTGGGCGGCAACGCCTTCACCTCGCGGTCCCGCTCCTCGCGCCTGCGCTGCGCGATCATCGTTCCGGCGCCGATCGCGGCCGCCACCGGCCACTCGAGCACGCCGAACGCCGCGAGCGCGCCCAGCGCGCCGTAGTAGGCGATGCGCTCGGGCGGAGGCAGGAACGTCCGGGCGACATCCACGGCATGACCGACCTCCTGGCGGCTGGGCAGTTCCAGATGCGGCAGCTCGATGTGCGGCATGGCCGGCATCCGCAGCGCCGGCCGGCGGACCTGGATGGTGACCAGCGGCAGGTCGAGCGTGAGCTCGCCGGACGGGCGCGCCTCAGACGGGCGAGTCTGGGTATCGGTCATGATTCCTCCCCGCATTGTCATGGCGTCTCCCCCACCCCGACCCGTGCCCAGTTTGTGCATAGATATCCGTTCAGCGCAGGTCCTGGTGATCTGTGATCCACATCACCGGCATGTCGTGTCACAGCCGCTCTCGTCCGGCCCGTCCTGTTCGTGGAAGCCCAACGAGAGGAACCATCGTGCGAGATCTCTTCATCAGGATCGCCATCGTCGTCTCGGCGGCGACGATGCTCGTCACCGGCATATGGATGCGCATCGACCCGGCCGGTTTCGCCGCCTGGGCCAACTGGCCCAACCACGTGCACTTCCTGCATGACGCCGGGGTGTTCCAGATGGGCATCGGCGTCATGATGCTCGCCGCCCTGTGGTGGCGGGACGTCATCGCCGTGGTGCTCACCGGGTTCGTCGTCGCCAACTCCTTCCACGCCGTCAACCACGCGCTGGACCTGAAGCTCGGCGGTGGCCGTCCCTCCGACTGGTGGGTCCTGGCGCTCTTCTCGGCCCTGGCCGGGATCGCGCTCGTCGCGCGCCTGCGCGCGCTGCGCAAGGGGGGTCAGGCATGAGAGTGCTGCTCGCCGGCGCCACCGGCACCCTCGGCACCGCACTGGTCGCCCAGCTTCGCGAGGCCGGCCACGACGTGCTCGGCATCACCAGGTCCGCCCGCGGCGCGACCAGGCTCGTCGCCGCCGGAGCCACGCCCGTCGTGGCCGACCTGATGGACGGCGACGCGCTCCTGGCCGCGGTCGGCGGGCTGCGGGCCGACGCGGTCATCCACCAGGCCACGGCCATCACCGGCATGCCGATGTTCCACCGGAACCTGCACGCCACCGACCGGCTGCGCGACCAGGGCACGGCCCACCTGCTGCGGGCCGCCCGGAAGGTCGGCGCGCACCGTTTCGTCACCCAGTCGTTCTTCCTCGGGTACGGCTACCGCGACCACGGCGAGGAGCCCGTCACCGAGGACCGCCCGTTCGCCGAGCCCGGCCAGGGCAGGGGCTTCGACGTGCACATGCGCTCGATGCGCGCCAACGAGGAACAGACCTTCTCCACCCCGGGCATCGAGGGCGTGGCGCTGCGCTACGGCATGTTCTACGGCCCGGAGGTCTCCACCTGGACGCTCATGGACATGGCCAGGAAGCGCCTGCTGCCGGCCGTCCGCCCCGCGGGGGTCGTCTCGCTGATCCACATCGGGGACGCGGCCTCGGCTGCCGTCGCCGCGCTGGAGCGGGGTACGGCGGGCCGGCCGTACAACATCGCCGATGACGAGCCGGTGGCCTTCGACACGTATGTCGGCGCGCTGGCCGAGGTCGCGGGCGCGGCGGCGCCGATGCGGCTGCCCGCGTGGATGCTGAGGGCGACCCCTTACATGCACGCGCTGATGGCCGGCACCCGCATCAGGATCTCCTCGGAGCGGGCCAAGCGTGAGCTGGGGTGGACGCCCGCCTACCCGACCTACCGCGAGGGACTGCCGACCTGCCGTAGGCCGTGAGACGGACCCCGGCAGGAAGGTTCCCCTGCCGGAAAGACCGGCATCCCAGGTTTTCGGACATGTGCCCGTCCGGTTCGGCGGCCGGGGCCGCGCGCCGGGGCACCGTGGACCCATGACTCGTCCTGCTCCGGTATCAGCCGGCAACGGCACGCACCCGCTGTCCCGTCTCGGCCAGATGGGGAGGGCCCTGGCCGCGCGCTGGCCGGCCTGGTTCGCCCTGGCCTTCGCCGCCGTGAACCTCGCCGACCTGAAGGACGGCCGCGAGCTCGCCGTGGTCGTCCTGCTGTCGGCGATGGTCTACCAGGCCTGCGCGCTGGCCGGCAGGCGCGGCGTCGCGTGGCCGGCTCTCGGCGTGCTGGTCGCGGTCCTGTTCGGGTTCGGGGTCCTCGACGGCGATCCGTGGCCGGTGCTGGTCGGCACCGCGCTCGTGCTCGCCGTGGGGTCTCTGCTGGCCGGCCGGTTCCGCGGCGCGCCGCCCGCCGGATGGCAGGTGCCGGCCATGCTCGCCTTCGGCGCGCTGGCGGTGACGGCCGAATACGTGGTGCCGGGCTCGGCGGGATACCTGGTGGCCGGCGCCCTGATCGCGCACGCCGTATGGGACTGGCACCACTGGCGGGCGAACGCCGTCGTGAGCAGGTCACTCGCCGAGTGGTGCGGCGTGCTCGACCTCACGCTGGGCGTGGGCATCCTGATCCTCCTGTGAGGGTGATGCCGGGAGGCCGGCGGGTCGACCTAGGGTGATCTCATGCGGGAACGTCCGATGGCGGTGGTGGCCTACGAGGATGCCGAGTTGCTCGACATCGCCTGCGTCACCACCACGTTGGCGATGGCGAACGTGATCGGCTCGTTACGGGAGCCGTACCGGACGGTGGTGGTCAGCCCGGGCGCCCGTCCCGTCGACTGCGCCACGGGCTTGACGCTGAACGCCCAGCAGGCACTGGAGAAGGTGACCGGGCCGCTCGACACGCTGTTCGTCTCCGGCGGCTGGGGGCACACCCGCGCCGCCGCGAACCCGGTGATCGTGGGCCACGTGCGCCGGTTGGCGGGCGTGAGCCGGCGCACCGCTTCGGTCTGCACCGGCGCGAGCATCCTGGCGGCCGCCGGGCTGCTGGACGGCAAGCGCGTCACCACGCACTGGCGTTTCGCGCGCGACCTCGCCGAGCGCAGCCCGAAGGCCGTCGTGGACCCCGCGCCGATCTACATCAGGGACGGCACCGTGGCCACGTCGGCGGGCATCACCAGCGCGCTGGACCTGACGCTGGCGCTGGTCGAGGAGGATCACGGGGCCGGCCTGGCCCGGCTGCTGGCCCGTGAGCTGGTGACCTACCTGCAGCGGCCGGGCAACCAGGCGCAGATGAGCATCTTCACCGAGGCGCCGCCGCCCGACCACGACGCGGTCAGGCGGGTCGTCGACCACGTGCACGCCAACGTGGGCGGCGATCTCAGCACGGCCGCGCTGGCGGCCGTCGCGAACGTCGGCGTGCGCCATCTGACGCGCCTGTTCATGGAGCACCTGGGCCAGGCGCCCGGGCAGTTCGTCCGCCGTGCCAGGATCGAGGCGGCCGCCCACCTCCTGGCCGAGACGTCGCTGCCGATGCCGGTCGTGGCCGCACGGTGTGGATTCGGCTCGGCGGAGTCACTGCGTCAGGCCTTCGTCGGCCGGTACGGCATCCCGCCCTCGCACTACCGGACAGCCCATTCACGCAGCCTGACGGGCCGGCACACCCCGTCCTGAGCATCGCCGGTACGGCAGGCGCGCTCACGCGTCCCACAGGCGGGGCCCGCACCCTCTCCAGGTGGTCCAGCCAGCACGGGGATCAGGGAGATCACCCCGCCCGACGTCGCGGTCCCCCGGCGTCTCGTCGCCCACGGCGCCGACCTGCCCGCCGAGTTGCAGCGGCGCAGGATCACCAGCGAGCCGGTCACGGCGGACGGCCTGACCGCCCCGGCGAGCGCGGTCCGCTCCGGCACGTCGACCTGCACCTGGTCGCCCTTCGGCTGGACGCTCTGGCACGACGACGGCGTGCCAGGCCTGCCGGCCAAGTCGTACAGCACGTTCGACTTCGGCGGCTTCAAACAGAGCATCGCCGAGAGCTACGTCGCCAACTGCACCCCGCAGAGCTCGTCGAGCAACCTCTGGGCCCGGCACCGGATCTACTACAGGAACATCCTCGGCAACTTCGTGAAGCACTTCGAGGGCCTGGTGCCGCCGGGGCACCACCAGGCCGTGGTGAAGTCGGGCGCGATCAAGCGGCACCGCACGGTCTCCTACGACGACGCCTGGAACGCCGACCCGTCCTGCGGCGGCGGCACCTGCGTCTACACCCGTGAGTGACGTTTCCGCAGCTAGAAGCTCGGCGGCCGCTTCTCGCGCAACGCGCGCACGCCCTCCTGCACGTCAGGCCCGGAGAACCCGAGGAACGGGAGCGGTTCTGGGCGCGGACCTTCGTGCTGGGCGCTCATGCCTGCTGGGCGCGCTGGTGGCGGCCGCCGCTTACGGTCAGATGAGCGGCCCCTGGCCGACGTTCATCATCGGCGTGGGCGCGCCCTCCGGATGTCTTCTCCACCATGATTGGCACCTCGCGGGCGCCCAGCAAGGCACGGCCACAGGTTTTGGCTCTGTTGCAAAGCCCGTCGGAAGCGGTGCGGTGGCTACGGCAGCGGGTCAGCTCACCCCGCCCACGATGGCCTTGCCCTCTCGTGCCGCCGCCGCGTAGAACGGCCCGAGGTCCTCGAACCCCTCATAAGCGCCGTCCGCCGCGTCCCGTCGAGCGGCGCCGAATCCCCATCCCTCGCCCATCAGGCCCTGCGCGATCGCCGTCACCTGGCCGGGATCGAGGACGAACGCCGGGCCGTAGTCGAACTCGTAGCCCTCCACGTCGTTCTCACCGGTCTCGCCGGTCGCCGCCGCGAGCCAGGGATAACACTCCCGCCACTGCGCACTCTCATGCTCGGCCTCGGCTCTGCTCTGTGCGACGGCATCGAGGGTTCGGTAGTCATCTCCGAACATATCGGCTTCATGATGGAAGCCGACGGGCGCCTGCCCGTCGTCGAAGAAGATCGCGCCGATCAGGTCGGGGTTCGCCCGAACGGATTCCAGCAGCTCGACATCGATCTTCGCCAGGTGCAACCACATCGACACGATCATGAATGATAGCGCAGGCGGGAGTGACGTTATGCCGGGCTGGCGTGGGCCGTGCTCGTCGGTATGCACCCAGGTGCGGGTGTAGCGCAGCCGCATGGCGAACGGCGTGCCCGCGAACGTACCTTCCAACGCATCGTTGTGCGGGAGTGCGCCCGGCTACCGTGATCGGTATGGGCTCTCCTCAGCCGTCAGACTGGGGATTTCGCTGTCCGTGGCGGCTGACCCTGCTCGAGAGGACTGCGTTCAGGGGAAGAGATTCGGCCAGTTGCCGCCGCGAGCCCGTACGTCCGCGGCCACCGCTTTCACCGACCGACCGTCGGTGTCAACGCGCAGATCACCTGCCCCGGCGCTGTCGAGCACCTTGGCCTCGAACGCCGCTCGTTCGGCGATACGGTGCAGGGTGTCCGAGTTCAGCCCTTTCAGCTCATCACCCGGTAGGGCCGGCCCGCCTCCCCGGCCACGCTGCGCGACGCGCTCAGCCAGCGTTTCTGGCCCCGCATGCAAGCGGCACACGGTCAAGGCGGTTCCGGGCAGCGACTCGGCGTAGCCGCGGACAATGTCGTCGGAGTCGGCTTACCCGGAGACGATCAGGCATTGGGCACCCGCCGCACGATATCCCGCCCAGATGGCCGCAAGGTTGCGGGCCTTGAGGCGATGGCTGTCCACGTCGTCGTCCGCGACGGGACGCAGCGCCCCGATCTGCTTCACATCGACATAGGCGGCACGCACGCCGGTCCGGTAGACCTGCATGAAAATCTCGTAGCCGACCGTCGACTTCCCAACCGCCGTAGCACCGCACAGCCACAGCACGGGTACCGGCACGGAAACGGGTGCGGCATCCACCGAGGTCGAGGGGTGCTGCGGGTCGACGACACTGTGGAACGTCGCGGCGGGGAGAATACCCGGCCATCCCCCCACACGCTCACAGACCAGCCGGGCCGCCTCGGACACCACTAAGCCGCCCGTATCCACGCACACGTCGGCGTAGTCGCTGCGTTCCAGGGCTTCCGCTTCAACGACCGCCTCCTCTACCAGATCCGGACGCCATCCCCGCGCGAGGAACCGTTCCTTGAGCTCAGCGCTATCGACGCGCAGCCGGCACACGGTGAACGTGGCCTCAGGAAGAAGGACGGTGTACTCACGAACCTCCTCGGGAGTGTCAACGAAGCCCGCAAGGATCAGACATTGCACCCCTTCCTGCCGGAAGTTCGGCCACATCGCAGCCAGATTCCGCGCGCGCAGGCGATGCGTCACGCCCTCTGGCATGGGGTAGCACAGACTGATCTGGTCAGCGTCGACAAACGCCGTCTTGACGCCGGCACGACTCAGCTGCGCAAACACCTCCCAGCCAACCGTGGACTTCCCGACTCCCGTAGGCCCCGACAGCCAGAGCAGCGGCAGAGAAACGTTGCTCATCCGCGCGACACTAGCGGGCCCCCGGTGGGTCGAGCGAGTGCATTTTTGCCGCTGTCAGGGGGCGGGTGAAGCTCCGAACAGGACACGCGGTTCCAGGTCCAGCCGGTTGGCGGGTGCCTGGTCGGCGGGCTGAGGTTGAGGGTCCGATTGCCGAACCGGCGGATGGTGTGGGTGATGTAGAGCGAGATGGTGGCCAGGTCGTCCAGGTCGACCGGATGGCCTTCGGCGGCCAGGGCGTTGGCGGCGTCGGTGAGGTCGCAGGTGTTGGAGTATTGGAGTAGATGACGCAGTTGGCGAGCAGCTCGTGAACTTGACGACCTTCTCGTGGTGGTCGGGGTCGTTGTGGCTGATCAGCTTGCCGCCGAACATGAGCCAGTCGGCGAAACCGTGGAAGGGCTCGGTGCGGTTGGTGATGGCGGCGATCTGCTCGCGCAGGGCCGGCTCGGACAGGTAGCGCAGCAGGGTGATGGTGCGGATGGCGCGGCCGAGCTCGCGGAAGGCGCGATACAGGCGGTTCTTGCGGGAGTGGTCGCCCAGGCGGCGCAGAAGCGTCACCGATGACAGCTTGTTCTCGCGGATCGAGATCGCGGTTCGCAGCAGGTCGCTCCAGTGGGTCTCGGCCAGCTTCCAGTCGACCGCCTCCGCCCCGAACAGGGAGTCGATGTGCTGGTAGTGGACCTGCTCATCCGGCTGATAGAAGACCAGGTCATGCCAGTTGCGGATGCGTGACAACAGGTCGAACCCGAGCAGGGCGCCGAGACCGAAGGGACAGTGTCGGGCTGGATGTCGGAGGCGTTCTTCAGCAGCCCATCGATCAAGTAGACCGCCTGCCACACCCCGCAGGGGATGAAGCGGGAGAACAGCGCGATGTAGGTGTTGGAGACGAGCCGGTAGGCGATGCCGCCATGGCCGCCGTAGCGGATGGAGGTCTCGGCCAGCAGGTTGTCCTCCCAGGTGCCGATCTGGGAGCCGTCGGCCGCGACCGTCTTCCCGTCACCCCAGCTTCCCGTCACCCCGGACGCCGGCGACGTCGAGCTGGTTGAGGGCGTTGATGACATCGACCGACGCGGCGTCGATTTTGCTGGCGGTGGTGTGCTTGTTGCCCGCCAGGCTCAGCTCGTGCACGCTGACCTGGCCCCGCATGTGCGCGGCGACCTGGGTGGGGCCAACAGGGTGCCGTGGGAGAAGGCGGTCAGCACATAGCGGCCCGTCGCGTCGCGGATCTTGGGATCAGAGCCCGAAGCCGGTCCGAAGTGGCGGTGCCATCTCAGCAGGTAGGCGGTGCGCGTGAGGATGTCCAGCAGCGCTCGCTGAGGCAGGCGCTCGTGGATCGCCGCGAACCACCCCCGCCGCGCGATGCCAAGGCCACAACCACGCCGAACTCGCGCCCGAGGCAGGCGACGGGCTCGGCTACCGCTACGACTTCGGTGACTGCTGGGAGAAGAGCATGCTCATGCGGCGGTGCTCGGGCTGATCGACGGCTTCCGGTCGAGCCGGTCATGACCAGATCGACCGGACCCGGTCGACGCTGATCACTGCCGTGGGCAGCGGCGCCACCGGCGGCCTGCCTGCCGTCCGCCATCTGCCGCGCGGGGCGACCTCGGCCAGGGGCGCGATGAGCATCGAGCCGGCGGAGACGCTCCAGAGCATCGCCCCGCCTCCGACCCCGCGCGGCAGGCGAGCCGGACGCCCTCACCACGTCCGGGATCATCCTGCTCGACCGGCCGCGAGCCGCGCCGGACGACGGCGACGAGGACGCGACGACGTGAAATCTTGGAAGGGTTTCTTATTGGGGCCGTCAGGCTACGCGGTTGCGTCGCGTTCTCTCGGCTAGGAGCTGTTTCTTAGATCTCCTGACGGTGAGCGCTGGTCTTGTCACTCTTGGCATATGGGTCGTGGTGATCTGACGAACGTCGAGTGGGCAC
>NZ_JBSGDV010000034.1:0-45386 GCF_053602555.1 Nonomuraea sp. NPDC004354 | reverse complement strand
GCTCCTCCCCCACCACGCCCAGCGCCCCGTAACTGGCGTCCACCAGATCGGTCGCCGTCTCCACGATCCGGCGCAGCATCGTCTCCAGATCCAGGCCACTGCCCACCGACACCACCGCGTCCAGCAACGCGTGCACCCGGTCACGGGTGGCCAGCACGGCGTTCAACCGGACCTGGAGCTCCTCCAGCAGCTCGTCGAGCCGCATGTGTGGCAGCAGCGGGTTGGACACACCTGGAAGTTTTCCACCGGGACGGCAAACCGCCCACCACGGATGGGTGGGCGTTTCTTGGACTATTTGAGGTACGGCCTGGTGACGAGCCTGCCGAGACCGAGCGTGTCCCCCGCCCTGACCACGGCGAGCAGGGCCAGCCCGACGGCGTAGACGATGTACTCGTGGGCGAACGGCCGGCCGGACAGCGGCAGCGCGGCCGTCCACATGAGGGCCAGCGTGATCCCGCCCGCCGTGGCCACCGCCCGGGTGGCGACGCCGAGCACGAGACAGAGACCGAATCCGAGCAGCCCGAACATGAACAGCCCGTCCACCCACGGCTGCCCGGCCGGCGCCGGCAGACCGCCGTGCCGGAAGGCCGAGGTCGGGCTGCCGCCGTACATCCACGCCTGATGGACGGGCGTGACCAGGCCGAACGCCCGGTCCACGTAGGCCCACAGGAACAGCGAGCCGGCGGCGATGCGGGCCACGCCCCAGACGTAGTCGAGCGGCCTGACCGGATCCTCTGCCGGCTCCTCCGCGGAATCGGCTTCGGTGAGAGAGCGGTGCATTGTTCCTTCCCAGTGCCGAGTGCCGACACCAGCACACCATCCGGACCCGTCCGCCGGGCAGGGCCGAAAGTCCTTTTCTGCTGCCTACCGAGGTCCCGGCGACGCGATGTCCGACGGCCGTGGCGGGCCGCCGGAGGCGTCCGTAGCGTCGGGGCGTACCGGACGACGAGGAGGAGCCCCACGATGACCAGCGATCTGGGCCGCAGGGTCCGTCACCACCGCGAACGCCTCGGCCTCACCACCGAAGAGGCGGCCGAGCGGGCGCGGCTGTCCCCCGGCTACCTGCGGCACCTGGAGGCGCAGGCGGCCACGCCCGGCATGGAGACGTTGCAGCGGCTGGCCGACGCCCTGGACACCACGACCGGGGATCTGCTCGGCGACGTCCCTGACCGGCCGCAGGGCGGCGCTCCGGCGCTGGCCGCCCCCCGGCTGGAGCCGCTCGCGGCCGAGGAGTGCCTGCGGCTGATCGCGCCTGGCGGGGTGGGCCGCGTGGCGTTCGACGGGCTGCGCGGGCCGACGGTGCTGCCCGTCAACTACCGCCTCGACGAGGGGGCGATCGTCTTCCGCACCGCGTACGGCGGGCCGATGGACGAGGACCTGCGGACGGGTCTCGAAGGGGTCGAACGGATGGTCGGCTTCGAGGTCGACAGGATCGACGACGCGATGCGGACGGGCTGGAGCGTGCTGGTCCAGGGTCCGGCGCGGCACGAGGCGACCGGGCCGGAGGTGACCCCGTGGGCGGGCGGCGACCGGACGCTCTACGTCAGGATCACGCCCACCCGGATCACCGGCCGCCGCATCGTCGCCGCGTGACCTGCCCGGCACCGCACCGGCACCGCACCTGTGCGGGGCCTGCCCAGCACCTACACCGCGTGGATCCGCCCTACGGGCACGCCGCCGCCCAGCACCGGGACCGTGGTGAAGGCGCCGGCGTCCGAGACGTCGCAGCCCATCCGGCGCAGCACCGCAAGCGCGATCGCCGTCGTGGCCCTGGGGCTGCCGTCGATGACCTTGACGGCGACGGCGTGGCCCGAGCCGAGCGCCGCGACCAGCACGCCCTCTGCGCCGCCCTTCACCACCGCGCCGGGCAGGGCGCGCATGAGCTCGGTGTTCTGGTGTCCGGTGCCGCCGACGTACTCGGGGTGTTCCCGCATGGCGTCGGCGACCTGGCGGGGCGCGCTGCCCGGCGCGGCCAGCACCAGCGCCCGCACCGCCCCGGCCAGGCCGGCCAGAGACAGCCCGAACAGGGGCGCGCCGCATCCGTCGACGGCCACCGCGGCGGCCCTCTCCCCTGACAGCTCCTCCACGGCCGTCCTCACCCGGCGCTGGAGCGGGTGGTCCTGGTCGAGGTAGGAGGCCACGTCCCAGCCGTTGGCGACGCAGGCGGCCAGCATCGCGGCGTGCTTGCCCGAGCAGTTCATCCGCTCGCGCGTCCTGCCGTGGCCGTCACGGATCAGCCGGTGGCGGGTGGCCTCGTCCTCCGGCCAGTCCTCGGGGCAGCGCAGGTGACCGAGGCCGAGGCCGTACTCCTCGAGGAGTTCGGCGACCAGCCGTACGTGGAAGTCCTCGCCGGTGTGGCTGCCGGCCGCGATCGCCAGGCGCGGGCCCGGCAGGACCGCGCCCGCGGTCAGGCAGGCCAGCGCCTGGAACGGCTTGGCCGACGAGCGAGGCAGGACAGGGGCGTCCACGCAGCCGAGGGCGACCTCGACCCGGCCGTCGGGGCCGAGGCCGACGGCGCTGCCGTAGTGGACGCTCTCGACGAAGCCCGAGCGGACCACCTCGGCGAGGACGGCGGGTTCAGGCACGGGCTTTGCTCCTTCGCTCCAGGACCCTGGCCAGCTTGGACAGCGAGGCGTTGACCACGAGGTAGATCAGCGCCAGCACCACGTAGGTCTGGATGAGCAGGCCGTTGTAGGCGGCCAGGACCTTGCCCGAGTACAGCAGTTCGCCGTAGCTGACCACGAAACCGAGCGAGGTGTCCTTGAGCAGGCCGACGGACTGGCTGACGATCGACGGCAGCACCCGGCGGGCGGCCTGCGGCAGCACGATCATCCGCATGGTCTGCAGGCGGGTCAGCCCGACGGCCAGGCCCGCCTCGGTCTGCCCGCGCTCGACCGACAGGATGCCGGCGCGGAAGATCTCGGCGAAGGCGGCCGCGTTCGAGACGGTCAGCGGCACCACGAGCTTCCAGAACAGCGGCAGGTCGAGGCCGTATCTGGGCAGCGCGAACAGCACCACGTACACCAGCAGCAGTGCCGGGATGACCCGCACCACCTCGACGTAGCCGGCCGACGGCCCGCGCACCCAGCGCCGCTCGGACAGCCTGCCGAGGGCCAGCAGCAGGCCCAGGGCCATGGACAGCGCCGCCGACACCACGGCGGCCAGCGCCGTCGACCACAGGCCGTTGAGCAGGTAGCGCCACATGGGCCAGGTGGCGTACGGCTGCCAGCGCTCGTAGGCCAGCTGCCCGTTGGCGGCGAACTGGCGGATCGCGAGCGCGGCGAGCGCGAGCGCGACCAGGACGCCCAGGACGGTGGCGACCCGGATCCTGCGCCTGGCGCGCGGCCCCGGCTCGTCGAACAGGACACTGCTCATCGGATCATCACCAGCCGTCGCTCGAGCCGTCCCGTCGTGAAGCCGATGACGGCGGCGATGAGCGCGTACATCAGGCCCGCACCGACGAAGATCGGGATGGGCTGGGCCTCCATCAGGTTCACCCTGTTGGCCGCGGCGGTCAGGTCGACCACGCTGATCGCGCCGGCCAGCGCGGTGTTCATGGTGAGCGCGATGAGGATGTTGCCGAGCGGCTGGACGACCGTGCGCAGTGCCTGGGGCAGGATGACGTACCACAGGGACTGCCGGAACGTCAGCCCGAGCGCCCTGGCCGCCTCACCCTGGCCCTGGCCGACCGCGTTGACGCCCGAACGCAGCGCCTCGGCCACGTAGGCGGCCTCGTAGACCGAGATCACCACGATCGCGGTCACCATCGGCCCCGCCTTGATCCCGATCTCTGGCAGGCCGAACCAGGCCAGCAGGAGCAGGACCAGCAGCGGCAGGTTCTGGAACGCCTCCACGTAGGCGGTGCCCATGGCGCGCAGCACGCCGACCGGGCTCACCCGCATCGCGGTGACCAGCACCCCGAGCACCGCCGCGCCGACGAAGGACGCGACGGTGAGCTGGAGCGTCACGACCAGGCCCTGCCAGAGTTCGGGCAGGTGGTCCAGGAGGACGGACATCAGGAACCCGGCACCGAGCCGATCTGCGGCGGGGCGGGCGCCTCGCCCTGGACGACGGTGCCGATGGAGTTCTTCCAGGCCTGCTGCCAGACGCCGGTGCTCTGCGTCTTCTTCAGCCAGTCGTTGACGAACGACTTGAACTGGTCGTCGCCGTGCTTGAGGCCAATGCCGTACGGATCCTGGGTGAAGGGGTTGCCGACCACCTGGATGGAGGGGTCCTTCTGCGCGTTGGCGATCAGGAGCGTCTCGTCCTGCACGTAGGCCACGCCCCGGTCCTGCTTGAGCGCCTGCATGCACTCGGGGTCGCTGCCGAAGGTGATGATCTCCGCCTGCGGCGCCAGCTTCTTGATCGCGGGGATGGCCGGGGTGTTGGCGCCCGCGATGACCTTCTTGCCGTTGAGGTCCTCGGGCTTGGCGATGCCCGTGGCGCCCTTCTTGACGGCGATCGTCAGGCCGGAGGTGTAGTACGGCCCGGCGAAGGCGACCTGCTTGGCCCGCTCGGGGGTGATCGTGTACGTCTGGAAGACGACGTCGACGGTCCCGTTGCTGAGCAGCGCCTCACGCGTCTCCGAGGCCGAGTTGACGATCTTCACCTTCGGCTCGCCGATGATGTACTTGGCCAGGGCCTTGCCCATGTCGGCGTCGAAGCCCTCGACCTCGCCGCTGACCGGGTTCTGCTGTGACAGCAGCGGGGCGTCGAGCGAGCCGCCGACGAGGAGCTCGCCGCGCTTCTTGATCTTCTCCATCGTCGAGCCGGGCAGGATCGCGGCGGCGTCGGCGACGGGGGCCTTGGCGAGCAGGTCGTTGGCGGCGGGCTTCGCCTCTCCTGGCACGGCGGGGCTGCCGGTGGACTCCGTGCTCGAGCAGGCGGCGAGGCCGAGCAGCGACACGGCGACGACAGCGACCATCTTCTTCATGGGCACCATCCCTTGCGTTCAGTGAGTGAGTACCTTGGCCAGGAAGTCCCTGGCCCGGTCCGTCTGGGGGGCGTCGAAGAAGGCCGCGGGAGCGCCCTCCTCGACGATCTGGCCGTCGGCCATGAACACCACGCGGTCGGCCGCCCTGCGCGCGAAACCCATCTCGTGGGTGACGACGACCATGGTCATGCCGTCGGCGGCCAGGCCGGTCATGACGTCCAGCACCTCGCCGACCATCTCGGGGTCGAGGGCGGAGGTCGGCTCGTCGAAGAGCATGACCTTGGGCCGCATGGCCAGGGCGCGGGCGATGGCGGCGCGCTGCTGCTGCCCGCCGGACAGCTGTCCCGGCAGCTTGCCCGCCTGCGCGCCGATGCCGACGCGGTCGAGCAGGTCGCGAGCGGTCTTCTCGGCCTCGTCACGGCCGACGCCGCGCACCTTCATCGGGGCGAGCGTGATGTTCTCCAGCACGGTCTTGTGCTGGAAGAGGTTGAACGACTGGAAGACCATGCCGACGTCGGCGCGCAGCCTGGCCAGCTCGCGGCCCTCCAGCGGGGCGGGCGCGCCGTCGATGGCGATCTCGCCCTTCTGGGCCGTCTCCAGCCGGTTGAGGCAGCGGCACAGCGTGGACTTGCCCGAACCCGACGGGCCGATCACCACCACGACCTCGCCGCGCGCGACGTCGAGGTCGATGTCGCGCAGCACGTGGTGCCGGCCGAACCACTTGTTCAGCCCTCGTACCCGAATCATCCAGTCCTCCCACGGTCACGGAACCCTCTTTGCCAGGTATCCCGCGACACTTCCTTCGATATCGAAGATATGGCGGACCGTAATGGATGATTTCGCGCTAAGTCAACACATTGTCGTACGAAGGTAAAGCGTGGTATTCATCTGCTCATGTCTGGCAAAGAGCGGCTGCCCGTGACGGGGGCGCAGGGGGAACTGCTGCGGCTCGTCGCCACCGGCCAGGCCGAGTCACGCGCCGATCTGGCGCGGCTTTCCGGCCTGGCCGCCTCCAGCGTGTCGCTGCGGGTCGAAGAGCTGCTCGAAGCCGGGCTGCTGGTCGAGGAGGGCTCAGGCACCTCGCGCGGCGGACGCAGGCCCCGCCGGCTGCGGCTGGCCCCCAGCGCGGGCCTGCTGGCGGTCGCCGACCTCGGCTCCCATCACGTACGGCTCGGCCTGCTCGATCTGAGCGGGACACCGCTCGCCGTACAGGAACGGGCCTGTGACATCGCGGCCGGCCCCGAGGCGGTGCTCGACTGGATGGCCGACGCCTTCGACGACCTGCTGCGCACGCGCGCCCCCTCCGGGATGCCGCTGCGCGGCGTCGGCACCGGGATCCCAGGGCCGGTCGACCCGGCCTCCGGGCGTGTCGTCGGCCCCTCCCGCATGCCGGGGTGGAACAACTACCCGGTGGCCGAGCACCTGGGCGCCCGCTACGACCTGCCGGTGCTCGTCGAGAACGACGCCAACCTCATGGCCGTCGGCGAGGCCCGCTCGTGGCCCGGCTCGGACAACCTCATGGTGCTCAAGACCGGCACCGGCATAGGGTGCGGCGTGATCGTCAACGGCCACCTGCACAGAGGCAGGGGCGCGGCGGGCGACATCAGCCACGTCAGGGTCCGCACCGACCCCTCGGTGATGTGCTCGTGCGGCCACCCCGACTGCCTGGAGGCCTACGCCAGCGGCGCCGCGCTGATGGCCGCGCTGGCCGAGGCTGGCATCGTGGTCGACCGGCCCGCCGACATCATCGGCCTGGTCAGCGACGCGGTGCCCGAGGCGACCAGCCTGGTGCGCGGCGCCGGACGGCTGATCGGCGAGGTCCTCACCGTGCTCGTCAACTTCTTCAACCCCGACGTGATCGCCGTCGGCGGCAGCCTGTCGGCGGCCGAGCCGCTGATCGCGGCGATCAGGGCGGCGGTGTACGAGCGCTGCCTGCCGCTGGCCACCCGCGACCTGGAGATCGCGCCGGCGCGGGCGGGCAAGGACGTCGCGCTGCTCGGCGCGGGCGCTCTCCTCCTCGACGCCGTCCTCTGACACCCGGGCCGGACGCGGCCCGGCGGTACGGGAAACGGTTCCTAGAGTCGTTCGACGCGCTCGCCCTCGGTGAGCACCCCTCTGGTGTCGAGGACGAGCCTGCCCTGATCTTCGATGATCTCCAGGTCGAAGGTGGCGTGCTGCTGCAGGAGCACCGTCAGGTCCGCTCCGGCGACCGCCGTCGCGAGGTCTTCCGCGCGTGGCACCGCGCTGCCGTTCACCTGCCACTCCTTGACGTACGGGTCGATGTAGACCAGATCGGCGCCGAACTCCAGCAGCGCCCGCGCGACGGGCAGGGCCGGGCTCTCGCGTTCGTCGGCGATGTCGGCTTTGTAGGTGACGCCGAGCAACAGCACCGTGGAACCGTTGAGGGCTTTGCGACACCGGTTGAGCAGCCGCTGCGCGCGGGCCACCACGTAGGACGGCATGCGCTCGTTGATCTCCTGAGCCAGTTCCACGAACCGGAACGGGTAGCCCAGCTTTCGTACGGCGTACGACAGGTACGACGGGTCGACGGGAATGCAGTGCCCGCCGACGCCGGGCCCGGGAAGGAACTTCTGGAAGCCGAACGGCTTGGTGCCCGCGGCCTCGATGGCCTCCCACAGGTCGATGCCGAGTTCGTCGCAGAAGATCGCCATCTCGTTGACGAGCGCGATGTTGACGTGCCGGTAGGTGTTCTCCAGGAGCTTGGCCATCTCCGCCTCGCGGGTGCCGCTGACCGGCACGATCTGCTGGACGAACCGCGCGTAGAACGCCGAGGCCACCTCCAGGCAGGTGTCGGTGTGGCCGCCGACGACCTTGGGGGTGTTGCGCAGGCCGTACTTGGGATTGCCCGGGTCGATGCGCTCAGGAGAGAAGGCGAGGTGGAAATCCGTCCCCGCCAGGAGGCCGGAGGTCTCCAGGATCGGGCGGGCGACCTTGTCGGTCGTGCCGGGCCAGGTGGTGGACTCCAGGACGACCAGCGTGCCGGCGCTCAGGTTCCTGGCGATGGTCACAGCGGCGCTTTCCACCGCGGAGAGGTCGGGGCGATGGTCGTCGTCGAGCGGGGTGGGCACGCAGATGACGATCGTCCGGCTGCGGGCCAGCACGCTCTCGTCGGTTGTCGCGCGGAAGCCGCCGGCCTGCCCCATGTGCTCGAGGTCGGCGTCGGTCACGTCGTCGACGTACGACCGGCCGGCGTTGAGGGCGTCCACCTTTCGCGGGTCGGCTTCGAAGCCGACGACGCGGAGCCCCGCTGCCACGGCCTCCTTCGCCAGAGGCATTCCGACGTAGCCCAGTCCGACCACCGCGAGGTCGTAGCCGGTGCCGGAGGGGTCGCGTGCCATCAACGATCCGTGGAGTCGAGGCGCCGCAGGGCGGTGGCCAGCCGGCCGGCGCTGAGTCCTGTGGTTATCGGCGGCACCCGGTCGCCGAACCGGAGCCGGAAGCGCGCGGTCAGGTCGGCAGGTCCGAAGAACTGCCCCGTCCAGGCGGGAACGGTGGTCCTCAGGTCGCTGTCCTCGCCCAGCGACGTGGTGAAGAGCTCGACGACCGCGCGCTGCACGGCGGTCGCCGGGCTGCCCGTGGCCTTCCCGCTCGTGTGAGCGGCCGCACGGGGCGGCGGGAGCGCGGCCCGGTCAAGCTTGCCGTTGCCGGTCCGCGGCATCCGGTCGAGCACCGTCCAGGTCGCGGGCACCATGGAGGCAGGCAGGAACCGGCCGGTGTGCGCGCTGAGTTCCGGCCGGCTGAGCGCGGCCGCGCCGGTGGCGACGACGTAGGCGTCGAGCCGATGGTGATCACCGGCGCGCGCCGCGACGACGGCCACCTCTCGCACCTGAGGGTGCCTCGAGATGACCTGCTCGATCTCCGCGGGCTCCACACGGAGGCCGCGCATGTTGATCTGTTCGTCGATGCGGCCGAGAAACTCCAGATCGCCGTCCGGTCGCCAGCGGACCAGGTCCCCGGTCCGGTAGACGACGCCGGCGGCGAAGGGGTTGGCGACGAAGCGCGAAGCGGTGAGATCAGGCCGCCCCACGTAGCCGCGGGCGACTCCCGCGCCGCCGATGCACAGTTCACCGGGGACTCCGATCGGAACCGGCGCCAGCCGTTCGTCGAGGACGTAGGCGAGGGCACCCGGCATCGGCCGCCCGATCGGCACCGACCTCGCGGGCGGCTTCCCGCGGTCGCAGGTGTACGAGGTGGCCCAGACGGTCGTCTCCGTCGGGCCGTATTCGTTGATGAGAACGGCTTCACGCGTCACCTCGTTGTGGCGCGTCACGAGAGCGGGAGGGCACACCTCACCGCCGACCACCGCACAGCGCAGCCCGGCGACGGAGTCAGGAGCGGCGTCCAGCAGCGCGGCGTACTGTCCTGGAACCCCGTCGACGTGTGTCACACGCTCGCGCGTGATGAGCTCGCCCAGCAGCCAGGGGTCGCCGACCTCGTCGTCCGTGGGCAGGACCAGCGTGCCTGCCCTTGTCAGGGTCAGGTAGACGCCGGCGCCGAGGGCGTCGAAAGCCGGCCCGGCCAAGGCCAGGTAGGAGTCGATCGGACCGGGGAAGACGGGGTAACGGGCGAGGGTGGACGCGACGATCTGCCGGTGCTCGACCTGAACCCCCTTGGGGCGACCGCTGGATCCGGAGGTATAGATCACGTAGGCGAGCCGGTCGGGCCCCGCCTCCGCCTGCCGCCTCCCATGAGGAGCGGCCGGCACGCCGCCGGATCGAAGGGCGTCCAGCATCTCGCCGTCGATCACGATCTCGGCGCGCGCGTCGGCCGTCATGAAGGCCAGGCGATCGGCGGGATGGCCCGGATCGAGCGGGAGGTAGGCGGCACCGGCCTTGAGCACTCCCAGGAAGGCGACGATGAGGTCGACCGAGCGCGGCAACCGTACCCCGACGACGTCCTCGCCGCGCACGCCGAGATCGCGCAGTCGCCGGGCGAGCAGAGCGGACCGGCGATCGAGCTGTCCGTAGGTGATCCGCTCGGTTCCGCACACCACGGCCACGGCGTCGTCGGGCCCGGCTATGAGCTCGTGAAGCACGTGGCGGCTCGCGGCCGGCTCCGCCGTACGGCTGAAGCGTCCGACCACCGTCGTCCGCTCGGCCTCCCCCATGAGCGAGATCGCGGAGAGGGTGTCACGGGGGTCGGCCGCCAGCAACCGCTCCACCTGGTGGAGCAGCCGCTCGGCGGTCGCCTCGTCGATGTCCCTGGCGTCGAAGCACGTGTCGTCCATGCCGATGGTGAGGCTCGATCCGACCGCCCCGTGCGGCGGCACCCTGGGGATCAGCGTCAGCGGCCCGGCGTCGACGAACCTCGGCGGAGCAGCTGCGTCAGCGAAGTGAACCGCGGGCAGGTGCCGGATCCCGGCATCCTCCATGACCTGATACGCGCCGTCCCGGAAGGCGCCCGCGTGACGGAGTCCTCTCCCCCGGCGTTCCCTCACCTGGTCCGCCAGGTCGCTGAGGGATGCCGTGTCGTCGATGTCGATCCGGACGAAACCTTCGGGAACGCCGATCAGCAGATCTCGTGATCGAGTCCAGCGTCCCAGTACCGCCGCCAGCGCGGCGAGCACGGATTCCGGTGCCGCGTCCTCGAACCCGTGCCTGATCACGCCGGGACCCGCGCCCGGGCTGCCTTCCACCGGTATCCGCGACACGGGAGGATCGGTGATCACGTCCCGCCAGTGGGCGCGGGCCCGCGCGGTCGGCTCGTCGCCGCCGGCCGCCGCCCGGCCCGCGTAGGCGTCCGCGACCGCCTGGACGAACTCCCCGGGAGTCGCGGTCTGCGCGGGAAGCGTCACCACCACACGGCGGTCGCGCACCAGAAAGCTCGGCGTCAGCCGTACGGGAACCGGAACCTCGAGGCAGGGGAACGCGGCGAGCGCCCCTTCGAGCCGGGTCCGATCGACGGCTCCCACGAGGTCGATCGTGAACGTGACGGTGTGCCAGGGGCCGTCGGGATCGAGAACCCACTGCTCCCAGAGCCGCCGTCGTCGTGCGGTCATCGTGGCTCCTCGACTGCTCGGACGATCGCGTCGCACAGGGCCGCGGCGACATCCGCCGGTACGGCCTCGCACCGATGACTGACCCGCAGCACCGATCCGGGCAGGAACTCGATGACGAGGTCGACGTCGAGCCGGGTGGTGTCGGCCCAGACGAAGCGCGTCGCCGCCGGCAGGTCGAGCCGCGGCTCGGGAGCGTCCTGCACGGCCAGGACGGTGGTGTAGAGCGGACGCCGGCGGGCCAGTCTGGCCACCTCGTAGGCGGGCACGTCCTGGTGGCTCAGGGCGTCCACCAACCCTGCCTTCGCGGCCGCGACCCCGGCTCCGCGCAGCCGTACGCACACCATGTCGATCAGGCAGGTCACCGACCTGGCGAGGACGTCGTCGTTGCGCCGGGCCACGGGCACGCCCACGGCGAGGTCGGACCCGCCCGTCAGGGCTTCCACGGCTCGCGCGTACGCGGCCAGCAGGACGACCGTGCTGGTGGTGCGATGCCGCAGGGCGCTCTCGTCGAGCCGCGTGACGGCCAGCGGCCGGCTCACCGAGGCGAGTCTGCCCGGCTCGACGCCGTCACGCCGGCCGGGGTCCGGCAGGCCGGTGAGGGCGTGCCTCCAGTAGGCCCGCTGGGCGTCGAGGTCCGTCACGTCGGCCTGGCGATGGTAGGCGCGGGCGACCTCGCCGAGACCGGGAGCCGGACCGCCGAAGCGAGGGGCGCGACCGTCGAGCCGGGCCCGGTACGCCACTGACAGGTCGTGGGCGAGCAGGCCGGCGGCCCAGCCGTCGATGGCGATGTGGTGCACCACGATGCCGAACCGGCCGGGGGCCAGGGCGGAGCGCCACACCTGTCCGGATTCCAGGTCGAGCGGCCGGATCAGCGCCGCCGGCAGATCGTGGGGATCTTCCACCAGCCGGAGTTCGACAGGGTACGGTTCGGCCGCGATCTTCGCCACCGGCCCGTCCTGCAGGAAATAGCGACTGCGCAGAGCCTCGTGCCGGATCGCCACGTCGGTGAGCGCGGCCTGCAGTGCCGCCCGTTCCAGCGTCCCCTCGTACTCCCAGACCAGCGGGCACATGCCGGAGACGTCCTCGGGTCGCATCTGGGCCGCGAGGAAGAATCCGAGCTGGGAGGGCAGGAGGGGGACGGCCGTGGCCGCCGTCGGCGTGCCGGGCTCTCCACGATCCTCGCCGGCCCCCCGCGTGCGCAGCCACGCGGCCAGCCGCGCGGCGGTCGGATGGCGCATCACGGCCGAGACGGGAACCGTGACACCGAGGCGGGCCCCCAGCCTGACGCACAGCCTGCCCGCGGCCAACGATGTGCCGCCGAGCGCGAAGAAGTTCTCGGTGACCTGTACTTCCGGCAGTCCGACCACGTGAGCGAACGCCTCGGCCACGACCTTGGTCACGGGATCGGCAGTCACGGGATCGGCAGTCACGGGATCGGCGAGCAGGGGATCGGGATCGACGGAGGTCTCGCCGGTGGCGGCGGGCCTCGCGGGACCGGCGAGCAGGGTGGCGGTGAGCGCCTCGTGGTCGGTCTTGCCGTTGGCGGTCAGCGGAAAGCCGTCCACCCGCGTGATCCGCGCCGGCACGAGATAGCCCGGTAGCCGGGCCCGCAGCTCGCCCTCCACTCCAGGGGCCGGGCGTTCTCCCTGGTAGAAGAGCGCCAGACCGGTCGTCGTGCCGTCCGAGCCGGTGAGCGGCACCGCCGCGCTCCGCACCACCCCGTCGAGGGCGTCCGCGGCCGTCTCGATCTCCGCTGGTTCGACCCGGTGGCCGCGGATCTTGACCTGCCGGTCGAGTCGGCCGCGGTAGCGCAGCAGGCCGTCCTGCCCGCGTTCGCCACGGTCGCCGGTGCGGTACGTACGGGTCCGGTCCCCGTCGACGACGATCTCGACGAACCTCTCAGCGGTACCCGCGGCGTCGCCGAGGTACCCGCGGGCGAGGCCGTCGCCGCCGGTGAACATCTCCCCGTCGATGAGGTGTATCCGTGTGTCCGGCGCGGGCAACCCGATCGGGACGTCGCGCCGCGCGCAGTCCTCGGCGGTGACACGGTGAGTGGTGACCAGGATGCCGCATTCGGCGGGCCCGTAGCAGTTCACCAGGGCGATGTCGGGATGCCGGTTCACGAACCTGCCCGCATGGAATGCGGAGATCCGCTCGCCGCCCGTCATGACCTGGCGCAGACCGGTGAACGCGTCGAGGTCCTCGTCGACGTACAGGTTGAGGAGCGAGGCCGGGAGGAAGAGCGTGTCCAGCCCGCCGCGGCCGACCAGCTCACGGACCCTCTGCGGGAGCGGGTACGGCTCGGTGACGACGACGGCGGTGCCGCCCGAGCACAGCGCGCCCCACAGTTCGAGGGCGAAGCCGTCCCAGGACACCGCCGTGGACAGCGAGACGATCGGACGGCCGGTGAGGTCGGCGGCACCGCAGCGCGGGAACAGCCGGGCGATCGCCCGGTGGGGGGAGAGCACGCCCTTGGGGCGGCCCGAGGTGCCCGAGGTGAAGACCACGGTGGCGATGTCGTCGCCATCGACGTCCTCGTCGACGCGCGCGCCCCTGGCGGACGCCACGGCGGGGTAGGCGCCGGCGTCGATCACGGCGGCCGGTTCGAGCCGGCGGCTCAGCTCCTCGACGCGTACGGCGGGCCAGCCGGGATCCAGAGCCGAGTACGAGGCTCCGCACTTGAGCGTCCCGAGGATCGCCGTGACGAGGCCGATGGATCGGGGCAGCAGCAGCGCCACCCGCTCGCCGGGGCCGACCCCTCTGGCGCGCAGCCCGGCGGCCATCCGGTCGGAGGCGGCGTCCAGTTCGGCGTACGTCAGCACGCGCGTGCCCTCGACCAGGGCAGGGTGGTCTCCTTGGCGCTGCGCGTGGCCGCGGAAGACCTGGTGGAGCACCCTGGTCACGGTCAGCTCACCGCCGCGACCAGATCGCGCAGGACGGGATTGTCCACGAGGTCCTTCACCGCGATGTGGAGCCCGGCCCTGCGCGCCCTGCTGACCATGGTGACCGCGAGCAGGCTGTCTCCGCCCAGCTCGAAGAAGTGGTCGTCCTGGGTGATGCCCTCGATGTCGAGAACCTCCTCCCAGATGCCGGAGAGGGTGATGGCGACCTCGGATGGTGACATATCAGGACTCCTTTGCGGAATGTGGCAGGCAGCGCCCAGCCAGATGGGCGACGTTGAGCACCCTGTTGGTGAGCCGAACCGACGGTGTCGCTCCGGGGACGGACTGTGTCGCACGATGCAGGGCCGCGGGCACGGAGAGAGGTTTGTCGTGATGGCGCCCGGCGCCGAACGCGGTGCGGACCGCCTGGGAGAACCCTTTGCCGTTGCGGTGCACGACCACCAGTGAGGGCACGAAATGAACGGAGAGCCCGAGCCGTTCGAGCTCCGCGACCAGTTTGTTGTCGCCGCCGGGCCCCGCGGATGTCATGCCGCCGGCCTGGAGGAAGGCCTCGCGCCAGACCGCGCTGTTCCCGCCGGCGAAGAAATCGACCGATTCGCCATGCGACAGGCCTCGGTAGCGTTCCATGTACCTGGCCTGGCGTGCCTTGGAGACCAGGCCGGCGTCGAAGGGCAGGACACGGCCGGTGATCCCGCCACGGCCCGGTGTGAGCTCCTCGGCGATCCGGTTCAGCCAGTCCGCGCGCGGCAACGCGTCGTCGTCGAGGAAGGCGAGCATCGGTGAGCTCGCCCGCCCGGCGCCGAGGGAGCGAGCGCGCATCGCCCCCTGCGGGCGGGCGTTGCGGATCACCCGCACCGGCAGGCCGGGCACCGACGCGTCGCCGATGCGCGGCTGCGAGCCGTCGTCGATCACGAGCACTTCGTGCAGCAACGTGGTGTCGCAGTCGACGAGCGCCAGCAGGCAGCGGCGCAGGTCGCGATACCTGTCCCTGCTGGGCACGATCACAGTGACGGGCGCGTCCATTGGTCTCTCCATTCACGGCACAGGGCCGGCCATAGCCGGTGGTGTCCCACTGGCAGGTAGGTACGGCGGATCGCGTGCGGCGCCGCGAGCCAGGGCAGCGGAGCGGCTTTGACCGTGCCGAAAGCGAGGGTTCGGGACGGCACGACCGGCACGCTGGGCACGAGCCCGTAGGGATAGGCCAGCGGGGGCGAGGCCACGGCGAGCCGGTCGCGGATCACCGCGAGCGATTCGGTGATCTCGTGGCGCTGTTCGTCGGCGCCCAGCTCGGGCAACCTGCGGTGGGTCACGGTGTGCGCGCCGATCAGATGCCCGGCCGTGCGCAGTCCGCCCAGTTCCGCCCAGCTCAGCAAGCCGTGGTGGTAGTACGGCTCCGCGCCGGCCGGACCGGTGATGACGAAGAACACCGCCTTGACGCCGAACCGGTCGAGGATCGGCAGCGCGTACTCCAGCGTGTCCCGGTGACCGTCGTCGAAAGTGATCAGGAAGCGCGGTTCCGCGGGCAACGCCCGCAGGTCGCTCAGCGCGCCGGGATCCAGTGGCCTGCCGTACTCGTCCAGCAGCGTCTCCAGGGCATGGGCGAACGCCTGCGGGGTGACCGACGTGTAGTGCTCAAGAGCGGGATGCACGTGGTGGAAGTACAGGACGAGTGGCCAGCCGGGCGCTGAGCCGGCCATGGCGAGCTCCACCTCCGCGGGCAGCGGGCCACGGATCATCGGTCACCTCCACCCGAGGGCGTCGGCCACGGCGCGCGGCACGCGCAGCCCTTCGGCGCGGCTGTGCGAGGTATGGGCGGCCTCGAGCTGGTCGGGGAAATGCGGCTCGGGGGCGCCCCCGGCGTAACCCGCTGTCACGGCAGCACGCAAGGCTTCGATCAACGTGTCGATCTCGTCGAGCCCGAAGGCGGCGGGCGAGAGTCCGATGAACAGCTGGCTGCAGTTCATCGGCCGGCCGGGGCGCTTGCGCTGCTTGCCGACGAGCGGACTGATGGTGTGGCCGCCGAGCATGCCGGCCAGCACCTCGGCGATGACGGTCACGCAGAGCCCCTTGTAGCCGCCGAACAGCGGCACTGATCCGCCCTGCTCCAGGTCCGCCGGATCGGTGGTCGTCCGTCCTTCGCCGTCCAGCAGCCATCCCGGAGGGACGGGCGCGCCACGATGCCCGGCGTCGCGGATCTTCCCGATCGCCACGACCCCGGTGGCGAAGTCGACGACGAAGGGTTCGTCGCGGCCGGTGGGGGTGACGAGGCAGACGGCGTTGCTGCCGAGCGTCGGCCGGACCGCTCCCGGAGCCGCCAGGCTGGGGCCGGAGACGTTGTACAGCAGCCCGACGGTCCTGTGCCGCTGGAACGGCCACCGGTAGGCGGCCATCATACCGACGTGGTTGTTGTGGTGGACGGCGACCGCGGAGACGCCGGTTCTGACCGCGGTCAGCGCGCACCATTCAGCGGCTCGTGCGGCGGCGACCTGGCCGAATCCGGCGCGGGCGTCGACGCGGGCGGTCGCGCCCCGTGCCGAGAGGACGGGCCTGGCCGTGGGATCGATGCCACCCGCGCTGACCCGCTCCAGGTAGGTGGGCAGGAGCCCCACTCCGTGGGAGGGGTGCCCCCTCACATCGGCCTCGACGAGGACGTCGGCGACGATGCCGGCGGTCTTCTCCGTGGCGCCCACCCCGCGCAGGGCCGCCACGGTGAGGTCGCGCACCTTCCCGGCGGGCAGGCGGAGGTCAGGGCCAGGATCCGGCGCGCAGCTCTCCGGGATGAGAGTCCCCTTGGCGAGAGTGAACACGCGGTCGGGCATCACCCGCTCGCCCTGGACGGCGTCGGTGGCCAGCAGGACGGTGGTCTTTCCGCTCGCCTTCCGCTCTCGGACCAGTGCGGCGAGGTGGTCGACGGGCAGCCGGTCGGCGTCGTCGACGACCAGGACCTGTCCGCTGATCTGTCCGAATCGTGGGCGCAGCTCGCCCTTGAGCACCGCGCCGAGCACGCTCTTGCCTGAGCCCCGCGCGCCGCGGACCAGGACCGTCTGGCCGGCGGAGATGTCGAGGTCGAGTCCGCGCAGGAGGACCGCCTCCTCGCCGGGCGCGCCGACGACGACGACAAGATCGCGCACGGTCAGCATGTGAGCTCCTCCGCCGCCGCGCGCACCCTGACGACCGCCTCTTCGAGCAGCTCACGAACGGTGCCGGGATGGTAGTGCCCGGTGCTGTACTTGATGTGCAGCTCCAGCCGCCTGTCGACGACGTCGCCTTCGAGCATGAGCGTGTAACGCTCGGTCTGGGCCTGCGAGCGCAGTGGCCCGAGGGGCTCGTCGGCGGATCGGAGCAGCGCACCGGCGCGCTCGTCGAGCCGTCCCAGCTGGCCGCGGAAGTTGTAGCGCAGCGTGGTCTTGGGGAGGTCGGCGAGCTCGTCGGTGAAGTGGCGCAGGGCGTCGAAGCCGAACAGGCGCTCGGGGACGGCCCGCAGGTCCGCCGGGTCGAAACCGTCCCGGGCCGTGAACACGATCGGGAACGTGTTCTGCAGATAGCCGACGGTGTCGACCACGTCGATGTTCAGTGGCGTCAGGTGCCGGCCGACGTGATAGGTGTCGACCCCGACTGCCGGAAGGCCCCAGCGCGCCATGATCGCCTGAGCGGCCGCGTCCAGCACGACATCGCTCACGCGTAGTCCCCGAGCCCTGGACGCCCTGGCGAGCACCGCGGTTTCCGCGGCGGACAGCCGGATGCCGGCCAGTCGCATCGTGGACAGCGACGCCGGCTCGTCGCGGTCGGTGGGAGGCATCCGTACCGCGTCGAAGGGCCGTGCCCGCCAGCGTCGCGCGTCGGCCGCCGCCTCCTCCGTACGCACCCACTGCTCGACGGCGGCGACGTAGTCGGCCGGCGTGGCGGGACGACGCGGTCCTTCGAGTTCGCCGCGCAGCGCGCTTTCGAGCTCGTCGGCGACGATGCCCATGGAGAATCCGTCGAGCGTCAGATGATGGATGATCACCAGTAGCCGCCCCGGCTCGTCGCCGAAGGGGAAGTGCACCACGTGAAGGACCTGGCCGTCCGCCGGTCGCATCCTGGTCTGCGCCCTGGCGATCTCCTCGGCCAGGGCCGCTGCCTCGCCACGGTAGTCAGCCAGTTCGGCCCGGCCCATGACCGTGCCGGCCTGCGGGCTCAGCACCTGTGACCGCCATCCGTGCGGAGTCACGCGGTAAGCGGTGCGCAATGCCGGGTTGCGCTCGAGGAGGCGTTCCACGGCCCGGACGAGGATCTCGCCGGTCAGCTCGGCAGGTACGGTGAACAGCCAGCCGAGGTTGAAGTGGTGCCAGTCGGCGTCCGGCCGGTTGCCGACCCACCGCCGCTGGGCGGGAAGCAGGCACGTCATGCGGTCACCTCCGCGGACCGCTCGGCGCGTTGCCGGCGGGTGCGGGGATGCCGGACCGCCACTTCGGCGCTGATCAGGCAGGCGCCGCTGACCAGAGCGAGCAGCACGACCCAGCCGAGCGATGTCAGGCCGCTGATGAGCAGGGCGACGACCACGGGCCCGATCGCCTTCTGCGCCGAGTCGCCGAGCGCGAAAACCGCGAGGTAGCGGCCCCGCAGGCGTTCCTTGGCGAGCCCGATGGAGACCGTCCACTCGGCGGCGGAGGCCGACAGCTCGCCGATCGAGTGCATCACGACCGCGACGGCCATGACGGCGATGGTGAGCGTCACCCCGGTGTACTGGGCCGTCACGTAGCCGGCCGCCGCGAACGCGAAGGCGATCGCGGCCCGCGCGTACGCGGGACGGACGTCCGCCGGTCCGCTGAGATTCCTGGTCGCCCGTACCTGGAAAAGCACGATCATGATCGTGTTCGCGGTGAACAGCACGCCGACGAGCGCCTGCGGGGCGTTGGTGTGCTGGACCACCCAGAGCGGAACGCCGACGATGAAGGCGTTCGCCTCCAGGAGCACCAGGACGTTCAGCGCGGCGAGCGTCACGTAGCGCCAGTCCGCCAGCACCGCGCGATAGCCGCCGGGGGCTGGGGCCCGCTCTGCTTCGGCGACCGCTCGGAAGGCCCGCTCGGGCGGCCTGATGGACACGACGAGAACGGCCGCGACGACGAACGACAGGACATCGAGGCCGATGGCCAGGAGGTATCCCTCGCGGGTTCCGACGGCCAGCACGATCGCGGCAAGCAGTCCGCCGATTCCGTATCCGGCGTTGCGGATCGAGCGGTTGAAGGCCAGCAGCCGGTTCCTGGTCTCGCCTTCGGCGATCTCGGCGATGAAGGCGTGCTTGGCCGGCCGGCCGGAGGCGTCGGCCGTCTGCGCGAGAAGCACCGCGACCACCAGCGGAGCGAAGGCGTCGGCGAGCAGGTAGGCGGCGGTCCCGAGTGCGGCCAGGCCGAATGCCGCGATCACCACCGGTTTGGGGCCGTAACGGTCGACGAGGGCGCCCCCGACGGGCACCAGCGCGATGCCGGCGATGCCCGCGATGCTCATGGCCAGGCCGACCGTCACCGGCTCGAGGCCGATCTGCCGGGTGAAGTAGATGATGACCAGCGGCATCAGCAGACCGCTGCCCAGAGCGTCCACGATCGCCACCCAGGACCAGCGGCGTACCGCGGGAATGTCAGGCAGGCCGACCAGCCTGCCCACGAGGCCGGTCATGTCATCGCTCCGGAGGCTGGTCAGGAAGCCGCTGGAGGAACTCCAGACGGTTGCCCAGATTGTCATGGACGTAGAAGCGCCGGTGGCAGGGGAGGTCGCCGTCCCACGTGACCTCGACGCCGCGATCGGCGAGACGGCGGGCCAGGTTGTCGAGATCGGCCGACCTGATGCCGGGATGGGCCTTACGGGCCGGGCGGAAGTCCTCTTCCACGCCGAGATGGATCTCCAGTGCGTCGGCCCGCACCCACAGACCTCCGCGGGCGGCGAGCGCCGGCGGCTTCGGGATCTCGACCATGCCCAGGACACCCACGTAGAAGGAGCGGCACTCGTCCTCGCTGCCGGGAGCGATGGCCAGTTGGACGTGATGCAGGCCGAAGCCGAACGGCGACCGATGGTCATGGTCATGTCGCCCGGCGTGGGGCGGGTTGTCACTCACAGCTGTTCTCCCTTTCACGAAGACGCCCCCACACGGCGGTGACGTGGGCATCCAGGTCTGCCGGCAGATCGGGTTCGGGGCAGGTGCTGCGCCTGGCGCGCAGCCCGCCGAGATAGGGGGCGAGATCCAGACCGACGAAGGTGCTGAGCCGCCGCGTGGCCCTGCCGTCGCACAGCGCGCGATATCCGACCACCATCTGGCGCGCCGGGTCGAGCGCCGGCGCGAGTGCGAGCCAGCCGCGGTGCCAGGCCGCCCACTTGGCGCACGCGCCGACATCGGTAGCCGGTTTCCACGGCCGCTCTCCCGCCCATTCGTGCGTGGAGGCGGCGACCTCGTACGGGTGCCGCACGAGAAGCAGCAGGCGAGCCGACGGCACCGCCTCCAGCACGGTGGGCAGGTCGAGCAGGTACTCGTTGTACTTGTCCCCCCAGAAGGGCCAGGCCGCGTAGGACTCGGCGAGGATCTCCCGGACCAGCGCCGAGGGGTCGTCACGCCGGCCCTCCGCCACCTTGGAGGCGGCGGCGCGCAGGGCGGTGCCGACGCGGACGCGCCAGTGCGCGACTCCCTGTCCTGCCGCCGGCTTGCGGCCGAGAGCATGCCAGATCTCGTCGGCCCGGAAATGCCGGCCCGCGAGATCGCTCCGCGTGCACCAGCGGGGCAGGAGGTAGGGCAGCTTGCCGTTGACGGTGAACAAGCCTCCGCTGTCGGCGTAGGCACGGCTGAGCGCGTGCGCGAAGGCAGTCGTTCCCGACCGCTGAGCGCCGAGGAGCAGGAGCGGGCCGTTCACGTGGTCACCAGCCTCTTCAGCCACCGCATGCATTCGACGCTCGCCGCGTGGCCTCCTTCGGTGAAGGCCTCGCCCCATGGCCGGTCGCGTTCCTCCCGCGTCAGGACGCGCCCGTGCCGCCAGTGCGTCTCCAGCGACAGCCAGCCCTCGTAGCCGTCGGCGGCCAGGGCGGCGACGATCTCCGCCCAGGGCAGATCGCCCTCGCCGAGGCGGACATAGCCGGTCGTGCCCGCCGGGTCCTTGACGTGCACGTGGCGGATGAGTGCTGACCCGATCCGGTACTCCTCGGGAAAGGGAGCCCGATGCCGGCCGCTGAAGACGCTGTTGCCGGGGTCCCAGAGAATCCCGACGTCGCTGTGACCCAGCACGTCCAGGAAGGTCATGATCAGGGCGATCGTCGGGGTGTTGGTCCGCGTGCCGGTCTCCACCAGAAGCTGGACGCCGGACATGGAGACCCCGTGCAGCACCTCCCTGGCGACCTGGGCGGCGCTGACCGGATCCGGTGCGCCGTCCCGGTAGAAGGTGAAGGCGCGCACGTGGGGGGCGCCGAGGAGACGAGCCTGCTCGACGGCGCGGATCAGCAGGGCCCGGACCCGGCCGACGTCCTCGTCCGTGCGCGGCAGGTCGCACTTCATGGCCGGCGGGCAGAACCCCGCCACCTCCAACCCGTGCTCGGACACCGTCCTGCGCGCCTGCGCCAGCTGCTCGTCACCGAGCCGATGGGGCGGCGTGTTCGCGAGGGACCGTATCTCGATGCCCGAGAACCCGCAGGAGCGCGCGGTCCTCGCGACGACGCGCAGATCCTGGTGGACTTCGTCGTTGATCACGGCGAGTCGCATGCGACCCCCTTCCACGCATGGCGGAGGACGCTCAGGTCCTGCTCGGGCACGCCCGCGTGCGACTCCACCGTCAGGTCGGTGACGTCGTCGCCGGCCAGGCGGAGCCAGCGGAGGTCATCGCCGGTCAGCGGGCGGTGCCGGTGCCGGTCGCCGCAGCCGAAGCCCTTGACCTGAACGGCACGAGCCAGCGGGGCCAGCCGGGTCAGATCCGCCTCGAAGTCTCGCGAGATCCCGTGCAGGCCAAGGTTGTCGATCAGCAGGCGGCAGCCGTACCGGTCGCACAGGCGCATCAGCTCATCGGGGCCCGCATGCCCTCGATGGGTCTCGATGAGGACGTCTCGCGGCGGACGATGGCGGGTGAGTCGGTCGATCTGCTCCGACGTGCACGGGGCCTCGAGCGCGCCCACCGCCGCGAAGATCTTGACGGGGTGATCGGGGAAGTGCTCCGCCGGCATCACGTCGCGGTCGTCCCGGCCGAGCACGACCGACAGGCCGACGAACGCCACGGGGAGTCCAGCCAGCCCGGCGATGCCGTCCCGCTCCCACCGGTGGCCCCTGCCGGCGCGCAGGTCGACCACCGTACCCCCGGCACGACGGGTGAGCGCGGCCAGATCGGAAGCGCTCAGCTCCGGCGCCGACGCCGACGAGAGGCCGCACCGTGCGATCATCGGCCGCCGGCCTTCCGCACCTCGTCGAGCACGGTCACGACGGCCCTGGCCCGGGCCAGCCGGCAGCGATCGGGGCCGGCGGCGAACTCCTGGTAGACCCGTGTCCGGAGGGCCGGGGTGGGCTCGGGTGGGATCTCGGTCACCTGGTCGCCGACCGCGATCCGGACCATGCCATCGGTGATCTCGAATCGCCTGGCGTCGCCGCCCACGATGACGAGGTGTTCCGCGCGCGTGCCGCCATCGGCCGACACGGTGAAGGCCAGCGTCGCCCCCGAGGCGAAGAAGATCGTCCCGGCGCTCCTGATGTCGATTCCGGGCGCACATTCGCGATAGTCGCTGACCCGTACCCGTTCGATGTCGCCCAAGAGCTGGCAGGCGATGTCCAGGTAGTGAATTCCGAGGTGAGACGTGACCCCGCCGGATGAGTGCAAAGGATTCGCGCGCCATCCGGTGAAATGTTCGGGCGCCCGTGGCCGGCTCACGAGCAGCGTTCCGATCGCGTCGCCGCCCCAGGCGGTGCAGGCGGTTTCCGGGATGCGCAGGCGATGCTGCAGCATCACGGCCACGTCGTCGGACTTCGCGGCGAGCCGGTCCAGTTCCTCGACCGACATGGCCGGAGGCTTCTCCAGGAGAAGCGATTTCCCGGCGTCGAGAACAGCGTGCGCCATGTCGGACCGCTGACCGGGAGGGGTGCACAGCGCGACCGCGTCCAGGTCCGGGTCCGCCAGGACGTCCGGCCACGAGCCGATCCGCCGGTGCGGGAGGACGTCGACGGTTTCGTCGGCGTCGAAAACGGAATGCAACACCATGGCGCCGGCTTGTCGAATCGCCGTGGCGTGCTGCCGGCCGGCTTTGCCGTAACCGACGATCGCGATACGCATGTCGCCCCGGTGACCACGCTTCGACCTCGCGGCGCGCGAAAGCATGTCGCTTCCGGGAGTTTCCTTCATCGAGTCACACTTCTCTCCCGCGCCAGGGCCGGCGTCGGAGTCGCTCGCATCGCAGAAAGGGATGAATCTGACACTCGCCCCTCATATGCCGAGGGCGACCGCGCCGATGGCAGCGCCATCACATGGGCACGATCGATGAGTATCGAGCAGTTTCGTGCAGATTTATACGGTTTATGGCCGTATGCGCTGTTTCTAGCTGAATCGCCTTGCATGAGCCTTTCATCGGACTTTCATGAGACTTACCGAGGCCATGCCAGCGCCGGGCCCGCCGGCCATGCCCGCCGCCATGCCGGCGCCGGGCCGCGAGGACCGGCCACCCGCCGCCCCGCCCTCCCGCGACCCGCGCAGGCGTCGGCGCGAATCCCGACAGGCTCGGCGACCATCCAGAATGATGGGCGGGACAACCCTGATCGAGAGGCGTCGATGACTGGAGAGCGCGGAGGTGTGCGTCTCGGTCGCGGCCGTGCCGCCGCTGCCGAAGTCGCAGGACGAGGCGCTCGACGCACTCGAGGCCGACCAGGTCGTCGCGGCCTGTTCGCGCCCGACCTCATCGACACGTACCTGTCGGTCAAGCAGACGGAATCGCGCGCGCTCGACGGTCTGGACGACGTGGAAAGCTGCCGGAGGATCGCTGATGTCTTCTGAGTCCCTCGATCAGTCGATCGAGGCCATCGCGCTGGTGGACCACCATGTCCACGGCGCCGCGGGCAACGACCTGTCCAGGGCGGAGTTCGAGGAGCTCATCACCGAGTCGGACCGGCCGGTACCCGGCTGGATGAGCCAGTTCGACTCCCAGATCGGCTTCGCGATCCTGCGGCACTGCGCGCCCGTGCTGGGTCTCGACCCGCACGCCTCGCCCGAGGCGTACATGGCGCGGCGTGCCGAGCTCGGCGCCGCGGAGGTGAACAGGAGGTTGCTGACCGCGAGCGGGATCGGCCACTTCCTGGTGGAGACCGGTTGTCGCGGCGACGAGATCCTCGGGGTCGCGGGCATGACCGAGGTCACCGGACGGCCCGCCGAGGAGGTCGTCCGCTTGGAGGCGGTGGCCGAACAGGTGGTCGCCGAGGGCGTCAGCGCGGCCGGGTTCGCCGCGCGCTTCGCCGAACTGCTGTGGAAGCTCAGCCGTACGGCCCGCGGCCTCAAGACGATCGCCGCCTACCGGCACGGGCTCGACCTCGACCCGAGCCCGCCCACCCCCGCCGAGGTCACGGCGGCGGCGGGGCGGTGGCTGCGGGCGGTCGAGGAGACCGCGACGGTCCGGGTCGACGATCCGGTGCTGCTACGCCACCTGATCTGGACCGGGATCGAGCGCGGGCTGCCCCTGCAGTTCCACACCGGCTACGGCGATCCTGACATCGACCTGCGCCGCTCCGACCCGCTGCTGCTGCGGGGGCTCATCGAGCGGGCCGAGCCCAGCGGGGTGCCGCTGCTCCTGCTGCACTGCTATCCGTTCCACCGCAACGCGGGCTACCTCGCCCAGGTCTACCCCAACGTCTACTTCGACGTGGGCCTTGGAGTGAACTACACCGGAGCGCGCAGCGTGGCCGTCGTGGCGGAGAGCCTGGAGCTGGCGCCGTTCGCCAAGACTCTCTTCTCCTCCGACGCCTGGGGCCCGGCCGAGCTGCACCACCTGGGCGCCGTGCTGTGGCGCCGGGCCATGTCCCGCGTCCTCGGCGGTTTCGTGGCCGACGGGGAGTGGTCGCCGGCCCAGGCGGTCCGGGTGGCCACCATGATCGGCAAGGACAACGCGCGTCGCGTCTACCGCCTGGGAGACGACGCGTGACGGATCAGACCGAGCGCTACCCCGGACAAGACACGCGAACGCACCCTGGACGAGACATACGGACACATCCCGGACGAGAACGCGCGAACGCCTGCTCGCCGCGCTGCACGCCGGGCTTCCGAGCTCCTGCTCTGGCGGGCCTGGCCGGAGGCGCGAGCCCTGATGGAGGAGCAACTCGGCTGACCCGCGCGCGTTCCAGCGCGTGAGGCCGCGATACCGGCGCAGGCGTCGCAGTCGGAGGGCGCGCGCAGCGTGCCGCCCGAGCGGGACCGACGACCTCCCTCCAGCCGGCCCCCCTTCGCTGAGACCCGTCAGCGGCTCGACCCAGGCCGGGTGGGTGGCGGCGGGGTCTGGTGGCCACGCCGGTCGGGGCGGTGCTCCGGCTCACGGCGGAGCCTTGGCGGGAGTGGCCGCATCGAAGGTCGGCGGCTTGCGATGATGCCAGGTTGACGCCATAGTGGCGTCATGGATCTCGCGCCATACGTCGACTATCTGCGCCAGGAGCTGGCCGCCGCTGCCGAGGTCGGTGGCGACGACGCCCGTGCGCTCGCCGAGCGGCTCACCGGGCCGCTGGAGTCCGCGACCAGGCTCGCCCTGCTGGAGGCGCTGTCGAAGGCGGCCGACGAGATCACGCGCGACCTCGCACCCGGGTCGGTCGACGTCCGCCTGCGCGGTCGCGACCCGGATTTCGTCGTCAGGGTCCCCGTCGACGAGTCCGCCGACCAGACCGTCGAGCCCGTGCCCGCCGTCGCAGCCAGGCCGCCGGCTCCCCCGCTGCCGCCGGAGGGCGACGAGGGCGGTACGGCGCGCATCAACTTCCGGCTTCCCGAGCACCTCAAGGTCAGGGTGGAGGAGGCGGCCGGCAGGGAGAGCCTGTCGGTGAACGCCTGGCTGGTCAGGGCGGTCGCCGCCACCCTCGAACCCGCCGAGGGCCGCGGCGGCGGGCGCTCCTCGGGCACGTCGGCGGGACGCCGCTACACCGGCTGGGTCCGCTGACAACCCCAGCCTGACCGTCCGCCGGCCTCCCCATTCACCGGCCTCCCGTCCGCCGGCCTCCCCATCCACCGGCCCTCGTCCGCCCGCCTCCCCGTTCGTCGGCCTGCCGGTTCGCCGGCCTGCTGACCGTCCCCCTGTCCACCCGCCCGCCTCCACGTCCGCCGACTCCCCGTCCGTCCGGCCGTCCATCTGCCCACAGCACCGGTGAGGCTCATGGACGCCGCCCGCCGCCCCGCAAAGTGCCGCGTTCCATCCGGCCCGCATGCGGACCTGATCATGCCGCGGGGTCGGCCGGGCCTAACCGACAGGGGTGAGCCAGTCGCGGTAGCGGTCGTCACGACCGTGCACGGCCGCGTCGTAGGCGTTTCTGAGCTTGGCGGTCACCGGGCCTTCCGGACCGCTCTCGCGGTGGTCGACGGAGGCGACCGGCACGATCCCGACGGCCGTGCCGCACAGGAACAGCTCGTCGGCCGTGTAGAGCTCGGCGCGCAGGATGTCGCGCCGCCGTACGGGCAGGCCGAGGTCGGCGGCGAGCCGCTCGACGGTGTCCTGGGTGATGCCCTCCAGGGCCCCGGCGGTGGCGGGCGGGGTGGCCAGCGCACCGTCGCTGACGAGGAACAGGTTGGCGGCCGTGCACTCGCTCACGTGGCCGGCGGCGTTGAGCAGCACGGCCTCGTCGAAGCCCGCGTCCAGCGCCTCGGCCTTGGCCAGCACCGAGTTCAGGTAGGGGCCGGTCGCCTTGGCGACCGTGGGGACGACGGCGGGGTCGTTGCGGCGCCAGGAGCTGGTCATCAGCCGCACCCCGTCGCCCAGGTACGTGCCCCACTCCCAGGTGGCGATCGACACCGTGACCGGGCAGTTCCGCGCCGAGATGCCCATCTCGCCGTAGCCGCGGTGGACGAGGTGGCGGATGTAGCAGGTCGAGTGGCCGTTGTCCCTGACCGTTCGCAGGGTGGCGGCGTGCAGCTCGCCCGGGGTGTACGGCACGGCAAGGCCGATGATCTTCGCGCTCCGGTAGAGCCTGGCCAGATGGGCGTCGAGCCGGAAGACCGCCGGGCCCTGCGGGGTGTCGTGGACGTTGGTGCCCTCCAGCACGGCCGTGCCGTAGTGCAGGGCGTGGGACAGCACGTGGACGCGGGCCTCCGGCCACGGAACCAGCGCGCCGTCCATCCAGATCGTCCCGGTTTCGGGCAGCTTCATCATGTCCCCTCAAGTGGCTCAATCAAGTGGCCACTTCTGAGCCACTTCTCCGATGAGTGGCGAATCTAGCGGCGGTCGACCAGGCCACACAAGAGCGGGCACAATAGCCCGGTGGGAACCGAGGATCTGAACAGGTTCGCCGTGCTCGTCCGCGACCGGCTGCGGCTGCGCGAGGGCAGGCAGCCGCCCAGTCGCAGGCTCGCCGGGGCGCTGAGCGATCTCGCCGAGATCGGCGCGCTGGCCCCCGGCGGCAGGCTGCCGTCCGAACGCGACCTCGCCCTGATCGTCGGGCTCAGCCGCGGCACGGTCGCCGCCGCGCTCAACGCCCTGTGCGAGGAGGGGCTGTTCGAGCGCCGCCACGGCAGCGGCACCTACCTGCGCGAGACCGTCGCCACGGGCACGCCGTCCTTCTCGGGGCTGCTGCGCGCGGGCGCCGTCCTCGCCGACCTGTCGACCTCGGTCGTGCCCGACCCCTCACACCTCGTCGTGCCCCCGCTCGACGCCGCGGAACTCCTGCGCACACCCACCGGCCACGGGTACGACGCCAAGGGCGACCCCCGCCTGCGCGCGCTCCTGGGCGGGGACGTCCTGATCACCGGTGGCGCCCAGCAGGGCATCGACCTGGCGGCCAGGGTCCTGCTGCGCCCGGGGGACAGGGTGCTGGTCGAGGATCCGACGTACGGCGGCGCGCTCGCGGCCTTCCAGCGGGCCGGAGCGCTGGCCGTACCCGTCGAGCTGGCCGACCCGCGAGCGGCCCGCGCGGCGATCGGCCTGCACCGGCCCGCGCTGATCTACGCCGTCAGCGTCAACAACCCGACGGGCGCGGTCCCCGACCTGCGGCACGTGGCCGACCTGGCCCGCGCCGACGACATCCTGATCGTCGAGGACCGGACCCTCGCGGAGCTGGTGTTCGAAGGCGCCTGCCCGGCGCCGCTCGCGGACGGTCACCCGCACGGCACGGTCACCGTGGGCTCGCTGTCCAAGGTGCTGTGGGGCGGGCTGCGGGTGGGCTGGCTGCGCGCCGCCGAGCCGCTGCTGGCCCGGCTGGCCGAGGCCAAGCAGGACGCCGACCTCGCCACCAGCGCCGTCTCCCAGCGGATGGCGGCCGAACTCCTGGAAGGCAACCCCGCCGGCTCCTGGCGCGCCGAGCTGGCCGCCCGCCGCGACCACCTGTCCACCGCGCTCGCCGCCGCGCTGCCGGCGTGGACATGGGAGCCGCCGCGCGGCGGCCTGTCCCTGTGGGTCCGCCTGCCCGGCACCGACACCGACCGCTTCTCGGCGCTCACCCGCCGGTACGGCGTCGCCGTCGCCCCCGGCTCGCTCTTCTCCGCCGACGGCCGCCACCGCGACCGCCTGCGCCTCAGCTTCGCCCTGCGGCCCGAGCTGCTCGACCAGGCCGTCGCCGGCCTCACCGAAGCCTGGCGGGCCCGTGACCAACGGACCAGCACGCCCGCGCAGAGCGGCTGATCCCCGTCTCGATCGGCTCGGGCCCTCGCCCTTCGCCCACGAGCACGGTCGAGGTCGCGGCGGGCGCTCACCGGTCGTCAGGGTCGCCCCGGACCGCGGTCACCAGGTCCGCGCCGGACCGGAGGAATCAGGTTTCGCGCCGGACCGGAGGAGTCAGGTCCGCGCCGGACCGCGGTCGAGCTCGTCGCGAAGGCGGCCGACGGCCTCCCTGCCGTCGGCACGGCGCCAGGCCAGGGCGACGCGGTGGCGGGGAGCGTCCCGCAGCGGGCGCCAGACCAGCTCGGGATGGCCGGCCTTGGCGGCGGGCACCAGCGTGACCAGGTCCGGCTCGGCGGTGAGCAGCAGGACGACGGCGCTGAGCCGCCGGCTGTCGCACACCTGGATCTCGGGCCGCCATCCGGCGGCGGCGCAGGCGTCCAGCACATGGTCGTGGTAGCCGGGGGCCTCCTCCCGGTCGAACCAGAGCAGGCGCGTGCCGGTGAGATCGTCCGCCGTGAGCCGGTCCGGCAGCCGGTGCCGCTTGCCGGCGATCACGCCGAGGGGTTCGTCGACCAGGCGCAGCAGCCTCAGGTCCGTGTCGTCGGTCGCGGGCTCGAGCACGAGGCCGAGGTCGAGTTCACCCCTGCGCAGCAGGTCCGGCTGTTCGGCGGAGGCGGCGTCGCGGAAGGCGATGTCCACGCCCACGGCTGCGGCGGCCAGCCGTACCCGGCCGAGCAGGTCGGGACCGATCCCCGTGGACAGCCCGAGCCTGAGCGCGGGCGCGGAGCCGGCGGCCAGGTCCCTGATGTCGCGCAGGGTGCGGTCAGAGCGGGCGAGCAGGTCGCGGGCCGCCTCCAGCGCCGCCGCCCCCGCGGGGGTCAACCGCACCCCGCGCGGCGTGCGCTCCAGGAGGGTGGCGCCGACCGCCCGCTCCAGGGCCTTGATCTGCTGGCTCAGCGACGGCTGGGCGATGTGCAGCCGGCGGGCCGCCCGGCCGAAGTGCAGTTCTTCGGCCACTGCCTGGAAATACCGCAGCCGCCGCAGATCCCATCCCATTCCGGCCATGATAGGCCGCGCCTGTCGGGCAGGTGGAAACCGGTCTTGGACAGTCCCATCGGGGACGGTGTGCACTGAACGGCATGACCATCGTGTTCTGGGTGTTTCAGGGGTTGCTGGCGGTGTTGTTCCTCCTCGCCGGTGGCCTCAAGATCTTCGCGCCGCTCGAGGCCATCAGCGGGATCATGCCGTGGGTCGAGGACTTCTCCCGGCCCCAGGTGGCGGGCATCGGGATCCTGGAGGTGTGCGGCGCGGCGGGCCTCGTCCTTCCCGGCGTGACGCGGATCGCGCCCGTGCTGACGCCGGTCGCGGCGATCGGTCTGGTGATCCTCATGGCCGGCGCCACGATCACGCATCTGGGTCGCGGGGAGGCGCACCTGGTCGGCGGGAACATCGCCGTCATGGTCGTCGCCGCGATCGTCGCATGGGGGCGTCTCACCTCGTGGCCGCTCTGAGCCCGCCCGCCGGGGCCCCGATGTCACCCCAGCCGGGCGCCGGCGGGCTGCAGGAAACCGGCGGCCGCCACCGCGCAGACGGCCGCGGCCAGCAGGAGCGGCAGGGCCGGGCCGGTGGTCACCAGCGCGCCCATGGCCGCCACCCCGAGCGTCGCGCCGACCTGCCTGACGCTGTTGAGCAGCCCGCCGGCCGCGCCTGCCGTACCCTCAGGAGCGGCCGCGACGACGGCCGCGGCCAGCGCGGGCAGCACGAAGGAGACGCCGAGGCCGGCCAGCAGCAGCCCGGCAGGCAGCCATCCGGCGGCCAGCGCGAGGCTGCCGGCCACCAGCAGCGCCAGCCCGGCCAGGATGGGCGGGCGGGGGCCGAAGCGGGCCACCAGCCGGCCGGTCAGCGGCGGGTTGAGCACGAAGGGCAGGGTCATCGGCAGGAACGCCAGGCCGGTGTCGGTCGCGCCGAGGTGCTGGTCCCGCAGCAGGAGCGGCAGCACGAACAGGATGCCGTTGAGCGTGAAGGTGACCGCGGCGCCGGCCGCCAGCCCGGCGCGCACGCCGCGGCCGGCCAGCAGCCCGCGGTGGAGCACCGGCGCCGGGCTGTGCCGTTCGAGCGCCGCGAAGAGGCCGGCCGCCGCCAGGGTGGCCGCTCCTGAGGCGGCCGCATGCGCCCAGGCGCGGGAGCCGGCGGCCACCACGGTGTCGGTGAGCAGCGCCAGCACCGCCACGGCGGCCAGCTGCGCGCGCCAGTCGATCCGCCGCTCCCCCGCGGGGCAGGTGATCGCCGCGCCCTTGACCAGGGACAGCACGAGGAGGGTGATGGGCACGTTGACGAGGAAGATCGCCCGCCAGCCGGCCAGGTCCACCAGCGCTCCCCCGGCGATCGGGCCGGCGGCCACCGCCGCGCCGCTGACGGCCGCCCAGGTGGCCACGGCGCGTGCGCGGCGCGGCGGGTCAGGGTAGAGCCGCGCGATGATCGCCATCGAGCTCGGCAGGCAGGCCGCCGCCGCTGCCCCGAGCACGGCGCGCAGGCCGACCAGGGCCGGCAGCGTCGGCGCCAGCGCCGACAGGAGCGAGAGCGCGCCGAACGCGCTCACCCCGGCGCGGAAGACGCGGTGCGCGCCGTACCGGTCGGAGACGGCGCCGGCCGACAGCAGCGACGCCCCGAACACCACGGTGTAGGCGGTGGTCGCCCACTGCAGGCCGGCCACGGAGGTCTCCAGCGAGGCGGCCAGGTCCGGCTCGGCGACCGCCAGCACCGTCATGTCCAGCAGCACCATGAAGTAGCCGAGCGAGACGCCCACGAGATATCTGATCACGGCGCCCACCCTCGCCCGGCACCGACCGCCGCCTCCACCGGCTGACCCGAAGGCAGCGTTCGGAATTTCCGAACGCCCGGCGCGGGTTGGCAGCGGCATGGAACTGCGCCAGCTGCGCACCTTCGAGACCCTGCTACGGCACGGCACCGTCACCGACGCCGCCGTCGCCCTGGACCTGGCGCCCTCCAGCGTCTCCGAGCAGATCCGCGCGCTGGAGCGCTCGCTCGGGGTGTCGCTGTTCGAGCGCACGCCGCGCGGCATGCGTCCCACCGCTGCCGCCGAGCGGCTGACCGGCTGGGCGCGCCGCCTGCTGGAGCTGGCCGAGCAGGCCCGGCTGGAAGTGACCGGGCAGCCGTACCGGCTGCGCCTCGGGGCGCTGGAGACCATCGCCGCCACCCACGCGCCGCGCGTGCTGGCCCACCTGGCCGAACACCATCCCGGCTTGGAGGTGCGGGTGCGTCCCAGCTCCAGCAGGGACGAGCTGATGGCCGAGGTCGCGGCCGGGCGGCTGGAGGCGGCGCTGCTGCTGGACGCGGGTCAGGCGCTGGGCGGGCTGGGGTTCGCGCCGCCTGAGCCGCTGACCTTCCTCGACGTTGACGAGGTCCCGCTGGTGCTGGTGGCGGCACCGGGACACCCCCTGGCCGGGCGCGGCCTGGTCGGCCCCGGTGACCTGGCGGGCGAGCGGCTGCTGGTCAACGTGCCGGGCTGCTCCTTCCGCCTGGCCGCCGACAGCGTGCTCGGGCCGGGGCCCGAACGGGTCGGCGCGGGCGGGGTGGCGGTGATGCGCGCCTGGGCCGAGCAGGGGCTGGGCATCGCGTTGTTGCCGGAGTTCGCGGTGGCCGGGGCGCTGGAGTCGGGTGCGCTGGTACGGCTGGCGCTGCCGGCTCCGCGGCTGAGCCTGCGCCTGGTGTGGCGGGAGGACCGGGAGGAACTGCCGGGGTTGCGGCAGCTGCTGTACGCCGCCGCCGGCCGGCCACGCCACTCGTAGCCGCAGGGTTCGGCGGCTCCGCCCGCACGCCACAGCCCCGATAATTGCCAGATGTGACAGATCTGGACGGCCTCGTGAGGGAGTCAGCTGACCGGCTGGCCGCGAATCACGTCGGCGTGGTGGTCGCCGCGCTGACCCCCGGCTCGGTGGAGATCCGGGGTGCCGGTCGCGCCGGCGGTGACAACGACGGCACGCCCGGCGCCGGGACGGTGTTCGAGGTCGGCTCGGTGACCAAGGTGTTCACGGCTCTGGCCCTGGCGCGGCTGGGTGTCGCCGGCACGGTCGACCTCGACGAGCCCGTGGCCGCGCTGCTGCCCGAGGGAACACGCGTGCCGTCACGGGATGGCCAGGAGATCACCCTTCGGCATCTGGCGACCCACACCTCAGGGCTGCCCCGACTGCCCAAGGGCATGATGCTGGAGGCGCTGCTCCGCCCGTGGAAGCCGGATCCGTACGCCGGATGCACGATCGATCTCCTGCTCCGGGGGCTGGCTCGGACCCGGTTGGGCGCCACACCCGGACGCCGGTTCCGCTACTCCAACCTCGGCGCCGGCCTGCTGGGAGCGGCGCTCGCCCACCGGGTGGGCACCGACTACGAGACGCTGATCTCCCGGGAGATCAGCTCCCCGCTGGACCTGACCGGCACCGGCATCACCGTCGACGGCACCTTCGACGGTGATGGCGGTGCCGGCACCGTCGGCAGCACCGTCGGCGGCACTGCCGGCGGCGGCCGGTCGGCGCGCCTGGCGCAGGGCCACACCCGGCGGGGCAGGCCCGCCGCGGCCTGGCACCTGGCGGACATGGCCGGTGCCGGAGGGCTGCGATCCACGCCGGCCGACCTGGTCGCCTTCCTCCGCGCCCACGTGGACGACGGCGCCGGCGCGCTGGCCGAGGCGATCCGGCTCAGCCGCCGGACCGAGCACCGGATCAGCCCCTTCTCCTGGGTTCACCTGGGCTGGATGGGGCAACGGCTGCATGCTCGGCAGGGCGCCCACCTGCAGATCTGGCACAGCGGGATGACCGGCGGGTTCTCCTCGTTCGTGGGCTTCGACCCCGAGAAGGGGGTGGGCGTCGCCGTCCTCAGCAACACGCGTCGTTCCGTGGACCGTCCCGCCTTCGAACTGCTCCGCACCTTGCAGACGGCGCATTCCTGAGCTGTCGAGCCGGTCGGGCAGCCGCGGCGGGGGGTGGGCGCCCACCCCCCCGCCAACTGATCGCCGACATCGTCCAGCCCGCGCAGACAGGCTTCACCCAGTTGTACTCATCCGCGGCTGCCGATCAAACCGGCAGGAAATCAGGGGCGCAGCAGGGGACGTCCTTCAAGCGCGGCTTCCCAGAGCTTTTCCGCGGCATCTTCGGTGTCGCCGTCCAGGAACTCGGGCAACAGGATGTCAGCCGCATCATCCGCGTCGGCGTCTTCAAGGTAATCGCCCTCGGACACGCGCAGCCGACGGGCCTTCAGATCATCGACAAAGGTGACGTCGCCCCTGTCCCATGTTTCGAGCCACGCGCCCGCAGATGCAGCACCGTGTACGACGAGCATTCCCGAGTCGGAGAGTTCCGTCATCAGCAGGCCCCCGACGGCGAGCGAGCCGCCGATGAACAGATTGCTGTCCACGAGGCACATCAGGTGCTGTGCGGTGACCGAGCCGGTGACATAAAGCGGCGTGTAGACGTCTGCGTTCAGAAAGCGCATCGGCCCGTTGACCGTCAGGTAGGTACCCGGAGGGCAGGCCGCGACGGGGCGGGGTCCTGCCCCGTCGTCCGTCGCTCACAGCGAGACGGTGCTGCGCAGGTTCCACGACCTGCACCGCGAGACCGGATCCGGGCCACTGCTCGACCCGTTCCCGCTGGACCTGGCGCGTCGCTCCGGCCGCGCGCACGCGCACCACAACCCGATGGAAGCTGGGCGCCAGGGCGGACAGGCCGCTACCGGCCCACGGTTCACCAAGATCGAGAAAGTCGAAGAACCGTGCGTCAAACGCCCTTCAGAACACGATCAAGTGCCGCCCGGCCTGCGGGTCCCCAGTTCGGCTTGCCGCCGGGAAGGCCTCGATCTCCGTTCTGCCCCATGAGCATCAGGAAGAGGCTCTTCATAGCGGCCAGCCCGCGGGCGCGCCGGATCGCCGCCTCGTCTGCGTGCGCGTACATCTCGAAGAACCGTGCGGCCGTGCCCGCGGGGAGCAGCACCCATGCGGCGGCGAGGTCCCACGCCGGATCGCCGGCGAACATGCCACCGAAGTCGACGATGCCCGAGAGCGTTCCGTCCGAGACGACGACGTTCGCGGGATGGAGGTCGCCGTGCACCCACACCGGCGGGCCCTCCCACTCGGGGGTCGCGACGGCGTCGGCCCAGACGGCCCGGACGGCGCGGACATCGCCGACGGCGTCGCGGTCAATGGCCTGCAAGAACTGCTCGAAGCCGCCCGTGCACCTCTTGGGGTGAGCGCCGAAGTCCGAACTGGCCGGGGCCTCGGCGGGCGCCTCCACATGGAGCGCCTGGAGGAAGCCCGCCAGCGTGTCGGCCGCGTGGGTGCCGCGGCTGATCGAGCCGTGGTCCAGCGGCTCGCCGGGAACCCACGTCATGACGGTCCAGTGCTTGGGGAAGCGCTCGGACGGTTCGCCGAACCGCACCGGGGTCGGCACCGGGAGCGGCAGGCGCGGGGCCAGCACGGGTAGCCACCGCCGCTCCTTGAGCTGGAGCTCCGGGGTGGGGTCCATGCGCTGCATGCGCACGGCCAACTCGTCCCCGAGGCGCCACATCTGGTTGCCCCAGCCGCCCGCCACCTCGCGGATGGCCAGCCCTGCAAGGTCCGGATGTTGCTCCTGCAGCAGGTCGCGGACCAGGTCTGCGGTGATCTCAATCTCGGTGTCCGTCATGCGAGATCACAGTACTGAGGCGGCAGGCGGAGCGGCTCTCGCTCTCCGGAGCATCTCGCTGTGATTCCTCTGGCATCACCGATTCGGTTTCAGAGAGCTGCAGATCAGAGGCTTTGGGACGGACCGGCCCCAAAGTTCAGAGAATCTCAGAGAAACTCGTGAACCACTCTTAAGATCACCAAAGGCCTGGCCATCGACAGGAAGAGCTCACTCATGCGCACCATTTACGTCGTCACCCATCCGGAGGCGACGCATCACATCGAGGGGCTCGTTGGCGGTTGGCATGATTCGCAGCTGACGCCGACCGGCCTCAGCGCGGCGGCCTCCATTGCCCAGGCGCTGCGGGCTCAGATCCCGAACGGCGGCGCGGTGGAGCTGTTCTCCTCGGATCTGCAGCGCACCCGGCAAACGGCCGAGAAGGTTGCCGAGCTGTTCGGCGTGAAGCCAATCTTGGACCGCAGACTGCGGGAGAAATCCTATGGAGAGGCGGAGGGAAGGCCACAGGAGTGGCTGGATCAGCGATTCGTGCCGCCGCCGGCTGTCGGGGAGCGACTGGAACATGACGAGGGCGTGGAGGGTGCCGAGACCAAGGCGGCGCTGGCGCAGCGCATCTACGCGGCCATGGACGAGATCGTGCAGCGGCCCTGCGAGCACCAGATCATCGTGACGCACGGTGGCTCCCTGACCTTCGTCGTGGCGGCCTGGATCAAGATGCCGATCACGGCTGTCGGCCATGCCTTTTTCCGAGTTCGGTCGGGCAGCATCACCACACTGCACGAAGACGATTTCCGCCACAGCCGCCAGGTCGTCAACCTCGGTGACACCCGCCATCTCGACTCCGCCAAAGCTGGGCTGACCTCTACCTGACCCGCTTCGACAGCGAACGAGGTGAGGCGCTACCGCTGAGCATCAAGTTCCTTAGTTCAGAGAAGCCTGCTGAGATGTCCCATGCTGCAGCCAAATCCACAAGCGATGCGGTTCGCCAAGATCAGCACGAACCTGCATGACCGGATACGCGAAGCCACCGAACGCGGCTGGCTCGGCGAGGTCGAAGGGCTCCAGGTGAGTCTCGCTGGCGCCCGTCAGAAGCTTCAGCAGATGCGGAAGCTTCGCGCGCAAGCCCGAGCCGTGGATCTGCCAACACCGGCACCAGCGCCACCTGCCCCGGCTCGGGCCAGCCGCGACGTTCGACGCGACGCTGACCGGCTTCCTGATACGCGCCCAACGCAGACCTGACCGTACGGCAGGCTGGGCGCCCTGATGGAGATCGACTTCCTGACCGAATCCGACCGCGCCTGCCGGGAATTGCCGGCCCGTGGTGAAGACACCCTGACCCAGTCCGCCCTCCGACAGAGCGAGGCGAGACGCTTCCACTCGAACGCGAGCCGCCACAGGTGACGTGGGATTCCGCGAGCGCTGTCAGGCCGTCCGGTTCGGCTTGCACGGGCAGGAGCTGGGCGGCGTCGTCGTGGCCGAGGCCGTCCGGGCGGTTCCGCGGTCTGCGCGGAGTGTCGCTGACGATCGGGTGGCGGCGTGTCAGCTCCCGACGTACCGGCCGCAACCGGGGAAACTGCTCGGCCGGCGCTGGGAGGGCCGCGGCGTCCTCGCCGGTGTGATGACGCTCCAGAGGAGGTGGTGGGGTTCCCATGGGTATCCCATGTTCCGGCGCCTGCGTGTCCTCGGCGGCCTGCTTGCCGGGTACACCGCGACGCTGACGACGGATCCCATCACTCTTGCGATCATCGGTCAAGTCAGCCGTGCGAGCGAGGAAGAGCCGTGTCGGCGACGTTTGACAGCCCTGCGGCGGCGGGCTCTAATGATCTGCGTGTCGCGTGACGTCGTCGAGGAGAACGCCGACGGCATGGAGGCACCGTATCAAGGGGTTGGTCTCGTGACGTCTCAGTTCACCGGTCGCATCTGACCGTGACCACGCCCGCGCCGCGCGCCCTGCGCGGACGGTGCTGACCACCACCACCGCAGGTGAGCACGGCGCATTCTCGCGTGCCGAACAGCTGACCGCCGATCCGCGCTCCCGTTGACGTCGGGTCGTCGCATGCCTGCACCGCATTCCCGTCTTTGCCAGGTACGGCACCAGGCGCCTCCTGGTGACCGCTGCCATCGGCGCATCGTGCCTCCCTCCGACGATCCACCACTCCGGGACAGAGGGGAGGCCGTCCCGCCCACTGCTCCGTATGAAGGATCTGTTCGTGAACCTCACCCACATCCCCGCTGCACCCGACGCCGGCGCCATGGTCTTGGCCGAGCTCGGCGCCATGCAGTCTCGACCTCCCGTCCTACCGGCTGACGCCGACCTCACCGCCCTGCTGCCGCACACCGGCGGCGTTCCCGGCACCTGGGTCACCGCTCCGCAGAAGCCTCCGCAGATGCCTCTGCAGAAGCCGCCAGCCGATGCGGTGTCCGCGAGAGGGGTCACCGTCTACGTCCACGGAGGCGGCTTCGAGTACGCCAATCCCCATCTGGAACAGATCATGGCCTACCGCCTTTCCGAGGCGACCGGCCGTCCTGTCCTGGCCGTGGACTATCGCCTTGCCCCGGCTCACCGATATCCGGCCGCCCTTGAGGACGTGGTGACCGCCTACCGGAGCCTGCTCGCTCAGGACGTACCCGCCTCCAAGATCATCCTGGCCGGTGAGTCCGCCGGCGCCACGCTGGTGCTGTCGGCGCTGCTCGTACTCAACCAGGCCGGCGACGCTCTGCCCGCGGGAGCGCTGACCATCTCTCCGCAGACCGACCTCACGCTGTCAAGCCCGTCGATCGACGCCAACGACGGCCAGGACGTCGTCGACCGGACCGTGCTCGACCACGTCCGAACGCAGTACCTGGCCGGTGCCCGGCCGGATCAGGGACCCCAGTCCCCTCTGCACGGCGACCTTCGCGGGCTGCCGCCGCTGCTGGTCGTGGCCGGCTCGAAAGAGGTTCTCCTCGATGATGCGAAGCGGTTCGCCGAGGCGGTGTCCGACGCCTCGGGAACGGTCAGCCTCGACATCTACGGCGGCATGCCGCACGCCTTCCACGCGAGCGTTCTTTGCGCCGATCCGCTTCCTACCGCCGTGACCTTGCTTGCCCGCGTCAGGGAGTGGAGCGGTTCGCTCGTCGTCGTTCACGACCGCACGGCCTGATCCTGTACGGCAGGTCGCCGGCGTGGTCATGGCCACACCCGCCCGCCCGCGATCCGACTCCGCGATGCCCTCCCGCAACCGCGGATCCTCACCGAGCCATACGGTCAACCCGCCGACATTCTCGGCAGGCGCCTGGAACGCTGATGACCAGTGACTCTTCCGGCATGCGCCCAAGCACGCGATCGCCACGGCCTGTCGTAGTGGTCAGACGTCGTGAGCGGCCATTCACGTAGGCCGGAGGCGAGAAAGCAGGGACCGGGCGGTCGCGTGCTGGTGGCTGGCGCAGGGCCCGCGCCGCGGCTGGGACCGGAGCGCCGGCGTGGCGCCCGCCGAGCGAGCCTGACCAGCTACGGGCCGGGCTCGCTCGGGCAACAGCCCACAGGGGCATCGCTCGGCGGAAGAAGCCAGCGGAGAAGAACGAAGGGACCGTGAACTATTGACGGGGCATGGCGAATATGTGATCACACTCAGGGCGCTCCAGAAGCGCCACCACGTAGGTCGTCGTAGCGACTACCACGTCCCAGATCGGGCCATCCGCCCTCTCGAACTCTTCCATCGATTTCCGAACAGCTCTGCGGGCCCTGGAGATCTCCTGGTCCGCCCCGATGCTCAGCGCTTCATGGAGGGCTTCGCCGAAGCCGATGATCCTTCGGCAGGTGGCGATGTCCCGCTGCCTTCCGCGTGGGAGGACTCCCCGTTCTATCTGTGCGGCATGCGCTGCATCGCCGGCCTCTTCGGCGTCGCTGAACCCGAGGACACGGGCCGCCCTGGTCGCGAGGTCGGTATCCAGTTTCTCCCAAGCCTGAGGATCCAGCCGGGACAGCATGTAGATCGTCCGGCCGACGAGGAGCTCATAGGCCGATGACCGCTTCTTCGAGGTTTCCTTCGTTGCATACCAGTCGAAGCCGATGCTGATCACGAGGGTCGCCGCGGAGAATCCCACAACGCCGGACAGCAGGTTGACCATGATCGGATGCCGGTCGAGGTAGTCCAGATGGTTTTCCTCCAGGTACACGCTCAGGCTGAATGACAGAAGCGCCACGAGAGCCAGGAGAAGTTGCAGCCTTAGCGGAAGTGACTTCATGGGTACTCCGGTGAGGCGTCGAGGGCGATCGCCCGAAGCTGACGGCTGTCGATCCAACGGTCAGTGGTTCAGCACGGTTCCCTGCCGTGTCCCGCCTGTGAGGGGCGCACGCGCAGGATGCGGACCTTCCTCCAGACCCGGCCTGCCGACCTCCTTGAAGTCGATCAGGTGGTAGGTGCCGGCGTCCGGTCGCGTGGTGCAGGAGACCGGTGTCGGGAGCGGCTCGGCGGCGCCGCCGAGCATCTTCACCTCCTGCGCGAGGGTCCCGGCAGCGGCCCGCGGGGCACCGCTCCGCTCCCGCGCACGACCGGCGGGGTGGGGCCGGTACGCCATGCGGCGTACGGCAGAGCCCTGGTGTGCTGCTGGTCGAGCGTTGACGAGCGGCACTCCCCCAGAGCCGAGCGTGAATCAACAGAAGCGAACCCGCCGCTTCACGCGCATGTATCGCCGCCGCTGTCCGTCTTTCCGACTGCTTCCCAGCCCGCCCGAGTGCAGATGTGTTGAGATCTAGTCGTTATAAAGTGCGGTATTGCATGATTCTGATGATTCATGGTGAATTGCAAAGGCAAGGCTGTTCGTATTCGTCCCGGCCGCCCCATCCCCCGGCCCGCGACGGGCCACCGTCCCAGCCCTTCCCACCCGTTTCACCGTGCCGCCTCACGGCTCTCCCCAGCACCCCCGCGAGGGCAGGCTCCGGCATGCCCCGGCCGGGCCGTACCAGTGGAGCCTGCCCGCCATCCACCCCCCCATGGAGGCAGTTCGTGCGTGCGCTTCGACAACTTCTCTCCGGCTTCGCCGTGACGACCCTGCTGAGTACGGCCCTGGCGAGCGCCGGGCTGGCCGCGACCGCGGCAACGGCCGCTCCCGCAGCCGCGGCGGCGGTCGACGACGGTCTCGCGCTCACCCCGCCCATGGGTTTCAACAACTGGAACAGCACCCACTGCCGTGCCGAGTTCAACGAGGAGATGGTCAAGGGAATCGCGGACCTGTTCGTCTCGAAGGGACTGAAGGACGCGGGATACCAGTACGTCAACCTCGACGACTGCTGGGCGCTGCCGCAGCGCGACCAGAACGGCAACCTGGTGCCCGATCCGGTGCGGTTCCCCCACGGCATCAAGGCGGTGGCCGACTACGTCCACTCCAAGGGCCTGAAGTTCGGCATCTACACCAGCGCCGGCACCAGGACGTGCGACGCCAAGGGCTTCCCCGGCGGGATCGGCCACGAACGGCAGGACGCGAACCTGTTCGCCTCCTGGGGTGTGGACTACCTCAAGTACGACAACTGCGGCGACCATCTCGGGCAGAGCGCGCTTGAGCGGTACACCACGATGCGCGACGCGCTCAGGGCCAGCGGCCGGCCGATCGTCTTCAGCATCTGCGAGTGGGGCTCCAACCAGCCGTGGCTCTGGGCGCAGGACGTCGGCCACCTGTGGCGCACCACGGGCGACATCAGCGACAGCTGGTCCTCGATGCTCGACATCATGAAGCGCAACCTGGCGCTGGCGCAGTACGCCAAGCCGGGGGCCTGGAACGACCCCGACATGCTCGAAGTGGGCAACGGCGGCATGACGGACACCGAGTACCGCACCCACTTCAGCATGTGGTCGATCATGGCCGCTCCGCTGCTCATCGGCTCCGACCTGCGCAGGGCCTCAGGCGAGACGTTCGACATCCTGCTCAACAAGGAGGTTATCGCCGTCGACCAGGACCCGCTCGGGATCCAGGGAAGCGTGCTGAAGTCCGAGGGCGGCCGGTGGGTCGTCGTCAAGCCGCTGGCCAACGGGGACAAGGCGGTCGCCCTGTTCAACGAGAGCGACCGGGCGCAGCGCGTCGCCACCTCGGTGACCGAGATCGGGCTGGCCGACGGCAGTCCGGCCTACCGGGTGCGCGACCTGTGGACCCGCACGGACACCCACACCGAGGACGTGCTCGCGGCGACGGTCCCCGCGCACGGCACGGTCATGCTGCGCGTCTCCAAGGACGCCGGGTGGGCCCGGTACGCCCCCGCGGTCGAGCTGAGCCCGCAGGGCGAGGCCGCCTATCCGGACGGCCCGGTGCTCGCCCACCCCGGCAAGCCTCTCACCCTCACCACGACCGCGGTCAACCACGGGCACGTCCCAGCCCAGCGGCTCTCGGTGCGGGTGAACGCGCCCGAAGGGTGGAAGGTGGAGGCGACCTCCCCCACGACGAAGGGAATCCTCGCTCCCGGCAGGACCTTCCGTACCACCTGGAAGGTCACCGCGCCGGCCGACGCCCCCTCCGGTCACCACGAGGTGACGGCCACGCTGGACCACACCGGCCCCGGTGGCCGGCCGCCGGCCCGGACCACGGGCACGGCGGGACTGCTGGTACCGCCCGCTGCCCCCACCGGCAGCTCCTACCTCAGTGACGTCGCCTGGCTGAGCTCGACGAACGGCTGGGGCCCCGTGGAGCGGGACCGCAGCGTCGGCGAGGACGGCTCGGGGGACGGCGGGCCGCTCACCGTCGGCGGAGCGGTGTACGCCAAGGGCCTCGGCGTGCACGCCCCGAGCACGGTCGAGTACTACATCGGCGGCGCCTGCACCCAGGTGACGGCCGTGGCCGGCCTGGACGACGAGGCGGGGACCCGCGGCACGGCCGCGTTCGAGATCTGGGCGGACGGGCGGAAGGTCGCGAGCACCGAGGTCATGACCAACGCGATGCCCGGGCAGCGGCTCACGGCCGACATCTCGGGAGCCGCCCTGCTGCGCCTGGTGGTCACCGACGGCGGGGACGGCATCAACTACGACCACGCCGACTGGGCGGACGCCAAGCTCACCTGCGCCGGCCCCACCCACAACCACTACGAGGCCGAGGCGCCGGCCAGCGCCGTCGAGGGCGCTGCCCTGCGGGCCGCGTGCGGCGGGTGCTCCGGCGGCGCGAAGGTCGGCTACATCGGCAACGGCGCCGCCAACGCCGTCACCCTCACCGGCGTCACCGCGCCGAGCGAGGGCGACTACCAGCTGGAGATCCACGGTCTGGTCGACGGCTCCCGGTCCTTCTCCGTCAGCGTCAACGGCGGCCCCGCGACGCAGGTGGCACTGACCGGCACCAGCTGGTCCGTCCCGGCCGTCGTGACCGTCACCGTACGGCTCGCCGCCGGCGCCAACACGCTCCGCTTCGGCAACGACACCGCCTATGCCCCCGACCTCGACAAGGTCGTCGTCCACGGCTGACCACGGATGACCACGGCTCCGGCCCCGGGCGGACCGCCGCCCGGGACCACGGATCCGGCCCCGGGTGAAGGGCCGCCCGGGGCCGTCCGGCCGCCCACCGGTCACCCGGCGCACGACCGCCGATCTCAGTCCTTGACGACCTCCACCCAGTAGCGGCCGTCACCGTCACGGTGGGCGCCGTGGATGTCGGTGGCCAGGTCGGGGAAGGCCCGATCGAAGTCCTCCAGAGCCCGTAGATAGGTCATCAGCGGGCCGTCGGCCGGGCCGGTCGCCTCGCCGGGCATCAGCATGGGGATCCCGGGCGGGGTGACCACCACCGTGGCCGCGGCTACCCGCCCCGGCAGGCCGTCCAGTGAGACGCGCTCGGTGCGGGCCCGGATCATGGCCTGGTAGCAGTCGGCGGGAGTCGACACCGCCTCGGGCAGGGTGGTGAAGACCTGGTCGAGCAGCTTCCCGACACCGGAGTCGCGCAGCTTCTCGTGGACCAGGGTGCAGAACTTCTGCAGCGAGACCGCGGACGGCCCGAAGCCCGGCAGCACCTCCGCCAGGTCCAGATCGTTGTCGTAGGCGTTCTTGAAGTCGGTGAGCGCGTCGATCAGCGTGCCCCACTTGCCCTTGGTGATCCCCATGGAGAACAGCACCAGCAACGTGTGGTCGCCGGTCTTCTCCACCACGATGCCGCGCCGCTCCAGGTAGGCGGCCACGACGCGGGCCGGGATGCCCCAGTCGAGCGTGCCCGTGGCGGCGTCGGCACCCGGGCAGGTGATCGTCACCTTGACCGGGTCGAGCAGGCAGTAGCCCTCGGACATCCCGTCGAACCCGTGCCACGCGGCCCCCTCGTCCAGCGTCCAGCACCGGGGCTCGGCGCACAGCAGCGCCGGGTCGGCGTCGGCGAACGAGACGTCCTGGCCGGTGCGCGGGTCGGTGACCGTGGGGGGCTGCCAGACGCCGAAGAACCAGTCGGGCCGCAGGCCGTCCTCGCGGATGCGGGCGGCCAGCCGTACCATCGCCTGCCGGAAGCGGACCGCCTCGACGATCGCCTCCCCGGTCAGGAACGGCCCGGACGGGCCGTCCATCATCGCCGCCGCGACGTCCAGCGAGGCGATCATCGGGTAGAGCGGCGAGGTGGAGGCGTGCATGAGGTAGGTCTCGTTGAACGCGTCGTAGTCGACCGGCGCCCGCTCCGCCGGGCGGACGTGCAGCATCGCCGCCTGCGACAACGCGGCCAGCAGCTTGTGGGTCGACTGGGTGGCGAAAACGGTGGGACGCCCCGCGCCCGGCAGCGTGCGCTCGTCGATCGCCATGCCGTAGCGGCCGGCGTAGAGCTGGTTGAACCGGGCGTAGGCGAACCACGCCTCGTCGAAGTGCAGCCGCGGCACGCTGGCGCCCAGCAGCTCGCCGACCCGCACCGCGTCGTAGCACACCCCGTCGTAGGTGGAGTTCGTGATCACCGCGTACGTCGGATCCCCGGCGGCGAGGGGGTGGGCGGCCACCCGGTCACGGACCGCGTCCGCCTGCAGTACGGCGGGCGGGATCGGGCCCGCCAGCCCCAGCCCGTTGCGCTCGGGTACGAGGTAGACCGGGCGGGCGCCGCTGATGGCCAGCGCGTGCTGGACCGACTTGTGGCAGTTGCGGTCCACCAGGACCGTGTCGTCACGGGCGATCGCGTGGTGACCGACGATGCGGTTGGCGGTGGAGTTGCCGTTGACCACGAAGAACGTGCGGTCGGCGGCGAAGACGCGGGCGGCGTTGCGCTCGGCCTCGCCGATCGGGCCGGTGTGGTCGAGCGGCGATCCCAGCTCGGTGACGGAGATGGACAGGTCGGTGCGCAGCAGCCGCTCGCCGTAGAAGTCGAAGAACGCCCGCCCCACCGGCGACTTGAGGAACGCCACCCCGCCCGCGTGCGCCGGTGTGTGCCAGGAGTAGCGATGGTGGTCCTGAAGGCGCCGCAGCGCGCTGAAGAACGGCGGAAGGATCTTCTCGGCGTACTGCTCGGCCGCGTGGGCGATGCGCCCGGCGATGAACTGCGGGGTGTCCTCCAGCGGGAAGACGTAGCCCTGGATGACCTCGTACACCCACAGCGGAAGCTCCTGCTCCTGCGTCATCAGGAAGACGGGCAGGCCGCGGAACCGTTTGGCCACCGCGCCGAGCAGTTCCTCGGCCCCCGGCGCGTCCCATGCCGCCAGCACAGCCGTCAGCGACGCGTCCGACCCGACCACCGCCAGGGCGTCCTCGGCCCGGTGGGTCCAGCGCACCTGGAGCCCGTGCTCGTCCATCGCCGCGCACACGCGGCGGAGCTGATCGGCGAGTGCCGAATCGGCGTCGGGACGTTCGGTGACGGCGGCCAGAACCGTTCGCTCCATGCGGCACTCCGTGATCGGGGGGAAGGGATCGGGGAAAGGGGTGGAAGACCTCCACGCAATAGTAACGGTGTGTCGTCGATTGGCAACTCTGTGCAATGAGATGAAAGTGGCGAACGAGGGGGCGGGCCTGACCGGCCGCGCGCAGGTGGTGGTGCCGTCCTGCGCATGCGGCGCGGCCAGGCCCGCTTACCGGCCTGATCCGCCGCCTAGATGATTGATTCCAAGGGCTGAGGATTCCGAGTCTGGCTGCGAACATGCAGCGAGGGTGTCCAAGATCCGTGTGTGACGACAGAACTGAACA
>NZ_JBSGDV010000033.1:0-51271 GCF_053602555.1 Nonomuraea sp. NPDC004354 | reverse complement strand
CGGCGGCAACGCCAACGGCGCCAGCGGCAACCAGCCCGGCGGCAACGGCGGCAACAACAACAGCGGCAACATCAACGTCGGCAACAACTGAGCCACACCACCATGGCCCGCCATGTCACCGACACCCCCCGCCAGTTACCAACCCACACCCAAACATTAGAAACACCGCGAAACAGGCGGCCGACGCGACCACAAGCGCCGGCCGCCTTCGCGTGTGCGCGGAAAGCAGTCCCGGCCACCCAGGTGACAGGAGCCGGGCCTTCTCTCATCCGGCCGGCCGTTCCGTCGAGTGCCCTGGCGCATGCCGGTACCGCCCGCTCATCCGCCGGTGCGTCTTGATGTAAAGATCAGCCCAAGCCGGAGACCCCTGCCCGGCGCCGCGCGGAGACTCCCTACGATGGCCGCCGGCACGGCCCCCAGGAGGGTCCACGTCGCCGTCCGCCGGCCGTCACGGACTCCTTCTCACGTCCTCCCGACCCGGGCCGATGTGACAGCGGGCTGCGTCATAGCGGGTTCGGGCCGCGAATTGTCGGTGACGCCGTCTACCATGAGCGGCCTCACGGAGGGATGTTCACAGATGCTCGACTCGCTGATCGTGCCGCTGCTGGTCACCACCGATCTGCCGCCGGAGGCGGATCTGGCCGAGTTCGGTGACCTGCTCACCGGCGCCGCGCGCACGCTTGATCGCGACGGGTCGAGCTATCCGGCGTTCCTGGCGGGCAAGGTGTTCTGGCTCGACCAGCCGGGCACGGCCGAGGCCGCCCAGGGCGATCTGAGGTTCGCGGCGTTGCTCGGCTTCCTGGCCGCCTCAGGCCCCGAGCACATGGCGAAAGACGTGGTGGCCGACGCGCGCAGAGCCATCAGCGCCGCCGTCGACGCCCGCTACGGCGATGTGGGAGCGGCGACCCCGGCGGTCATGGCCATCAGGGCGACCGACGTGCGCGAGCGCACCCCGTCACCGGCGCTGTTCGTCGAGACGTCTGATGCCCTGCCCGCACTGGTCGCCGTCGCCAAGCCCTACACCTGACCGACCTGCCTGTCCTCCTGCCGTCCTGCTGTCACCTCTCGCACCTGACACCTGACCGCATCCACCCGTCCGGGTCCTCCTGCTGTCGCCTCTCGTACGTGACCGCACACCCGTCCGGGTCATCGTCGCCCCCGCCCGCCGCGCCCGCCCATGCGCCCGTCCGTGCCACACCGTCCCGTAGCGCCCACCCATGCGCCCGTCCGTGGGCCGCCCGTGCGCACATCCGTGCCGCGTCGCCCCCGTCCGTGTCCGGTTCGGGGTTTCTCGTGGTACGGCAGGCCGTGCGCCGGGCCGTTCCGTCGCCCGCACCCGCTTCGTCCCTCACCCGCTTCGTCCTTTACCCGGGCCGTCCCTCACCCGGGCCGCGGCCCTCCTGGCCCGCCGACGCCTGGCCGGCCCCGCTCGCCCGGACCACACGCCCCTACCTGAACCGGCGCCCTTCGCGTTCCGTGCACACACCTCCCGCAGGACTTTCTGAGGTGCTGCCTCAGCCGGACGCGGGGGCGTCGTTAGGGTGGTGATCGACCACTCTCTCGGGAGACACGGCATTGTTCACCTTCGTCATCCCCGCACACAACGAAGAGGCCACCGTCGCCACCATCGTCGGCCAGGCCCGCGCCGCCGCGAGACCGGGCGATCGGGTCCTGGTCGTCGACAGCGCCTCGACCGACGCCACGGCCGAGCGCGCGGCCGCGGCGGGGGCGGAGGTCCTGCGCGGGCCGAAGGGCAAGGGCGCCGCGATGAACGCCGCGATCGACGTGGCCGGCGCCGAATGGGTGTGCTTCCTCGACGCCGACCTGGTCTCCTCGGAGGTCAACATCGCCGCCGAACTCCGCGCGGCGGCGGCCTCCAGCACCGCGGGCCACGTGGTGGGCGACTACGAGTACGACCACCCAGGCACGATCCTGAGCTCCACCTTCACCATCTACGAGCCGCTGACCGACAGGTTCTTCCCCGAGACGGGGTTCATGGGGGCGAACGCGCTGACCGGCTACCGGGCGGTGCGCCGGTCGCTGCTCACCGATCCGCTTCCGCCGGACTTCGGGGTGGAGTCCTTCCTCAACATCACGCTCGCGCTGGCGGGGGCGCGGGCGGAGGTCCGGCATCTGGGTGTCATCGGGAGCCGGTTCCGTCCGACGGGCGGGTCGATGGCCCGCGAGATCGGTACGGCGATCCTCGACCTGGCGATGGCGCACGGCCGTCTGGACAGCGGTGAGCGCGGGGCGTGGGAGGCGTGGCTGGAGGAAGGCGTCGCGGCCATCGCGCCGCAGGCGGCCGACGGCGGCCGGTCGGCCACGCTGTCCCGGCTGTTCGCCGCGGTCCGCCGGCCGATGCCGTCCACCCGATAGCGCCCCGCAGCCCGACCCTCCCCGCACCACCGCCCCGCGGCGGGCACCCTCGCGGCCTCGAACCAGCGGGCGGCCATGCCTGGCCGAGCCCGGCCCGGTGGCGAGGGCGTCGGGGCCCGTGTGGGGGTCGAAGGCGGGAGGGTGAAGCCGAGGCGTGGCGTGCTCAGCTGATGTCCTCTCTGCTTTCCTGATGCCTCTCCCCCAAGGGTCGCGGCCGGCCCGTCCTTCGCGACAGCACCCAGGCGGCCACCAGGTACGGCACGCTGAACAGCACGAAGATCCCGCTGTGGGGCAGGACGAGGGACGCCGCGGCGTACAGGCCGAGGGCCGCGATGACGCAGATGTCGGTCAGCAGGCCCGCCAGCGAGGTGACGGTGGCCCGGCTGGGCCCGGTGATGCGCCGTTGCAGCCTGGCGTCGGCCAGCACGTCGCCGAGCTGGAACATCGCGAAGGCGACGGCGATGGCCACGAATCCCGCGAGATGCCCGGACGCCGCACCCGCGGCCAGGGCGACGGCGCCGGTGGCGAGGAGGGCGGCCAGGCCGCGTGAGCGCAGACCGGCGGCCCGCTTGGCGAGCAGGCCGCCCGAGGTGGCGCCGAGCCACACCAGCAGCACCATCAGCGGAACGGTCTGCGCCGTCGCGCCGCTCTCCTGGGCCAGCAGCGGCACGTACTCCTCCAGCTCGCCCCACACGGCCGTGACCGCGGGAACCAGCAGCAGCGCGTGCCGTACCCGGGGGGAGCGGCGCGCCTCGGCCAGTCCTTCCTTGAGGGTGTCGAGGTAGCCGGTCGGGTCGTCGTCCTCCGGCTCGGCGCGGTGTTCGGGCAGGGTGGCGGCGATGGCGGCGCACAGCAGGCAGGCCAGGACGGTGGCCACTCCCACGCCCTGGTAGCCGGCGACCGCGAAGAGAGGACTGGCGGCGGCGGTGGCGAGCGCCGTGGCCACCAGGCTGATGGACCGGGCGCGGCCGGCGACCTCGGCGTAGCGCTCGGCCGTACCGGTGTGGGCGAGGTTGTCGTGGACGAGCGCCTCGAACGCGCCCGACTCCAGGGCCTCGCGGGCGCCCCACAGCACGAAGCCGGCGGCGAAGGCCCAGTAGGAGGGCACGGCCGTCCACAGTGCGAAGCCGGCCGCGCCCAGCAGCGGGCCGGCGATCAGCAGCGCCTTGCGGGACAGCGTGTCAGCCAGCGCACCGGAGGGCACCTCGAGCACCAGCGCGGCCAGCACCCAGATGACCAGCAGGGAGGTGATCTCGGGGACGGTCAACCCGGTGTCGGTGAACAGCAGCGTGTAGACCGGGTAGAACAGGACGAAGTCACCGAGGAACGAGTAAACGTAGAGCTTTGGCAGCATGAGGTCTTTCCTGTCGGGGGGCGGTGCGGACGTCGGGCGTGCTGCCGTGCCCGGGGGTCCGCGCTCACGCGCCCCGTGACCTCTGGTGCTGGATCAATGTCGCCAGGTCATGGTCGGATTCTAGCCAGAGCGGATCAGATGTGGGCGACATTTCCGACCTGGGGTCGGGAGGGAACGTCCGCAACCGTGGCTGTGTCATTACCGATTCTCGGGTAGGAGGGCCACATGCTCTACGGTAAGGAACACGTCCAGCGCTATCAGGAGACCGACGGCGCCGAGGGTCACGACTGGAACGGCACGACGACGCTGCTCCTGACGACGACCGGCCGTAGGTCCGGCAGGAAGCACACCACTCCGCTGATCTACCAGCCGTACGACGACAAGTTCCTGGTCGTCGCCTCCAAGGGGGGCGACCCGCGCCATCCCGAGTGGTACCTCAACCTGCAGGCCGATCCGGCGGTCGAGGTGCAGGTGAAGGACAGGAGGTTCAGGGCCCGCGCCCGTACGGCCGAGCCCGGCGAGAAGCCCGAGATGTGGGGGCTGATGACCAGGGCCTGGCCCGACTACGACGAGTACCAGACCAAGACCGACCGCCCGATCCCCGTGGTGGTCCTGGAGCCGATCAGCTGACGGGTCTCCTGAGCACCGCCCAGACGGTGGGACCGTCCCGGCAGATGGATCTCCCGGGTGACCTGGAACCCGTGCTTCTCGTAGCAGGGCACGATGCTCTCCTTGCTGCTCGCAGGCAGTCCGCCACGCCTTCGGCGTCGCACGTCTCGAGCCTGGCGCGCGGCAGCGCGCTGCCCCCATGATCATCTCAGAACGTCACCAGTGGCTCTCCGAGGAAGTCGGCGACGAAGTTGACGAAGAAGAACCCGAAGAACAGGAAGTTCAGCACCAGCACCACGTAGTGCCACCAGTGCAGCCGCGCCGGGCGCGGCAGCCTGCTGTTGAGGTACATCAGCATGAACGGGTAGATCAGCGCGCCCAGGTTGGACATGTTGGCCGACCACTGCACCAGTTCGACGGGCACCGCAAGGTGCAGCACGATCGCGATGACCACCAGCAGCGCGCCCATGAACGGGTAGTAGAAGCGCCTGGGATCGCCCTCGATGAGGCCGCGCAGGCGCGGGCTGGTGGCGTGCGCGGCGTCGGTGGTGACGCGGACCATCGCCTCGAAGATGCCGAGCTGGGTGGAGAAGAGGATCAGCACGCCGATGATCAGCACGATGACGAACATCGGCCTGCCGTAGTCCTCGTAGAGGACGCTGGCCACGAACGTCGGCACATTGGCCGTGGTCGGCCGCTGGCCGGACAGCTGGACGGCGCGGGCCATCAGGATCGTGGGCAGCAGCATGCCCAGCATCGCGCCGATGAAGAAGACGCCCCACATGTCGACCATCAGCAGCCGGTACCACCGCTTCCAGGTGGCGGCGTTCTCCACGTTGTCGGGGAAGGTCACGCCGGTCTCGAGCAGTTCGTTGCGGCCGCCGCGCAGGCCCGCGATGAAGCCGGTGCGGAAGCCCATGCCGTAGCCCTTGTCGCGGTAGTGGCCCATGACGTACCAGTTCAGGCCGGAGGCTAGGGCGGTGAAGCCGGCCAGGGCGCCGAGTTGGGTGGCGGTGATGCCGGAAGGCGGGGCGGCGGGTGTCACGAAGCCGCGGATGGCCTCCCACCACTGCGCGAAGGGAACCACGAACAGGTCGATGAGCAGGAGCGTCACGAGGATCGCGCCGACCATCCCCCAGTTGGCCAGCTCCAGCGCCCTGCTGATGCGGCGCGCGGCGGCGGTGATGAGGAAGACCAGCACCAGCAGGGCGATGGCCCACAGTCGGGGCTCCTCGGCCCCGGCCGGGGGGACCGTCCCGTGGACCAGCGCGTAGACGCCCTGGCCCGCCGAAGCGGCCCAGCCACCCGCGATGAAGGCGAAGATGACCACGAAGACAGACAGGGGCACCCAGAGCCTGTAGCCGGGCGGGACCCTGCCCCATCCGACGACGGGGGCCTCTCCCGTCGCCATCACGTAGCGCGCGCACTCGACGTTGTAGAAGGTCTGCAGGACTGCGGAGACGGTGATGACCCAGCCGACGCCGACGAAACCGTACTGACCCACCGCCTGCGGTCCGAGCAGCCATTCGCCGCTGCCGATGGAGATGCCCAGAGCGATCAGGCTCGGGCCCACCGCGTACATGAACAATTCCTTGACCCCGATGTGCCGGACACCGAAGACCTCCTCCGGCTGGGGCAGGTCGGTGACGGCGAGATCAGGGCGGCTGACTCCGAGAGCTTGGGACATGTCCTCACCCCCCTCTCACTTCCAGAGTGATCTGCGACAAAGCCCGAGGCAAGCCGCATGCTGGGGGTATGGACGTCACTTACGACCGCCGGGAACAGCTCCAGCAGGTCCAGAGCGGACTGCTGCCCGGGGAGCAGATCATCGCCGTCTACGACGCCATCGGCACCGGAACGGGATTCCTCGGTCTCACCGACCGGCGCGTGATCGTGCAGGACAAGTCGTTCGTCGGCAAGCGGCTCGCGATCACCAGCATCCCCTACTCACGGGTCTCCGCCGTCAGCGTCGTGAGCAACAAGTCGTTCGCCGGGTCGTTCTTCTCCTCGGGGGCGATCGCCATCCACGTCGGCACCCACACCTACGAGGTGGAGTTCCGCGGGGAGAACAAGGCCCAGCACGTGCACAACGTGATCATGCACTACATCTCCGGTCAGGGCGCCAGCCAGGCGTAGGCGGCGAAGCGGCCGGTCACGCGGTCGCGGCGGTAGGAGAACAGCTCGGGCGACTCGATCGTACAGCGCTCGTCGTGCCGTACGTCCTGGACGCCCGCGGCCCGCAGCTGGGCGGCCACTCCCGCGCGGACGTCGAGCGCGGGAGTGCCGAGCCGGGTGGTGGAGCGCATCTCGGGCGGCGCGGACTCGCTCAGCTCGGGCGAGACCTCGTAGCACCGGCCGCAGGCGGACGGCCCGGCCAGCGCGACCATCCTGCCCGGCTGCGCCCCGTGCCCCGCCATGGCCTCGACCAGCGCCGGGACCACGCCCTTGAACGTGCCCTCGCGCCCGGAGTGTGCCACGCCGACCAGACGCGCGACCGGATCGGCCACGACCACGGGCACGCAGTCGGCCACCAGCACGGCCAGGCCGACGCCCGGCAGGTCGGTGAAGACCGCGTCGAGCGCGGGCGGCTCGGCGCCGAACGGCTCGCTCACGTAGGCCACCTCGGCGCTGTGGACCTGGCGCATGTACACCACCCTGTCCGGGTCGAGCCCCAGCTCCGCGGCGGTGTCGCGGCGGTTGGCCAGCACGCTGCCGGGATCGTCGCCGACCGCGCCGCCGAGGTTCCTGCCGTCGTACGGCGGCGCGCTGGCGCCTCCCTTCCGGTCGGTGACGACAGCGTGCACTCCCTCGGCCAGCAGCACGGGCTCCCCTTCGATCGTCGGCCCCTGCAGCCTACGCCAGCCGCATCGCCACGGCCGCCGCCCAGAACCCCGGAAGGCCCGGCCCTGGCGCACCCGCCGACCGGCCCCCGGCGGGCGGCGCGAAACCGACGGGCAGCGCGAAACCGACGGGTGGTGCGAAACCGACGGGCGGTGCGGAGCCGGCGGGTGGTGCGGAGCCGGCGGGCGGTGCGGAGCCGGCGGGTGGTGCGGAGCCGGCGGTCAGCTCGTCAGTGAGCGGTAGAGGTCCATGGTGCGCTCGGCGATGCGCTCCCACGAAAAGTGCTCGATCGCACGCGTCCGGCCGGCCGCGCCCATCTCCCTGGCCCGGTCGGGGTCGCCGAGCAGCGCGTTGATCCGCTCGGCGAGGTCGGCGGCGAACTTCTCCGGATCGTCCGGCGTGCCGTCGGCCCCCTGCTCGATGGGCACCAGCAGCCCGGTCGAGCCGTCGGCCACCACCTCGGGGATGCCGCCGGTCGCGGTGGCGACGACGGCCGTCCGGCAGGCCATCGCCTCCAGGTTCACGATCCCCATCGGCTCGTACACCGAGGGGCACACGAACACCGTCGCGTGCGTGAGCAGCTGGATGACCTCCGGCTTGGGCAGCATCTCGGAGATCCAGAACACCCCGTCGCGCTCCAGCCCCTCGACCAGGCCGCGCACCTCGGCGGCGATCTCGGGGGTGTCGGGGGCGCCGGCGCACAGCACGAGCTGCGCCCCCGCGTCGAGGTCGCGGGCCGCGCGCAGCAGGTGGACCAGCCCCTTCTGCCGGGTGATCCTGCCGACGAAGACGACGTACGGCCGGCCCGGGTCGATGCCGTGCTTGCGCAGCACCTCGAGCCCGTGGTCCGGCGCGTACTCGACGGTGTCGATCCCGTTGTGGATCACGGTCACCCGGTCGGGGGCGATCTCGGGGTAGGCGGTCAGCACGTCGCGGCGCATGCCCTCCGACACCGCGACGATCGCGTCGGCCGAGGCGAGCGCGGTGCGCTCGGCCCACGAGGACAGCGTGTAGCCGCCGCCCAACTGCTCGGCCTTCCACGGCCTGAGCGGCTCGAGGCTGTGGGTGGTGACGACGTGCGGCGTGCCGTACAGCATCTTGGCCACATGCCCGGCGAAGTTGGCGTACCAGGTGTGGCTGTGCACCAGGTCGGCGCCCTCGCACGCGGCGGCCATCTCCAGGTCGACGCCGAGGACCTGGAGGGCGGCGTTGGCGGTCTCCAGGCCACCGGGCACCCGGTAGGCCGAGACACCCGGCTCGTCCCTGGGGGCGCCGAAGCACCGGACCCGGACGTCGGCCAGGCGCCGAAGCTCCCTGGCGAGGTATTCGACATGCACTCCGGCACCGCCGTACACCTCGGGCGGGTATTCGCGACTCAGCAGATCCACGCGCACACTGCGACCCTAACGCACGCCGCCCTCCCGGCGACGCGGGAAAACACCCGGGTAAAAACGTTGATGAGATGTTCTTGGTGTACTTTCCTTCGCCGGCATGTGCACCATGCTGTCGAGGAGCCGGAAAAGGACCTTCCCGTTTTCCCGCCCCACCGCTCCTCGCCGTGCCCCTGCCCCAGCGAATTCGCACGTCACCCACCTGCCGGCGCCGGCCGAATGAATTGTCCCGCACCATGGATCCCGCGGCCTTTCCGAAATGTCCGCGGCGGCAATGGAAGGAGGACGAGAATGCACGGAAGGCAACGTGCGCTCCTCATCGGAATGGCGCTGGCCGCGCAACTGGCCGGGCAACTGGCCGGGCAACTGGTCACGGCCCCGGCCGCGAGCGCCGGGGTCGCGGCGATCCCGGCGGCCGGTCCGGCACCGGGCGCCGGGATCCTCGCGCGGACTCCGCCGCGGACCGACCGGCAGAAGCAGCTGTACAAGAAGGGTTACGACAAGGGCATCTACCGCGGACGGCTGGACTGCGAGCAGAGCAAGCCCTTCCACATCGATCCCACCGGGGTGAAGTGGTACGACCAGGGCTACCGGCACGGCTACTCCAAGGGCTTCACCACCTGCGAGCGTCCGATGACGCCGAAGCTGACGCCCACGCCGAGGCCACCCATCAGCCCGCCCGTCAGCCCACCGACCAGCCCGCGGCCGTCGTAGCGACGGCTCCGCGGGGCCTTCCAGGGCGGCGAACGTGTCCCCATGGTCGCGATCATGGCGGTCCGCGACTCGCCGCCCGGATGACAGGCATGTGGACCTGCGTGGACTGCCCGTTTCGGGGTAGCGTCCAGCCATGACGTCGCCCAGGGTTCTCGCAGTCGTTCTCGCCGGTGGAGAAGGCAAGCGGTTGATGCCGCTGACAGCGGACCGCGCCAAACCCGCGGTGCCGTTCGGCGGAATCTACCGGCTGATCGACTTCGTGCTGTCGAACCTCGCCAACGGCCACTACCTCCAGATCGTGGTCCTGACGCAGTACAAGAACCACAGCCTCGACCGCCACGTCTCGCGGACCTGGCGCCTGTCGGCCATGCTGGGCAACTACGTCACGCCCGTCCCCGCGCAGCAGCGGCTGGGTCCGCGCTGGTTCTCCGGCTCGGCCGACGCGCTGTTCCAGAACCTCAACCTGATCTACGACGAGATGCCCGAGCACGTGATCGTGTTCGGCGCCGACCACATCTACCGGATGGACCCGCGGCAGATGGTGGCCCAGCACGTCGACTCGGGCGCCGACGTGACGGTGGCGGCGATCAGGCAGCCGCTGTCGCTGGCCGACCAGTTCGGCGTCATCGAGACCGATCCGTCCGGCCGCAGGATCGTCGCGTTCAGGGAGAAGCCGAAGGACGCGGTGGGCCTGCCCGACTACCCGCACGAGATCTACGCCTCGATGGGCAACTACGTCTTCAAGACGCAGGCCATGATCGACGCGCTGCGCGAGGACGCGCTCGACCCGACCAGCAAGCACGACCTGGGCGGCAACATCATCCCGATGATGGTCAAGTCGGGTGGCGCCGACGTCTACGACTTCGCCAACAACCTCGTGCCCGGCTCGACCGAGCGCGACCGGGGCTACTGGCGTGACGTGGGGACGCTCGACGCCTACTACGAGGCGCACATGGACCTGATCTCCGCGCACCCGGTCTTCAACCTGTACAACGACCGGTGGCCGATCTTCACCGGGCACGATCCGCTGCCGCCCGCCAAGTTCGTCCACAACGAGGGCGACCGGGTGGGCCGCGCCATTGACTCGCTGGTCTCCCCCGGGGTGATCATCTCGGGCGGCGCCGCGCAGCGCTCGATCCTGTCGCCGCGCGTGGTCCTGCACTCGCACTCCCGCGTGGAGGACTCGGTGCTGATGGACAACGTCAAGGTCGGCAGGGGCGCCATCGTCCGCAAGGCGATCATCGACAAGAACGTCGTCATCCCCGACGGCGCCAGGATCGGCTTCGACCTCGACTACGACCGCACCCGCTTCGCCGTCACCAGGGGCGGCGTCGTGGTGATCGGCAAGAACGAGATCGTGGATCGCTAGCCGGAGCGCGAGAAGGTCGCCCGCGCGCGAGGGACGGCCCGGTGGTCTCTCCCGCGCGAAGGCCGCCGGACGCGGTGGACGGTGGTGCGCCACGCTTCGGCGCCGGTCTCCCGCGCGCGAAGGCCGCCGAGGGCCGCGCTAGAGGGCCCGCCGATGCCGCCGAGGGCTACTGAGGGCCGCCGAGGATCACTGAGGAGGGTCGCTGAGGGTCCGCCGATGGCCGCCGAGACGGGCCGGCCCGCATAACGAGTGGCGCAAGACGTGCCGGGTCACTCCGGCCATCGGACATCATGGTCAGTGTGACAAGTGAGGCACCTGACGCGGACGACCGGTTGAAAGTTTCCGGAAAGACCGCCGCAAGCGGCAAGGCCGACGATGACGCCATGCCAACCCCAGGCGCCACACCCACTCTGGCCGACCGGCTGCGCCGGGATCTGCGGAACCCCCTGTTCCTCCAGGCCTACGCGCTCATGATCAACACCGGGATCACCGCCGTGCTCGGGCTCGGCTACTGGTTCCTGGCCACGAAACTCTACTCGCCCGCCGCCTTCGGCGAGGGACAGACGATGATCAGCGCGATGCGCCTGTTCTCCTCGCTGACCGGACTGGCGTTCGTGGGGGCGATGGCGCGGTTCATCCCCGTGGCGGGCCGCCGCACCTCGGAGTTCGTGCAGCGCGGCTACGCCGTGGCGGGCGCGACAGGTGTGGTGGCGGCGCTGGGCTTCCTGCTGACGCTCCCACTGTGGGGCCCGGCCTACGCGAGCCTCGGCGGGCTCGGTCCCGGGCTGTTCTTCCTGGCCTCCGTGCTGGTCTGGACGATCTTCACGCTCCAGGACGTGACGCTGGCGGGCCTGCGCAAGGCGATCTGGGTGCCGGCCAACAGCCTGGCCTTCGGGCTGGTGAAGATGGCGATGCTGGCCGGTCTGGCCTTCGCCCTGCCCGAGGGCGGCCTGTTCGGCGGCATCTTCCTGTCGTGGATCATCCCGACCGCGATGGCGCTGATCCCGATCAACTGGTTCATCTTCAGGTACGCCATCCCCCGTCACGTCAGGGAGAACGCCGGCGACCCGCCCCGGCTCCGCGAGATCGGCAGGTTCCTGGCCGGAGACTTCCCCGGCGCGCTGTCGCTGCTGCTGACCCTCTACCTGGTTCCGGTCCTGGTGGCCGCCTGGCTCAACAACGCCACGGTGTTCGGCTACTTCTCGGTCACCCACACGCTGGGCTGCATGATCGGCCTGTTGGCCGCCAACATGGCCGTCTCGCTCACCGTCGAGGGCGCGTTCAAGGCCGAGGAGTTGGCCCGCAGCGTCCGCAACGCGCTGCGCCGTACCGTGGTGATCATCGTGCCGATCGTGGCGATCGCGGCGCTGGGCGCGCCGCTGATCCTGTCGGTCTTCAGCGCCGAGATGGCCGAGGCCGCCGCGCCGCTGCTGCGGCTGATGGCGCTGTCGGTGCTGCCGGGCATGCTGATCGAGATCCACCTCAGCACGCTCAGGGCCATGAGCCAGGCCAGACGGCTGGCGATCGTGCAGATCGGGCTCGCGGGGCTGATGCTGGGCCTGATCGGCGTCCTCTTCCCCGTCGCGGGGATCACCGGCGTTGGTTGTGCGGTGCTCGCCGCCAATGCCGTCGTCGCGCTGGCGGTGGTGCCGCATCTGCGCAGAGTTGCCGCAGTTTCCTAACAAGGATGGGTATGTTCCAGCTTGATATGAAACGCTCTACCTTCTCGGTCATCCGCCCGGCTGAGCTCGGTGAGAGCGAACTGACCGCCTGGCGTGGGATGCAGGCGGCCCAACCGCATCTGGCCAACCCCTTCCTGAGCCCCGAGTTCACGATCGCGATGGGTGAGGTGAGCAAGGCGGCGCGGGTCGGCGTCATCAGCGACGGCGAGGGCATCGCCGGATTCCTGCCGTTCGAGGTCGGCGCGGGCGGCGTGGGCGCCGCGATCGGCTCGTGGGTGTCGCTGTGCCAGGGCGTCATCCACCGGCCCGGCGCCGACTTCGCCGCCGACACGCTGCTGAAGGGGCTGGGCCTGCACGTCTGGGAGTTCGGCTGCCTGGTGGAGCGTCAGCCGTGGTTCCACCCCTACGAGACCCTCTCGCAGCAGAGCGTCGTGCTCGACCTGTCGGACGGCTACGCCGCCTACGCGGCCGGGCTGGCCAAGCGCTCGTCGAAGTTCTACAAGAGCACCCTGTACAAGGAGCGCAAGCTCGGCAGGGACTTCGGGGAGGTCACGTTCGACTTCGCCGCGCGCGGCGCCGACGACTTCCGCGTGCTGCGCGAGTGGAAGTCGGCGCAGTACCGGCGCATGGGGCGCGCCGACAGGTTCGGGCAGTCCTGGGTGGTGGAGCTGGCCGAGCGGCTGCACGCCATCGACTCGCCCACCTTCGCCGGCCCGCTGTCGATGATGTACGTCGACGGCCGTCCGGTCGCCGGGCATTTCGGGCTGCGCTCCGACACGGTGCTCATCGGCTGGTTCCCGGCCTACGACCCCGAGTTCGCCAAGTACTCCCCCGGCCTCATCCAGCATCTGCACATGGCCGAGGCCGCCGCCGAGATCGGCATTCGCTCCCTCGACCTGGGCATCGGCACCAACTCCGAGTACAAGGACGCGCTGCGCAGCACGGGCGCCCCCGTGGGCGAGGGGGTGGTGCGCCGCCGCACGATGGGCGCCGCGCTGCACCGCATGCGCCACGAGCCCGTCCGCCGGGTGCGCCGGCTGATCCTGGAGTCCCCCCGGATCTACGGCGCCGTCGACAAGGTGCTGCGCGCGTACGGCAGGCGCCGGTGATGCGCGACAGGGCGGGCCAGGACTGCATCCACGTGCCGTCGGGCCGGTTCGCTCTCTACCTGGCGCTGCGCCACTGGTTCAAGCCCGGTGACACGGTGCTGCTCGCGCCCACCAACTGCGAGATCGTGCTGTTCATGGTGCTGGCGGCCGGCCTGACGCCGGTGCTGGCGCCGGTCTCCTGGCGCGACGGCAACATCGACGTGCCCGCCGTCGACTGGACGGGCGTGTCGGGCGTGCTCACCACCCACCTGTACGGCCAGCCCGACCGGATCGCCGAACTGCGACAGGCCTGCGCGCGCCACGGCGTCACGATCATCGACGACGCCGCCCACGCCATGCTGACCACGGTCGACGGGCGGCTGGCCGGCACGTTCGGGGCGGCGGGCGTCTACAGCCTGGCCAAGCACGGCCGCGCGATGTCCGGCGCCTACCTGACCTGCGCCGATCCGGCGGACCTGCGGACGCTGGCGCAGGCGAGGGACGACCTGCTCGTGCCGGGACGCCAGCTGGCCGCCGTCCTGCGGCCGGTGATCAGGGAGACGATCTACCGCACCGGGCTGGTGCGCCCGATCTGGCACGCGCTCAAGCGCCTGGGCCTGATGACCTGGACGGGGCACCGCCTGCCGTCCAGGGAGCCGGAGCTACGGGCGGCGCTGGCCGCGCGCGGGACGGGCCCGGCTGCCGACGCCGCGCTGCTGTCCGCCCTCGACTACTGGCTGTCGATCGACCAGGCGGACTGGCGGATGCGCCACGGTCCGCTCGTGCGCCGCTACCAGGACTCCAGGTTCCGGGTGATCGACCGCGAGCGGGAGGCGCGCCTGGCGGGCGTCCGGCTGCTGCGCGACACGCCCTGGGCCGCCGAGGGGGTGCGCCACGCCGAGCCCCAGCCGCTGCTGCGGGTCCCGCTCGTGGTCGAGGACAGGGACGCCGTCGTCGCCCGGCTCGAACAGCAGGGTGTGGTGCCCGGGTTCATCTACGACCCGCCGCTCCACGACTATCTCGACCTGGTGCCGGCCGGGCCGAACCCGGAGGCCGCGCGCTGGTGGACGAGCCATGTGCTGCCCGTCGACCCGCTGCGCGCGCGCCGGATCGCGGGGCTGCTGGCCGAGCTGGAGGTCCGGCCCGCCGTACCGCCGCCCATGTGACCCCGGGCGTGGCTGGCGTGGGTCCATGCCCGGGGCGAATGGCGTTCACATCCATCCGGGGGGCGCCATTCCCGCCGGTCAGACCTGAGAAAGAAAAAGCCTGTCGGCTTGGACCGTTTTCTTTCTCGCGAACACCACAAAGGTAAATGGCAATTCGCGTGTCCGCCACAGAATAAAATCTGGTCCGTGCGCAGATTATCCGCCGCCGAACGCCGCCTGTGGCGGGCCTTTCCCACGGGGGCGTGGGTGGACCTGCGCACGGGCGACAGGGAACTCGACGACCCGGCGCAGGCCGATCGCTGGGGCCGCGAGCGCGAGGTGCGGGCCGAGGTGATCGCCGCGCTGCTGCTCGGCGCGGTCGAGCGCACCCCCGGCCGGGTAGCGGGGGTACGGCTGGCGGGCGCCAGGGTGGTCGGCGCCCTCGACCTGTCCGGCGCGACCATCGACGCCACCCTCTACCTGCTCAACTGCCACCTGGCCGAGCCCGTCGACCTGTCCGACGCCACCGCCAGAGGTGTCCGGCTGCGCGGCTGCGAGCTGGCCAGGGTCAAGGGTTCGCGGATGAAGGTGGACGGCCTGTTCGAGTTGGACGGCTCGACGGTGCACGCGGGCGTGCGCCTGGACAACGCGCGGGTGGAGGGCCAGTGCCGCCTGTCAGGACGACGATCAGCGCGCCGCTGCCGCGCACCTCGACCTCGGAGTCGGCCCACGGCGACGTCCGCGAGCCCGAGGGCGGCGTCACTGACACGATGCACGAGTGGGCGCTGTGGGCGGGCGGCCTGTCGGTCGGCGGCGGCACCTTCCTGCGCGGGCTGCGCGCCCACGGCGACCTGCGGCTGATCGGCGGTACCTTCCCCGGCGGCCTCTACCTGGAGGGCGCGCACGTCGGCGCGGTCAACGCCGACTTCATGACCGCGGGCACCGCCGAGCTCAGCGCCGGCTTCAGGGCGGACGGCACGATCAGGATGCGCGGCGCACGCGTCGACGGGGTGCTGTCCTTCCACCATGCAGAGCTTCGTGCGGAGGGCCGGGCGCTGCACCTCAGCCACATGCAGGCGGACGAGGTGATCATGCGGCCCGACGTGATCGAGGGCGAGGTCAACTTCGGCTACTCGCGCTTCGGGGTGCTGCTGGACTCCCCCGACGCCTATCCGGGCGCGGTGCGGCTCAACGGCCTGACCTACGAGTCGCTGCGCGGTCCCTGGTCCCTGGCCGAACGGCTCGGCTGGCTGGGCCACGACCCCGGCGGGTACCGGCCGCAGCCGTACGAGCAGCTGGCCTCGTGGTACCGGCGCATCGGGCACGAGCCGGAGGCGCGGCGGGTGCTGCTGGCCAAGCAACGGCGGCGGCGCGGCACCCTGCGGCCGGCGGGCAAGGTGTGGGGGCGGCTGCTCGACGTCATGGTGGGCTACGGCTACCGCTCGTGGCTGGCGGGTCTGTGGGCGGCGATCCTGCTGACCGCGGGGACGGTCATCTTCACCCGCGTTCCGCCGGTCCAGGTCGACCCTGACCAGGTGCGCACGTTCAACGCGTTCGTCTACTCGCTCGACCTGCTGGTGCCGGTGAGTGTGTTCGAGGTGCGCGGCGCGTACGAGCCGGCCGGGTGGACGGCCTGGGTGGCGTGGACGCTGGTGGTCTCAGGCTGGGTGCTGGCCACCGCGCTGATCGCGGGCGCCACGCGGGTCCTTCGGCCAGCCTCCGGGGCCTGAGTCGGCGAAGGCGCCGTAGGAGGAGCTCTCCACCCGGAAGCGGGGCAGCGCGTGCGGGTGGTGGGCCTTCAGGTAGGCCACGAGGTGCTCGCGGGCGTCGGCCTTCAGGTCCCAGACCGAGGCCGAGTCGGCCGCGCTCATCAGTGCCCGCAGCTCCACCAGGCCGTTGGGCAGGATGTCGGTGACCTGGAGGGTCCAATCCTTCTGGTCCCACAGCGGGTGGTCCTTGATGAAGCGGTGCAGTTCCTCGCGCAGCTCCGGTACGGGCACCGACCAGTCGACGCGGAAGTAGACGTGGCCGATGACCCTGCTGCCGTGCCTGGTCCAGTTCTCGAACGGGTTCTGGGTGAAGTAGGAGACGGGGAAGACCAGACGCCGCTCGTCCCACGAGCGGACCACGACGTAGGTGAGCGTGAGCTCCTCGATCCTGCCCCACTCGCCGTTGACCACCACCACGTCGTCGAGCCGCAGCGCATCGCTGAAGACGAGCTGCAGCCCGGCGAGCATGTTGCCGATCGTGGACTGCGCCGCGATGCCGACGATCGCGCCGGCGATGCCGGCCGAGGCGAGCAGTCCGGCGCCGAGCGCGCGCACCTCGGGGAAGGTGAACAGCGCGGCGCCGAAGGAGATCACGATGATCACCGCCGCGGCGGCCCTGCGGACCAGCGCGATCTGCGTTCTGGCCCGCCTGGCTCTGCGGTTGTTCTCCTCGACCTGTTCGAGCCGGTCGAGGACGACGTCGGTGACCGCGTAGGCGGCCTGGATGAGCAGCCAGGTGAACGCGGCGATGGTGAGGATGCCGGTGAGACGCTCGACGATGGGCAGCGCCGCGCTGCCGACCATGCTGGGCACGAACGCGGTGTTGAAGGCCACCACCGACGCCACGGCGAACGCCGGCCAGGTGCACCTGCGCACCAGATGCCCGACGAAGTCCCAGGTACGGGCGGCTCTCAGGAGGAGCCTGCGAACCAGCTCGACACAGACGACCGCTCCGAGGACGGATGCGATCAGGATGAGCCAGTTCACCGGCGCCACGATCATGCCCCCTAATGTCTCAGAATGTCTCGTCGAAGGTCACATTGCCCTCGACCGCGACCTGGTATGCCGACACCCTGCGCTCGAAGAAGTTCGCCAGCTCCTGCACGTCCTGCAGCTCCATGAACGCGAAGGGGTTGGCGGTTCCGTACCTGACGGGCAGGCCGAGACGGCGCAGCCGCTGATCGGCCACGTACTCAAGGTACTCGCGCATCTGCTCGACGGTCATTCCCGACATGCCATCGCCGCACAGGTCACGGGCGAAGGCCAGCTCGGCCGCCACCGCCTCCTCGATCATCCTGGTGACCTGCTCGCCGAGCTTGTCGTCGAACAGGTCGGGCTCCTCGGCGCGCACGGTGTCGACGACGCTGAAGGCGAACTCCATGTGCATCGACTCGTCACGGAAGACCCAGTTGGTGCCGGTGGCCAGGCCGCCGAGCAGGCCGCGGGAGCGGAACCAGTAGACGTAGGCGAAGGCGCCGTAGAAGAACAGGCCCTCGATGCAGGCGGCGAAGCAGATCAGGTTGAGCAGGAAGGCCCGGCGGTCCGCCCTGGTCTCCAGCCGCCGCAGGTCGGCCAGGGAGTCGATCCAGCGGAAGCAGAACTCGGCCTTGTCGCGGATGGAGGGGATGTTGTCGACGGCGGCGAAGGCCTTGACGCGCTCGTCCGGGTCGGGCAGATAGGTGTCGAGCAGCGTCAGGTAGAACTGCACGTGCACCGCCTCCTCGAACAGCTGCCTGGACAGGTACAGGCGGGCCTCGGGGGCGTTGACGTGCTGGTAGAGGTTGAGCACGAGGTTGTTGGCGACGATCGAGTCGCCGGTGGCGAAGAAGGCGACCAGCCGGTTGATGAGATGGCGTTCCTGGGGCGTCATCCTGGCCAGGTCGGCCAGGTCGCTGTGCAGGTCCACCTCCTCGACCGTCCAGGTGTTGCGGATGGCCGCCCGGTAGCGCTCGTAGAAGTCGGGGTAGCGCATCGGGCGCAGCGTCAGGTCCATGCCGGGGTCGAGCAGCACGTGGTTCTCCTTGCGGTGGGTCGTCGTCGGCGCGGCGGGCGAGGGCTACTGGCAGGCTTCGCAGATCTCGGGGTTCTCCAGCGAGCAGGCGACGGCCTCGCTCACCGTGAAGGCGGGCTCTGGGGCGGGCTGAGCGGTCGCCTGCACGGTCGTCTGGGCGATCCTCGTCGCCGGGCGCGAGCGCAGGTAGTAGGTGGTCTTCAGCCCCTGCTTCCAGGCGTAGGCGTACATCGACGACAGCTTCCCGATCGTCGGCGTGGCCATGAACAGGTTCAGCGACTGCGACTGGTCGATGTACGGCGTCCGCGCCGCCGCCAGGTCGATGAGCGCCTTCTGCGGCAGCTCCCACGCGGTCCGGTACAGCGTCTTGAGCTCGGCCGGGATCCCGGGGATGTCCTGCACCGACCCGTCGGCCCGCTTGATCTCGTCGCGCATCTCCTGCGTCCACCGCCCGAGCCGCTGCAGGTCGGCGACCAGATACCGGTTGACCTGCAGGAACTCGCCGGACAGGGTCTCGCGCTTGAAGACGTTCGACACCTGGGGCTCGATGCACTCGTAGCATCCGGCGATCGAGGCGATCGTCGCGGTGGGCGCGATGGCGATCATGAGGGAGTTGCGCAGGCCGGTCCGGTCGATCTTGGCGCGCAGGGCCGTCCACGCGGGCGAGTCGCCGGCGCCGAAGTGGTCGGGGTGCAGCACCCCCTGGGCCGCCCTCGTGTCGCCGTAGGAGGGGTGGCGCCCGCGCTCGACGGCCAGGTCGGCGGAGGTGTCGTAGGCGGCCAGCGCGATCTCCTCGGCGATGCGCGTGGACAGCGCCAGCGCCTCGGCCGAGTCGAACGGCAGGCGCAGCGAGAAGAACACGTCGGCCAGGCCCATCACGCCGAGCCCGATCGGCCGCCACCGCAGGTTGGCGGTCTCGGCCTCCGGCGTCGGGTAGAAGCCCAGGTCGATCGTCTTGTCCAGGAAGCGCACCGCGGTCCGCACGGTGGCCCGCAGCCGGGCCCAGTCCATCGAGCCGCCGGCCAGGTGGGCGGCCAGGTTGATCGAGCCGAGGTTGCAGACGGCGGTCTCGCCGTCGCTGGTGACCTCGAGGATCTCGGTGCAGAGGTTGGACAGGTGGATGACGTTCTCCGGGCGCGCGGTCTGGTTGGAGGCGCGGTTGGCGGCGTCCTTGAAGGTCATCCAGCCGTTGCCGGTCTGCGCGAGCGTGCGCATCATCCGGCCGTAGAGGGTGCGGGCCGGGATCTGGCGGGTGTGCAGGCCGGCCGCCTCCGCGGCCCGGTAGGCGTCGTCGAACGCCTCGCCGTACAGGTCGGTGAGGTGCGGCACCTCCTTGGGGTCGAACAGCGACCACACCTGGTCGGCCTCGACGCGGCGCATGAACTCGTCCGGCACCCAGTTGGCGAGGTTGAGGTTGTGGGTGCGGCGGGCCTCCTCGCCGGTGTTGTCGCGCAGTTCGAGGAACTCCTCGATGTCGGCGTGCCAGGTCTCCAGGTAGACGCAGGCCGCGCCCTTGCGGCGGCCGCCCTGGTTGACGGCGGCGACACTGGAGTCGAGCGTGCGCAGCCAGGGGACGATGCCGTTGGAGTGGCCGTTCGTGCCGCGGATGAGCGAGCCCCGGGAGCGGACCCTGGTCCAGGCGATGCCGATGCCCCCGGCGTACTTCGAGAGCCTGGCGACCTGGCCGTAGCGCTCGTAGATGCCCTCGAGGTCGTCGCGCGGCGAGTCGAGCAGGAAGCAGGACGACAGCTGCGCGCGGCGCGAACCCGAGTTGAACAGGGTGGGCGAGCTCGGCAGGTAGGACAGCGTGGACATCAGGGCGTACAGTTCGGCGGCCTCGGTGACCGAGGCGGAAAGGCCGCACGCCACGCGCAGCAGGAAGTGCTGCGGGCGCTCGAGCACGCCGCGCGTGTCGGGGTGGCGCAGCAGGTACCGGTCGTAGACGGTGCGCAGCCCGAAGTACTCGAACCTGTCGTCGGCGCTCTCGTCCACCAGCGCGTCGAGGGCGGCGGCGTGGGCGGCCACGAAGGCGGCCAGCCCGTCCTGGAGCAGGCCGGCGGCGTGGGTGGCCGCGATCGACTCGGAGAAGGTCCGCACGCCGTGCGCGGCGGCCTCGTCGGCGATCTCCTCGGCCAGCAGCCTGGCGGCCACCCTGGAGTTCTCCGGATCGGCGATCACCCTGGCGGCGGCCTCCTCGATGGCCAGCCGGCGATCCACCTCTACGGTCTGCGTCACGCTCTCTCCTCGCGAGCTCGGCCTCGTGAGGGCAGGCGAGAGCGCGCGGGCATGCCGCGAGGCCCCCCGGCCCTCCCTCGAGGCCATGGACAGGTCACACCGCTGGCAGGTCTTCGGACTCGCGGGCGTTCGTCAGCTTCCTACTGGCCGTCGCTTCCCAGGCCATGGGCCCAGTGCGTCGTGACGGCGGTCGTTCCCGCTCACCGCTGCGGGGCAGCGCCGGATTCGCACCGGCTTCCCTTTTTGCTCCGCCCTGATCGGGCGAACCAGCGACGACCAGGATCCTACATCTAGTGGCCGCGGGCGCAACTACCCCAACATGTCGATGAGGCCGAGGTCTTTGAGCACCTCACGGGTCCGCTCGGTCTCCGACCCGAGCCACACGCCGAAGTCGCCGCCGCTGAGGGGAATCGGCTTCCACCCTCTCGTACGGCACGCATCCGCCCACTGCCGGGACCCGGTGATCTCCTCGAGGATCGCGACCGCCTGGGCGTGCTCGCGCTCGGTCATCTCCCCCGGCCCGAGCACCCCGCACCAGTCGGCGAAGTCGACCCGCACGCCCGACTCCAGCAGCGTCGGCGCCTCGATGCCGTCGACCGGTTCGGCGGAGGAGACGGCCAGCACCCTGACCTGGCCCATGTCGATGCGCTTGCGCCAGTCGCCGAGCGGCCCGGCGGCGACGGCGGCCCGGCCCACGAGCAGCGCCGCGGCCGCGTCGTGCGTGGTGGGATAGCCGGCGTAGTCGAGCACCCTGGCGTCGGCGCCGAGCCCGCGCGCGACCAGCCCGAACAGCAGGTGGTCGGTGCCGCCCTGGGGCCGGCCCGCCAGCACCGTGGCGCCCGGGTCGGCGAGCAGCCGCCCGGCGAAGTCGTCGAAGCCGCGCAGCAGCGAGGCGGCGGGCACGACCAGCACCTCGACGTCGCCCACCAGCCTGGCCAGCGGGGTGCCGGCCGCCTTGGAGCCGTTGCGCAGGGCGGTCGCGAGCGCGGGCAGGCCCGTCACGGTCAGCGAGGTCCCGCCGTCGGCGACGCCGCTGTATCTGAACTGGCCCGCCAGGACCTTCGCGACGGGGATCCACGCCTCTCCGCCCGGCACGACGGTGAAGCTGGCTCCCTGCCGGGGGACCGTGGCGCCGCACCCGGCCAGGCACGCCAGCGCGGCCACCGTCCCCGGCACGAACGCTGCCACGAACTCCCGACGGCGCATGCGCGCCCCTCCCCGTCGCCCCCAACCCTTGTACAGGATGTTATTGGATGATCACCTTGCGTCACACCTCGGGGGTGGCGGGCAGGTCGGCGGGAACGGCGAGCAGCCGGATGTGGAGGGGCCTGGCCTCCGGCGGGGCGTCGGCGGCCCGCCGGCTGTACTTCTTCAGCAGCAGGATGTACTCCTCGAAGAAGTCCTCCAGCTCGTCCAGCCGCATCCGGCCGAGCGCGCGCGACACCTTCACCCAGGCGGGGTCGGCCTGGTAGGCGGCGGGCAGCTGCTCCAGGAGGATCCGCTTGTCCTCCTCCAGCCCGATCCGGTGGAACTCGGCGAGGACCGGGCGGTCCTCGGGGGCGAGCTGGGCGGGCAGCGGCAGCCTGATGTCGCCCGTCTCCGCCCTGCGCCACCACCGCTCGCGCCCGGTGGACCGCTCGGGGATCTCCTCGATGAATCCGTACTTCTCCAGCTGGCGCAGGTGGTAGCTGGTCGTCCCGGTCTTGGCGTCGAGCAGCGAGCCGAGCGTCGTGGACGTGGCCGGGCCGTGCAGGCCGAGGTGGCGCAGCATCGCGCGGCGCATGGGATGGGCCAGGGCCTTCAGCTTGCCTGGATCGTCCAGAACCCAGGGCTCGTCATCCTTCATGACGATCACCCTAGTACTCCAGAAGGATTTCTGCAGACATCTCTTTGCCGATAGTTCTCTGCAGACTATCTTCGGCAATATGACGCGATTCGTGAAGACAGTGATGCCGGCGCTGCTGGCGCTCTTAGCGGCACTCGGCCTGGCCGGGGCGGCTCAGGCCGCGCCCCCGGCCGCGCCCCCGGCCCCGCCCGCCGTACCCGTGCCCGGCGACCTGGCGGCGACGGAGGTGAGCTTCGCCGGCAGCGGGCTCACCCTGCACGGCACGGTCCTGGCCCCCAGGAACCGGCGCGGCGCGCTGCCGGGGATGGTGCTCGTGCACGGGGCCGGCGCCGGCACGCCCAGGACCAAGCTCATCACCGAGGCCGTGGAGTTCGCCAGGCGCGGCATGGCGGTGCTGGTCTACGACAAGCGGGCGGCGGGCTACTCGACCTTCCGGCGCTCCTACTCGCAACTGGCCGACGACGCGCTCGGCGCGGTGGCGGCGCTGCGCCGGCAGACCGGGGTGGACCCGGGCAAGGTCGGGCTCTGGGGGCTCAGCGAGGGCGGATGGGTGGTGCCGCTGGCCGCCTCCCGCTCCCGGGACGTGGCGTTCGTCGTGCTGGTCGGCGCCAACTCCCTCGAGCCGCTGCGCCAGCAGTCGTGGGCGGTCATGGCGGGCCTGCGCAAGGCGGGCGTGTCTGGGGCCCTGCCCGGCAGGGCGGTCCCCACGCTGTACCGGGCGATCTCCGCCGGCGGGCTGTTCCCCGAGCCGTGGCACGACCCGCTGTCTGTGCTGCGCGCTGTCCGCCAGCCGGTCCTCGCCATCTGGGGCACCCACGACCTGCTCACCCCGCCGCGGGAGAGCCCGCCGCTGATGGCGCGGGCCCTGGCCGAGGGCGGCAACGAGCACGTGACGCTCCGGCTGTTCCCCGGCGCCGAGCACGCCGCCCACCTGACCCCCGACGGCGGCGTCACCCGGCTGCCCGAACTGGCCCCCGGCTACGCCGACCTGGTCGGCTCCTGGGTGTCGGACGTCGCCACGGGCCGGGCGCCGCGGACGAGCCCGCCCCCCGCCGCCCCCCGGGCGCACCAGGCCTCGGCGACCGTCGCGGTGCCGCCGCCCGCCTGGTGGGAGTCGGCGCCCGTGCAGACCGCGGCGCTGCTGCTGTTCCTGACCGCCTTCCTCGGCTACCCGCTCACCGCGGCCGCCCGCCGGATCAGGCGCCTGGCCACGGCTTCGGGCGCACGGGGATCCCGCGAAGGGGCCTCCGGCACAGGGCGTCCAGGCGCGGCCGCCTCCGGCACAGGGCGTCCGGGCGCGGCGGCCTCCGGCGCCGGAGGATCCGGAGCGGAGGAATCCGGCGCGAAGGGAGCCGGGGCACGGTGGGCCGGGGCGGCGCCGAGGGTGCTGGCGGCCTCCGGTCTGGTCGTGGTGCTCGGCGGCTTCGCGTACCTGACCTACCTGATCATGACCGGTGGCAAGCTGGCCCAGCCCGGCCCCGTGCTGGCGGGACGGCCCGTGCTCTGGCTGGCGTTGCAGGCGCTGACGGTGACCGTCGCCGTCACCACCGTCCTGACCGCCCGCGCCTGGCGCGCGGCCGAGCGGCGCGCGGAACGGGTACGGCTCGGCCTGCTCGTCACGGCGGGCGCCGTGATGATCCCCTGGGCCCTCTACTGGGGCCTGCTGCTGCCGTGAAAGCGGGTAGGCCGTGCGGGGGGAAGGCGGTGCGGGGTGCGGGGGGGTGCAGGCCGTGCGGCTGTGCGGGCGCCCGGCCCGCACGGCCGCACGGCCGCTCCGCTACTCGACCGTGACGCTCTTGGCCAGGTTGCGCGGCTTGTCGACGTCACGCTCCAGGGCGACCGCCGCGTGGTAGGCCAGCATCTGCAGCGGGATCGAGAGCAGGATCGGGTCGAGTTCGATCTCGTTCTTCGGGATCACGATCACGTCGTCGGCCAGCTTGGCCTCGGGCTCGCGATGGCCGACCATGAGCACCCGCCCGCCGCGCGCCCTGATCTCGCCGAGCGTGGTGAGGTTCTTGTCGAGCAGCTCGTCGTCGGGCACGATCGCCACCGTCGGCAGCTCGGGGCCGATCAGAGCGAGCGGCCCGTGCTTCAGCTCGCTGGCCGGGTAGGCCTCGGCGTGGATGTAGGAGATCTCCTTGAGCTTCTGCGCGCCCTCGCGGGCCACCGGGTAGCCGCGCACCCTGCCGACGAACATCATGCTCGGGTGCCCCGCGTACTTCCTGGCCAGCTCGGCGATGCGGTCGCCCTGCTGGAGGATCTTCTCGATCTGCGCGGGCAACTCGCGCAGCCCCTCGACGATGCGGCGGCCGTCGGCCGGCGACAGGTCGTGCACCCGGCCGAAGTGCAGGGCCAGCAGGGCGAAGGCGACCGCGGTCGAGGTGAAGGCCTTGGTGGAGGCCACCGACACCTCGGGGCCCGCGTGCAGGTAGATGCCGCCGTCCACCTCCCTGGCGATCGCGCTGCCCACGGCGTTGACGATGCCGATGACCCGCCCGCCCTTGCGCTTGAGCTCCTGGACGGCCGCCAGCGTGTCGTAGGTCTCGCCGGACTGGCTGATGGCGACGTAGAGGGTGTCGGGGTCGACGACCGGGTTGCGGTAGCGGAACTCGCTGGCGGGCTCGGCGTCCGCGGGGATGCGGGCCAGCTCCTCGATGAGCTGCGCGCCGATCTGGCCGGAGTAGTAGGCGCTTCCGCAGCCGATGATCTTCACGCGGCGGAAGGAACGGGTCTCGCGGGCGTCCATGTTGAGGCCGCCGAGGTGGGCGATGTGGAAGCGCTCGTCGAGGCGGCCGCGCAGGGTCCTGGCGATCGACTCGGGCTGCTCGGAGATCTCCTTGAGCAGGTAGTGCTCGTAGCCGCCGGTGTCGTAGTGGCCCGCGTCCCAGTCGACGGTCAGCGGCTCCTTGGCGGTCTCGCGCCCTCCGCTGGCGAAGGTGTGGAAGCCGTCGGCGGTCAGGACGGCCAGCTCGCCGTCCTCGAGGTGGACGACCTGGCGGGTGTAGCGGACGAGGGCGGCCACGTCGGAGGCGGCGAACATCTCCTTCTCGCCGAGGCCCAGGACGATCGGGCTGCCGTTGCGGGCGACCACGATCTCCTTGGGCCGCTCGGCGTCGACGACCGCGATGCCGTAGGTGCCGACGATGCTCTTGAGCGCCTTCCTGACCGCCGCCTCGAGCGTGTCGGTCTCGGTCACCGTACGGGCGATCAGGTGCGCGAGCACCTCGGTGTCGGTCTCGGAGGCGAAGGTCACGCCCTCGGCGACGAGCCTGGCGCGCAGCTCGTCGGCGTTCTCGATGATGCCGTTGTGGACGACCGCGATGCGCTCGTCGGACGACAGGTGGGGGTGGGCGTTCTCGTCGCTCGGCACGCCGTGGGTGGCCCAGCGGGTGTGCCCGATGCCGAGCGCGCCCTTGAACCTGGCGGGTACGGCCTTGGCCAGGTCGGCCACGCGTCCCTTGACCTTACGCAGCTTGAGGCCCTTGTTCGAGACCACCACCCCTGCCGAGTCGTAGCCGCGGTACTCCAGGCGCTGAAGCCCCTCCAGCAGGATGGGCGCGGCATCCTTGCTGCCGACATAGGCGACGATTCCGCACATGGGCCAACCTTCCTATCCGTAGACGATCCTGCGCAGCTGGCGCAGCGACAGCTCGGGAGCCGCCACGCGCCGCACGGGTAGTTCCGCCGCGATCCTCGGGAAGATCTCGTCGTTGGTGAGGCCGCGAGACTTCAGCTCGCCGTGGCGGCGCCGTACGAACTCCTCGACCGGCTCGGAGAAGTAGGCCACCACGTCGGCCACCACGCGCGCCGCCTCACCGGGATCGAGCTGGCTCGTCCTGGTCAGGTGCGCGATGAGGTCCTCGTAGGGATGCACAGGGCAGGACACTACGCATGGATCACACGACACGCCAACATCCTGCCCGAAATCGGGCAGGAATTCCCTCGATCGGATACGACACGCCGAAGGGCGGGATGCCCGCAAGCCCCGTAGGCGCTGACAACGCGCGCAGAGATCGCCATACCCCTCGAAAACACGAGCCACATGCCCTTTACGCTACGTAATTGACTGGTCTCGCATCGCAGGGGGTTCTCATGCTCTTCTGGGCCGCCGCACTTCTCGTCGCGCTCGCCCCAGGAGGGGCGCAGGAGGATTTCCGGGCCGCGGCCAAGGAGTACGGCGTGCCGGAGAGCGTGCTGCTCGGGGTCTCCTACCTCGAGTCGCGCTGGGACTCCCACGACGGGCGGCCCAGCGTGTCGGGCGGTTACGGGCCGATGCACCTGGTGGACGCGGAGGCCGTACCGCAGGAGGGGCATGACCACACGGGCGACCCGCGCGGCGACGACGCGCGCCCCATGCGCATCGCCCCCGCGCACCCGCCCGCACACCCCGGCGCCCGCTCCCCCACCGCCACCCGTGACGCAGCCGCCGGTGACGCCGCCGCCGGTGACTCCTCCTCCGGTGACTCTGCCGCGGGTGACTCTGCCGCGGGTGACACCGCCACCAGTGACGCCGCCGCCGATCAGGACGCGCCGACCCTGCAGCGGGCCGCGCTGCTGACCGGGCTGCCCACCGAGACGCTGCGGCGCGACCGGGCGGCCAACATCCGGGGCGGCGCCGCGCTGCTGGCCGACCGGCAGCGCAGGCTCGGCGCCCCGCTCAGCGCCGAGCCCACCGCCTGGTACCAGGCCATCGCCGCCTACGCCGGCCCGTCCTTCGCCGGCGAGGTGTTCGAGGTGCTGCGCGAGGGCGCCGAGCGCCGCACCGACGACGGCTCGCTGGTCCGCCTGCCGGCCGCCCCCGTGCCGGTGTTCAGGACGGCGTCCGCCGCGAACACCGAGTGCCCCGCCACCCTGGCCTGCGAGTGGATGCCCGCCGCCTACAAGCGCTTCGGCAAGGACGACTACGGCAACCACGACAGGATGCGGACCGAGCGGCCCATCGACTACATCGTGATCCACGACACCGAGGGCTCGTACGGCGGCATCCCCACGCTGGTCAAGGACCCCAAGTACGTCAGCTGGCACTACACGATCCGGTCCGGCGACGGGCACGTCGCCCAGCACGTGGCGACCAAGGACGTGGCGTGGCACGCGGGCAACTGGGACGTCAACACCCGCTCGATCGGCATCGAGCACGAGGGGTTCATGGCCAGGGGCGGCAGCTGGTACACCGAGGCGATGTACCGCTCCTCCGCCCGGCTGGTGCGCTACCTGGCGAACAAGTACGACGTGCCGCTCGACCGGGCGCACATCATCGGCCACGACAACGTCCCCGGCGCGAGCGCCTCGGCCATCCCCGGCATGCACAACGATCCCGGGCCCTACTGGGACTGGGCGCGCTTCTTCGCCATGATGGAGGCCCCCCTCGGCGACGAGGCGGAGGACGGCAGGTCCGTGGTCATCAAGCCCGACTACGACGCCCACCGGCCCGACTTCGTCGGCTGCGTCCGCAAGCGTCCCGCCAAGCTGTGCGAGCCGCAGGGCGCCGCCAGCGTCTGGCTGCACACCGAGCCGCGCGACGACGCGCCCCTCGTCGACGACGTCGGCAAGCGGCAGAAGGGCGCCTCCACCTACAGCGTCTACGACCACAGCGCCCGCGCCAGCGCCGGCCAGCGCTACGCCCTCGCCGACACCAGCGGCGACTGGACGGCCATCTGGTACCTCGGCCAGAAGGCCTGGTTCCGCAACCCTCCCGACCAGCCCACCGCCGTCCGCGCCGCCGGCCCGCTGGTCACCCCCGTCCACGACCAGGTCAAGGTGTACGGCAGGGCCTACCCCGAACGGTCGGCCTACCCGCCGGGCGTGCGCTTCCAGGAGCTCACGCCGCTGCCGTACCGGCTGGGCAGGGGGCAGCTCTACTCGCTCGGGCAGACGGTCAGGGGCACCTATCTGGCGGCGTCGCATTTCAACCCGGCCAAGCATGTCATGGTGCGCGGCAGGATCCGCTACCACCAGATCCAGCTCGGCCACCGGATGATGTTCGTCAAGGCCGACGACGTGCGGATCGTGTCATGAAAGTCGGGCCCCCGCCCCTCGCTGCGCACACGCACTCTCCAAAGGCGATATGGTTTTCCCGTGGCCGACGAGCACATCGCCGGATCTCACGCGGAAGTGGCTCAGTGGTAGAGCATCACCTTGCCAAGGTGAGGGTCGCGGGTTCGAATCCCGTCTTCCGCTCGGAGCACGATCTCCTGGTGGAGTGGCCGAGAGGCGAGGCAGCGGCCTGCAAAGCCGTCCACACGGGTTCAAATCCCGTCTCCACCTCGGGCGTCACGCGGAACCTCGCGGATCCGCTAAAGTAGGTAAAGCGCCATGCGGAAGTGGCTCAGTGGTAGAGCATCACCTTGCCAAGGTGAGGGTCGCGGGTTCGAATCCCGTCTTCCGCTCTGAGTGACAACTCGATACGGACGATTAGCTCAGCGGGAGAGCGCTTCCCTGACACGGAAGAGGTCACTGGTTCAATCCCAGTATCGTCCACCACGCTTCAGAGCCCCAGCTCACGGCCAATGCCGCGAGTCTGGGGCTTCTCGCTTTTCATGGACTTTCGTGGTTGCTGTCAGCACATGTGCTGACGTTGAGGGCCGCGCGCCGGATCGTGGCCAGGATGCCGGCAAGAAGCGGTCACAAGTCGCGCCAAGTGCGGCACCAGTGGGCGTCGGCATCATGTCTCCCTTCCTCCTTGAGAAAGGGACATCCATATGAGAAGGACAGCGATGCTGCTGAGCGGTTTGCTGCTCACCAGCCTGCTGGCCGCCAGTCCGGCGCTCGCCGCCCCCACCGGGAAGACAGCCGCCCTCCCCGCGAAGACAGCCGCCGCCACCGTGAAGACAGCCGTGGCCAGTGTCAAGGCGAGCCCCGCGAAGTCGGGCGAGTGCCCCACCACGGTGGGCTTCTCCGCGGTGGTGGCGGCCAAGGGCGCGGGAACCGTCCGCTACCGCTGGGTGCGTGGCGACGGAAGCAAGGGCGTCATCAGGAGCTTCCGCGTCAACGGCGCGCGCAGGGTCGTGGTGAAGGAGCGCCAGACGTTCGACCGGACCACCTCGGGCTGGCAGGCCGTCGAGATCCTCGGCAGGCGCGGCCTGTCCGGCAAGGCCCGTTTCGACGTCACCTGTACGGGCCCCGGCACCGTGTGGGACGGTTCCCACCTGCTGCCCGCGCGGATGGACAGGCCGCTGGTCGCCGCCGCCCACGTCGACGGTCCGCCGGTCCACCACGGCCCCTGCCCCACGACCGTGACGTTCACCGCCACCATCCAGGTCTCGCGCACCCCTGCGACTGTCGACTACCAGTGGATCGACAGCGCCACAGGTGAGGGCCGGCCGGAGACGGTCTTCTTCGCCGCGGGCGGCCCCCGCGTCCGCCAGGTGACACTGCCGCTGGCCGTCGGCGACTCCACCAGCGGGTGGAAGGCCGTTCACATCCTCAACGCGAACGGCCACGACTCGGGGCGGGCCACCTACCAGGTGACCTGCCAGGGCACGCCGCCGGCCACGCCCACACCCACGCCCACGCCGACCTCCACGCAACCGCCGGCGCACAAGCCCGAGGCAGAGATCGTCGACCTCTCTCCGGGTGACTACGCGGGTCGTTGCACCGAGCCGGTCGAGTACCAGGCCGTCGGCCGCGTCAAGCTGCCGGCGGGACCGGCGCAGAGGGTCACCTACTGGTGGAGGCTGGACGCCACCCAGTGGGAGTCCAGGGAACTCGACTTCCCCGCGAGCGAGCAGCCCCGGGCTCTGGCCGTCACCGCCACCTGGAAGCTCACCTCCAACGACGGAGGCTCCCACAAGCTGACTCTCAAGGCCGAAGGCGGCGCCGCTCCGGCGGAGCGGGTGTTCACCTTCAGCTGCGCGGCCCAGCCCGACCCCGCCAGGCTGACCGTCCGGTACCTGCTGACGCCTCGGTTCAAGGGGACGTGCACCGGCAACCTGACCCTCCAGGCGTCCGGGGTGGTCACGACGGATCGCGCGACCACGATGCGGTACCGCTTCGTCGTGGACGGCGTGCCGGGCCCGACCAAGACGCAGGAGCTCGCGCCCGGCACCAGCCGGGAGATCGCCGAGGTCTGGACCAACAGGGCGACGAGCAGCGGCACCGGCGTCGTGCGGCTCGAGGTCCTCAATCTGAACGAGCCGGTCAAGGAGGCGGCCTACGCCTGGACCTGCGTTCCGGAGGACACCTCGGGCGCGGTGCGCATCAGGGAGCTCTCGACCAGCGGCTACGACGGCGACTGTGTGGAGACGCCCCAGCTCGGGATCTACGCCGCACTCGTCGCGGCCGCGGGCACGGAGGTGACCTACCGCTGGGTCGTCGGCGGGGTGCCCATGGGCGCCGTGAAGACCACGACCCCGGCCAACGGCATCATCTCCATCGGGCAGGGTTGGCGCTGGGAGGACAGGCCGAACGGACCGGTCAGGTTCGAGGTCCTGAGCCACGACGAGCCGGCCGCTGAAATCACCGTCCCTGTGACCTGCCGGAAGTAGCGCACGGGAGACACGGCGGTGCCCACGGGTTCACCCGTGGGCACCGCCTGCGTTCGGGGCTGGGCGGCAGGTCCCGGTGTCGCCGCGGGACGGCCATGGGGATCAGCGGCCGAGCCCCGCGTCCCTGGCGCGGAGGATGGCCTCGGCCCGGTTGGCGACGTGCAGCTTGGCGAAGATGTTGGAGACGTTGTTGCGCACGGTCTTCGGTGACAGGAACAGGGCGGCCGCGATCTGCGGGTTGGACCGGCCCGCGGCGATCAGCGCGAGGATCTCCCGCTCGCGCGGGGTGAGCTGCGGGAACGTGGCGTCGTCCGGCCTGGTTGCCGGGCCTGAGAAGTACTCGGCCACGCGCCGCGCGACCGAGGGGCCGAAGATGGCCTCGCCGTGGGCGACGGCCTGGATGGCACGGACGATCTCGGCCTGGTTGGCGCCTTTCAGCAGGTAACCGCGGGCTCCTGCGCGCATCGCCTCGAACAGGGTGGCGTCCTCCTCCGACATCGTCAGCATGAGGACGCCGATGTGCGGGCTGTCCGCGACCACGCGCCGCGTCGCCTCGATGCCGTCGAGGCCGGGCATGGCGACGTCCATGACGACGATGTCGGGCTGCAGGGCGGCGGCGCGTTCCACCGCCTCCAGACCGGTCGCCGCGGTGCCGGCCACGTCGATGCCGGGGATCGAGCCCAGCAGTACCGCCAGCCCGTCGCGGTAGATCGGGTGGTCGTCCGCGAGCAGCACGCGGATCGGTTCATCGGACACCTGCCACCTCCATGGTCTGCTCCAGCGGAAGCCTCGCGCGCACGAGCGTGCCACCGCCGGGCGGGCAGCTGACCTCGCAGTCTCCGCCCAGCTCGGCGGTGCGTTCGCGCAGCGACAGCATGCCGACCCCGGCCACGACGTCAGGTTCGATGCCGGAGCCGTCGTCGCGCACGAGCACCTCCAGTGCCCCGTCCCGCACGCCGAGTGAGATGTCGCAGCGCCCGGCGTCGGCGTGCCGTGCCACGTTGGCCAGCGCCTCCGACACGATACGGTATGCCGCGACCTCGACCGCGGCAGGCAGCGGGGCGAGCCCGTCGCCGGACACGACCACGTGCAGGCCGCCTGCGCGGACGCGCCCGGCCTGCTGCTCCACCGCGCGGAGCAGGCCGAGCTCGTCGAGCGCCGGCGGGCGCAGGTCGTGCACCAGACGGCGGACATCGGCCAGCACGGTCGAGACCTCGGCGGCCGTCTGCTCCAGGATGCGATCGGACTCCGCGGGCGCGGTGGCGGCCAGGTTGCGGGCGGTCTCGATGCGCAGGGCCACGGCGCCCAGGCTCGGCCCGAGCCCGTCGTGCAGGTCACGGCGCAGCCGGCGGCGCTCCTCCTCACGGGCGAGCACGAGCTGGGCGCGGATGCGTTGCAGGTCGGTGCTGAGCTCGCTGGCCCTGGCCGCCGCGGCGGCCTGCCGTACGAGGTCGCCGAGCAGCCGCTGGTCGCGTTCCGTCAGGTCGGCTCCGCACAGCACCAGGCGGCCCACCGCTTCGGCGCGGTAGGCGACGGGCAGCGAGACCGACGGGCCGCGCGGTGAACCGTGCTCGACCACGGACCGCACGCCGCCCGGCCGCTCGATCTCCACCCGCACGTACGGCAGCCGGAACGCCTCCGCCACTGTCCGGGCCAGGGCGAGGAGTTGCTCGTCCGGCTCTATGGCGAGCTCGAGCCGCTGGGCGAGGGTGGAGACCATCGCGTACGGATCATCGCGCGCCCCGCGGACGAGCCGCCGTGCCGCCCGCCACAGCCAGGTGCGCAGCGGCGCGTAGGCGACCGCCACGATCGCGGTCGCGGCCAGCGCGGAGTCGCGTTCGCCGAGCACGCTGCCCGCGAGGGTGAACACCGCCACATCGATCACCACCACCGCGACCGCGAGCACGCCGTACAGGAACGTCGCGGGCAGCAGCCGGTCGATGTCGTACAGGCGGTATTTGCTCACCGCGACCAAAACGGCGCCCGAGGTGAGCCCGAGCGCAGCGCACAGCAGCAGCGGCGGCAGCTCCGGCGGGGCCACCAGCGGCAGCGGCAGCACGAACATGCCCACCAGCGCCGCCCACGTCAGCCAGCGGATCTGCGCCCGCCGCTCCGGATCCGCGACGCGGTAACGGTGCACCATGACCGCGAAAGGCACCACGAGGCTCACCGGCACCGCGGCACTGGCGACTTCGAGCACGGGCAGCCAGACCTCGTAGGGCAGGCCGACGCTGAACGGGTCGAGGTCGAGCCGGGCGATCTCAAGAGGCAGCGGGGCCGCGTCGTAGCGGGTCAGCACGGCCATCGGCGCGAACGCCCAGACGGCGGGCAGCAGCGCGGTCAGCGCGAGACTGGCCGCCGACAGCCACCGCCATCCTCTGCCGGACGGCAGGCGCCCGTCAGGGAACAGCAGGATCAGCAGCGGCAGCCCGATCAGCAGCGCGGCGCCGAACCGGGCGTAGAACCAGTAGGCGAAAGCGGCCCATGGCGCGCCGGGGGACACGTAGATCGCGTGCACCGCCCACGCGCCGAGGAAGCCGTTCAGCGCCCAGGCGAGCCCGGAGAGCGTCAGCACCCATGCGACCGGATGCCGGGGCAGCCGCCGCAGCAACAGCGCGCCGGGCACGGCCTGGGCCAGCCCCGCCAGCGCGGAGGGCCAGCCGGCCTCGTCGAGGTCGCTGTTCGGCGGAAGGGCCACGCCGGCGTTGCCGACGTCCAGCAGCACGGTGCCGGCCAGCAGCGCGGCCGCGCACACCGTCACGGCCACCGGCAGGACCACGGGCCGGCGGGCAGAACTCGACGCCGGCATCCCTGCCGGTCCGGCATTCATCACCCGAGCATTGTCGCCGGGTTCGTGTCCTGATGTCCCGGGACAGCCTGTCCCGGGACAGCGGGCCGAGCGCCGGGACCTGAGTGGGGACGGGCGACCCTGCCGGCCCGGGACGGCGGACGCGCATCGTGGACCCCGTCGCCATTCGCAACCGGAGGGAAAGCATGGACGCCCGCATCACAGACGAGCCGGCCAAGGCTCGCACGGATCTCCAGATCATGAACGGCTCGCCGGGCACCGGCCGTCGACCGATCGGCGTCGCCGCCGTCCGCCTCGCCGGCGCCGGGCTCACGGCGGGCACGCTTTCCTGGGCATCGGCCATCTTCGTCTTCGGCTCGACCGGCGTCGGCGTGGGAGAGCGCGTCGTGGACCTGACCGGCCTGCTGTTCCAGCTCGGCGTGTTCTGCCTGCTGTGGGTGCAGATGAGGACCCAGGCCATCGGAACCTCCCGCGCCGCCGCCGTGGCGCTCAGGGTCGAGGCGGTCCTGCTGGGCATGGCCAGCGTCTGGTCGTTCCTGCACGGCGTCCTGCCGGACGACGTGAAGAACGCGGACTGGCTGGCCGCGCTCGACCTCTGCTGGCCGCTGTCGATGCTGGGCATGGCCGCCATCAGCGTGAAGCTGGCGGTCGCGGGCCGGTGGGTCGGGAAGCTGCGCTGGTGGCCGCTGGTCGCGGAGAGCTGGGCCGTCGTGACGGTCCCCTCCTACCTGGTGCTCGGCGAGGACGTGTCGCGCTGGGTGGGCGGTGGGCACCTGGTCGTCGGGTACGCCGCGCTCGGGGTGCTGCTTGCCGTCCGGCCCGGCCACGTGGCCTTCGTCCCGTCCGAGAAGGCGTGAGCGAGTACAGGTGGAATTTCGAGTCCTGGGTTCTCTGGAGGTGCGCGACGCCGAGGGAGGACCCGTCGAGCTGGGCGGTCCGCGCCCGCGCGCCGTACTGGCCCGGCTGCTGATCGCGCGGGGCGCGGTGGTCTCCGCCGACGCCCTGCTCCACGACCTGTACGGCGACGCGCAGCCGCCCAGCGCCCTGGCGACGCTCCACTCGTACGTGTCGAACCTGCGCCGCGCGCTCGAACCCCGACGCCCTCCGCGCACCAGGCCCACCCTGCTGATCGGCCGCCCGCCCGGTTACCTGCTGGCGACGGACCGGGTGGACGCGGTCCGCTTCGCCGACCTGGTGGGCCGGTCGGAGCTGCGTTCGCCGGGGGACGCGCTGGTCTGTCTGGAGGAGGCCATGGGGTTGTGGAGGGGCGCGCCGTACGAGGAGTTCGGCGACCAGCTATGGGCGCTCACCGAGGTGAGCCGGCTGCACGAGTTGCGGCTCACCGCCGTCGAACGGCACGCCCGCACGCTGCTCGACCTGGGCCGCCCGCAGGCCGTGCTCGCCTTCCTGGAGGCCGAGACGATGGCCAACCCGCTGCGCGAGCGGCTGTGGTGCCTGCTCGCGCTGTCGCTGTACCGCACGGGGCGTCAGGCGGAGGCGCTGGCCGTGCTCCGGCGCGCGGCCGACCTGCTGGCCGATCAGCTCGGCCTCGACCCGGGCCCCGAACTGCGCGCCATGGAACGTGACATCCTCCACCAGGCCGATTCGCTGGCCGCCGTCGCGCACGACGCCGTCCTGCTTCTGGCCGCTCCCGAGACCGCCCTGGCATCCTCGCCCCAGCCCCGCCCGATGACCGAGCCCAGTCCGATGCCCGAGCCCAGTCCGATGCCCGAGCCCAGCCGGATGCCCGAGCCCAGCCGGATGCCCGAGCCCCGCCCGATGCCCGAGGTCGGTCCCACGCCAGGGCGGGTGTTGCGCGGGCGCGACGGCGAGCTCGCCGCGTTGCTGGCGCCGGCCGGCCGGGCCGCGCACGCTGGGCTGTCGGTCGCGGCGGTGACCGGGGACCCTGGGGCAGGCAAGACCTTCCTGCTGGAGGCGTTCGCCGAGCTCTGCGCGACGCGGCTGGGGCAGCTGGTCCTCTGGGGCCGCTGTCACGACGACGAGACGACCCCGCGGCTGTGGCCGTGGATCCAGGTGTTGGACACGCTGGAGCAGCACTGCCCGGCGCCGGATCACCACCTGGTCGAGCCGCCACAGGACCGGTGGCCGGACGGGCACGCCGCATCGCCAGGCGCGAGCCGGACCGTCGCCCGACGGCTGATCGCCGCCGCCGGGTCCCGCCCGCTGGTGATCATCCTGGACGACCTTCAGTGGGCCGACCCCGCCTCGCTCGATCTCCTCAGGGACCTTCTCGACCTGGCGAAGGACGCCGCGATCACCCTGGTGACCGCGTTCCGTACCGGCTTCGACGGCCCGCTCACCACCTGGGCGCGCTACGACCTGGTCCGCGTGCCCGTGACCGGCCTCGGCGCCGACGCCGTGCGTGCCGTCGCCGCCGACCTGGGAGTGCACCTGGACGAGGAGTCCGCCCGGAGAACGACCCGGCGCACCGGAGGCAACGCGTTCCTCGTCCGCGAGAGCATCCGGGCGAGGAACCTGGACGCCGTCCCCGACGCGGTCGCCGAACTGGTGCGGCTGTGGCCGGCGCCCCTGCCCGGGATGGCGGAGGCGCTGGCGGTCGCGGCCTCGATCGGCGGAGCGTTCGATCCCGCGCTGGTGGCCGAGGTCGCCGGAGTCGAGGCGTACGGCCTGCTCGACGAGGCGGTCCGCGGAGGACTGCTGAGGGCAGACGGGGCCGGCCGCCTGGCGTTCGCCTGTGACCTGGTCCGCGAGGCCGTGCGCCGCGGCATCCCGCCCCTGCGACAGGCGGCCATCCACCGGGACCTGGCCACCGCCCTGTCCTCCCGTCCGTCCACCGAGGTGGCCGTCATCGCCCGCCACGCGGTCCAGGCGGGACCCGCGGCGTACGGCGAGGCCGTCCGCTGGGCCGTGACCGCCGCCGAGCACGCGGACCTGCATCTCGCCTACCAGGAGGCGGCCACCTGGTGGGACAGGGCGGTCACCGCCCACGACGCCTCAGGGGGCGACCCGGCCGAACACGTCGAACTCCTCCTGCGCAGGACCCGGGCGTGCCTGAACGCCGGGGACCCGATCGCCGCGCGCCGGGCCAGAGCGGTGGCGCTCCGCGTCGCCGACCGCGGGGAGCAAGAGACCGGCCTCGTGGTCCGCGCGCTGACCGCGTTCGACGTCCCGGCCTTGTGGACGTTACGGGACCCGTACGAGCCGGTCGATCTCAGGCTCGTGCGACGTTTCGAGGCCGCGCTGCGCGACCTGCCCGCCACCGACTCTCCCGAGCGGGCCAGGCTGCTGGCCGGGCTGGCTCAGGAGCTGTACGACGGCACCTGCGACCCGCGTCGCGACGACCTGTCCGCCGAGGCCGTCGCCATGGCCCGCCGCCTGGGCGACCCGCACCTGCGCATGCTCGCGCTCAACGCCCGCCACCTCGCCCTGCCCCATCCACGGCATCTCCCGGAACTGCAGCGCATCGCCGCCGAACTGCACGACCTCGCGGCACAGACGAACACCCCCGAATTCGAACTGCTCGCCCACATGATGGACACCCACCACCACCTCGAAACGTTCGCCCTGCCCGCGGCCGACCGCGCCGCCGCCCGCTGCGACACCCTGCTGGAACGCCTCCCGCTGCCCTGGCCACGCCTGCAACACACCCTGTGGCGTGCCAACCGGCTCGCCATGGACGGCCGGTTCGACCAGGCCGCCCTCCTGTACGACGACGCCGAGGCCCAGTCCGCCCACCTCGGCGTCTGGCACGCCCGCCAGGCCGTCGCCATGGGCCGCATCGGCCTCGGCTTCCACCAGGGAACGATGGCCGAGGCCGGCCCGCTCATCGACGCCGTCCACGCCGTCCACCCCACCCTCGGCCACGACGTCCGGACCTTGCAGCTGTGCGCCCAGGGCCGCGTCGACCAAGCCAGGCTGCTGAACGACGGCCCGCGCCCCGCGCCGCGCCGCGACTGGTCGTGGCTGTCCATGGTCTGCCTGCGCGCCGCCGCCGCGGCCGCGCTGGGCCGCCCGAACGAATGCCGCGCCATCTACGACACCCTCCTGCCCTACAGCGGCCGTGTCTCCGCCCTCTCCGCGGTCGTCTGCATGGGGCCGGTCGACTGGTACCTGGCCCTGCTGGCCGCGGCGATCGGCAGGCACGACACGGCCGCCGCCCACCTGAGCACGCTCGAACGTCAGGCCGACGCCAACGGTCTCCTGTGGTGGCGCGAGCGCGCCACCGCCGCGTCCCGGCGCCTGCCGGACCGCAAGCCCCTCCACCTCGTCACCAGAGGATGACGGTTCCGGCCGGCACCGCTGGGGGTACCCGTCCCCGCGTGCCACCCGGGCGCGATCGGGCGGCACGTCGGCGCGACTTCCGGTGCGTACCGCACCGGAATTCCTGAGCCTGCCGAGTTTGAGAAGTCGTTGACGCCCTGCTCCACCTGGTCTTCCACGGCCTGACTCCGCGCGAGTCCAGCCTTCAGCAGGAGAAGGGATCTCCTGAGTCCGGCGTGCCGGGCACGCGGAGGGCGGTGTCGGCCGGCCTTCAGGAACTCCGCCGCATCCAACAACCTGCGCTTACGCAGAGGTCACAAGCTACGGGCGGTGATGTCGCCGTTGGAGGTGGTGGCGTGGATGTCGAGTCCGGCGGTGCCGTCGTTCTTGAGGGCGTTGGTGATGCGGCCGCGGGTGGTGCCGGCGTCCAGGGCGGCCGAGACTCCGCCGGCTGCGGCGATCGAGATGTCGCCGGACTGGGTGCGGAGCACGACCTTGCCGCCGACGGCCTCGGCGATCCGGATGTCGCCCCGTGCGGTGCTGATCTGTGCGGGGCCGCCCAGCCGACCGGCCTCGACGTCGCCGTCGGTCGCGGTGAGGTGAAGGCTTGCGGTCTCCTCGAGCTTGATCCGGTGGTACGCGCCGTCGAAGGCGACGTCGCCGAGGCGGCCGACGGTCCTGAGTTCGGCGCCGGCCGTCTTCGCCTCGACGTGGGACCCGGCGGGCAGCCTGACCGTCACGTCGATGGATCCAGACGGGCCGAGGTACTGGTTCCTCACCGAAGTCCCGATCCGCAGGACGCCGTCGGCGTATTCGACCGTGGTCTGCTCGGCCGCCTTCACATCGCGGCTCTTCGCGGCGTTCGTGGGCCGGACCTCGACCGCGGTGTCGGCCCGGTCGGCGGCGATGAACTGGACGCGTCCGGCGGGGATGTCAAGGACGGCGGAGATCGGGGCGGGGGTGTCGAACGTCTGCATCATGTGCTCCTTGTGCTGTGTTCTGTCGACATCCACCATCGCCAACCGCTCTGATACCGGGCTGTCGCCGTCCTGACGCCACCGCTGACATGCAGCGGAGAGTAGCCGGCCGGGCCCGGCCGGGGTCCACCCTGGTCGGGCCTCTTGCGCTCAGAGCGACCGCGACCGCGGCGGCCACCACGGGTTGATCAGGAACTCTCAGGAGCTCGGTGAGCTTTCATGGAGCCCGCGGTAGCTTCGGCGATACCGGCTCACCTAGTCGTTTCTGCTGGTCAGGCACATGTGTTGGATGATCGGCGGGTCGACCTGCCGGATCTGCCGTTGGAAGTGATGGGCCGGGTTCCGGCCTTCGAGGCCGCGTTCACCTCGGTCGCCGGCGGGGTGAGCAAACCGGCCGACTTCCACATCTCGGTTGCGGCCTGCCGCACGGCCGTCACAGGCCGGGGCCGGGCACGGTTCGCTCGAGCTCCAGGAGGGCAAGCGGAGGGCCCTCGCCGAAGTCGTGGTTGTGTCGCCTGCCGGTCTCGCCGAAGCCGTTCTTGGAGTAGAAACGGCGCGCCTGGGCTGAGTCTTGAAGCGTCCACAGATGCACGCGGTCATGGCCGGCCTCCCGCAGCCGGTCCAAGGTGGCGGCCAGCAAGGCCGCCGCGAGGCCGCTGCCCCAGACGTCTGGGTGGGCGAAGAAGGTGTGGATCTCCGCGAGGCCGGGGCGGGAGGAGGAGGCCCCGAAGCGGGCGAAGGCGCCTGGACGATCATCCAGGAGCGCGAGCAGAACTGTGTCCTTGCCCTCGGCCAGGATGGCGTCCCACTTGGTGCGCCGCTCCTGGATACCGGCGGCAGCGACCTTCGGCGTGCACAACGGGCCGTGCGAGATGCCCCAGGAGATCGCATGGATCTCGCCGAGAACCTCCCCGTCGCCGGGCCCCGCCTCGCGGATAGTGATCATGCCTTGCATGGAGGAGACTCTACGCGGTGGCGTCGAGGGATGAGCCTCGCGGTTTCGCACCTCGCCTCCCTGCCGGTGATTTCTGTCGTGGCGGAGTGCTCGCGGTGGGGGCCGCTGCCTGTGCGGGCGTGGCCGCCGGCCCAGTCGGCTGCTGCTCGCCAGGTTGGGCCGACTCGGCACGGACACCGGCCAGGCCTTGCCGACGGTGCCGTGTCACGCCGGCGGCCGGGTGAGTTTGGCGGCCACGGCGTCGAGGACCCAGTCCAGTCCGATCGCGAAGGACTCCTCGGCGTCCACCTCTGTGCCGTCGTGCACGGCCTTGGCCAGCGCGGGAAAGCGGCCCGTGGCCAGCATCCTGCTCACATGCGGGCCGTAGGCGCGCTGCCAGTCGCGCTTGGACAGGCCCGTGGCGCGCTCGGCCCGCAGGTTCGCGATCTCGCGCCTGATCGCGCCGGTGAAGTAGGCGCTGACGGTCTCCACGGCGCGCATGACGGTGTCGAGGTCGGCGAGGCCGTCGAGGGCGGCCAGCGTGGCCTCGGTCACGGCGAGGGCGTTCGGGCCCAGGCTCGGACGGCCGCCGAGCAGGTCGGCCAGCCATTCGTGACGGAGGGCGGCCTGCCTGGTGCGGTCGGCGCGGATGCGCAGCACCTCCCGCCAGTCGCCGGGCTGCTCCTCGGGGAGGATCTCGGCATGGACCTCGTCCACCATGAGGTCGAACAGCTCCTCCTTGGTGGAGATGTATCCGTACAGCCGCATCGGGCCGGCGTCCAGCCGGGCGGCGACCTTGCGCAACGACACCGCCTCCAGCCCGCCCTCGTCGGCCAGCGCGATGGCGGCGGCGACGATTCGCTCGCGGTCGAGCGGCGCGGGGCGAGTCGGCGGCTCCGGCCGGTCCCACACAGTCATGGGTTACATCGTACTGTTGCGATACAGCGTCTCGGCAAAATACAGTGTATCGATATGAGACATCGTATCGCCGTGATCGGAGCCGGCCCCGCCGGCCTTACCTTCGCCCGCGTCCTGCACCGCCACGATCACCCCGTCACCGTCCTCGAACGCGATCCCGCCCCTGACGCCCGTCCCCCGGGCGGCACGCTGGACCTGCACGAAAATCTGGGCCAACTCGCGCTGGGCAAGGCGGGGCTGCTGGCGGAGTTCCAGGCGCTGTCCCGTCCCGAAGGACAGGCCATGCGCATCCTGGACGTGGACGGGACCGTCCTGCGCGACTGGCAACCCCGTCCTGATGACCGGGCCAATCCCGAGATCGACCGCAGGCAACTCCGTGACCTGCTGCTCGGCCCTCTGGACGTTCAGTGGGGGCGGGGCGTGACGGAGGTGGTGCCGGGGACCGGGGATGGCGTGCTGGTCCGTTTCGCGGACGGGCGAGAGGAGACGTTCGACCTCGTGATCGGCGCGGACGGCGCCTGGTCCCGGGTCCGTCCGGCGGTCTCGTCCGTGACGCCGCACTACACCGGCGTCACCATGGTCGAGACCTCCCTGGACGACGTCGACACCCGCCACCCCGACCTCGCCCGGCTTATCGGCGACGGCTCCATGGCTGTGTACGGCGTGAACCGCGGCCTCGTCGCCCAGCGCAACAGCGGCGGCCACGTCAAGGTGTACGCCCAGTTCCGCGCGCCGCTGGACTGGCACACGAACCTGGACCGGCATATGGGCCTCAATCGGCGCGCAGGCATGGACGCGGGCCTGGACCTGGCCGACGTCGAGGCCGTGCGATCAAGCATGCTGGCTCTGTTCGACGGCTGGGCCGCTCCCGTCCTCGACCTCTTCCGCCACGGCACCGCTTTCGTCCACCGCCCCCTCCACGTCCTGCCCGTGTCCCACACCTGGGCCCACGTCCCCGGGGTGACGCTCCTGGGCGACGCCGCCCACCTGATGCCCCCACTCGGGTTGGGCGCGAACCTCGCGATGCTGGAAGGCGCCGAACTCGCCGAGTCCGTCGCCGCCGCCCCCGGCCCAGGCGAACTGGACGAGGCCGTCCGCGCCTTCGAGGAACAGATGTGGGCACGGGCCGGCAGGTGGGCGAAGATCACGACGGCCGGGCTGGAACGCCTCGTGAGCCCGGACCCCACCGAAGCCCTCGCCCTATTCGACGAACTTCAGCCATCCTGACCGCCAGGCGCGACGCCAAGGCTTCACGGGGCAGCACGGCACGGCCGCGGTTCCGTCCGGCAGTTCCGCCGCCATGGGGCGGGCAGCAACCGGACGGCCGGTGCCGTTAGCAAGCCAGGGCGGGTGCGCTCGTCTGCACCGCTCGGGCTGCGAACCGGCCTCCAGCTGATTTCGACAGGTGCGCCCGCCATGACGGCAGACACCCTGCTCGCCACGTGGCTCGCCGAGGAGTCCACCTGGGCAGGTACCCGGCTGTCCAGCACATCGCGGCCGTCTCCTGCTGCTCTGGGGCGGGAAGTCGGTCTACCGAGCTTTGTGTCCCAGCACCGCCTCGTCGTATGACGGTAGGGGCTTGATCAGCGGGTTGAGCAGATCGGCGGCCTGCTGTGTCGTGATGACATCGGCCGGGTCGACCTTGATGATCTCGGCTTGGTCGGGGTCGAGTTCCCAGACGTCCTCGCCGATGAGCCGGCCGCGGTCATCGTAGGGCCAGACCATCTCTTCCTGAGCCTTGTAGATGTACATGGCGTTCTCGTCATCGACGTCGAACCCGGCGGCAGCGAGCACCTTGCCTGGTTTGAACTGGTATCCGGTCATCTTGGAGGCGATCATGTTGTCGCCGACGGCGATCATCTCGTCGTCGGTGTACATGACGCACTCGCCGGTTTCCGCCCAGGTGCGGTACAGATTGCGTATCGCGTCCTGTCCCCGCAGGGTCACGTCCATGCCCAGGGCATGGAAGTGGTACACCGGCTCCTCCACCATCATGTCCGGCGCGAAGATCTCCTGGTAGCGCCCGGCGATCTCCAGGTAGCGGTGACGATAGTAGGCCTGCAGAAGGAACCGGTGCCGCGGATTGTCGGTCGTCTCGAGCAGTCGCTCGATCGCCTGGTTCGTCCGGGTGATGTCGAGTTTCATGTCGGCCGCCTCTCTCGTGTGGCTCGCGGCGGAGCGCTGTCGTCAGGGTGACTTGGTGACCGGAGGGGTCTTCCAGGTGCCGTCGATGACGCTCTGCTCGGGCCAGTACATGCGCAGCATGAGGTTGAAGGCGCCGGTCGGGGCGGGCAGCCAGTTGGCCTGTTTGCCCGCAGGGGCGTCGTGCGCGATGTACAGGTCCACCGACCCGTCCGGGTTGGCGGTCGGCTTTGCGGTGTGCCCGATCTCGTAGCGGTTGATGGGGTTGTCGACGAGGAAGCCCGAAGGGCCGTACATCGTGATCGACCAGAACGCGTTCACCGGAGGCGTCTGTCCGGCAGGGAAGTGGATGACGTACTCGCCGGCCCCGTCGAGCGGTCGGCCCGAGGAGTCGACCAAGGTCAGCGGATAGATGGCGTCCTGGGGCAGGTTCGCGCCCAGGCCCTGCCAGGCTGTGGCGGCGCGCCGCATGTAGTCGGTGCCGTAGCTGCCCAGGTTGGTGGCGAAGCGCCAGCCGTTGACGTCCTCGCCGAGCGCGGCCACACCCGCCTTGATCTGTTTTTGTGCCGTTGGTACCGCCGCCCGCAGGGCCTTGCCGATGGCCGGGTCGACGGCGTTGAGGTCGAACGGCTTGCCAGGGTGGATTCCCAGCTTGGCCAGCGTGGCGACCATCGGCGCGTCCGCGGGGGCCGGCGGGTTGGTTCCCATCGCGGTGGCCAGCGTGGAGAAGAATGCTTGGGCCTCCATCTGCTCCACTTGCGCCGGCGGGGAGGCCGCGGAGACGGTCGGATCGACCTTGCCCGGCGCGGGCGTGTAGGCGCCGTGACCGTAGGCGCTGAGTGGCAGCAGGGTGTACTGGGAGACGAGCTTTTGTACGGCGGGCAGGTCGGAAGGGCCGTTGAGCTGGGTGCGCCCGAGGATCCAGACCGTGTCGGTCGGAGATTTGATCTGTTTGACACCGTCAGGCAGGGCGCCGCGCCAGTTCGGCCCGGTGATGGCGAAATCCCCCTTCCCGGTGCCGGTGGTCCTCTTGCCGGGCGAGGCGAACACGTTGGTCCAGGCGTCCAGCATCGGCATCAGGTAGTACCGGCCCTGCGTGTCGGGCATGTGCAGCACCAAGGGTTCCTTGGCCAGATCCAGCCACGCGCTGGTGTAAAGGGTGTCGACGTTGGGCGAGACCACCCCTTTGAAGGCGGGACCGGGAACGTTCTGCGCTTTCGCGAACTGGTTGATCGGCGCCTTGATGGCGACGGGATCGGGCTCGGCGACGTTGCTCAGGGTCCGCTTGGAGGTCTCCATCAGCACCAGGGGATAGCCGTAGACGTAGGCACGGACGGCCTCCGCACTGAGGTCCTGGGGCGTGGCCGAAAGGGATGGTGCGACTGTAGGGCGAGGCGAAGACCAGGCGACCGACCCCAGGAGCAGCAGGCCAGCGGCGGCAAGCGTGCCCGCACAACGAGCACGGGTGCCCGGTGGCCTCCTGCCCGTCGATGTCCGGGGTCGCGGGACAGCGTCCATGGTGCCTCCTCCAGTTGAGGACAACATCAACAGCCTTCCGCTCCTCTCCATCAGGCTCCGGAATCCATCTGGCTCCGGAATGAAGAGCTGCGGGTGAAACCGTGAAAGGCAAATTTCGCGGTAAATGACTTACTTCGGCGCCCCGGGAGAGGGCGACGCATGTCTTGCCGGACTGGCCGGTGTCCGCTTACGCACGATGTCGCGCCGCTTCGATCGTCGACCTGGAACTGTTTCAGCAGGGCCTCCACCAGCGGCCTGCCCGCGCTCGCGTTCAACCTTCAGCTCATCGGCCAGCCGCCGTCGGGCGCTGCCCTCAGGGACCGGCCGCGGTTTCGGCCGGCCGTACGGTCCGGGGACCGAGCTGGCGACGTGCCTGGCCGAGTGGGCGACCTTGTTTCTGCCGGGGCGGTCCGGAAGGCAGCGCAAACCCCGTCTCGGCCGGCTTCGTGAATCCGCCATGCCTCACAGGCTCCCCGGTCGGCCTGTCGGCTGTCCCGCAGGCCGTTGATGATGCCGTTGACCTCCGTCAAGCTCATGCGGCCATACCGGGACCCCCTTCCGCCCCTCAGAGTGAACACGCATAGTGAGTATGATTATACTCCATGTCACAATCGAGTGGATGTGCTCCGATTCCGGAGCGGTGAACCGCGTTGCCGTGCGCGCCACGCCAGTCGGTGAACGTCCGGCGCGTGACGTGCCCGCCCTCCGGCGGAAGAGTGATCATCAGAGAGGTACACCCGAGGAAAGGGGATGTTTCCGTGAGTCGTGCACTGATCATCGTCGATGTGCAGAAGGACTTCTGCGAGGGCGGCAGCGTTCCGGTGAAGGGCGGCGCGGATCGAGCCGCCGCCATCGCCGAGCTGGTCCGGCGCGCCGACGGACAGTATGCCTTCGTCGTCGCCACCCGTGACCACCACATCGATCCGGGCCCACTTCTCCGACAATCCCGACTTCCAGGACTCGTTCCCCGTGCATTGCGTCGTCGGTAGTGAGGGAAGCGAGTTCCATCCGGATTTCGCGCCCGCCGTCGACTCCGGGCACGTCGACGAGGTCTTCTTCAAGGGCGCTCACTCCGCCTCCAAGAGCGGTTTCGAGGGCTCGACCGAGGACGGCACGACACTGTCCGCCTGGCTGAAGGCCCGTGACATCACCGACCTCGATGTCGTCGGCATCGCGACCGACCACTGCGTGAAGGCCACCGCACTGGACGGAGCGCGCGCGGGCTTCACGGTGCGGGTCCTGCTCGACTACACCGCCGGCGTCGCTGCCGACACCACGCGCACCGCACTGGACGAACTGCGCCGGGCCGGTGTCGCGCTGAGCGGCGAACCTGTCGTCGCCTGAACAGGCCGGTCCGGCCTGTTCAGGCGGTTCGGATGACCCCGCGGATCAGTGCTTGGCGTTACCGCCCGGGAGGAGAGTCCCAAGGCCTGGCACGCCGGGGCGTTCCGGCGTGACCCGTATCCGCACGGGGTCTCGGCCCTCGACTCGGGTCGGGGCGGGCAAAGTAGAGCAACCCGGCCTGGGCAAACACGTCTCCCGCGCGTTATCGCCCAGCGGGCGCCCGACTGCCTGATCGGACCGAAACCCGGCCTTGGTTCGGGCGCACTCCATCCTCTGCGACCTGCGGCGATCTTCTACCTTGCGGCGGCGGTGAGCGGTCGGGGTGGAAGCACCGCGCGTTCCTGAGGGTCGAAGACCTCTGCCGGCGGGAATTGGAGGCGTCGGCCACGGTGGATTGCTACCTGCTACCGGCCTGGCCAGAGGGCGTTTGAGTGGTCCCATCAGCGGCCCTGCTGCCGGAAGCAGCCTATGGGCGAGGCGCCACAGCCGGTGACGCCGATACCGGCAATCCGCAGGAGGGCGGCGAAAATCGTCTTCATGGCCCCTGACTGTGGCCCGCTCGGATTGACAGCCGGTTGACAGGAGATTGAGGTGAGCGCGGTCTGGCCGTTCATGGACATGCCACCAACCGGCACATGCGGCTGATCACTGGATCGCATGGAATGTCCGCCTGCACAGCATGATCCGTGCGGTAGGAAGGCACCGTGACCAACGATCAGCGGCACGGCAGTCGATGGCAGGACCCCTCGCGCGTGATCCGTCCCGTAGAGATCCTGGTGAGTGCCCTGGCGGTCGGAGCGGGATTCGGCGCGGCAACCTCCCTCGTGAACGCCCTCTCCCACAGCTACGCCGACCTTTCAAGCCGTGCCTACACCACCAGCGGGTGGTCGATCGCGGAAATCATGAGCGTGCTGCTCGACTCCGGCTGGGCTTGGGCGGGTTTGGCGGTCGCAGTGGGGTGGCTGGTCACACGTGCCGGGGAGAGCCGGCCCCACCGCGCTGGCGCGGGGCGGTGCCGCCGCCGGCGCACTGGCCCTTCTTGCGGCCACAGCCGCCTACAGCATCGTGGACACCATCCGTAGCGGCGGGCAATTCCCCTGGTACGAGTCCGAACCGCCCCTGTGGTGGGTCGCCAGTGTCGTGTTCGGAGCGCCCTTGGGAGCCGTTGGTACATACGTCAAGCGATCGGGAGCGATCGGTTTGCTCGCACGCTTGACCGTGCCGGTCGGCGCCGCCGTCCAGATGGTCGTGCTCCCGCCCGGCAGGAACGAGGTGGTCGAGACCATAGGGAAGACGATCGTGTGGACGGCGGCTGCGGCGAGTACCGGCTTCATCGTCGTCCGTTTCCTCCTCGTGGAGCGACGCCGGCGCTCTCTGGCAGCTGCGGAGTCGCCGTCAGTAAGGCCTCGTTCGTAAGTCCCTCAGGGGGCCTCAACGTTGGCCGAGGTGGAGACCGCCGGAGCTCCGGCGTTCGTGAGGATGCCCGACTCACAAAAGCTGTGCCCGAACGAATCCAGCCAGCAGTACGGCGAAGCCGCCGATCTCACCGACGATCAGAGAGACCATGAACGCGCTCGTGCCGCGTACGGGATGGCGCAACTGATTGTCGGTGTCACGACGCCAGCCGTGGTAAACGTAGGTCCCGATCGCGGCCACGAAGAAGAAGATCATGACCCCCGCCGCCACCAGGTCCACCGACGACGGCCAGTCGCTCAACTCGACGAACGCCGCGAGCAGCAGCGTCGCGAACGAATAGAGCAAGGCGGTTCGATGTGCGACGTCCACATAGGGGTGAGCCACATGCTCCGCAGAGGTGGCCATCTGGCGATATTTCCATACGCCCAGCAGCAACGCCAGCAGAAAGATCAGGCCCGCCGCCAGCAGAACCATCTTGGCATCCATGCTCAGCACCACGACCGTGCGCGCCTCCATCCATGATCGGACAGGTCTCCCGTAACTCGAACAATCATGTACGAATTAAGGTGGAGATCGTAGCACTGGGCCGGAACATGATGGCGAACGCCTACCCGCGATGGTTCGCATGCAATACCTGGGTTCGAGTTCGAGAAGGACGCCTCCACCATGCGTTCGAGCTCGGAGCGCAGGCTCCAAGACCTCCCGCGCTCGGCGACTGCGCCGGCACGCCCGCGACCGCTGGCCCCAACTGGCCGGCACACCTCAAGAAGCCCTCGACCGCGCCTGCCGGGCAAAGCAGCTCCGTGCGACGGGTCAGGTTGGCGATCGCACCAAGGAGCTTCGAGCGTTCCCCTTGCGGAACACCAGTTCGTCCCGGACGCCCGGACCTCGGCCTTCACCGAGGTCGAGCACGAAGATCGACACTCCGGTACATGCCGTCGCCACCCGGATGGATCGGCCTCCTGACGATCCACTCGTGACGATCCAGAACCAGCAGGCCGAAATCGCACCGCAGGACTGACCCGGCGATGACAATGGTCGCGGCCGAGCCGCTCGTGCACGTGGACCACGAGGGTGACCGCCTCACGGGCTCACGGCACCGCGACGCGGGAGACAGGATCTCCGCCGACCTGTTGCCGCGCGGGGTGGATGTCCAAAGGGGTTCCTGGCTGTCCGGAAGCCGCTTCATCACGGTCGGCATGCTCTGCTGCCGCCAACCGCCACGTGAACCACCCCGGTGGCCGCCGGCTACTTAACGCCCAGGTCCGAGCATGGGAGGAGGCGCGCCCGGCTCTTCTGCTTCCGGCCCGACCGCATCGCGCGGGCGCCGCCGGAAAGCCGGGACGCGTCCTCGCGACGACCGCGTGTACCGCGCGGGACCGGTTACACCGCAAGGGGAGCGTGAGGTGGTGTGACCCGCCGCGGCGGGGCCCTTCCGGTCTCCGGTTACGGGGGGACGGGCGTGGGTAGCGCGACAGTTCCAGCTCCTCGCGTCAGGAGGGTTGCCGTGCCGGCTCTTCGCGTCATCGCGGCCACCGCGCTCTGCCTCGGCCTCGCCACCGGCGGGTGCACCGGCGTGACCCACGATCTCGACGATGTCACGCGGTTCCACCAGCCGCAGAACGAGGGTGCCAACGTCAGCCACCACGACGTGCACCTGCGCAACGTCTTCCTGCTCGCCGGCGCGCCCGGGCAGCCCCCGCCGGCCACGCTGCCCCTGTACGCGGTGATCATCAACGACCAGGGGCAGCCCGACCGTCTCGAGCGGGTCACCGTGGACGGCGGCGGCGGATCGGTCCAGCTGGCCGCGCCGGTCGTGGTGCCGCCGGGGCGGCCGGTCGGGCTCGACCGGCCGATCGCCCAGGTCACCGGCGTACGGCCGACAGGCTCGATCCCGATGACCTTCACCTTCAGCAGGGCGGGCTCGGTGCGGGCGCTGGTGCCGGTGAAGGAGAAGATCGGCTCCTACTCGACCGTCGCCCCCGGCCCGAGCGCCATGCCGTCGTGACGCCGTGATGCGCGCGGCAAAGGACGGCAGGCGTTCGGAACATACCATTCCGTATGGTACGGTGACGCGGACAAGAGAGGTTCACCATGGCGAGCAAGCGTGACTGGCTGGAGGCAGGACTCCGGGTGCTGGGTGAGGACGGCGCGCCCGCGCTGACCATCGAGCGGCTGTGCGGCGACCTCGGCCTGACCAAGGGGTCGTTCTACCACCACTTCAAGGGCATGGCGGGCTTCAAGACCGACCTGCTGCGGCACTTCGAGACCGAGCACACCAGCCGCTACATCGACAGTGCCGAGGCGGTCGCGGACGCCCCGTCCGTCAAGCTCGATCACCTCGTCACCCTGGTGCTCGAGGACAAGGGCGGCAGCCACGACCTCGAGATCGCGATGCGCGCGTGGGCGGCGCAGGACGCCGAGGTCCACGCGCTCCAGCAACGCGTCGACCGGCTGCGCATCGACTATCTGACCGCCCTGTGCGGCGGGCTCGTCGGCCGGCGGGCCGACGCCGGCCCGCTGGCCCACCTGCTGTACCTGGTGCTGGTCGGGGCCCAGCAGGTCGTGCCGCCGCTGCCCGCCGAGGACCTGCGAGAGATCTACGCGCTGGCCCTGCGCCTGGCGCCGGAGAACCGGGGAGACGACGAATGAACGGGCTGAACCGCTGGGTCCCGCGGCTGATCATCGGGTTGGCGGTGCTCCATTTCGGGTGGGCGTTCCTCCAGCCCAACGCCTGGGCCGCGATCGCCGCCGACGGCTTCTTCCGCGGCGTCGCCGACACGGCGCTGCCCGACTTCTGGGTACGCGAGTCGAGCGTGTGGTTCATGATCTCCGGCATCGCGTTCCTGGCGCTCGGCACGATGTCGCGGCACGCCGTACGGACGACGGGGCGGGTGCCCGCGCAGCTCGGGTGGTACATGCTGGCCATGGGCGTCCCGCTGTGCGTGTTCTACTTCCCCGTCACGGGAAGCTGGCCGATGCTGGCCATCGGCGTGCTGGCCCTGATCGCCGCGCGCCGTCCGGAGGGCGCCGGCGGCTGAGATGACATCGCCTCGACGCGCGCCCGGTGTCGCCGGGCGGCCGGAGGGCGACGGGATGCGCGAGCTCGGGAGACATCCGGCGGGTGGAGCGCGACGGGATGCGCGAGCCGGGGGACGTCCGGCGGGTGGAGCGCGACGGGATGCGCGAGCTCGGGAGACATCCGGCGGGCGCAGAGCGACGGGATGCGCGGACGCCGGGGACGTCGGGCGGGCGGAGCGCGACGGGATGCGCGGGCGCGGGGGACGCGGTTGGATGTCGGGATGACGAGCGCACATCCGTGGCCCACCACGATCGCCGAGGCCGAGGCCGAACAGGAGCGGCTGCGTCCGCTGGTCGACCTGTCCGACCCCGGCCCTGAGCGGGTGCGGTTCGTCGCCGGGCTCGACGTCGGCTACGCCGCCGAGGGCGACGAGGTGACCGGCGCCGTGGTGGTCCTGGAGGCCGGCACGCTGCGGGTGGTCGACAGCGCGGTGGCCCGCGGGCCCGCCGCGTTCCCCTACGTGCCTGGCCTGTTCGCCTTCAGGGAGCTGCCGCCGCTGCTGGCCGCCATGGAGCGGCTGACGGTGGCGCCGGACCTGCTGGTCTGCGACGGCTACGGCCTGGCCCACCCCCGCCGCTTCGGCCTGGCCTGCCATCTGGGCGTGCTGACCGGCCTGCCGGTGATCGGCGTGGCCAAGACCGCCTTCGTCGGCACATGCGACGACCCCGCCGCCGAGCGGGGATCGTGGAGCCCGATCCTGCTCGACGGCGAGGTCGTGGGCCGTGCGCTGCGCACGCGCGACGGGGTGAAACCGGTGTACGTGTCCCGGGGCAACCGGATCGGCCTCGACAACGCCTGCGCCCACGTGCTGCGCATGACGCCCGCCTACCGGCTGCCGGAACCGATCAGGCAGGCCGACCGGCTGTCGCGCGCCTGAGCCCCTAGGAGCTGTTTCCTGGATCACGTGCGGAGCCAGATGACCAAGGCTGCGACCGTGACGGTTCCCAGGAACATGTAGGCGCGTTTGTCGTAGCGG
>NZ_JBSGDV010000032.1:0-62825 GCF_053602555.1 Nonomuraea sp. NPDC004354 | reverse complement strand
TTCTACCCGATGCTCCAGCAGGTCTACGCCGACCGGCTCAAGACCTGGGCCGACTGGCAGGACCTTTCGGCGGAAGCGCACGGCAACCTCGACCAAGGCGAGTGATCACGTCGTGCTGGCTGGTTCAGGAGGTCACGGCCCTTGAGCAGCAACCGATCGGTCAACGACATGAGCCAGTTGTCGCCATCACCGTTCGATCGGGCCGGCATCGGTGGAACAGGGCGACTCAAGCGTCCTTGATGGACAGCCGGCTGGCGGAATCAGCCCGCGTGACCGTGTTCTCCGGTTCACGCCGGGTGAGTACCAAGGGGGCGTCCTCGGTGATGGCGACCGTGTGCTCGGAGTGGGCCGTGCGCGAGCCGTCCGCCGACCGGATGGTCCAGCCGTCGGCGTCATAGACGATCCGGTCGGTCGTGCGGGCGAACCAGGGTTCGAGCGCGAGGGTCAGGCCCGGCCGGAGCGTGAGGCCGCGCCCTTCCCGGCCCTTGTTGGAAACGTGGGGCCCCTCGTGCATGGTGCGGCCGATGCCGTGGCCGCCGAACTCGGTGTTGACCGGATAACCGTAGTCGTGGGCCACCGCCGCGATGGCCGCCGAGATGTCACCCAGGCGGTTGCCTGGACGTGCCACCTCGATCGCCGCCTCCAACGCTTCCTCGGTGGCGCGGATGAGCCGCAGGTCCTCCTCGGCGGCGGTCCCGACGACGACCGTGCGCGCCGAGTCGGCCACCCAGCCGTCCACGCTGACCGCGAGGTCCGCGCTGAGCACGTCGCCGTCGCGCAGCGTGTAGTCGTGGGGTAGGCCGTGCAGGACGGCGTCGTTGACCGACAGGCAGATGACGTTGCGGAACGGGCCGCGTCCGAAGGACGGCGCGTAGTCCCAGTAGCACGACTCCGCCCCGCGCCGTTTGATCATGCCGCGCACGTGGCGCTCCAGGTCCAGGAGGTTGACGCCCACGTCGGCGAGTCGGCCGACCTCGGAGAGCACCTCGGCGACGAAACGCCCGGCCACGTGCATGCGTTGGATCTCCGCAGGCGTCTTCAGTTCGATCACGACTACCTCGCATCACAGGGTGTTGGTATTACTATACCGGCACCTTAACACTTGCCGGTATAGTAATACCAGCCCTATCCTGGGAGCATGGTCCGCCAACCGCTCACACCTGAGCAGATCGAAGCCGGCAGACGTCTCGGCGCCCTGCTGCGCCACGCGCGAGCGGGACGCGACCTCGCGGAAGTCGCGCACGCGGCCGGCATCTCGCCGGAAACCCTGCGCAAGATCGAGACCGGACGACTGCCGTCCCCCGGATTCGGCACGATCGTCTGCCTCGGCGAGGCACTCGACGTGCCGGTTCAGGAGCTGGCGGCTACCTGGCGCGGCAACGACGTACCGCTGGAAGCCGTCTCGTAGCCGCTGTCGCGCCCGCCCACGGAGTCCCCGCGGACACCGGCCGGCCCCTCCTCCAGCGCCTGCGCCCGGTTGAGCACCACGCTGTCGGCCCGGTCGACGGTGCAGGAGGAGACAATGCCGGCGTCGTGCGCCCGGCGGCCTGACCCCGCGGCCGGGTCGCGGTCATGACGAGGTAGGTGCTGCCGCGCCGGACGTCAGAGCCGCCTGCACGATGCGGATCGCCTCGCCCGCGTCGATGCCGACGCTGGCGATCACGGCCGCGTAGTCGGCGGCGGCCCGGCGGGCCCGCTCCCGGCCCTCCTCGCCGGCGGCCGACACGAACGAGCCGGCCCTCCCGCGCGTCTCGATCAACCCCGCCTCCTCCAGTTCCCGGTAGGCCCGGCCGACCGTGTTGACGGCCAGGCCGAGGTCGGCCGCGAGGTGGCGGATGGTCGGCAGCCGGGCGCCCACGGCCAGCGTGCGGTCCTGGATCTGCCGGGCGAGCTGGGCCCGCAGCTGCTCGAACGGCGGCACCGGCGAGGCCGCGTCGATGACGATCATCGGACGCTCATGGCCCGCCGGGCCACCGTCGCGCTCGACGGCGTCCTGGCATGGAGCGCAACGCACGCGACCAGGCCCAGGATCAGATAGGCGACCGAAGCGGCGCTCCACCAGCCGGGCGCGGTGCCGAACAGCAGCACCATGGGCAGCGACCACTGCACGTTCGGCGTGGTGAGGTCGCGGGCGTCCTCGACGCGCATGATGACGTCGGCGGTCAGCGACTCCTCGTCCTCCGCCACCACCGGGTGCCTGAGCAGGTGGCGCAGCTGCATGGCGATGATGGCTGTCACGCCGAGCAGGCCGATCAGCAGGACGACGGCCAGCTGCCGCACGGTGGGGTCGGGAACAGCCAGGGCGCTCCCGACCAGCACCATCCCACCGGTGAACGTGGCGACCGCGAAGACGGCGTACGGCTGGCCGAGCACGGCCCGCCAGCCCGGCTGGATCAGGTGGGCGGCCCTTCGGGACAGCGTCGCGCCCGCCCGCCGGTCAACGCGTCGCACCCACCAGTCGAGCAGCGACTGTGCCAGCAGCAGTGCGGCCACCAGCGCGGTCAGGGCCAGCAGCGGCAGCGGGCGGTACGGCGAGGGGCCACCAAAGGTGGAAGCGGCGGCGAGCGCGCTCGCAAGGATCAGCACGGCCAGGATGACGTGAGCGGCGAGGCGGGCGCGTCTCCTGACCGCCAGCCGGCTGGCCAGCAGCGGGGTCGGGCGGGCACCGGCCAGGTCGTGCTGGGCCAGCCACGCGCTCGCCAGTCGCAGATCGGCCGCACGCGCCGGCGGGTCGGCGTCCGGTAACGGTTCACGGGTCATGGCGGCTCCTTTGTCGCAAGCTTTGTAGCAACATAGTGCGTCATACCTTGCGACAAATCAACGCTCCGTGGGCTCTCGTCGTCCCGGTGCGCGGAGCCCCGGCTCAGCGGCGGCCGTCGCCGTGCACCATCAAGCCGACGGCGGCCGTCGCCGTGGACCATCAAGTGGACGGCGGGCAGCGCCGGCCACGGCCCCTCCCCGGGTGCGTGCCCCGGACGGCCGAGGCCGAGCTCCGCGAGCGTCGCGCCGAGCGGGGCCACGGCCGCCGGGACCGCCTCCCGGTGTGCATTGCGCTCACCCGGGTCGACGCCCTTTGGATGTGACCGTGGGGGCGGAATCGACTGATTCCGCCCTCTCCCTGGCGACACCGGCTCAGGCCGGGGCGGGCAGATGGATCGAGGCGAGTTTGGCCGGGTCGACGACGATGTGGATGCCGGTGATCCGGCCTTCGGCGACGGAGAGAGGGGTTCCGTCGGGGCGCCAGGACACTGCCAGTGAGGGAGATATTCCCAGGTGCGCGCCGCGCACCGAGCCGGACGGGCCGATGCCGTCGTGGATCCGGCCGGTGTCATCCAGCGCCGGCTCGCCCCCGGCCAGGGGAAGATCGTCACGCTCGCCTGACGGCAACTGGTCGTTCACCGATCCGGTGCGCGGCGTCGCCGGCATCGGCAAGGGCACGATCGTACGACGGGTTTCCCGGTGGGCGGGTCAGGCGTCGCGTCTGTTCAGCAGGACGGCCGCGGCGAGCAGCGTGACCGCGATCCAGCCGAGGTAGACGGCGAACCCGGTCCACGGCGCCAGCCCGACTGCCGGGTTCACCTGGGTGACCTGCATCCCGGCGTTGGAGGTGAAGTGGTCGCGGATGAACCGCCCCCACGTGCCCGGCAGCATCGCCACCATGCTGGGCAGCACCAGAATCAGCGAGATCGCCGCGACCATCGCGCCGGAGGTGTGCCTGATGAGCGCGCCGAGCGCCAGCCCGAACAACCCGCTGGCCGTCAGGTACAGGCCCGCCCCCACGACGGCGCGGAACACGCCCGGCTCGGTCAGCGCGACCGACAGCCCCTCGCGGGCGAACACCGCCTGGCAGGCGAAGAACGCGCCGAGCGCCGCCACGGTGCTGACCGCCATGGACACGACGGCGAACACCACCACCTTCGCGGCGAGCATCCTGATCCGGTTCGGCACGGCGGCGAGCGTGGTGCGGATGGCTCCCGTCCGGTACTCGCCGCTGATCACCATCACACCCGTCGAGGCCAGCGCCAGCGCGGCGAACGGCAGCCCCAGCAGGCTCATGTCGACCAAGCCGATCTTTTCGAGGGCGTTGGGGTAGCCGGACACCGCCAGCGCCGTCACAAAGCCGGCGGCGAGCAGGAGCACGCCCGCCATGACGAGGGTCCAGACGGTGGAGCGGACCGAGCGCATCTTGGTCCACTCCGAGCGCATCACGTCGATCATGAGGTGTACTCCAGACTGTCCTTGGTCAGCTCCATGTAGGCGGCCTCGAGCGTCGGCTCCACGAACGTCAGCTCCTCCAGGGCCAGCCCCCGCTGGGCGGCGAGCGTGCCGATCTCCAGGGGCGCCATCCCCGTCACCCGCAGGTGGTCGTGGCGCCGCTCGGCGCCCGGAAGCAGGGCCGTCATCTCCGCCAGGTACGGCGAGCGGACCCTCACATAGCCCTGGGAGCTGCGCCCGATGAACTCCTCGACGCTGGTGTCGGCGATCAGCCTCCCCTTGCCGATCACGATCAGGTGGTCGGCGGTCTGCGCCATCTCGCTCATCAGGTGGCTGGAGACGAAGACCGTGCGCCCTTCGGCGGCCAGCTTCCGCATCAGCGTGCGGATCCACACGATCCCGTCGGGGTCGAGCCCGTTGACCGGCTCGTCGAACAGCAGGATCTCCGGATCACCAAGCAGCGCCGCCGCGATGCCGAGCCGCTGCGACATGCCGAGAGAGAACCCGCCCACCCGCCGCCTGGCCACCTCGGCCAGGCCGACCAGCTCCAGGCACCCCCGCACGCGCGAGGCGGGCAGGCCGTTGCTCTGCGCGATGGCCAGCAGGTGGTCGCGGGCGCTGCGCCCGCCATGCACGGCCTTGGCGTCCAGGAGCGCGCCGATCGTGCGCAGCGGATGCCTCAGCTTGGCGTACGGCACGCCGTTGACGGTGGCGGTGCCGCTGGTGGGGTGGTCAAGCCCGAGGATCATCCGCATCGTGGTGGACTTGCCTGCCCCGTTGGGCCCGAGAAATCCGGTGACCCGTCCGGGGGTGACGTCGAAGGACAGTCCCGCCACGGCCGTGGCCGGGCCGTACCGTTTGGTCAGATTGGTGATACGTATTGCTGTCACGCCAATAAAGTTAGTTTACTGATCAGTAACTTCATCCTTGCTTGACCGCTTCGCGGGCGCCCGAGTAGGGGCTGCCCCTCCTGGTTCCCCGATCACGTCTGCACTTTCAGCCTCGCAGGCAACAAGAACTGTGTCACACATCACTGAGGGACACGTGTCACCAGTCGGCCACGGCGGCCTGGCGCTCGCGGTCGCGCCGGCCGACGTGGGGTCAGCGCACATAAGAGCTCTTGCAACGCATCATGGCCAAGACCCGCCACAAGAACCGCGTCCCGCCATGCGCTACACCCGCCCCCGTGGCGAGGCCATCGCTGAGATAACCGGCATCCTCGTCCCACCGCCGCGCGCATTGACCAAATCGTCAACCAGCCGAATACGGCGCGCTGCTCACCCTGGAGACACCGGCCGCCGAACTGCCGCCGTGGGACACCCTGCACGCACGTGCACATCTCCGACCCGACGGTGGACGCCATCCGCAGGGCGCTGCGGGTCGGTACCGCACCAGGCCCGCCGCCGTACGACCCGGCGATGCTGCGCCCGACCGGCCTCCACCGTGGACATTCCGGCGCCCACTTGGGCCGATCGGCACGCCGAGCCGGACGCCACTGGTGCATCCCTACTCTGGTTGGCGCAGCTCAACGAGTGGCCGCCGCACCGGGTGGCCGCCGGGCTGGGCGCCGCCGCCCGCCGAAGAGCGCCTCACCCGATCCATCAGATCGCGACCGGGTTCGGCCAAGGCACACTCTCCTCGGGCCACCCCATGACCTGACGCAGGAAGACAACCGCGCCCGCTCCTCAGCACGGCACGGGGTGTTGGTACGAACCGTGACACCGGCCGCTCAAATAGTTGATCTTGAGTGACGGCGGGACGGTGGCGGCCGGGAGTCTGTGCTGGTGTCCCGTAGAGGATCGCTCATGATGGCCCTCCACCAGGTCCTGCCTCCACTCAGGTCCGTGCGTTGAGCTCCAAAGTAGCTCTCCGTCCGCCGTGGTCACGGTGCGGTGCGTTGACGACCAGGTCAACGTCCTCGGGCCTCTCCCGATCGCCGAACGGCATGCGAGAGGGCGAGTGAGAGGACGACGAGGACGAGCCCGGCCGCGGGGGCCTGCCCGAGGGCGGCGGAGGCACCCCACGCGTCGGCGGCGCGCCCGGCGAGGGACGCCGCCAGTGCCGAACCGGCCGCACTGGCGGAGTTGTTCCAGGTGAAGGCCTGGGTGACGACGGCTGGGTGGACGGCCTTTTCCGTGAGCACGTTCAGCAGGACGAGCGTGGGCGGTACCGCAGCCTCCGTGACCACCACAGCCGCGCCGAGCCAGAGGGCGGACGTTGCGAGGGGAAGCAGCAACGCCGCGCCCGTCAGACAGGCGGTGGCGATGACGAGTTGGCGGCATGGTGGGGCGGGGTGCGGTTGCAGCCCGTAGAGCCAGCCGGAGACCAGCCCGCTGAGGCTGGAGGCGGCGATGATCGGCGCGGCCGCGCCGGGAATCCCATGACTGGTGGCGAAAGCGCTTACCGACACCCCCAGAGTTCCGAAGTACAGCCCGATGGCCAGGTTGAGCAGGGCGAGAAGGAGGAAGGTCGGCTGCAGCAGGGTCCGTCCGGTGCGTGCACGTCCGGCCTGTTCAAGGGCGGGCGGGGGCGCGGTGCGGCCCTACGCGGCCAGCGCCCCTCCCCCGCCGAGGATCAGGGCTACGGCAATAGCATGCCGGAACCTGGGATGCCGCACAGCGTCGGCCCCATCGGCACTCTGATCCATGTGAGGCAAGAAGGGTCGTGGAACTTGCCTCAACAGTGGTCGGGTGTCCGGGAGGGATTTCACCTCTCGGTCCCCCGTACCACATGTCGGTCATCTGCGAAAACCTGCCCGCGGACGCGATGGCTTCCAGAGCGCTGTGACGACCTGCTGTGAGAGAGGCGCTGTCCCGCGAGATCGGCTCCGTGCAACGGGTCGGCGCGGTGCGGTTTCCTCGACGGCCGAGCACGGTCCACTGATACGACCACGAGAAGACCGCCCATGCCGGCGAGGGTGGGCGCTTCCCCTTGGTGGATGCCCCCGATGCAGCGCGCCCGATTCATCACAACATCGCCGCTGGTGTCGGTTTCACAGGCCGATGTTCGACTTGGCGCCCATGTAGGAGCCGGCCCCAGGCCACCCGGCCTGGGCCAGCTCGACGAAGCGGGAGCCGAAGCCCAGCGAGGGCAGGTCGGCGAGCGGCACGAACCGCACGCCGCGGATCGGGCGGGTGTCGACCCTCTCGGCAACGGCGCCCAGGGTGCCACTGACGCGGGTGGCCTCGAACGTCATGTGGATGACGTGGGTCCCGCCGCCGGGCAGGTGATCGCACACGTACAGCAGCCGGCCGACGTGCACGTCCACGCCGGTCTCTTCGCGCATCTCGCGGACGAGTGCATCCGTGAGGGTTTCCCCCTCCTCGACCTTCCCGCCTGGCAGTGAGTAAGAGCGGCGAGTGTCGGTGTCCTGGTCGAGCAGCAGAATCTGGTCGTCTTCGACGAGAATGCCGGTGACTCTCACGTTCATCACGCGGGCACGCTACCCCGCAGGGTTCCCGCTGGATATGGCGGGCCGTGAACGGCGTCGAGCTGGGATCTGGCTGTCGGAGAGCGGCATCGCCGGCGTCTGCCGGCGGCGGTTCACCGCGACCAAAGCCAGGGCCACGAGCGAGGTTCGGCTGGTCTTCCGCACTGTTGTGAATCTGGCTCTTCATTTGTGAACAATGCTCATGTATGGTCGCCGACACTATGAGGAACCGCTGGTTGTCGCCGATCGCCGTCGCCGTGCTGGCCGCCGTCATCGTCCTGGGAGCGGCGTTCGACCCGTCGGGGCTGGCCGCGCCGTACACGTGGGCAGGAGCCGACCTGCTACCCGTCGCCGGGCTCTGGCAGGTGGCCGCGCCGGCCGTCTACGTGCCGCTGCTGCTGGCGGGGGTCGGTGTTCTGGCGTGGGCGGTCGCGCGCGGGCGTGCCCCGCTGCGCACGGCACTGCTGGTGTGGGGCGCGGTGGTGTGGTCGGCTATGGCGGCCAAGCTGCTGATGTCGCTGGTCATGGCCTTCGGTGATGTGGTCTACCTGACGTGGTCGACCGGCTTCACCGGCGTCAAGGCGGCGGTCTTCGGCCTGCCGGTCCTGGCAGCCGCCTGGCTCACCCAACTCCTACGCCGCCTCCCCACCCCACCCCCTTCGATCTCGACCTCCCCGCCGTCCCCAGGGTCGGGCGCTGGACCCGCTGCGGCCTCGGGGTCGTTCTTACCACCGGCTTGGGGGCCGGGGTGGGTGGCGGCGGGGGTGGCCGTGGTCTTGGGCGCGTCGGTCGGTGGGGCGTGGTGGGGCGGCTCACCCGTCGGGTACGCCATCGGCGACTCCCCGCTGGCCCCCGCGCCCGAGGCCGGACCACTGGGCTGCCTCGCCGCCGTCACCCTGCTGGGCGTGATGACCTGGGCACTGAACCGCTGGCTCAGTGCCACCACCTCGCCGCGGGCCGTCGTGGCCGGGATCTCCGCGCTGGGAGCGGCCGCGACCCTGGGCCTGGTCGAGGTGGCCATCGGGCTCCCCAGTGACCTGGCGGGCGGCGACACGTTCTGGGCACCGGCGATCATGCTCCGCCTCGCCCCCGCGCTCTCCTTCGGCGCCCTCCTCGCCCTCGCGACGGCAGCCCTCGTCGCCCTCCTGCCCGCCACCCTCCCGGCGCGGAGAACCACCCTTCTCCCGGCGCGTAAGGGCGTCGCCTCTTCTACGCCGATACGGATGGCGGCTGTCGTGGCCGCCGCGGCGCTCGCCGTACCGCTCCTGCAGCCCGGCACCACCACCTCGCAGCCACCACGCACCAAGGGCCTGACGCTCTCAGCAGACCGCAGGATCGTCGACGCCGACGGCAACGAGGTGCTGCTGCGCGGCGTGAACGTCAACCAGCTCGAAGACTACTTCCAGAAATTTCCGGACCGGGCGGTGACGCGACCGCTCACCGAGGCCGACTTCGCCGGCATGGAGCAGATGGGCTTCAACGTCATCCGCCTCGCCGTGTCCTGGTCAGCCCTGGAACCCCGGCCCGGCCACTACGACCCGGCCTACCTGGCCAGGATCTCCTGGGCCGTCGAGACCGCGGCCAAGCATGGCCTGCGCACGGTCATCGACATGCACCAGGACGCCTGGGGCAAGGGCGTCAACGCCGCCCCCGGCACCACCTGTGAGAACGGTTCCCCGATGCACGGCTGGGACGGCGCCCCCACCTGGGCCGACCGCTTCGACGGCGCCCCCAAGTGCGAGTTCACCGGACGCGATATCTCTCCGGCCGTCGCCCGTGCCTTCACCAACTTCTACCAGGACAGGGACGGCATCCAGACCCGCCTGGTCGCCGCCTGGGGCATGCTGGCGGAGCGGTTCGCGAACGAGCTGATGGTCGCCGGATACGACCTGCTGAACGAGCCCGGCTTCGGCGAGGCCCCGCCGATCACCTCCGGCGTCCTGCTCGGCCGCTACTACGACCGAGCGATCAAGGCCATCAGGGCGGGCGAGAAGCGCGGCTTCCCGCACCTGGTCTTCTTCGAGCCGTCCGTGCTCTGGTCAGGTCTCGGCTTCGAGGCCTCGGTGCCCAAGGACTTCACCGACGACCGGCTGCTCGTCTTCGCCCCCCACCTCTACAACGAGTCGATCACCATCGACCAGGGCACCGGCCTCACGATCACGAGCATCGAGCGCGGCTTCGACCTGGCGAGCCGGGCGGCGGCGTACTACGGCGCCGGGCTCTGGTCGGGTGAGTGGGGTTGGTTCGGCGACCCCGCCTCCGCCCCGATCACGAGATACACCGACCAGGAGGATCGGCACCGCATCGGCGGTGCGTTCTGGGTCTGGAAGCAGTCCTGCGGCGACGCCCACGCCGGAGCCGAGTCCAAGACCGGCGGCAACCTCATGATCGAGGACTGTGTCACGGGGAAGGACCTGCCCCCGCCTTCTGAATACGTCGCCGAGCTCTCGCGCCCCTACCCCCGCTCCGCCCCCGGCCGCCTGACCGGCCTCACGTCGGACCAGGCGAGCCTCACGGCCCAGGGCGAAGGCAGCGGGTGCGGCCTCGACGTCTGGTTCCCCGGCAGCGTCCGGCCGGCCGTCCGCAGTGCCGGAGTAACGGGTGTCGCCGCCCGGCAGGCACCGGGCGGCTGGCGCATCACCGGCTGCACCCGGGGTGCCTACGCCCTGGCCGCACACCGCCAGTGAGCCGGTCTTGAGTACCTCGGACCAGGTGTGTCGTAGTGGCCGGAGTCGGCCGGCTGGAGGTTGCGCGACCGGGCGGTGTGCCGGCCTGGGCCAGGGCGTGTCCCAGGGTGAAGACGGCCTGCGCGGGGGCGTGCGGCGCCGGGAACCGTACGGCCTCCGCCATGATCGACAGTCCGCGTCGGCCCTATCGCCCGGCGGCGAACTGGATCAGTTCGACCACGTGGCGGTCGGGGTCGAGCACGTACACGAGCCGCGCGCCGTCCCAGTGCCCGTGTCCTGACACCGTGACCGGCTCCTCGGTGAGCGGGTGGACCCCGGCCTCGGCCAGGCGCGCGAGCAGCCCGTCGAGGTCCTGGACGCCCATGGCGACGTGCCCGCCGCCCACGCTGCTGACCGGCGGCGCGACCGACGGCGCGCTCCTGGGCCTGCGGTACTCCAGCAGCTCGATCATCTGCCCCCGGCCCGCGTCGAGCATGGCGAAGGCGAGCCAGGCGTCCTCGATGCCCGCGGCGCGGGCCTGCGCCTCGCCTTGGTCGAGCAGCGGCATGCCGAGCAGGTCGTGGTAGAAGGCGAGCGAGGCCGCCAGGTCGGCGCAGGTGAGCCCCGCGTGGTCGAGTACGGGCGTGGTGATGGTCATCGGGCGGCTCCGGTGAAGGTGTGGTGGAGGTGGTCGGGGAGGGTGTCGCGCGCGAGCAGGTCCTCGATGCTCTCGGCCCGCCGTACCAGGTGGGCCTGCGTGCCGTTCACCAGCACGGTCGCGGGGCGGGGCAGCAGGTTGAGGTTGCTCGCGTTCGCGTCGTTGTAGGCGCCGGTGAAGCAGAAGGCCAGCAGGTCACCCGCGCTCATGGGGGGCAGCGTGGCGGTGCGCGCGAGCACGTCGGACATGCAGGAGCGGCCGACGACCCGGACTTCGACCGCGGTCCCGGTCTCCGGTAGCCGTACGGGGGTCACCGGCGGGCGGCCGGCCTGGTCGGGAATCTCGGAGAGGAACATCTGCGTGGTGTCCGTCTCATACCAGGTGAAGGGGAAGGGTTGGGTCTGGCGCTTCACGTTGAGCACGGTAGCCACGTGGATGCCACACGGCCCGAACAGCGCGCGTCCCGGCTCGACCTCCAAGGTACGGCCCTCGACGCCGATGCCGCCCGACGCCAGGCCCTTGGCCAGGTTTTCGCAGACGACCTCGGCGTAGCGCTCGATCGACGGCGGGACAGGGGGGACGAAGCTCGGGTTCGCCCGGCCGAACCCGTCGACCTGCGGCGCGAATCCGCCGCCGACGTCGATGGTGTCCGGCGTCCAGCCGCCCCACAGCTCCGACACCTCGGCGGTCAGCTCGCCGAACCGCCTGCTGAACCCGCCGATGACCGACAGGTCGGTGGTGTAGCGGCCCATGTGCATCATCACGCCGGTGACCCGCAGTTCCGGCGCGGACAGCGCGCGACCGGCCTCAGCCAGGTCGTCGTGAGGGACGCCCGACTTGTAGGTGCCGTAGATGTCGGCGATCGACACGCCGAAGGCGTCCATGCGAGCGTCGGTCTCGTAGTAGGGCCGCAGCCGTATCCGCAGGTTGGCCTGCTTGCCGACGGCGCGGGCCGCCGCCACCGAGAGTTCGATCTCCCGCACGTCGTCGATGGTGACGCGGGCGCCGAGTGCCACGGCGCGCTCGATCGTGGCCCGGTCCTTGCCGGTGCCGTTGAGCGAGATCAGGGCGGGGTCGGTCCCGGCACGGACCGCGACCTCCAGTTCGCCCGCGCCGACCAGGTCGGCGCCCATGCCCTCCTGCGCGAGCACTCGCTGGAGCGCGAGGACAGGGTTGGCCTTGACCGCGGGCAGCACCACGACCTTTCCCCGGGGCCAGGCCCGCTCGAACGCGGCGCGGATGCGGCGCGCCTGCCGTCGCAGGGTGGACTCGGACAGCACGAACAGCGGTGCGGAGAACCGCTCGACCAGGGCGTCCACTGGCACGTCCTCGATCAGCAGGCGGCCGGACTCGCGGCGAAGCATGCCGTCCGACAGCGCTACCGCAGCGGCGTCATAGGATGCGCTCATGACGGGCAAAATAGTTGATGGGATGCTTATAAACAACTGCTTTTCATAGCTTGAAGCACCAAGAGATAATATTTCCGCTGATCCGGCGTGTCGGGGGGCCGCGTGACGGACAGGCGACGGTCATGCTTCGATTGCGGGGTGACCGATGCCCTCCACGACAGCCGCGAACCCCAGGATTCGCCCGCGCTGGACGAGATCGACCGGCGGATCATCGCCGAGCTGCAGGACGACGGCAGGCGGACCTACGGGCGGATCGCCGAGGCGGTCGGGCTCACCGAGGCGCCGACCCGGCAGCGGGTGGCCCGCCTGACCAGGTCCCGGCTGATCGAGATCGTGGCCATCACCAACCCCGGTGCTTTCGGCTTCCGGCTGCGGGTCGCGGTCGGGTTGCGCTGCGAGGGCGACCTCGACGCCATCGCGGCCACGATCAGCGAGGTGGACGAGGTCGACTGGCTGGTCGCCACCGCGGGCCGCTACGACCTGATCGCCGAGCTCCGCTGCGTGGACGAGCAGCACCTGTACGGCCTGCTCGCCGAGCGCATCCGCACGGTCCCCGGTGTGCGCGACATCGAGACCCTCCTGTATCTCAACCTGTTCAAGGCCTCCTACTCCTGGCCCCCCGGCTCTGGCAGACGGGTGCCGGACGCGCCTGTCGGCGCCCGGCGATGCCCCCCGGTCCTGCCTGCGCTGACCGACAGCGGCGAGGAGGTGACGCTGGACGCGGCCGACCGGCGGATCGTCGCCGAATTGCAGGAGGACGGGCGGCGGACCTACGGGCGGATCGCCGAGGCGGTCGGGCTCAGCCTCGCGCCGACCAGGCAGCGGGTGGCGCGCCTGATCGACACGGGCGTCATCAAGATCGCGGCCATTATCAACCCGAGGAAGGTGGGCTTCCTGCACCGCGCCGCCATCGGCCTGCGTTGCGAGGGCGACCTGGACGTGATCGCCGCGGCGATCACGCAGGTCGACGAGGTCGAGTGGCTGATGGCCACCGCGGGAGGCTTCGACCTGATGGCGGAGGTCAGCCACCTGGACGCGGAGCATCTGCATCGGTTGGTGTCCGACCGCATCCGTACGGTGCCCGGCGTGCGCGCGGTGGAGATCATGGTCTTCCTGTCCATCTTCAAGGTCAGGTATCCGTGGCCGCCGGGGATGACACGGGTCTACCCGTAGCCGGCGGGGCCGTAGGGGCCGTCAGCGCCCCTCGGCGCACCAGCAGGGAACACCGAACGACAGCACCGGTTCCCGTGCTGGAGTGGCAGGCGCTGGTGTGTGGGCGCGCGTTGGTGGGGTGCGTCGTGGTGGCGTCGGGTTGCCGTTCCAGCAGCAACACGAATCGAAGGTCGTAGGGCCGTTTCTGTGGTGCGAAGGCATGCCGAAGGCACCGACCGCGGCCCTGCCGCTCACGCCGTACTGGGCCGACAGGTAGACCGTCAGCGTGCCGATGTGCTGTGCTCAGGTGGTTGGTGTCAGGACGACGGGCAGTGCCTGGACTGAGTTGGAGAACAGCGACGGGACGGGCATCAGGTCGGCGGCGGGGACGGCGAGCGCCATGCGGGGATAGCGGTCGAACAGGGCAGGCAACGCCAAGGCGCCCTCGAGCCGTGCCAGGCCCGCGCCGGGGCACACGTGGGCGCCGCCGCCGAAGGCCAGATGCCGCTGCGGGGCGCGGGTGATGTCGAACCGGTCGGCGTCGGGGCCGTGCTGGTCGGGGTCGCGGCCGAGGAGGCTGTAGGGGGCCAGGATGGCGTCCCCTTCCGGGATGGTGACGCCGGCGACCTCGAGATCGCTGAGGGGGTAGCGGGCCATGAAGTTGCCGATGGGCGCGTCCCAGCGCAGGACTTCCTCGACGATGGCGGCCCAGGTGCCCGCCGGATCGGCGACGGCCCGCCGGCGTGCCGCGGCCAGCTGGGCGGGATGGGTGAGCAGTGCCCGGACGGCGTTGAGGAGCAGGCTGAGGGTGGTTTCATGGCCGGCGGCGATCATCAGCCACAACGTGCCGACCAGTTCCTCTTCGGTGAGCGCGTCGGGGTCGTCGCGCCGGGCGGCTATTAGGGCGCTGGTCAGGTCGGGGCCGGGTTGCTCGTGGCGGAGCCGGACGACCTGGCCGAGAACCTGGTAGATGTCGCACTGGGTCTGCACCACCTCCTCGGGCGGGGTGGTGGAGCGGAAGATGCTCTCCACGAGATGCCGCAGCCGGGGCCGGTCGGCGTCGGGGACGCCGACCAGTTCGCACACCACCCGCATGGGGATGGGGTAGGCGAAGTGCCGGCGCAGATCGACGACGCCGTCAGCGTCGGCGTGGGCGGGTAGCTCGTCGACGACGTCGGTGATGAGGGCGGCGATGCGGGGGCGCAGCTGTTGGATGCGTCGCGGGGTGAGGGTGCGGGTGACCAGGCGGCGGAGCCGCTGGTGTTCGGCGCCGTCGGCGGTGACCATGTTGGTCACCTTCAGCATGCCGACCAGGGGCCAGTCATCGCCGATGTCGCCACGCCGCACGCAGGTCCACCTGTGCCAGTCCTTGCTGATGCGCACGTCGTTGAGCAGTTCGAGCATCAGCTTGTGGCTGGTGACGGTCCAGGCGGGAATGCCGCCGGGCAGGATGACGCGCACCACGCTTCCGGCGGCGCGCAGGCGGGCGGCCTCGCCGTGGTGGTCGGCGCCGGTGGGATCCAGCGTGATGACGGGCACCTGCCGGCCGTCGGCAGGGGCGGAGCCGGCTAAGTGGGGGCAGCCGCTTGAAACGGCGGAGCCGGATGCGGTGGCGGGCCGATCGTGTGGGGTCATGTGGTCCTCCGGGTGTGATGAGAGGGAAAGCATCGCCTCGTACGGTGCCCAGCCCGCCGCCGTTGACGCGGCCGGCCAGGCGCGGGTCGGTCAGCATCAGCCGGAGCGTCTGGGGGATCCAGATCAGGGTGGTTTCATACCCGTCCGAGACCATGACGACGATCGACTGCGGGATCTCCGCGCCGCCGTGATCGTACGGCCGGGCCCCGCCGGCAGGTGGCCGTGCACTTCACCGGCCCGGCCGACGCGGCGCTGAAGTCCAGCCGGCAGTCGGTCCTGGAGGGCATCGTGGGCAAGCGCGCCGACTCACCGTACCGGCCGGCCACGTCGGCACGGGGTTCACCGACCGGGTGCGCCTTCGGTGTAGATCGTGGCCATGCCCTGCTCATCGATGACGCAATGTTCGTCGAGAGCCTTGCGCTCGAGTCGGCCGCGTAGGTCGCTCTGGTCGCCCGCGATGCACAACTCGGCTCGTAGCGGAGGCGCGCCGTAGTACGGGCCGTTGTCGCCGGGGCAGTCGAATACAGCGGGGTTGGGATTTTCGCAGCTGCTTCCCGGTGGAGGCTTGCGCTTGTCTTCGGGGTGCCCGAAACCCGCGACATGCATCATCTCGTGAATGAGAGTCTGGGAGATCTCCGCATCACCCTTCGGGAAAAGAAGTTGAAAGTTGACTTTCACCTCTGTGCTGCCCGGGGGATGGGCGCCGAGCGTCCCGGGCTTGTCGAGCGTCGTGTGATGAATGGAGAAATCGTAGGCCCGGAGGAGATTCTTCTTCTCCTCCGCCGACAGGTTGTCACATCCTGCGATACGTCTCAGCGCGAACCTGTGTCGGTCGATCAACCTGTTCCGGTTCGCCTCGGAGATGTCGTTCGCGAAAGTAAAGTGCAGGAGGCGGAAGTTCATCGGGAAAGCCGGTCCAACGGTGTTGCCGATGACGTTATGGCCCCATACGTCACCGTCACCCCTGAAGACGATGAGACGGTTGACACTCGGCGCCACGAACCTGTCCATGGCACCGTTGATCGCGACCTTCGCTCCGTCGAGCTTGAAGCCTGGCCCGATGGTGTTGTTGATGACGCCACCCGGATCGACCTCATGGCACCAGACGTCGCCACTTTCCGTGATGACGAACATGCGGGAGCCCAGCGTGGCCACGAACCTGTCGACGGGGCCGTTGAAGGCGACCCTCGCTCCCCCGCACTTGGTGCCCGGTTTGATGGTTCTGCCGGTGATCTCATGACTCCAGACGTCGCCGCTTTCTGTGATGACGAACATACGGTTGTCATTCTTGAGGCCACTTGTGACCACGAACCTGTCGACGGGGCCGTTGAAGGCGACTCTCGCTCCGTCGAACTTGAAGCCCGGCCCGATGGTCCTGCCGGCGATCTCATGGCCCCAGACGTCGCCGCTTTCCGTAATGACGAAGATGCGGTCGTCCTTCGTGACCACGAACCGGTCTATGGGGCCGTTGAAGGCGACCTTGGCTCCGTCGAACTTGAAGCCCGGCCCGATGGCGTTGCCTTGGAGATCATGACCCCAGACGTCGCCGCTTTCCGTGATGACGATGATCTGTCCGCCGAGTCCGATGTCATGCACGACCACGAACCTGTCCACGGGACCGTTGAATGCGACGGGGTTGGGTGCAGTCAGAGACATGATCGATAATCCTTTGCAGGACCCACGGGAAAGCACGCCCATTCTGGACTTACCGTCTGACGCCGTTCATTTCCAAACCGGAAGGCTACGCCATTCAGGCGAAAACAGCGCACACCAATCCTAGCGCGCCAGGGTCGACAGAAAACAAGAAAGCGGATTCCTCAATCTCCGAAAGACGGCTGAATATACAGCTAAACAAATGGCCACTAAACCTCGATCTGTCAAGATCTTCCTGCGCAGACCGTGGCCCACAGCGGATCAAGCACCTGATCGGCAGTCATCAGGCGCGGCGGAAGGAGCCGGGGTTCCGGCTCTGCTTCGGCCACCCGGAGTTCGACGTGGCCACGCCACGCCGCTCTCGACGACGGTGAGGATGCCTGGCCGCGCCTGCGCGACGCCCTCGTCCACGGGCGGCCGCTCCATGAGGACCATCTCACACCGATCGCCCTGCTGGCCACCCCCGGGCCGCCCGTCTGATCACGCCGGAGCGCGGACGCGAACTCCTGGCCATGAGACGGGGCCAAACGCAGGTCAGCCGCTACGCGCGCACCAGAGATGCGGGACTCCACAGCGGCGACGCCACCCGGTGGCCGGCCAGTTCCTGCCTTGGCACCGTGAGACCGTGGGCGGCCTGGGCACTCTCAGCCGGTGTGGCGCAGAGCTCCGTGGGTTCTGGCGCACTCACTGCTCACTGGGGATTGAGAAGGTGCCGGATCACGGGCGGCGCCGGCGGGCGTCGTCGACAGAAGGGGCGATGCGGCGGGCCGAGACCCCCGCTACACCGCCCCGCGCCTCGTGCCGGCGGCCGTCAGTCGGCCGGGGCCAGCTCAGCGGCGTGGTCGGCCGCCCACTGCGCGAGCGTGCGGCCCTTCCTTCCGGCCACCTGCTCGAAGGTGGGCGAGACCGAGAGGGGCTCCTCCGCGTACTCTGCCTGGTAGCCCAGGATGAACTCGGCGATCTCCATCGGGAGCCCGGCCTCGATGTAGGCCTGACGGGCCTGCCCGTAGGTCAGTCCCTCGAAGGCGATCGCACGGCCGAGCCCGGTGCCGATCGCCTGCGCCTGCTGCCGGTGGGTGAGCGCCTCCGGGCCGGTCAGGTCGTACGCCTGGCCCGCGTGACCATCCTCCAGCAGGGCGATCGTCGCGACCTCGGCGATGTCGGCCTCGTGGATCGGCACGCCGACGCCATCGGGGTAGGCGTTGCGGACCACGCCCTCCCTCCGGATGGACTCACCCCAGAAATCGAGCTTGTTGACGGCGAACTCGCCGGGCCGCACGTGGGTCCAGGCCGCTCCGGACTTCTCGACGACCTGTTCCACCGCGTGCAGTATCTCGTAGAAGCCGGCCCGCCGGCCCGTGACGCCAGAGCTGGTCAAAGACACGATCCGGGCGACCCCGGCCACCACGGCGCGGCTGACGAAGGCTTCCGCGAGGTCGGTCGCGTGCTCCGGATCGAAGATGCCGGGGATGAGGAACACACCCTGCACCCCGTCGAACGACAGCTCGCCCGGACGGTTCAGGTCACCCTGCACGACGTCGACGCCGTCGGGCAGCCCGGCCGTCTCCGGGTTGCGGGTGAGCGCCCGCACGGGCCGTCCGGCCGCGACGAGCCGATCGACCACGTGCCTGCCCACGGTGCCGGTCGCTCCGGTCACGAGGATGGTCATGGAGAACCTCTCTCTGTGTGGGAAACGAACGATGGGTGCGGGCCCGCTGCCGAAGACGGTAGGACAGGTCCGGCCGACCTCGCACATGGAACGTTCCCACCTGGGCGTTAGTGGCCGTTCGATGTCGTTACACCGGAGAAAGACCGCATGAGCGATCGATCGGGTCATGGCCGAGCAGCGCCAGCCGATCAGGGCCTTTCCGCTTTGCCCTGAAGGTGGCACGGACGTGTGGGGGCGACTTGAGATCCCGCGCGGCGAACCCCCCAGGCCGCGGTCCACATGACCCGCGTGACGTATCGCTGGCTCGGCAATGTCGGCACCGCCGGCGCCTATCTCGCAGCCGTTCACGGTCTGCTGCTGCCGCAACAGCATCTCTAGAGGGCTGACCGCTACGGCAGGCGCCTTCGTGCCCGGCGCGCGGGGCGTTGCCGGAGGAGCGAGTCAGGCCACGTGCAGGTTTGGACTCCGCGTGAGGCCGAGGAGGCCGAGCAGGTCGTCCATCATGTGCTCGAACAGCGGCAGAGGGTCCTCGAAGGCGAATTTGTGGTGTCCGTAGACGGCCATGCAGAGCAGCCCGTAGATCTGCCGCCAGCAGATGACCATGAGCAGCACGACCCCGATCGGGAACTCCAGGCCGACGGTTGTGCGGTAGGTGCGCAACTGCGACGCCAGGACGGGGTCGATGTCCTCGTCGGCGAGGCAGGTCAGCTGCCCTTCGTGCCACAGCTGTGCGAACAGCCGCCCGAACAGGCCGCCCAGCTCGCGCGCGATGACTATCGGGATGCCCTCCTCTGACGCGGCGACCTTGGGGAAGCCGGCGCCCATGAGCAGGTCGAACTCGACCTTGTTGGCCAGCGACCAGTCGAGCACGGCCCGGGTGCCGGCGTGCAACTGGGCGCTGATGTCGTCGGGGTCCTGGCGCTGCACGGCCCGGGCGACAGTGTCCATGAACTCCGCGGTGACGTCGTCGTAGACGGCACGGACGAGGCCTGCCCTGCCGTTGAAGTAGCGGTAGAGGGCGGGGGGCGTCACTCCGACACCGCGGGCCACGGCGGCGACGGTGAGGCCCTCGATGCCCTCCTCCGCGGCGATCCTCCGGGCCACGACCTTGGCGTCGCGTTCGAGCTCGGCCCGCATTCGTTCCCGTCGCGTCAACGCTGTCACTCGCCTATCTTCTCCGGTCTCGCCGGCTGTGGCCACTTGCGGTGAAGAGGCAACACATGGTTAATGGTATTCACTCTTTAATGGATCATCATTGAAACGGCGCGAAGGAGTCCTTCGATGGGTACCCGCAGAGGCGGCTGGCCGGCGACGGTCGTCGCGATTCTCCTGGCGACCACCGGCTGTGCGACGCACGCCGGCCCCGCCGCTCAATCACAGCCGAGCCCGAGCGTCACCGCCACTCCGGACGTCAGGAAGATGGCACTGGCCGAGGCGGCGAAGAGCCTCCCCGCCGTGCTCTCCGCCCCAGGGCCGGTCGCCTGCTCGAGGAATGACGATCAGTGGCAGGCCACGGCCTACGACGAGGCCTTCCGCACCCGTACCGCGACCATCTCCAGCACCACGCTCGCGCCTCTCCTGACCGAGATCGCCACGAAGGTGGGCGGAGAGGAGGCGTTCGTCCGCAGCCTGTGTGGTGCCGAGGGAGATCCCGGCATCAGCCCGGTCTCGCCGGACGGCCGCCGGGTCGCCGTCCAGGTGGACTTCCCGTCCAGCGGCGACCCGACGCACGTCGGCTGGCTGGACCTCAGCACGGGGACATTCACGGACCTCACCGACAGGTCGAGCAAGAAGGGGTACGTCAAGGAGACGTTCTCCGACAAGGACCCCGGATTCGCGCCTGACGGGTCGTTCTGGTTCCGGCGCGACTCCCAGCAGTACTTCTCGGCGGACCCGAACGGCCGGCTGACCCCGCGCCGGCTCAGCCTGGCCTGTTTCAGCAACAGGGACGAGGACACCTTCTACCGCGTCGTGCGGTCGGTCGCCGTGCTATGCCCAGGCATCGTCCACCCTTCCGGGAGGTTCGCGGCCGATCCTGGTGGCGTGGCCGTAGGGATGGCCTTGGTCCAAGGAGTCGAGCTGGACATCCTGGCGAACACGGTCGACCGGTACGCCGACGCTCCCATCCACCTGCCGTTCGGCATGAAGGTCGCCGTGCGCGACGGCGGTGACCTGCGAGACTGCAACCCCGTCGCCTGGATCAACACCACCGACCTGCTCTGCACGGGAGCGAGCAACGACTTCTACACCGTGGAGATCGACCCCAAGACCGCCCGGAACGACCTGGAGTACGTGCAGTCCACCGAGGTGAAGGTGAAGGCTGAGATCGCCCCCGCCACCGAGACAGCGATCATCTCGGTGGCCGTCTCCCGGGACCGCCGCTCTCTGATCATCGCGGCCGACGAGAACAACAGCACCGCCACGGCCAAGCTGTACCGCGCCAGCCTGGTCTCCCCCTCGAAGCCCGTGGAGATCGGCCCGATCCCGGCAGAGTCGCGGGAACACTTCACCCTCTTGGGCAACTACCAGCAGCCCGTACGAGCCGCCAGCAGCTCGCACTGACCGTGAGCTGGGAGGTGTACTGCGGGGACAGCATCTCCGGCCGGTAGGTGCCGACCGTGTAGACGATCTGCTGGTACTCAGTGTCGGCCACCAGCTCAGCGGCTGGCTCGTTGAGATGCTCCTTGAGCTCGGCCCAGCGTGCCCCGGCTGGTTCCTCGGCGTTCGCAAGCACCTGATCGTCGCCGGGCAACACCGGCGGGCAGATCTGACATCCTGATAGTCCTCGACGCCGGCCGGCGATGTGTCCTATGTCATGGAGGCGATGGGCGGGCGCCATCCTGTCCACGAGGTAGGTCAGACCTGAACCAGGCGTAGAGTTCCGCCGCCATCCACGCCGCCCTCGACGCCGCCCGGCAGCAGGGCGAAAACGTCGTGCTCGTGCTCGGCCACGCCGACTACTACCCGCGTTTCGGCTTCGTCCCGGCCTCCGGCCACTCCATCCGGCCACCCTTCGACGTCGAGGACAAGTACATGATGGCGCTCGTCTTCGATCCCGCCAGGTCCGTGCCGTCCGGCACCATCCGCTACCCGGCGGCGTTTGGAGTCTGACCCAGGCTGTTCACCCGGCGGCGTGACGCTGCGCAGTAGATTCCGGATTTACTGCGGCAGCTGGCGCGCCGTGTCATTTTGAGCTGGATCGCCCACACCGGTGATCATGGTCGAGGTGCACGCACTGCGGCAGAGACAGGCACACGCGTGAGCCTGATCGCCGCCGACGTGATCCCGCTCGGACATGATCGGCCCGGCACCTACGCCGACGCGGTCGGGATCTATCTGCGCTCGGCCGGGATCGCCGCCTCCTCCCAGCGGATCTGCCGGATCTCGCTGACCACCGGGGCGTGGCTCGCGCGCGGTGAGCGGCCGCCCCTGGGCAGGGCCCGCCGCGGTGCCACCCCTGCGTGTGGTCACCGTGATCGACGATCCCGAGATCCATCGCCTGGGGTTCCGGCCCGCGAACGGTGGTGGTCTCGCGCTTGACACCAGGAACACTGAACCGCCATCGGACCCCGCGGCCGGAACCTGACCCAAGGCGCCTCATCCGAGGCTGGCCCTCACCATGCGAAACCACCCACACCGTCTCGGCGACCGCCTGAGGGCCCTGCGACCGGTCATTGCCGCCGCAATTGCCCCGGTCGAACTGCTGGAGCAGGACTCCGATCAGGACTGAAGCGGTCGAGCCCTGGCCTGACCTTCTCTGATGCCGAGGGGTCCGGCGCGGATCTTGCGCCCACGATGTGTCCCGCCTCACCTCTCCACCGCATATACGCCACCGTATATTCGGGCTATCCTCCAGTTATACGGTTGCGTATACGCGAACGGAGACAGTGAGATGACCGGTGGTTTTGTCGCCTTCCCCTACCCGCGGTCCGAGCGTGGCCTTGCCGAGCGCCGCCGCAAGGCACGCCGGGTTCCTACCCTCCTCGCGCGGTAAGAGAGGTGGTCGCGGTCATGAGGATTCCGAATACTGCACACACCCGTCGCCCCTGGCGGATCCACGAGATCGCGGGCGATTTCCGGCTCGAGGATGTCTGGGTGATTCGCACGCCCGGCGCCGGGCCGGACGACTTCCCCAGGATGCTCGCCACGATGCAGGCCTTCAACGACTCCGCGCGAGACCCCCTGCTTTTCCGGTTGCTGTTCGCGGTGCGCTGGAAGCTCGGCGCTCTCCTGGGATGGGACACATCCGAGGCGGGCGTCGGGGCGCGGGTCGCGTCCCTGGTCGACCGCCTGCCGAGCGACCTCCGCGAGGCTCCACGCGGCTCGGACGTGGGGTTCGCGCCGTTAACCCCGCTGTACGAGCTCGACGACGAGTGCGCCCTCGAACTGGCGAACAAGACGGTCCACACGGTCATGCACCTGGGGTGGGCGCCGTCCGCGAGCGGCGGGCACGAGCTCCGCATGGCCGTCCTCGTGAACCCCAACGGCCTGCCCGGACGGCTCTACATGGCCGCCATCGCGCCGTTCCGGCACCTCATCGTCCTGCCAGCATTCGTACGGCAGCTGGAACGCGCGTGGCGGGACCGTGGCCGCCCGGGTACGGAAGCCGTGGAAGGCGCCGTGGGAACGCAGAACGTCCCCGAGTCCGTCCGCGCTCTCAGCTCGTTGTCCCGCATCGACTACGTCGACCACTTCACCCTCTTCACGGACGTGGACGCGACACCGGAGCAGTGGGCCCGGGCGATGTTCGGCGATGTCCCCGATGCCGCGGAGCAGGTGATCTGGCGCGGTTTCCTCGGTCTCCGCATCAGCCGGGGGCGATCGCCGGACACCGTGGCCGGATGGCGGATCGCCGAACGCGGCGAAGACTGGATCCGTCTTGAGGCCGCTTCCTCGTTCGTGACCGGCAACCTTGTCGTTCAGGCGAGCGATGGGCGGGTTTCGCTGGGAACGTTCCTGCGCTACGACCGCCTTCTGGGCCATGGTGTGTGGCCTCCGCTGGCCGCCGTCCATCGCCGACTGGCGCCCGGGCTGCTCCGGGGCGCCGCGGCCAAGATGCGCGGCCACCAATTGCCACCGTGACGTCCGCCCCTCCGGCCGGCCTGCGGAACCGCACCGGCCAGAAGTGATCGCGACAAGACAAGGAGATGACCGATGAGACCGATTCCCACCGACAGGGGCGACTGCCCGTTCGACCCGCCCATCGGCATGGCCGACGAGGCACTCGGCAAGGTACGCCTGGCCACCGGCGACGACGTGTGGCTGGTGGCCCGCCATCACCTGGTCAGGCAGGTGCTGGCCGACACCCGCTTCAGTTCGGAGCTCGACGGAGGTCTGCGCGGTGTGCCGCTGCATGCCGTACGGCCGGAGCCTGGGATGTTCATCCAGATGGACCCGCCCGAGCACACACGGCTGCGACGGATGCTGACCGGGCGGTTCACCGTCCAGCGGATGAACAGGCTGCGCCCGCAGATCGAGCAGATCGTCGCCGACCAGCTCGACGTGCTGGAGCAGCAGCCCAGGCCCGCGGACCTGGTGGCGAACTTCGCGCTGCCGATCCCGTCGCTGGTGATCTGTGAGCTGCTGGGCGTGCCGTACGAGGATCGCCAGGAGTTCCAGCACGCCGCCGCCCTGCTGGTGGACCTCACCGGCAGCCCGGAGGAGCTCGAGGCTGGGATGCTGCGGCTCGGTGAGTACCTCCTGGAACTGATTGCCCGCAAACGGGTCGAACCAGGCGAAGGGCTGATCGATGAGCTGCTCGACAGCGGGTTGCGTGACGAGGAACTGGTCGGGATCGCGGTCGTGTCGCTGATCGCCGGTCACGAGACCACGGCCAACATGCTGGGTCTCGGCACGCTGGCGCTCCTGCAGCACCCCGAACAACTCGCCCTGGTACGGCGGAGCCCCGAGACGGCCAGGACCGCGGTGGACGAGCTGCTGCGCTACCTGTCGATCATCGACACCGTCATGCTCAGGAGAGCGTCCATCGACCTGGAGCTCGACGGACAGGTGATTCCCGAGGGCGACTTCGTGAGCTCCTCCCTGGCCTCCGCCAACCGCGACCCGGCCCTGCTCGAGCGGCCCGGCGAGCTGGACGTGACCAGGCCGAAGACGCCGCACGTGGCGTTCGGGTTCGGGCCCCACCAGTGCCTGGGCCAGAACCTCGCCCGGCTGGAGATGGAGATCGCCTACCCGGCGCTGTTCCGGCGGCTTCCGAAGCTGCGGCTGGCCGTACCGCTGTCGGAGGTGCCGTTCAAGAAGGACGTGGCGGTCTACGGAGTGCACCGACTGGAGGTGGAATGGTGATCACGGTGGACCAGGGGCGGTGCGCTTCGTCCGGGCAGTGCGTGCTGTCCGCGCCGCAGGTGTTCGCGCAGGACGAGGAGGACGGGCGCGTGGTGCTGCTCGACGAGCAGGCCACGGGCCAGCAGGTACGGCGGGCCGCGACGGGCTGCCCCACGCAGGCGATCAGACTGGCGTAGGCGGCGCCCCCGCGCCGGTCGGCATCGGCCCGAGGGCAGCGCCTGCTCCAACGCAGCCCACCAGCGCCGGCACGCCAGCCCCACCACCTGACTCGACCTCGAGTCCCAAGTCCTCTTCGCCCCAGAACCGGCCGCTCGCTCGCCGCTGCGGGTGTTCTTCGGCACCGAGGGGCTGCGGATGACCAAGCAGGCCTACGTCGAGCGGCTCAAGAGGTGGGCCGACTGGGACGAGCTGTCAGCGGCGGCTCACTGACTGCTTGGCCTCCTGGCTGTTCGGCCCGGACGCCCCTCGGCGTCCGGGCCGCGGTCAGCCACAGGCCGGTGAAGACGGCGCAGGCCAGCGTCACGGCACCCGCCGCGAGGAAGGCGCTGTTGAGGCCGGACTCGAAGGAGGCGCCGCCGGACTCCCGCGTGTGGACGATCGCCCCGAGCACCGCCACTCCGAGCACCGCGCCGATCTGCCGGGTGGTGCTGCTGACGCCCGAGGCGAGGCCGCCCTCCTGCGGGCTGACCGCCTGGATGGCGGCCCCGGTCAGCGGCGACATGGTGAGAGCGAACCCGATGCCGACGACCGCCAGCCGCCACCACACGTTCCCGTAGCCGGTATCGGCGTGGACGAAGCCCAGCGCCAGCAGCCCCAGCCCGGCCAGGGCCAGGCCGATGCCGACGACGACACGGAAGCCGTACCTGGCCGCGAACCGGCCCGCGTACGGGCTGACGATCACCATGGCCAGCGAGGTGGGCAGGGTCCGCAGCCCGGCGGCCAGGATCGAAGTGCCCTGGACGTAGACGAAGAACTGGGAGAAGAAGAACGACGATCCCATCAGCGCGAACCCGACCACGACCATCGCCGTGTTGGACACCGTGAACAGCCGCTGGCGGAACAGCCGGAGCGGCAGCATCGGCGTCGACACACGACCCTCGACCACGACGAACGCGGCCAGGAGCACCAGTCCGGCGGCGAAGCTGCCCAGGATCACCGGCGAGGTCCAGCCTCGGGAACCGCCCTCGATCAGGCCGTAGGTCACAGCGCCCACGCCCGCGGCGGACAGGACCGTGCCGGGGACGTCGATCGGCGGCGCGCTCGGGTTGCGGGACTCCTTCAACACGCGCAGCCCGGCCAGCAGCAGGACCGCCCCGATGGGCACGTTGACCAGGAAGATGGCGGGCCAGCCGAAGGACTCCACCAGTATTCCGCCCGCCAGCGGTCCGGCGGCCAGGCCGAGGCCGCTGAATCCGGCCCACAACCCGATCGCCCTGACGCGCTCTCCCGGGGCGGGATACGCGGCGGTGAGCAGCGCCAGTGAGGCGGGGCTCAGCGCCGCGGCCCCGACGCCCTGCAGCACCCGCCCGGCGATCAGCCAGCCGATCGAGGGCGCGAGCGCACACACCACCGACGCGGCCGTGAACACCGCCACCCCGGCCAGGAACACCCGCCTGCGGCCGAACCGGTCGGCGAAGACGCCGCCCGACAGCAGCAGCATGGCCACCAGCAGCACGTAGGCGTCGACGATCCACTGCAGGCCGGTCAGCCCGGTGTGGAGCCGCTGCTGCATGTCGGGCAGGGCGGCGCCGACGATCGTGTTGTCGAGCAGCACCATGAACTGACCTGCGCAGGTCAGGGCGAGCAACGCTTTCACGTACATCCCCTCTAAAAGCAGTTCGTGACTGCGTTAACGTAGACCCTCGAAGGCTCTAACGCAAGTCTCGACTGCGTTAAGGTGGTGGGCATGGATGAGCAGGGGCGGGCCAGGCGGCCAGGCGGGCGCAGCGCCCGGGTCCGCGCGTCAGTGCACCAGGCCGTTACCGAGCTGGTCAGGGAGCGCGGCTACGGAAACTTCACCATCGGCGACATCGCGGCCCGCGCGGGCGTGGCCGACACCAGCCTCTACCGCCGGTGGGGCAACCTCCAGGCCCTGCTCAGCGATGTGCTGCTGACCCGGCTCAACGCGCAGTCGCCGATGCCTGACACCGGCAGCCTGGCCGGCGACCTGCGGACCCACGCCGCCAACGTGGCCCGCGAGGTCACCGGCCCCGACGGCCTGGCGCTGGTGCGGCTGACCCTCGCGCTGTCAGGCGAGGGTCAGCAGGGCCTTCAGGCGCGCGACGAGCTCCTGGCCGACCGCACCAGGCAGTTGCAGGCCGTGCTCGACCGCGCCCGCGACCGCGGCGAGGACCCGCCCGACGTACTGGAGGTGCTGGACCATCTCCTGGCGCCGATCTACATGCGCGTCCTGTTCGGCGCGGGCCCGCTCACCCCTGACTACCTCGACGGGTTGGTCGACCGGCTGCTCGCCTGATCCAGTCCGTCGCGCCATCTCTTCGGTGACAGGGAACCCCCCTGCGCGCGCATGAACTCCACCACCGTCTCCACCGCGGCCGCCAGCCTCTCGCGCGGCACCACCTGGGGTGCCGGTAACGCCCATATCACCAGCCACAAACGGGCGATCCTTACCGAGATTCCCAGCCGTGGCGCCGTGGCCAGCTTCCTGCTGCTGATGGCCGAGCGGTTCGCCCGCAAGCGCCTGCACGTGCTGGCCTACGTGGAGGGCCAAGCGCCTGCACGTGCCGGCCTACGTGGAGGGCAAGGACACCTCCGGCACGCTTCCGACTGGCGAGCGGGTTGAGGCAGCGACCCGTGGCGGAGCTGGTCACGAATGTGCTGAAGCCGCTACCCCGTCCTGTCACTGAGGAAGCATCAGCCAGGGAGCGGCTGTTCGTCACTGAGCTGAGCGGCCAAGATATCGGCGCAGGGCTTCTCGCCCACCCGGAACGAAGCGCCCTCGATTGACCACCTTCCGCAGTTCGAGTTCCGTGAGCCAGGCATGCCAAGCGATCTCGGACGGATCTGGAGCCAATGGCTCGGCGTGCCGAGCACGAGGGCGAGGGTGAGCAGGCCCACGCTGCCGCTATCGGTGAGCGGGAAGATGACGAGGGCGGAGCCGGCGGCCAGCGCGCCCGCCAGGACGATCGGCCGGCGGCCTACTCGGTCCGACAGGCCCAACCAGCCGAGGATGCCGGCGACCGCGATCGCGGAGGAGAGCGTCAGGCCGTTGAGCACCTGTTGGCGGGCGAAGCCGGCCTGCACGCCGTACGAGACGAGGAAGGTCGTGAGCGTGCCCTGCAGGACGAACGGTGACAGGCCCACGCCGATAGACAGCAAAAGTGTCCTGGGGTGGTGGCGCAGCACGTCCAGCAGCGGCGCGGACCGGGGCTCGGGGGCTTGGCGGGCGGTGGCGAAGACGAGGGTCTCCTCGACCCGCGCGCGGACGAACAGGCCGATGGCCAGCAACGACGCTGATCAGGAACAGGATGCGCCAGCCCCAGCCGAGGAACGCCTGCTCGTCCATGAGCGCGGCGCTGCCGTTGAGCGCTGCGGTCGACAGCAGCATGCCGAACGGGGCTCCGGCGTTGGTGACCGCGCCTGGCTGGTCGCGCGCTGGAACCGTCGTTCAGGTTGGCCGGGAGGGACAGGCGGTCGTGCGCGCCAGCGGTCAGCGGTCGCCTCCGGGGGGGTGCTCAGGCCCTGCTACCGGGACGCCTCAGGTGTTCTTCTCGTCTGCCGGAACGGGCGTGTTCTGCATACGGCTGTACTCCAGCAGATCTTCTTCGTCGATCACCTCGCCCGCGGGCGGAGCGGCGATGACGAGGTCGAATCCCCAGTCGGTGTAGCGCGTGTCGCTCCGCTTGACCAGCGGATCTTTCCCCTCTCCCACGGTATCAGCGGTGATCAGGCGCTTGAGGACACCGTCACGGTCGGCCCAGAGTTGCCAAGAGATCTTCCCTTTGCTCTTCTCGTCGATGCGCTTACCCGAGCTCCAGTTGCTGAAGTGGCCCTTGGAGGCCTTGTTCAGCTCCTGGTAGCTCATGGTGCCCCGGTAAACGAAACCGCCGGAGACGGGCTTGCTCGTCGAGCGCTTCAGCACGGCCTTCATCATGGACGGGTCGTACACGTTGATCGGCTGCAGGCTGGCGTCCTGGGCCATGTCCCGGGCCATGCGTCCCCTGTGGTTGTTCGGGAACCGGATCCACTTCTTGCCGTCGGGGACCGGCCCGGGGTACTGGTCGGCGTCGTCGTACACGTCTTCACCGACGCGGATCACACGGTAGGGATCCGGCTTCTTGGGCGGGACTCCCTCGACCTTCGGCAGGGGAAGGTCCCACCAGGTGAAATCCGCAGCCGCCGGACCCGTGGGGGCGAGCTGGAGACCACCGCTGATCCGGATCCCGCTCCCGGAGATCTTCGACTTCCCGCCATAGAAGTAGCGGTTGGTCTCGGCGATCCGAACGCCATGCTCGTTCCGGAGCTGCCGCTTGAGCGCGCGCGCCGGATCGGGAGCGCTTGCCTGCGCGGCGGCGGGACTCGTGGCAACCGGTACGGACGCGATCAGCACGGCGACCGCTAGGGTAACCCACCGTCTCATGGGTCATTTGTCCTGTTCTTGGGCTTTAAGACATTCGGCGGAAAGGTGAAGCTCACCGGAGATCGTAACGGGTGTGTCCCGCCGGATACCTGCCCCGGTTTGGGTGGTGTGGCCGGAAGCTGCGGCGCGGCTGTAGGCCTGGTAGGGGAAGGCGAGGCCTCGGGTGGTGGACCGCACCCAAAGCGCGGCCCGATTTCGATGTAGGTGTCATCGATTCTCCACACCGGGCGGCTTTTAGTAGTCGGACATATGCGACAAGTAAGAGTGGCGCGTACTTGCCAGACAGGTACAGCGGTCTTCAGGCATGTCAGGTGCACTGCCTCGCTACGCCACATTCGGTCCGATCCTTCGGACGCCCAATCAGGAACGGGATGTCACGCCAAGCCGCTTCCGCCCGGCCCGCTTAACGCGAGTTTTCGTTCGTATGCTGCTCAACCCCCGGCACATAGCGTGGACGGCAGCGTCCGACGGTACGCCCTTGCGCGTTCGTTGTGCGTACGATCGCCGGCACGGCCGGGTCTCCGCCTCCGAGGGGTTCAGCCCCGGCCAGGCTGCTGAGAGAGCTCCCGGTCCCAGTCGACCGTCTGCGCCCACTCCAGGTAGGAGTGCCAGCCCACCTCCGGGAACTCCGCGTGCAGCGCGGCGATGTCGGCGTGTACCCGGTTGTCCTCAAAACTCTGGAACATGTCAGCGATCTCATCCCCGGCCCACTGACGGATCATCGGGATGGGAATGTTCTCGTACGGCACGTCCGAACCGACGGCTTCGGACAGGAAGCCCGCTGCCTCGAGGGTGGTCACGCTGTCGGAGACGACGTCGATCGCTCTGCCGGACAGCTTGGCGGGGTTCTCGATCGCGTGGACGGCCATGCCGGCGATGTCCAGCACGGTGACCTGGTCGAGCTTGCGATCGGGAGAGAGCGGGAAGGCGTAGACGCCCTGGTTCAGCCGGGTCAGGCCCACATTGAGGGCGTTTTCCATGAAGTAGGCCGGCTGAACGCTGGTGAAAGTGGTGCCCTGCTTGATGAGGTATCGGTGCACGACCTGCTTGGCGGAGGCGTGCTCGACAGTGAAGTCGACCTCGCTCGCCGCCCCCTTGACCGAGGAGTACACCAGGTGCGCGTCCACCGCCCTCGCCGCGTCGGCGAGGGCACGGCCCTGGGCGATTTCCTCGGCGGCGCCGTTCTGGCCGAAGGGGACGGTCAGCCCGAAGATCGCATCCAGACCCTTCGCCGCCTTGGTGAGGGCTTCGCGGTCGGCGAGATCGCCGGTCATGAGGCGGACGCCCTGTGCGGCGAGCGCGTCCGCCGCCGGTGTCGCAGGGTCGCGGACGTAGGCGACGGGCTCATGGCCGTGCTTGAGCAGGCGTGCGACGACGGCTCCGCCCTGGCGGCCGGTGGCTCCTGCGACGAGGACACGGATCATGGATACTCCTTAATCAATCAATTGAATGATTTCACGCATGAGGACGAGCCTCATGCGTGCCGTACGCCCAGAAAGGCAGAGAGAGCCTCACTCACCTGTTGCCGGTACTCCTCCGACAGCGGATCCACGCCATAGATCCCCTCGATCACCTGCGGAAGCGCAACCGGGGCGAAGGCGAGCAGGAAGGAGAGCAGCGTCACGAACTCGGCCGGGTGACCATCGCCGATTTCTCCCGCCGCCTGCCGCGCGCGCGTCTGCTCGACGGCGGCGGCGGCCACTGTGCGCCATTCCCGCGCCAGCGCTTCGGCGTCACCGGGGTAGTCCCCCAACGCCTGCCACACCACGAGACGGGCTCGCCGGGGATCACGCAAGGTGGCGTTCAACACCATGCGGAAGCTCTCCAGGAACGGCTCGGCCTTACTTGCCGGCACCAGCTTCGAGCGCCGCTCCTGCCAGCCCGACAGCAGCTCCTCCAGCAGGCCTTCCTTGCCGCCGAAATAGTAAGAGATCAGCTGCACGTTGATGCCCGCACGCTTGGCGATCGCCGCCGTGCGAGCACCGCTGTATCCCTTGGCGGCGAACTCGTCGAGGGCCGCATCAAGGATGCGCTCCCTCGTACGTGCCGCTTTGCTCGTCGCCTGAGGCTGATCTTCTGGCATGGACACAGATTATCAATCAATCGCGTGATTACAACCGATCAGAGGGTGGGGTCCCGGTAGAAATGAAGAAATCTCCAACGAAGCAGCACCCTGACCTGCGGCAACAGAGTGTCCTGCAGATGAGGTCTCAGGTCAATGACGGTGGTGGGCCACGGGCTCACCGCTCACGTCCGTGTCTTCGCCGGGTCCTGCTCGTCATGGTCGCGCAAAAGACGGTGGCGGGTGAGGGGCGCCAGCCCTTCTTCTTGCCCTGGGTGATGACGAGGCGGGCGGGCGATCTCGCGGCGGCTGAGGCCTTGCTCGCGCAGGCGCAGGGCCATGGACGGCATGGCCGTGGGTCGGTGACAGTGGCGCCGCCGATGGCCTTGCCGCGGCTGCGGGCGGATTCGCGGCCTTCCAGGGTGCGGTCGCGGATGTATTCGCGTTCCATCCCCGACAGCGCGGCCAGCACGGTGAACACGCCCCGGACGCGTCGTGCGAGCCCTGCAGCTCACCGGTGAGGAACTCCAGGCCGATGCCCGCGGCGCTCAGTTGCTCGGCCAGGAGAGCTACCTCGACCCGGACACCGGCGTGCGCACCCGGGCGATTCCATCCCTGCGGTTTCTAGCGGCGCTGCGTGCGCTCAACCCGCATCGGGCCTGCCCCAACCGGAGCGGCATCATCGATCCACCACTCTCCCGGCACCAGCCGTCCGCCCCCGGGAACTGCCCGTAGCCGCCGCCATCGTGATCGCCTGCCCGTCCCCTGAGGGCCGCGCCGAGCCTTCCGAGCATGGCAGTGACGGCTGCGGCGATCACCCTCCGTCCAGGTTCAAGACAGCGTCCAGGATGAAGGTAGAAGGCCGCTGAGAGTCGCTGGCACGGCCGTTCGTCGCCGAACTCGCCCACCATGACCGAGGTCTCGTCGCCTGGCTCCACGGGAGCGTCCGGCCATGCGAGTACGGCGGCGTTGGCTCGGATTTTCGCCAGTAGGTCGTGGATGGTGGCCCTGTCGCGGGTCATACCGTCAGGCTGCCAGTGGCCCGGGCAAGAGGTGGCAAAACCGGTCGCGGCGTCGTATCGCTTCTCGCGCTGGGGGTAGCAGGCGGGACCATCACCATCACCATCACAGGGGGAAACGTGATCAGCACCCTGCACAAGATCGGCATCAAGTCCTCGCACATGTACGCCGCGGGCTTCGCTTCCATTGCCGCGTCACTCGCGTCGTGGTGGCTGTCGGCGAGCGCAGAGCCGGCGGGTATCGAGCGGGCCGACAGGTGGGGCATCTTCGTCGGCGAATGGGCGCCCACGTTCTTCGCTCTCGGGCTGGCGCTACGGACGGAAGAAATTCACGCCGTGGGCGACGGTCAAGTGCAGGCGAAGGCCGAGCGGGTTCCGCAAGGTGTCGGTGCGCCGCTCGGGTAGAGCAGCACGGATCGGCCGAGAGGCAGTTCGAGCGCGCGTTCGAGTAGGTAGGCGCGACCGGGTCGTGGCCGGGCGTGGGAGCCCGGTCGCCGCGACAAGATCCTGCTTCAGTGGACCACGTGGGCGCTGCGCTGGGGCCACGGCGGGCGCTCCACGTCGGCCGCGGCCACCCGGTTCGCGATCAGGGTGAACCATCGGACCCGGGCGGGACGACAGCTGGGCTGCGTCTCCCGGAGCACGACAGCTGGGCTGCGTCTCCCGGAGCACGACTGGACCACGGTCACCGACGGGGTGAGCATCACCCCCAGACCCAGCCCGATCAGCAGCAGGCCGGGGGCGAAGGCCCGGGCACCGGGCTTCCAGGCGACCAGGCCCAACAGCACGGCGATGCCGGCGATCGTAACGACGAAGCCCGCCACGATAAGGGCGCGCTGGGCACGGCGGCGGGCCAGCCTCTCGGCGGCCAGTGAGGAACATCAGCGCGGCCATCACCAGCAGGAAGATCGTGATCGCGACCTGGGCACCCTGCACGGCGGTGTCCAGGTCCTCGCTGATGTCGTTGATCATCACGTTCATGTTGGAGCCGGCGAAGCTGCCTCGGGAACTCGATTCTGCAGGGTGTGGGTACGGCGCTGCTGATCCCGCTTTGCGCCGCACTTGACCTGGCACCTACCGCCACCCCAGCTCACGGGCGGCGCGGTTGATCTGTGCCGCGGGCTTTCGACTTCAGTCGACTCTCCAGTCTTGCTTGCGCGGTGGATAGGCGAATGTCTGGGTGTCGGCCCAGCCCTGCGCAACGATGTGGTAGTCGTGTGCGGCCTCGCTGGCGGCGTGCAGATGGCCGACGTCGAGCCTGTCGGCGGTCGTCCAGGTTCCGTTGACCTTCTGCTCGATGACGTAGCGGAATTCGTTGAAGCCCTCGGAGGAGGACACGAACGTGTTGGCGATGGTGAGAGAGCGTCGACCCGCGGTGAGAGTTCGCGGGATCTCGACGACTTGGTCCCTCCACTTGTAGATGCTGTCACCGGGCAGCGGTCGCCACACTCCGGCGAGGTTCCCGTTCACGGTGATGCTGGCGTGTTGCCAGGCGACCCCTACGTCCAGGCGGCGGACCAGCCGTACTCCGGTGTTGGCCGGGTCGATGGTCGCGGTGAACCGGCTTGACCCGCCAGGGCCGAACGCACGACCGTCATCGCTGATGATGTGGCCGGGATCCACAGGGCTGCCGAAACCGTCCGGCGTGATCCGTTCAGGCGTCTTCTGCTGATGGATGATGACGCTCAGAGCCGCCGCGACTGCCAGCGTCACCAAAACGGTCGGCATGAAGGCTTGGCGCCAACCTCTGCTGGGGATGCGGGCCGGCCCGGCCTGGCTCGGCTCGGCCGTCTGGGCGGCGGCGGACGGCGCTCCGCTGGAAGATTCGATCCCGGGGTTCTCCTCCGGCCTGGCGGGTATGCGGGCGACCCGTACCCGCTCCCATGCCTGTTCCCATGCCGGAAGCTGGTCTTCGGGCACCTGGCACGCCCGCAGGAAGGCCACCATCACGGCCTTCTTCGGGAAGCGTCGGCCGGCCAGCATGTCCGCACAGGTCGTCCGTGGCAGCCGGGTCCTGCCCGCCTTGTCCGCCCGCGTCTCCAGTTCACGCAGGGAGGTATCGGCCCGCGCGAACTGCTCGGCCAGGGCCCTCACCAGACCCTCGTGACAGATCACCGTCTCCACCCCGGGTCGGGCCACCGGTTTGACGGCCCGGGGATCCTCGCCGCGTTCCGGATACTCGCGCTTCGCCCTCAACCGTTGCCCTTCCGCCTCGGGCCGTTCGGCCTCACTCAACCAACCTCTTCCTGTCGCAAAGTGTATGAGTGATTACCGAGAGTGTTCGAGGGGTGGTGTCGGCGGCTGCCTGCCGTCCGGTCCCGGCCGGCCGACCGGTGGTCGAGTCCGTCCGAGTCTGTCCGAGTCACTGTTGGACACCTCGGCTGCATGGCTTTGCTGACTCGTATGGCGGCCAACCGGCCCCGATACCAGTCAGGAGCCAGGGGGCCCTCGGTCAGCCTGGCGGCCCACAACTCCCCGTACAAGGAGAAGACCGTGAACACATCACGCACACTGCGGCGCCTCGCCGCGAAGACCATGATCGCCCTTGCTGCCACGGCCCTCTGGTCGGGAGCCGGTCTCATGACGGCCGGTGCGGCCGGGGCTCAGGCCGGCCCTCCTCCTGGCCTGCCCCGGATGCACGCCTACTGCCAGCACTTGGGGCACCTCAACTCGGTGGCCACCGACCCCGGCTCGGTATGGAGCTGGAGGTGCGTCGGGCACAGGGGCGAACATCACGGAATCAACATGCACGACGCCTGTCGGTGGCACTACGACGGAAGGCTCACGCGAGCCGCCTTCCACAACGTGAACGACGCGTTCTCCTGGTACTGCTACTGACCACTGGGTGGACGAGGATGTTCATCGAGTGCTGACAAGCAGCGGGCCCGTCGCCTGGCGAGGACGACCCGGGCCCCGCGTGCGGGGCGAGCGCCGCACGCGGGGCCTGGTCGCTGTCGCTGTGAGCCATAGGCCATGGGGGTACGGGGCAGCTGGAACCACCGGACAGCGCCACGGCCAGGGCCGATGCACGCTAGTGCGGCCCGGCCTGCCGTGCCAGTGCCCGCCGGCACCGCCGGTACTGGCAGAAGGTGTTCGCCGCCGAGATGATCGCCACCATCAGGACGCACCTGCAGGAGCGGGTCGGGCGGCGCTTGCCGGTCTGCGGTGTCTGGTTCGCGCCCGGCGTCGGCATTCGCCGGGACGCGATCTACTGCTCGCCGCCCTGCCGTTCGGCGGCCTGGCGGGCCCGCCGACGCCTTTCCTCGGCCACACAGCCGCTCCGAGCCGTCACACCCGCTGGCCCCTGTGACGGTTCGGGCACGCCTATACGTGGATGACCTCGGGTGATGCTGGACCAAGGCCGTCAGGAGGTCCTCGGGCATGGCCCCCCTTGTTGGCGATCAGGTCCCAGTCGATCGGCCGCTGCTTGAGCACCTTCTCCAGTTTCGGCCACGGCACCTGGTTCGCGGTCTGCGCGTAGAGCTGGATGGCGCCGATGTTCTTCAACCTGGGCAGCAGCTTGAACCCAGCAGCTCGGTGAAGGCCAACCCGACCAGGGACGCGCCGTGCGTGTCGGTGTAGTCGGCCTCGATGTCGGCGTCGGTGCCGTGCCGCAACAACCCCTCGATCATCGCGCGACCTCCGAAGAGGAGCACGACTTGAGCTGGGAGTAGATGCACAGCCGGCCCTTGTCGACGTGCCAGTAGATCATGACGCCGGAGCCGCCGTACCGGGCGTGGAACTCGGTCATCAGGTCGGACTCCCAGGAGGCGAATCGTCGCGGGTGACGCGTACACCGCCGATGACGCCGTACGAGCGGACCCGGATCAGGGGACCGCCGGCCGAGGGGACGCCCGGGGCGATGTGCCGATCGCCGAACAGGCTGAAGCCCTCGATCTCGACGCGCGCGTCGGCCGGCACTCGGAGCCGCACACCGCCGAAGAGGGCGACTTTGGTGAGGGTCAGACCGGAGGTGGCGCGCACGTCGGCGCCGCCGATCGGGGTGACGACGACGGTGTCGGAAGAGATCTGACCCTTGTGGCCGCCCAGGAGGGAGATGCGGTAGTTCGTCATGTATTGAACGGTAGAAAATCGCCGGTCGCGGCATAAGTGCCGGCCGTCGTGACCTCAACCGTGACGATCGTCATACCAGCCAGCCCTTCCGCTCGGCGATCTCCACCGCCTCCGTCCTGGTCCTGGCGCCGAGCTTCTGGATCGCGGCGGACAGGTGGTTTCGTACGGTGCCGGGCGACAGGTACAGGTCGCGGGCGATGTCGGCGATCGTGCCGTGCCCGCGGGCGGCGGCCAGGATCTCGGTCTCCCGGGGAGTCAGCGGCGAGGCGCCCTCGCTCAACGCGGCGATCGCCAGGGACGGGTCGATCACCCGCTGCCCGGCCGCGACCTTGCGGATGGCATCGGCGAGCTCGGTGATGGGCGCGTCCTTCAGCAGGAAGCCGGCGGCGCCTGCGGCCAGCGCGGCGTGCAGGTAGCCGGTACGGCCGAACGTGGTCACGATGACGACCTTGGTCTCGGGCACGGCCTGCGCCAGCCGCCGGGCCGCCTCCAGGCCGTCGATGCCGGGCATCTCGATGTCCAGCAGCGCGAGATCGGGCCGAAACGCCTCGCAGGCGCCCACCACCTCGTCACCGCGGCCGACGTCGGCGACGACCTCGATGTCCGGCTCCAGCCCCAGCAGGGTCGCCATGGCGCCGCGGAACATCGTCTGGTCCTCGGCGAGCAGCACTCTGATCGTCATGATGCCCTCCAGGGGATCGTCATGATGCCTCCAGGGGGACGGCGACACGGAGCCGGAAGCCGCCTTCCGGCCGCCGGCCGACGCTGAGCTCGCCGTCGAGGGCGGCGGCCCGCTCCGACAGCCCGGCCAGGCCGTTGCCGGCCGCCGGACGGCCGCCGTCGCCGGGGGCCGTCCGAGTGGGTCCCGCGCCGTCGTCGCGGACCTCGACGGCGGCCCGGCGCGGCTCCAGCGTCAGCGTGATCGCGCAGGTCCGGGCCCGGCTGTGCCGCAGGACGTTGGTGACGGCCTCGCGTACGGCCCAGGCCAGCAGCCCTTCGACGGGCACCGGCAGGTCCCAGCTGTCCGGTACGGACACCGTGCACTCGATCCCGGCCGAGCGGGCGGCCGAGACCGCTCCCGAGATCTCGGCGGCCAGCGTCGGCTGCTTGTAGTTCGTCACGGCCTGGCGCACCTCGGCCAGCGCGCGGCGTACCACGGAGTCGACGTCGGCCAGTTCGGCGTCGGCGCGCCCGGCGTCGAGCGGGACCAGCCTTCTGGCCAGTTCGGTCTTCACCGCCACCACCGACAGGCTGTGGCCCACCAGGTCGTGCAGGTCTCTTGCGATGCGGTTGCGCTCCTCCACCACGGCCATCCTGGCCAGCTCGCGCCGCGTCTCCCGCAGTTCCTCGATGAGGTCGGCGGTCCGCCTGCTCTGCGCGGCGAAGATGCCTGGCAGCAGGACGAACGCGCCCAGCGCGCTGGCCGCGACCGGATCGTCGCCGTGGACCAGGGCCAGTGCCATGCCCGCCAGGCTGATCCCGGCCGCCTCCTTGATCCGCAGATCCCGGCCGGCCTGCCTGGTCGCCCAGGTGGCCACCACGATCCAGTGCCAGCCCGCCCACGCCTCCAGCGTCAGGCACGCCGCGACGAGCACGAGATAGCGCTCGCGTGTGGGGCGTACCGCGACCAGCCCGCCCAGCACGACGACGCCGAGTGCCCACCCGGCGGCCAGGACGCGGCTCCAGAGCGCGGTGTGCTGGGCGAAGTGGTAGAACAGCGCCCACGCGGTGGCGCCGATCATCAGCAGCGACCGCACGTCGAAAGCCCCGGCGAGCAGGGCTCGCCGGGGACGCCACCACCTGCGCAGGCTCATCGGGCCGCCTGCCCCGGCCATCGCGTACGGCTCATCGCGTCAGGGACCTCCGCGTCGGCGACGTTCACCGGGCATGGGACTCCCGCCGCCACTGGACCAGCGTGGCCGCCGCGGCGGCGATGGCCCAGCCAGCCAGGACGGCCAGGCCGCCGGCCTGCGGACCGTGCCCGCCGATGATCGCGTATCCGGCCTGGACCAGGCTGTAGGTGGGCAGGTAGTGCTGGATCGCGGCCAGCGCGGCGGGCAGCGTACCCGAGCCGATGACGCCGCCCAGCGCGGCCAGGGCGAAGAAGATCACCGCCAGCCCGATCTGCGCCGTCTTGCCCTTGAGCGTGAGGGCGAGGCTGAGACCGAGGAGCGCGAAGGGCAGCGAGCCGAGCACGAGCTGGCCGAGCAACGCCGCCCATTGCCCGGCGGCCAGGTGAACCCCGCCGACGGTCACAGCGGCGACCTCGACCCCCGCCACTCCCGGGACGATCATCAGCATGCCCTGCACGATCTTTCGCGCCAGCCAGTGCCGATCGGCCAGCGGCGTGACCTTGAGCTGCCGCAGCCAGCCGCGCATCCGATCCTCCGCGACCCCGCCTCCGGAACCGATCAGCCCTCCGCCCGCGGCGGCGTAGACGGCCATGGCGACCATGGCGAACGCCGAGTCGGAGGTCCTGCCGTAGATCAGGTAGAGCCCGACGGGCATGACCACGAGCAGGAGCAGGTATCGGATATTCCGGAGAGCCCGGAAGATCTCAAACCTCACGAAGCTGAACATTACGCACTCCTCTGGTGGATGTCAGTAGGTCAGCGCTTGGCCAAGGTGAGCTGGAGCAGGGCCTCTTCCAGACCGGTGCCCGAGACCTTGCCACTGTGATTTCCGGACCGCGACTGATTCCGAACCCGGCTGATCCTCCGGCGGCCGACGACGGCGTCGAGGAAGTCCGGCAGCACCTGTTCCCAGCGCGGCGCGGCCAGCAGATCACCGATGCCGTGCACGGCTCGTGCGCCGTTCTCGACGCCGACCCCGTCGGGGTGGAGCAGGACGTGACCGGTAGCAGCGTCGATGACCGCGCGCTCGATGCCGACGCCGTCCAGGCCGGTGGTCTCGGTGTCCAGGACGACCGCGGCACCAAATTCCAGGTCGGCGCAGGCCCGGCGGATGACGTCGCCGGCCGCGGTGGACAGGGTGATGCGGTCGGTAGCGGTTAGCGGTCACCGGTGAGGGGACGTATCGGACCTGGGGATGGCTCGGCGTTACTGTGCGGGCTTGTGCCGGTCAGCCGTGACGGGCCGGAACCGAGGATGGGGGCTCCCGTCCCGCGTGCCAGGCCCGCCGCTGCGGCGGCCGTCGGATCGGAAGGGGCATCATGCGGATGCGGTGGGAGGCGTTCTTGTCCGCGATCCAGGAGCGCGGCGAATATCCCTCGCGGGAGGAGGCGGAGCAGGCCTCCCGCGTCGTCCTGGCCCTGCTGGGCGCGCACCTGGTGGGCGAGGTGCGCAATGAGCTGGCCGCCTGGCTCCCCGAGACGCTGGCGCTGGTCCTGCTCAACCCCCTGCCGGCCTACGAGCCGCTGACGCCCGAGCGGTTCGTCCGGGCGACCGCGGCCTGGATCGAGGGCGCCACGGAGAAGACCGCGACGTGGGACGTCAGCGCCGTCCTCAGCGTCGTGGCCGACACCGCGGGCGAGGACCTGATGAAGCGGATCCTGCTGCAGCTCCCGCCCGGCTACGACCTGCTGTTCGGCCGCCCACAGCCAATCTGACGACATGCCCTCCGCAGAGGGGTTCAGCGCACGGCGCCGGGCGGAGGTTGCGCCGTGGACGTGCACGAGGCAGCCCGCGTGGGAGCGGCTCACCGAGCGGGAACCCCCGTACGTCGCCGCCGAGCGCACCGAGGACTACTCAAAGGGCCCGTACCTGCTGCGGCTGACCGACGCCGGCACCTGCCACCACGCCGAGCAGTGGCAGGCGTACGCCCGCCTCTACCCCGCGGTGAACGCCCCCACCCCGATGGAGCGGCCGCCTGGCCAGCCGAGGTCGACGCCGGCCTGGCCGCGATGAGAAATGCGTGCACAGCGCTGCGTGGGCAGCTCGCCGAGACACTGGCCGAGCACGACCGGCTGACGTTCGCCGCCAACCAGGTTCCCGTGCCTGCCGAGCGGGAATCGGCCCGGATCGCGGTACGGCCGAACAAGGCCGCCGACGCCTACGACGCTGCGCTCGCACGCTACCGGACGGTCCTGGACGCTCAGACGCTGGAGCTCACGGGCCTGTACCAGGCGGCCTGCGTGCGGTTCGCGCTCGCCGCCGCCGTGGTCGAAGCGTGCGATTGCGGCGATGACTGCGCTTGGCTGCCCGATGACCGGCGCGCCCTGGCCGCCGAGGCCACCGCGCACGAGGCCAACCCGGACGTCCAGGTCGAAGAGCTCCCGGACCTCCAGGCGCCTCGCACGGCAACGACCGCACCGCAGGAGACGTTCGTCTCCGTCACCCTGCACCCCGACACTGCCGAGGTGTGCCTGCACACCGAGCAGACCCTGGTCACCCTCCAGCCCGCCCGTGCCGGGCTCGTCTACCCGGTCCGCGTCTCGGTGTGCGAGCCGTGCGCGGACCTCCTCACGCCCACCCCGACCGATCACGAGCCACCGGACCCCGATCTGTGACCTTCTTCTTCGCCCTGCCCGGCCCAGACGGCAAGAAGCTGGAGCGCTGTTTGGGCGGGTGATCCTTCCTCGGCGGTGTGCACGATCAGGGCCAATCCGGGGTCGTCCGGCAACCGCAGGGTCTCGTAGGTGAGCTCGATCTCGCCGACCAGCGGATGCCGATACCGGTAGTGCCCGTGTCTTTTGTCCCTCACCTCATGCTCAGCCCAGATTTCACGGAACTCGGCGCTGACGCTGGAAAGCTCGTCGATCAGGGTCTGGGTGGACGGGGGGACCGGTCGGTGGGCGGCGTCCATCCGGAGGAAGCCCGCGACGTCGCGGGCCCGCGCCCGCCAGTCGGCGAACAGGTTGCGCACGCCCTCGTCCAGGAACACCAGCCGGGCCATGTTGCGCTCTGCGGCGGGGATGGCGCCGAAGTCGGTGATCAATGCTGCCGCCAGTCGGTTCCAGGCCAGCACGTTGGTGTTGCGGTCGACCAGGTAGGCAGGGGCGTTGTCGATCGAGGCCAGCAACCGGCGAATGCTCGGCCGCAGGGGCGGGCGGTCGTCCGCGGTCTCGGGGGGCGCGGCGGGCGCAGGGCGGGCCAGCCGGTGCAGGTGCGCGCGTTCGGCCGGATCGAGTCGCAACGCACGGGCTACCGCGTCGAGGACCTCCACTGAGAAATGCAGGGTGCGTCCCTGCTCCAGCCGGATGTAGTGGTCGACGCTGACTCCGGCCAGTTGGGCCAGTTCCTCGCGGCGCAGTCCAGGGACCCGGCGCCGCGCCCCGTAGGAGGACAGGCCGAGCTCCTCGGGCCGGAGCCGGGCCCGACGGGATCGGAGGAACTCCCCCAGCTCGGCGCGTCGATCCAAGACCATGCCTCCTAGTATCACCGGCCGAGACCCAAGTGATCCTGGTCAGGGTGTGCCTATGCAGTGCTGGGCACTGTCTGAGCCGCCGTGAAACGCCGAGGGTGGGAACCCACCGGAACGGTTCCGGCTTTCCGATTCACAGGAGCGCATCACTCATGACTGTCCTACTTGGCCGTACCGGCATGGAGATCACCCGATTGGGCTTTGGTTCGTGGGCCGTGTCGGGCTCGGGCTGGACCTTCAGCTGGGGCGCCACCGACGACGCCGAGTCGGTCGCCGCGATCCGCCACGCGCTGGACGCGGGCGTCAACTGGATCGACACCGCCGCGGTGTACGGCCTGGGCCACTCGGAGGAACTGGTCGGCAAAGCTATCGCCGACCTGCCCCAAGCCGACCGCCCGTACATCTTCACCAAGGTCGGCCTGGTCTGGGACCCCGACAACCCGTCGGCCGCACCTCGGCGGATCATGAAGCCCGCCAGCGTCCGTCGCGAACTCGAGGACTCGCTGCGGCGGCTGGGCGTCGACCACATCGACCTGTACCAGGTGCACTACCCCGACACCGGCGAGTCGCTGGAGTACGCCGGTGGCGGTTTCGGGGCGGTGTCGCCCAACGCCACGCCGCTGGAGGAGTACTGGCAGGTCATGGCCGATTTGAAGGCCGAGGGCAAGGTCCGGGCGATCGGGCTGTCCAATCACGCGCCCGACCTGCTCGAAGCCGCCGAGCAGATCGCCCATGTCGACGTCATCCAGCCCCCGTTCTCGGCGATCAACCGATCGTCCGCGGCCGAGATCGCCTGGGCACGCGCGCATGAGACCGGCGTGATCACCTATTCGCCGCTTCAGTCCGGCCTCCTCACCGGGGCCTTCTCCGCCGAGCGCGTGGCCGGCCTGCCCGCCGAGGACTGGCGGACCGCGCACGCCGACTTCACGACCGGCCTGACCGCCAACCTCCAGCTCGCCGAGGCGCTGTGGCCGATCGCCGAACGCCATGGCCGTACCGTGGCCGAAGTGGCCATCGCCTGGGTGCTCGCCTGGCCCGGCATCACCGGAGCCATCGTCGGCGCACGCAAGACCGCCCAGGTGGACGGCTGGATCGGCGCGGGATCGTTCGAGCTGACCTCTGCCGACATCGAGGAGATCGCCACCGCGATCACGGTCTCCGGCGCGGGCAGCGGCCCCGCCCGCCACGCATGAAGGAGACCGGGGCCATGTCTCTCGTCGTCATCGCTGAGTTCCTCGCCGCACCCGGGCAACACGACCGGCTCCGCACAGCGCTGGAGGCCATGATCGAACCATCCCTGGACGAACCCGGCTGCATGGCCTACCAGCCCTACACCGATCCCAACAACCCCGCCCGCATGGTGGTCGTCGAGCAATGGGCCAACCGGCAAGCCCTCGACGAACACTTCACCACCCCCCACCTCCACCACGCTCAGCAGGTACTCGACCAGATCCTCGCCGAACCCCTGACCATTCGGACGTTGGTCGAAGCCCCGACCGTATGAACGAGCCACCGCCGGGCACGCATCCCGTGCCCGGCGACGGCCTGTTCCGGCAAGCCGTCTGCACAGCTGATCGGCAGCGGGAAACGATCACCCGTCTGTGGGAAGCGATCTGTAACTCACTTCGTCGTCCCAGGTCAGGGAAACTCGAGAACACCCCCAGCGGTGTGACGAAACCCCGCGGTGCAGCATCTGCCACCAGACGGCCCCCCGGCTACTGCTCCCGAGCCTGCCAGCAACGCGCCTATCGCAACCGATCAAAAGAGACAGCCCGCCCTGTGCATCGCTGACGACGGACCGGTGTGTGCACAGGACTTTGGACATCTGTCCAGCCGACTTCGGAAATCGACACATTGGTGAGGTGACGACCTGGGGCGGAGATCTTCAAAAACTCGCTTCAACAACCTCCGGTCTTCAATAACTCCGGAGACCGTTTTCTGAGAGGATCCGGGGTGTGACGAGCACTCCCCTGTCTCGATTCCCGTAGTCCTCTGCACTGATTCCCGAAGTCCAGTTCACTGATCTGACGCGCCTCGATCTCCGCGCTTCGCGGTGGAGGGGCGCTAATTGGTTTTCGGGGCGGCCGGATCTCAGTGGGTACGGCGCGGCGGGGCGAGGATGCCGGTGATCTCGGCGACGGCCTCGGCCAGGCTCTGGTCGGCGCACGGCTGCCAAGCGACTGTCTGCTGGTGGAAGCGGCCGAGCGCGCCATTGGCCGCCTGCGCGGGGCCGGTGGCGGGCAGGGCCAGGCCTGCCGTCGCGGTCGCGACCGTCAGCAGCGCCCTCATCGTTCACGCGTATTTCCTTGTGTTGGTGTTGGGTGAAGTGATCACCAACGTAGGGATGGGCGGGGGCGCGGTTCGATCCCGCGGGCTCGCCGGCCGATGGTGCTGGCTACCGCACCACCATCGGCCGGCCAGCCCGCAGGAAGGAGGGTTAGGGCAGCGGGGTGGCTGCCTCGACCCGGTTGAGGTGCACGATCACGTCGAAGGCCGCTCCCAGGGCCAGCGGCCGGTTGAACTGCTCGGGCACGTAGGTGGCCGGGATGGTGAAGGTCGGACGGGCGGTGTCCAGCCACGCTCGGGTGGACGGGGTACGGCCGGCGCGGCGCAGGTCCACGTAGTAGTCGCGGTAGCGTACCCGGTCCAGGACGGCCTCGCTGCTGTCCGGGACGGGGGCGCCGGTGTCGAAGACGGCGACCTGGCCGGTCTTGGGGTCGATGGCGCGGAAGCGGCCGCTGTGGATGGTGGTGCCGATCGCCACATAGGAGGTGCCGGCCAGGGAGCGCAGGACGGCGCCCTGGGTGACCGGGTACTGGTGGGGCCAGGCCGAGACGTAGCCGATGTGCCCGTTGTGCGCGGCCGCCACGGTCTTGGTGCCGGTGTGGCGCTGCCACCACACGGTGTTCTCGGCCATGGCCCGGTCACGGTGACGGTGCAGGGCCGACCCGTCCAGTGCGTACATGGTGGTCATCTGGACGATGACGCGGGCCTCCTGCAGGACCGTCGGGCTCACCTTTCCGCTGTCGTCCAGCAGGCGGTAGGCGGCCTGAGCGTCGCCGGCCAGGGCGGCGCGCTGCTCGGCCGGCAGTGTGGCCAGGGCGTTCATCCGTTCGGCCACCCCGGCGGGCAGGGCGAGCAGGCCCGCGTAGCGGCGACGCAGTTCGGGCTCCAGCGAAGGCTCGTGCTTCTCGGCCCAGGCGAGGATGCGCCGGTACTGCTCGGGGTGGACGTCGCCGATGTCGAATCCCATCACGCGCAGCTTGCGTGAGGCGGTGCGGTTGTAGTCGCGCATCCACTCATACAGGTCCATCCATTCCTGGGTCTTCCACGCGCCGTAGGACTGCTGGAACTCCTCGGCCATGATCGTGCGCAGGTCGCCCTTGCCGGTGCGCACGTACGCGTCCAGGCGGACGCCGGCCGACCATGTCGCCTCCAGCGCCAGCGTGGTGAAGCCCTGGGTTTGCGCCAGGTGCCGGAACATCCGGTGCCGCAGCGTGAACAGCTCCTTCGAGCCGTGCGTGACCTCGCCGATCCCCACGATGGTGGCGCCCTTGGTCATCGCCGACAACGCCCGCAGGTCGCGGGACTGACCGCTCGGGACGGTGCCGCGCAGTTCCTGGGCGTTGCGCTCAAGGTCCGCCACCACCCGCTCCTGGCCGGCGCCGACGGCCGCCGTGGAGACGCCGGCGGGGGCGGGGGTGGCGAACGCCGGAGCGCTCAGGCTCGTCAGACAGGCCGCCAGCGCCAGGGTGACCGGCACGGTACGACGCAGAGTGTTGCTCGACAAGACAGATCCTTACGTTGGGTGTCGGATGAAGCAATCACCAACGTAGGGAGCGGCGCGGGCGGTTTCGATCCCGCCCGCTGGCCGGTCGATGGTGGTGCTGGCTACCGCACGCCGCCCGCGGTCCAGCTCACAAGGCCGTTTCCCTGAGGCCGGGTGGCAGAGGCCGCTTCAGGCGCCGAGGTAGCGCAGCACGGCGGCGACCCTGCGGTCCATACGGTCGCTGGGAGCCAGGCCGAGCTTGGCGAAGATGTTGCGGATGTGCTTGTGCACCGCCCCCTCGGTGATCACCATCTTGTCGGCGATGGCCAGGTTGCCCAGTCCTTCGGCCATCAGCGCGAGCACCTCACGTTCACGCGGGGTGAACTCCTCCAGGGGGTCGCGGCGGCGGGTGAACAGCTGGGCCACCACGTCCGGGTCGATGGCGGTGCCGCCACCGGCGACCCGGTTCAGCGCCTCCAGGAACTGCTCGACCTTGCCGACCCGCTCCTTGAGCAGATAGCCGACCCCGTGCGTGCCGTCGGCCAGCAGGTCGGTCGCGAACGCCTGCTCGACGTGCGCCGACAGCACCAGGACCCCCAGGCCCGGCTGCAGGCGCTTGGCCGCCACGGCCGCCCGGATGCCCTCGTCCGTGTGGGTGGGCGGCATGCGCACATCCACCACCGCCACATCGGGCCGGTGCTCTTCGACCGCGGCCAGAAACCCCTCGGGGTCGCTCGCGGCCGCGGCCACCTCGATGCCCTCCCCGCTCAGCAACAGCACCAGGCCCTCGCGCAGCAGCGCGTCATCCTCAGCGATCACGACTCGCACGGCAGTTCCACCTCGATCACAGTCGGCCCCCCATCGGGGCTGGTCAGCGTCATTGTTCCGTCATGGGCCTCGACGCGGCGGCGGACGCCGGCCAGCCCGGTGCCCGCGTCATCGCGGGCACCGCCCTTGCCGTCGTCACGCACCTGGACGCGCAGCACCGGGCCGACACGTTCGACGAGGACCTCCGCGTGCTGGGCGCCGCTGTGTTTGCCCACGTTGGTCAGCGCCTCGGCCACGGTGAAGTAGGCGGCGCTCTCCACCGACAACGGCACCACGGCGAGCTCACCCACCCGCACCCGGCAGGGCACCGAGCATCCGGCGGCCAGCGCGTCCAGCGCGCCGGCCAGCCCCTTGTCCTCCAGGATCGGCGGCAAGATCGCGCGCACCACGCCGCGCAGCTCCGCCAACGCCTGCTCGGCCGCGCTCCTGGCACGCTCCAGGGCGTGCGCGGCCCGGGCGGGATCGCGCTGCAGAGCACGCTCGGCCGCGGCCACCGTGACCACGACCGCGTTCAGCCGGTTCTGCGCGCCGTCGTGCAGGGCCCGCTCGATCCGGCGCAGTTCGACGGCGTGCGCGCGCAGCGCCCCCGCGCGGGTCACGGTCAGCTGCGCGATGCGTTGCGACAAGTCGATCGAGGCGTGCGGGACCAGCAGTTTCCTGGCGGGCAGCGCCTGCAGGCGCGCCAGCGCAGGGAAGAGGCGGATCAGGGCGACCACGACGGCCAGGCCGATCACCGAGGTGGCGATCGCGCCCGGCCAGGTGGTGACCGGGACGGCGAAGTTGGTGAGCTGATCCTCGCGCGCCAGAAACTGCCAGTAGACCGGGTAGGTGACTTCCCGCAGCGCCGCCACCGGCATGAGCAGCCCGATCAGGCCGCAGGCCGGGCCCACCACGGCGTAGAGGACCAGCCAGCCCAGATCGCGCCAGGTCGCCGGGTCGGCACGGGCCGCCCGCATCCTGGCAGCCCAGCCTCGGGGCAACTGCTCGGCAGACATCTGGTACGGGCTGACGATCTCGACACCCGCGCCGGCCAGGCGCCTGCGTTCCCACTCGGCCGCGCCCCTGGTCATCGCGATCATCGCCGGCACCAGCGCCAGCCCGACCCCGACCAGGCTCAACGCGGCCACCACCAGCCAGCACAGCGCGACGACGACGGCCATGAACGCGGTGCCCAGCCCTCCGGCCAGCCGTTCCAGACTTTCAAGGATTCCCCGCAACACGGGCGCCATGGTAGGTGAAAGGGGACACATCTTGCTCCAGCCCGCTGTACCACGGCTCGGCAGCGTGCGGGATTTCCGCAGATCGGGCCCGTTTCTAGGGTTCTGGCCATGACCGACCCCTATCGCATCTCCAGCCCTGACTCCGACCGCGCCACGCCGCGGCCCACCACCTCCCGGCACGCAGCGCGCAAGCACGCGCTGAGCAAAGGCGCTCTCGCGCTGCGCGCCCTGCTCTGGCTCGTCCTGATGGCCAGCGCGGTCGTCAACCTGATCGCCAACAGCATCGGCCGCGCCTGGCCGCTCGGCCTGGCCTCGGGCGGCGTCGCCGTCGCGTGCATCGCCGCCCTCATCGTGCACCACGTGAGCAGGCGCAAGGCATGAACCACGTCGTCACCCTCACCGGCGTCACCAAGAAGTAGGCCCACTGCTCGGATAGCTATCACCGAAGGAAGGGCAGGGGCGTTCCCGCAGGTCGCAGTGTGTAGCCGATCCTCACTGGGGGCCGGGTTTCGGTCCAGGTGTTCGGGGATGAGTCCGGCCCAGGGCTGCGCGATAACGCGATGAGCGACGTCTCCCCAGCTCACAACGCCGAGTCCTGGAGCACCCGCGGGCCCACGCCGAGACCGTGCCGGAGCAGACAGGAGACCTGTATCTCGTAGCACCCCGCCAGGCGCTCCAGCCAGGAGGTCAGTGCCTCTCCCGGGGCGGGTGCCGGATGCATCGGCCACCGCCGCAGCGTCAGGTCGATCACGCCAGCTCGCGCTCGAACAGCCTCCGCCGCTCGCTCGGTCCGCTGGAGCCGACCAGCAGCAGGGTCCGGTCGTTGACGGCTTCCTCGCCGCAGGTGATCGCCGCGGCGGCCGCGCTGGTCAGCAGCGCGGTCAGCTCACCGATCGTGCCTTCACTGCGGGTGATGAGGTGTTCGGCCATCTCCGGTGTGGCGATCGGCGACGGCGAGCGCAGCGGGAACGCCGCGGCGAAGCTGGCCAGCAGTGACCGTGCCTCCTCATCGGTCTGCCATCGCGGCAGGACGAACGGCTCAAGCCGGTTCTCCAGCTGATCGTCCGATCGGATCGCCAGGTAGGCGTCCCGGGCGCCGACTCCCACCAGCGGGATCTTCAGCTGATGTCAGTGCCCCGCGGAGTGGATGCCAGTACGGCTCACACACGTTCGCTGGCCGGACCGCACCGCGTATCACCCCTGGTGTGTCGGCCAGCTGTCACGAGGTCGGCAAGATGCGCAGCACCTCGTCGATCTCGCGCGGAGGATCGGCCTGCCTGCGAGGTTCCAGCTGGCCAGTGACCGCGGGGCGCACCGCACATCGCCCCGGGGGTGCGGCGAGGGGGCGTCCGGCGGCTGTGAATACCCTGGGGTGCTCATTCGCACGTCCAACACGCCGGGGAGTCTCCACCGTGTCTCGCGCCGTCGCTTGCCTTCGCCTTCGAGATTCGGGCCCAGATCGCGCCGACGCTGCACATTGGCCACGGCGACGGGGAACGCACCGAGTTCACCCCGATCGTCGGCGGAACCGTCACCGGCCCGCGGCTGCGCGGCACGGTGCTCCCCGGAGGCGGTGACTGGCACAGCACCCGCGGCGAGGTGTGCGAGCTGGACGCGCGCTACCTGATCCAGGCCGACGACGGCGCGGTCATCGACATCGTCAACCGCGGCTACTACCGGCCTGGTCCGGAAAGCCCGGACCAGCACGACGAGGGCCTCCAGGTGACGCACGCCGGCCTCTACTACCGGACCTCGCCCGTCTTCCGTACCGACGCCGCCGCCCACCGATGGCTCGCCGAGACCGTGTTCGTCGGACTCGCCCGCCCCGAAGGCGAGAGCGAGGACGTCGTCGCGATCCGCATGTACGAGGTGCTCTAGCCCGCCCTGCGGCAGCGGAACGGCCGCCCTGTCGGTGTCCGTCCGTGACCGCCGGCTCGCTCCGGAGCTCAGGGGGCAGAAGCTGCGGCGACGCTCGGAATGCATGCGCCTGGACGGCCGGATCCGGCTCATACTGCCCGTGTCGCCGCCAGGAAGGGGCATGTCCGGAGGCGACACCAAGGTGTGACGGAGAGGCAGTACGACTACCCGCGGCCGGAGGTGTTCCGCGCCTGGACGGCTCCAGAGGAGATGGCGCAGTGGCGCGGCAGTCCCGGTTCGCACGTGGAGCCGGATACGGTCACGTCCGATCTGCGGCTCGGCGGACGTCACCACCACGTCAAGGTCCGTGACAACGATCCCACTACCCGGGTGACGACCAATGCGGTATTCATCGAGTACTTCGAGCCGGATGTCTTCGTCGCACGCCAGCGGATCACGGGTGACCCTGGCATCGACCAGGCCACCAGCCCGCGAACCGGCGCAGCCGGTACGTCCGCTACGACACCGACGAGGAGGAACACGGCGGCGTCAACGATATCGCCACGGAGTGGCCCGGTCTGCGCGGCACCATCTTCACCAGCGACATCGAAGCGGTCTGTCCGGTCGCCGGCAGCTTCAGCGACATCTACCTGTTCAAGGGCGACCAGGTCATCCGCTACGACGTCCGCAACGAAACGGTGCTCCACGGCGGCCCCTGGGACATTTCCGTCGCCTTCCCCGACCTGAAGGACACCACCTTCGACTCCGGCCTGTCGGCCGCCTGCCTGGTTCCCGGCCTTGTCGGCGCCTTCACCGTGTTCTGCGTCTTCAAGCGCGACCGCTACATGCGCGTCCGCAAGCAGAGCTTCTGGCCCGGCCCGGCCACCGCTCACCCGCCTCTCGCACAGGACCTCACGGTCTGAGCGAGAGGCGCCCGGCACGCTGGCACGACAGCGTAGGCCCGAAAGTCGAGCGTATGGCGTTAGGTCGGCTCCCGGTCGCGGGGCTGGCGGGCTCTGTACTCCTGGGCACGGGCGGCGAGTTCCCGGAAGAACACCGGTGGTGGTGTGACCTGGCCCTCGCGCCCGATCGGGGAGGGTGCCAGCGGTATGAGCAGATCGGTGTTGGGTGAGTGCAACCACAGGGCAACCTGGTAGAGCTCGGGGATCCGCAGGAGTCGGAGATCGAACCCGGCCAGTTGGAGCTGCGGCAGGGCTCGTGCGGCTCTGACCGCGGTCGCGGTGGCTCCAACGGATGAGCTTCTGTAGAACGTTGGCGGGAAGGTGCGTTCCGGCGTCTCGGAGACTTCTGCGCCGGCGAGCACATTGCCGCCGGACTCCAGCAGGAATCGCCAGCCCACCGGCTGCGCCGTTTCCAGGCCGCCGCCGGCCTCGATGTCTCGGACGAGCAGGGCGAACACCCGGTGTGGGGTGGACACCTCCACGTCATCCGGGGCGATCTCGCCCAGCAGTTTCGGGCCCTCTCCGCCGGCTCTGGCGATTAGGCCGAGCTGGGAGCGTGTTTCGTCCCGGATCCGTCCCGGCGGTTCAGGCATGTTCAACGGCATTGCAAAGCTCCCTGAGGCTAGTTTCGGCGAGTCTTGAAGGTCCGGTTCCAGGTGCCGTTCGCGCCGCCCGGGTAACCGCCGAAGAGCGTCTCCCATGCGATCCACATGATGGGAGAGTCCTCCATGCCCGCGTATACCCCGCCCGTGTCCTCCCACGGGTCATGCACCCATACGTGCACCAGCTCACCGGTCTGCGGGCGGTAGCTGTACCCCCAGATGTTGACGATGTGGCCGGAGAGGCCGCCACCCCAGCCGATGTTCATCATGACTGGGCGTCCGGCGTCTATCTCCGCTTTGACCTCGTTCTTCGTCAGCTCCCTGAGCCTTCTGACCTCCACCCACCTGTTGCCCACCCACGTCGCGTCGACGGAATATCTGTCACCGTCGGCAACGGGGACCTGGACCCCGGCTTGCTGTAGCGGCCCGAAATCCGGCCACCAGCCCTGGTTGCAGTCCCCGCGTAACTCGCCATCCGGGCAGCAGCGGAACGGTCGCTGGTCGGCGAGCCTGGAGTCGTCCCGGTTGAGGACTGCGGCGGCGAATCCGCACTGGGTCCAAACCTGCGCATTGGCGTAGAAGTTCGCGATGCTGATCGTCGTCGCGTTCCAACACCAGAGTGTTTTTTCCTGGTATTGACGCCAGCGCCAGTATGTCGAGCCGAGACTCTTGACCATTACGCTCTCGTCTGGTTGTGACACGCGACGTCATCCCTTCACTAGGCCGGTTACGTCGCCGCCGTCTTCTCGTAGAAGCCCCACCGTTGCGCCTCCTGACCGGGGCCCGGGAGGGCCCACGCCGCTGACGTTAGAGAGCCACAACTGCGCTCACAAGAGTCACAATCCGTCAGGCTGGACCGAAACAAACAGAGTGGGACTCACATTTCAATTGCGGGCCGCTCATTACGTCTCGGCTTCCGCTCGGCCGCGACCAGCAGCGCCCCCGCACGGACTTGTCTCCTTGGCGCGAACCGCGAGGTCCGGGTCGAAAGCGCCCAAGCCTCGGCCTGGTCGCACGGGGAGATCGCATCGGCTCTGCCCCTCCCGCCCCATCAGCCTCGAAAGAGGACTGCCGTGAACATCGCCGTCCCGTGGCCTCATCCGGCCACCGGCGCAGCATGTGTGACAGCGTCGGCCAGGCGATAACGTCGAGACGCGTCCTCGAGGTCGCCGCGGTGCTCGGGCCAGCCGGTCGCGACCTGCGCGCCCGGTGGCTCGGCAGGGGCCGCCGGCGACGGCGAGGCTCTGGCGCAGCCTCGCCCCGCCCTCGTAGGTGGTGATGACCAGACGAGCCTGCTCGACGACCCCGGCCCACCGGATACGACCTGGGTCCACGACCCGGTTCTCCCTGAACGAGGTCGTTCTCAGGCGGCGGCGAGGTCCGGATCACGCTCATTTGGGGCTCATGACACGTTTCTTACCGGCACCCCAGCAGCCAGCGCAGGAACGCGGTCAGCACCTGCAGCCGGGTCTGCCGGGTGCTGGCCGGCGGGGAGTCGGCCAGCCAGGCGGCCACCACGTTCCAGGTGAGCCGGTCCATGGCGTCGACGAGGTCGACGTCGGCGCCGGGTACCTCGCCGCCGTCGTGCCGGGCCCGGCACGGCCGCAGTCCGGCGATGTCGCCGACGCTGGCCACCAGCGGCGCCGGCGGTGCCAGTCCCGATGCTGGCTGGAGGTTGACGGTCCGGCGGGTGGTCGGATCCGCAGGGGCCGTCCCCAGCTTCCGGAGCGCTGCCGGGGGCATGTACCGCGGTCGGCTCGATCACATCGCCGCTCGCCGGACCCGTCGGCGCCGCGGCGGACATGACGCCGAGGTCGGCGGTGGCCCGGATCGGCTGATCATCTGTTGTCCTGGGCGGTGTGGGGCCGCTCGGCTGCTCGAGTGCCGCCCCCTGTGTCACGCCGGGCCGGACTGGCGGCCAGCTGGGCATCGCGGCGGGCGAGCAGCTCGTGCACGAGGCGTGCAGCGGCGGCCAGTCGCGCCGGTCCGGATCGACGGCGCCGCCGGGCAGCCGTCCGTGCAGCAGGCTCATCCGGACACCGATGTGCTCCGGTCCGACCACGGCCAGCCAGCCGGCGCACAGGCGGAAGGGGTGGGCGGTGTCCGGCTGGTCCTTGTGGCAGGCCATGCGCGGCGCCGAGGTCAGCCGTGCCACGTCGGCGGCCGTGGTGTCGTCGCGGCGCATCACGCCCCGCTGCGCGCGGCGCAGCCGCAGCATGTCCTCCTCGCTGGACGCGGTGTTGTACGTGGTGGGCCAGTGGCATTCGAGCGTGAACTCGAGCTCCTCATCGGCCGTCCACGCGGGCGGCCGTATCAGGGCTCGAGCTCAGCAGAGGTCTGGTGCACCTTGTCTAGAGATCTTTAACGGCTGACGTTAAAGCGGTTGGCGTGACTGAGCGTTCTACCTGGTCCTGACCGCGGTTGCGTGACGAGCACGGCGCGCGGCATACCCGGATCTCGGCCCGGGCGGATACAGGCTGTGCGATGGCTCGGGATGCGGGCGAGCGGTCCGTGGCCCGCCTACGTACCCGCCGTTGGGACCGCTGGTCGCCCGTGGGCGTAGCGGTTGCGCATGGCGTCGCTGGCCGCAGGACCCGCTGCGAAGACGTAGGCATGGCTGTCGTCGAGTCGGCGGCCGGTCCTGGCGTCAACGACCACGGGCTCGACCTCCTCGCCGCTTTCCGCGTCGACGAGAATCATGCTGCGTTCGTGCGGCTCCAGCCGGGAATTGCCCCACGCGGCCAGGGCGACGATTACCGGGCGCAGGGAGCGCCCGAGGTCGGTCAGCACGTACTCGCGGCGGACCGGGTTGGTCTGGTAAGGCCGACGCTCCAGCAATCCGTCCGTCACGAGGGACTTCAGGCGGGCCGAGAGCATGCTCGAGGAGATGCCCAAGTTCTCATGGAACTGATCGAAGCGGGTGTAGCCATCGAAGGCGTCGTGGAGGATCAGCAGCGTCCACCACTCGCCGACATGCTCCACCGTCGTGGACAGCGGGCACTCCCGGTCCTCCAGCCTGATGCGGCTCACCACGGTTACCATCCCTTCGGTTACTGCTAAAGTCGAAGTCAGTAGCTTCTACTTTAGCAGTAACCGAGCGTCGCACCGTATGTGCGCACCAGGGATCGGAAGACACCATGACCAGCCCCATCAACGAATCACTCGAAGGCCGCCGCGCCCTGGTCACCGGCGGCACCAAGGGCACTGGAGCCGCCATCGCCCGGCGGCTCGCCGAGGCAGGCGCCGACGTGCTTGTCACCGCCCGCAGCCGCCCCGACAAGGTCGAGGATAAGACCTTCATCGCCGCCGACCTGTCGACCGCCGAAGGGGCCGACCGGGTGATCGCCGAAGTGGGAGCACGCCTGGAAGGTGTCGACGTCCTGGTCCACACACTCGGCGGCTCCGAGGCGCCGGCCGGCGGATTCGCGGCGCTCGGCGAGGAGGACTGGGCAAAGGAGCTCAACGTGAACCTGCTGGCCGCCGTCCGCCTGGACCGCGGCCTTTTGCCTGGCATGATCGCGAGCGGCAAGGGCGTGATCCTGCACGTCACCTCGATCCAGCGCCGCATGCCACTGTGGAACGGCACCCTGGCCTACGCAGCAGCCAAAGCGGCGCTGACCACCTACAGCAAGGGCCTGGCCAACGAGGTCGCCCCACATGGTATCCGTGTCAACACCGTTTCTCCGGGCTTCATCCAGACCACCGCCGCCGACAACCTGGTCGCCCGGATCGCCCAGGAGGCCGGCGTCACGCAGGAAGCCGCCCTGGGGCGGCTCATGGACTCGCTCGGCGGCATTCCCCTCGGCCGCCCCAACCGACCGGAGGAAGTTGCTGAACTCGTCGCTTTCCTCGTCTCCGACCGCGCCTCGGCCATCGTCGGCGCCGAACACGTCATCGATGGCGGCACCACCCCCACCGTCTGAGCCCCAGTTAAGAGGACCGTCGTGCCGAGCCATCAGCCCCACACCATCGCCCCGAGCGACTTGCCCGAGACGATCACACGCTACCTGAGGGCCCACAAAGACCACGACACCGCCACCGCAGTCACCGCCTTCACCAGCGACGCCACCGTGACCGACGATGGCAGGACGTACCAGGGCGCCACGGCAATCGAACAGTGGCTGAACCGCTCCGCCACCGAATTCACCTACACCATCGAGCTCACCGATGCGCAGCAGACTGATCCGACCCACTACGTCGCCACACACCACCTCGAAGGCAACTTCCCTGGAGGCAGTGTCGACCTGCGCTATCAGTTCGCCCTCCGCGACGACCTGATCGAGCGTCTGGTCATCGAGACCTGATCGCCTGGGCGTCTCGATCCCGCACTCGGATGAGCCCTTCCGTCCGGCGGCTTGGCCGCGCTTTCATGAAGCCTCCGCCTGGTGCAGGTGCCCCCAGGTACGTGCCCCGGCGTAGGAGGCACCGAAGCGCGGTCAGATCCAAGTACGGTGCTCAGTCACAGTTGGAGGTCGAGCCCGGTCTTGGCGATGAGACCCTGGAGGAGGCGGGAGCGGTACTGCATGCGTTTGAGCCGTGTCTTCACCAGCGCGGTGAGCTGCTCGAGGCTGTGTTTCGTGAGGTTGGCCAGCGACCTCTTCAGGTGCGACCACACGCCCTCGACGGGGTTGAGCTCGGGAGCGTACGGCGGCAGCTGATAGACGGTCAGCCATAATCGGGCGGCGATCAGCTCGTGCATGGCGCGGCTGACGTGCGTGTTCAAGTTGTCCCAGACCAGGACGATGGCGCCGCCGAGCTGCTGGTGCGCGGCATCCAGCAGGTGGGCGTAGTCGGTCTCGGTGAAGCCCTTGCGACGGCCTTTAGCGGGACCGCGGTCGAGGTGGATGCGGTAGATCAGCCGTGATCTGCGGCCGGCCTTGGTGCAGATCAGCGCTGCCATGGAGACGCGTTTGGTGCCTGCGGCCGTAACCCGCACCACCGGGGTGTGGCCCCGTCGGCCCCAGGTGCGACCCTTGGGCGGCCTCAGGCCCTGGCCGGCCTCGTCCTCGAAGCAGAGCCAGGCGCCCAAGTCCGCCGCTTTCTTTTTTATGAGGGGCCACTGCTCGTCCTTCCAGGCGGCGATCTTCGCCTCGTCCCGCTCGGTGGCCTTGCGGGAGGGCACCCGCACACTCCAGCCGATGCGGTGCAGCAGCAGGTAGAGCCCGGCCAGGGTGTACTCGACGCCGAACCGGCGGAGCACGATCTCGGCGATCCGGACCAGCGTCCAGCACTGGTCACTCCAGCCGGACGCGACCGGTCCGGCATCCAGCACGGTCTCCAGAACGCGGAGTTGTCCCGGATCGAGCTTGCAACTGGGCGCCGCCGGGGCCCCTGGAGGCCAAGGCCTGCCGACCGCCTAAAGCCAATGCCCGTCGCCAGCGATTCGCCGACCTCCGGGTCACTCTGAACCGCCGGGCGACCTCCCGGTCACTGGCCCCGGCTTCGATCAGGTCAGCGGCTGCGAGCCGGACTTGCTCACGCCGAGCCCGTTCCACGGCCGTCAATCCACCGCCATCGGGATACCTCATTCTTCCGGCATAGCGCGGCCCACGACACCCGTCACGACCGGACGTAACCCGCACCGTTAAAGATCTCTAGCAGCCGCTCCCAGATCTTCGGCGCGGCCGTCAAGAACCAGCACCGCGTCATGAAGGAGCTGTTCGGCCTCCTGCGGCGTGGTGGCCAGGCGATCGAGACAAGACGCCCAAGGGAGGAGTTCCATCCCGCGCTTGAGATCGATTCCCCAGATGATCACGTCCGAGCAGGCGGACAGCTCGCCCAAGAGGACGTTCACACCGCCGCTCTTGCCTGCCCCCGCCACACCGCCGACCAGCGCGTGACGGCGCAGCAAGAACACGCGTACCGGACTGCCGTCCTCGAAGAGACCAAGCCTCACCGGTTGAGTGATCGAGGACACCGATGGCCCCGGCCAGGTGATCGCGTCGGCATGCGGGTCGGTCTCGATCACCCGTAGCTCACACCGGTTGGCGCGCTCGGCAACGGGCTGGATACGTCCCGCGCCGCGCCGGGTGCCAAGAGCCGACTCCAGCGCCGGAAGCTTGCCAACGGCATCCTCCACCGTCTGCCCACGCGCCAGAGCGATGCGGGCGCGATAGCCCCAGAGATCGACGACGGCTGACTGAACACGTGAACCGTGCAGCCCGACCGCTTGGGAGATGTCCGGCCAGGCCGCCAAGGTGCGCTCGACCCGCACCTTGGCCCGTCGCCGGCGGTGTGCCCACCAGGGCAAGGCAGCCAGCATACCGCCAACACCCAGCACCGCAGGGAGAGGCGGCGTGAGCGGTCCCAGCACCGTGGCGGCGACCATCCATCCGCCGGCCAGCAGCACCACAGCGGCGGCGTACCCGCGTTCGATGCCCCGACTGAGGTTGATCCATCTGCCGAACATGGCCACCGCCCACGCGATACCTCCGGCAAGGATCAGCACGGTCGGCCACCACTCCGGGAACTCGGCGTGCAAGACCGCACCGCCGGCGAACGCCAGCAGCACGACCACGAGCGGAGCCAACTCGGAGCGGAAACGCCAGGTCGCGCGAAAGATGGTCGTGATGACCATCGGCGCGAATTCGAGATCCTCAGTGAGCAGCATCATGGGTTCGATGCCGTCACGGCGCATGCGGCGGGCGTTGCGCCGCATGCGGTGGCGGGATGCGCGACGCCTCGTCACCCGTCATCACCCGCCTTAGCAGGAAGGACGGTGCGGGCATGCTGGGAAAGCTCGTCGCGGAGATAAAACAGCGGGTCGTCCTCGCCATCGGCGTGCGCCGACAGAGTGGCGTTTCCTGCGGCGATGAGATTGGCCTGGAGGAGTCGGAGCCTGGCGATCTGGGAGCGGAGCCTCATCACGTCGTTGACCAGGCTGGGAGTGTCGTCCAGCGCGTCAGTGATGTGCGTCCAGATGTCGACGAGAGTCAGCGTGGTGGAGGCGAAGGCGCGAATGAGTTCGCGGGCGTTGCGGTTGCGGTCGGAGACCTCCTGAAGATCACGGTCGAGATAGGGGTGATGATGGGGCACTAGGCATCTCCTCCTTAGATCGGGGACAAAGTCAGGCGCCGGAGAGCCAACGCACGACGGCGCTGATCACGCGACGGATGTCCGGAGCAAGGGATGTGGCTGCCAACAGGAAGCCGCACACCACGCAGACGATCGCCTGCCATACACGCAGACCGAGATAGCGCCATGCGACGAGGACGACAGCGCCCAGGAGCAGAACGAGCGGGATCGATACGGTCATGAATCTCACCTCCTCTGACGTCGCGGGGAATGGCGGACAGTGGGCGTCGCCTCAGATGCCGTCGTGGTGAGCCTTCCGGCGGTGCCAGCGAGCGCGGGCGCGGCACTTTCGACAGCGAGCGGTACCGGGGTCACGGATGGCACCGCAGGAGCAACGCTGGTGGTAGGGGGTCAGAGCGCGCATGCCATTCACCTCCTCTCGTCGTAGGCGTCGGCCTCAGGGCAGTGATGCGTGTGCGCACCGAGCAGACGGCGGGAGATCGCCTCCGCGGAAGTACGAGGTGGATCGGCGAGGCTCATGCGGCGGTCCTCGGCGCGAATGCTGATGATCAGCGTGATGAATACCGCGAGCAGGCAAGCGGTCAGCAGCACCGCCACGATCACTACGAAGAGGGTCACATCCATCTAGATCACCTCCACATGTGCGTCTGGGAGGTTCTCCAGGAGGTCGGCCACGACCTGTAGACCGATGATCGCGACCAAGACAACGGTTGCGGCCAATTCGCTGGTGAGGGCGTCGGCGCAGTTGTCCAGGAGCTCCACGAGCGTTCGCGTGGTGGCGATCAGGCGCGGTCGCGTCAGCTTGACCATCTGGAGATCACTCCCTTCCGCCGTTGGGGAACCTTGGGAATGCGAAGGTAGGTTCGGCGAAAGGGGTAGCCCCATCACGAGGTGAGATCATGCGACGAGATCAGAACTATCGTGTGGTGATATAAATGCCTGTCGATCGCAAGGCGCGTCGGCGACGCGAGCATCTCTACTACGTAGGGCCAGGCGTCCGAGATGTATCCGGTAGTGAATGAGGTGTCTCTGCGGTGCTCCCCCCAGTCGCCGACCAGAATCGGATAGCTCCGCAGGTCAAGCGCGTGCTCGTTGCCCTACTTGCCCTCCCCCTGCTTTCGGGCTGCAACGTCGCGTGGGCTGTTCGCGAGCTAAAGGCCGACCCGGCCGCCGTCGGCGAAGCGCGCAGCATCGGCGCGGTGGTCGCAGAGACCACGCAAGTACTCAGGTATGAAAACGCCGATCAGGCTATTGAGGTTTTGATAATCGATATCGGAGCCTCGTCTTTTCGCGAGGCAATTGGCGCGGCAAAGGAACGGCTGCGACAGCGTGGATGGAAGATTAAGTACGACTCCGACGATCTGGTTTCTATGGAGTCTGCCAAATGGAAGCAGACGGATCTATCTATAGAGCCGCTCCAGGCACTTAAGGACTACAATGTGGATTCGGAACCACAGATAGCCAGCACACTTAGGGCAAATGAAGCCAAGTCAGATACCTTTGCGATCGTGACACTAACGCCTTTTGACTGACGCTCGGGTTCAGCGGATACCGCAGAATGTAAAAGCCCCGGCAGAGCCGTGGGAACGAACGCTCTCGATGAGCGCTGACGGCTCGAGGCTTTGAAGCGCCGCGAACTCCTGGGTATGGTCGCGCGCCTTGGGGCGGCAACGACCATCGCGCAGAGCGAGGTCTGGGAACGCGTTTCGTTCGCGCTCACCAGACCGCACGCAATCGACGAAGCTATCGTGCGCGAAATGGAAGCACGATCAGCCGGCTTCCCTCGCCTAGAGGAAATGCTGCCTGCCAATGCGATTTTCAAAGGCCTCGCTGCCCATCTTCGCGAGCTCGGAATCATCCTGAACGGAACAGTTCACGACCCGAAGGACGAGCTGCGCAACCGACTCATCACCATCGTGGGCGAAAGCAGTGTTCTGGCTGGCTGGATGGCGAGCGACCTCGGTAGTCCGTCCACCGCCCGCAACTTCTATGACACCGCCGAAAAGGCTGCCAAAGAGGTCAACGATCCAAGCATCATTGCCTGCACTTACGGCTACCGCAGCTACATCCCAAGCGCCAAAGGCGCTCATGGACGGGCGCGCGCGCTCTTGGGCAGCGCTCTCGAACTCCTGCCCAAATCAATCTCTCCCGGCACGACGACGTGGCTCGCGGCAAGGCATGCAGAAGAAAGCGCCGCACTAGGAGACAAAGAGAACGCCCTCCGATCATGGACACACGCCACGGAGGCCTTCAACGTCGCAGACCCCGAAGAAGATCGAGTATGGACCAGATTCCTCGATCAGGATCGGTTCGACTCCTTCCGCATCGCCACCTATTCCAGGATCGGCAGGTTGGAGGAGGCGGAGGAACTGGCGCATGCGATCATCGCACGTCTGCCCGAAGTTGATCGCAAGAGGGCCGGGATCATCCTTGGCGACATCGCTACAGCGCACATCGTCCACGGTTCCATCGCTGAAGCCGCAAAGGCAGCCAAGGATGGTCTAGCGATCATCCGGGAGACCGAATCAGCCATCTGGTTGCCACGCTTCGAAGTCCTCGCGGAGTCGCTGAGGAGATGGAAGACACAGCCGCCTGTACGCGCGTTCCTCGAAGAGCTGATCACAACCAAGCGTCAGTTCTCCTCGGCTCCTCGCTGATTCCACTCGAATATTCGCCCACGCCCGGAGGAATGCGATGCCACGCGCCGCCACAGATAAGGCGTCCGTCCTGTTCCATGTACAGCGAAGCCGGCCTTACCGAGACGAAAAGCCCTGACCCCGCTAAGGGCGCAGGCTCGATCCCCCCGCTGCGCGAGGAGCACAGCGCTTCGCGGTCATCGTGACCTCTTAGTCGTGGACCCATCCCCGCGTGCGCGGGGAGCACGGAGCGGATGCGCGAGCACACCACCGTGTTCCGGGACCATCCCCGCGTGCGCGGGAAGCACATCGGCACGAACCCATAGGCGTGGGCGCGAAGGGGCCATCCCCGCGTGCGCGGGGAGCACTCGTTGGCCACCCATGGGGCCGATTTGTAGTAGGGACCATCCCCTCGTGCGCGGGGACCACGGCTCGGCTGCTACCCGTCTCGCTCCCCAAGCGGGACCATCCCCGCGTGCGCGGGGAGCACGCGCGGTCCTCGGGGCGGAGCGCCTTCTGGTTGGGACCATCCCCGCGTGCGCGGGGAGCACGACCAGCCGCGCATCTTTCTGAGGTGCCGGGCGGGACCATCCCCGCGTGCGCGGGGAGCACCCGGTGCGGACGTAGGTGCCGGTGCGGAGGTCGGGACCATCCCCGCGTGCGCGGGGAGCACGTCCGGTCTGCCTGCTCGGCCTTCTTCGTCCCGGGACCATCCCCGCGTGCGCGGGGAGCACTTGCCGTCTCCGTGAGGGTCGCGGTCGTAGACGGGACCATCCCCGCGTGCGCGGGGAGCACCTCTCCGGGTGACGAAGGAGGGCCGCTTTCGCGGGACCATCCCCGCGTGCGCGGGGAGCACAGCGAGGCGGGCCCAAGGGGCACATGGGAGTGGGGACCATCCCCGCGTGCGCGGGGAGCACCTGACGCAGGCGTGGCTGCCGCTGATCCCGCTGGGACCATCCCCGCGTGCGCGGGGAGCACGACGCCATCCTGCTCCACCCCGGGTCGGTGCAGGGACCATCCCCGCGTGCGCGGGGAGCACAGGGTCTCGATGCGCCGCAGCGTCGTGCCCGGGGGACCATCCCCGCGTGCGCGGGGAGCACGACACCAAGCCTGCCCCCAGGTCGATGGCTGGGGACCATCCCCGCGTGCGCGGGGAGCACTTCTTGGCCTGCCGGGTGGCGATGGTGTGGCCGGGACCATCCCCGCGTGCGCGGGGAGCACGTCGTGGGCGGTCTCGAGGATGCTACGGCGAAGGGACCATCCCCGCGTGCGCGGGGAGCACACAAGAAGCCGGTGAAGGCCGCAACCCGAAAGGGGACCATCCCCGCGTGCGCGGGGAGCACTACCTGCCCTGGAGCCTGCCCGAGGGTGAGTCGGGACCATCCCCGCGTGCGCGGGGAGCACGGAGGGAGAGGGCTTTGCTCTGCTTGCTGACGGGGACCATCCCCGCGTGCGCGGGGAGCACATGTTGCCGCCTTGGGTGGCGGTGTCCGGCTCGGGACCATCCCCGCGTGCGCGGGGAGCACTGCCTGACCACGGACAACCGTTTGTCCCGCGCGGGACCATCCCCGCGTGCGCGGGGAGCACAAGAACTCAGTCCGCGCCGACCACGGCACCGTGGGACCATCCCCGCGTGCGCGGGGAGCACGACGATGCCGGCCCGGAGTCGGTCAGTGATCTGGGACCATCCCCGCGTGCGCGGGGAGCACCGCTGAGCTCGAGATCCGAGCCGTCATCCTGCGGGACCATCCCCGCGTGCGCGGGGAGCACCTGGCGGGCCGCGTCTACTCGTACTCGACTGGGGGACCATCCCCGCGTGCGCGGGGAGCACTTGGAGTCCGCGGTCACTATCACCGCGCAGACGGGACCATCCCCGCGTGCGCGGGGAGCACCGGGTCCGGTCCTACACCCGCCAGGTCATCACGGGACCATCCCCGCGTGCGCGGGGAGCACTAGGAGCTGTTTCCTGGATCACGTGCGGAGCCAGATGACCAAGGCTGCGACCGTGACGGTTCCCAGGAACATGTAGGCGCGTTTGTCGTAGCG
>NZ_JBSGDV010000031.1:0-68989 GCF_053602555.1 Nonomuraea sp. NPDC004354 | reverse complement strand
TGACCAGGTCGAATCCGGTGACCAGCCAGCCCTCGTGCCCGTCGGGGAAGGGGAAGCGGCTGATCGGACCGTGCTCGCGCGCCTCGATCAGCTCCCTGGGCGGGTCGAAGGGGCAGCCGGGCTGACGCGAGGTCGGCAGCGTTGTGACGGTGTGGAGGGATTCAGTCATGATCTTTCCTGTGTTCGCGATGGTACGTGTCGTGTGGAGCTCGAAGGATGCGTGCAGGGAATGGAGGCCGAGCCACATGCTCCGGCCCACGGTGGAGGTCGTTCGTCATCCGCCCTAGGAGATCTTGCGGCGGTAGGTGTTCATGGCGAAGCCGTACGCGACGATGAGGATGCCGACGCACCAGGCCAGGGCGATCCAGATGTCGGTGCCGACCGGCTGCTGGGTGAACAGGGCGCGGATGGCGTTGACGATGGAGGTCACCGGCTGGTTCTCGGCGAAGACGCGCACCGGGCCGGGCATGGTGCCGGTGGGCACGAAGGCCGAGCTGAGGAACGGCAGGAAGATGAGCGGGTAGGAGAACGCGCTCGCGCCTTCCATGGTCTTGGCGGACAGGCCGGGGATGACGGCGATCCAGGTCAACGCCAGGGTGAACAGGATCAGGATGCCCGCCACCGACAGCCACGCCAGCACTCCCGCCGAGGAGCGGAAGCCCATGAGCAGGGCCACGAGCATCACGACCACGAGCGAGATCAGGTTGGCGACCAGCGAGGTCAGCACGTGCGCCCACAGCACCGACGACCGCGCGGTCGGCATGGACTGGAAGCGTTCGAAGATACCGCCCTTCATGTCCATGAACAGCCGGTACGCGGTGTAGGCGATGCCCGAGGCGACCGTGATGAGCAGGATGCCGGGCAGCATGTAATTCACATACGAATCCGACCCTGTTCTGATCGCGCCGCCGAACACGTAGACGAACATCAGCATCATGGCGATCGGCATGATCGCGGTCGTGATGATGGTGTCCGGGCTGCGCGTGATGTGGCGCAGGGACCGTCCCAGCAGGACGGCGGTGTCGGTGAAGAAGTGCTTGCTCATCGTTGTTCCTTATGCCTTCGTGCCGACGAGGGTGAGGAAGACGTCCTCGAGGGTCGGCTGCTTTTCGACGTATTCGACCTTGGCGGGCGGGAGCAGCTGCTTGAGCTCGGCCAGGGTGCCGTTGACGATGATCCGGCCCTCGTGGAGGATCGCGATCCGGTCGGCGAGCTGTTCGGCCTCGTCCAGGTACTGCGTGGTGAGCAGCACCGTTGTGCCGCGGCCGGCGAGTTCCTTGACGGCCTGCCAGACCTCGATGCGGGCCTGCGGGTCGAGGCCGGTGGTCGGCTCGTCGAGGAAGATGATCGGCGGGTTCCCGATGAGGCTCATCGCGATGTCCAGGCGGCGGCGCATGCCGCCGGAGTACGTCGCGACCTTCCGTCCGCCCGCGTCGGTGAGCGAGAAGCGGGCGAGCAGCTCATCCGCGATCACGCCCGGATCCTTGAGATGCCGCAGCCGGGCGACCAGCACGAGGTTCTCCCGCCCGCTGAGGATCTCGTCGACGGCGGCGAACTGCCCCGTGAGGCTGATCGATTCACGTACGTCCGCGGCCTGCGTGGCGACGTCGAAGCCGTTCACCCGTGCCGTCCCCGCGTCGGCCTTGAGCAGCGTGGACAGGATCTTCACGGCCGTGGTCTTGCCCGCCCCGTTGGAGCCGAGCAGGGCGAAGATGCTGCCCCGCGCCACGGTGAAGTCCACGCCGCGCAGCACCCGCAGCTCCTTGTACGCCTTCTCCAGGCCCTGCACCTGGATCGCCGCAGCTTGCTGTGTCGTCATCAGTCCGTCCTGTCCTTTGTCGTGGTGTTCTCGCCGGCGGCGCGCTCGATGGCGCTGGTGAAGCGGTTGCGCTCCCGGGTCCTGTACTGGCCGAGGGGGTAGTTGGCCACGAACGCCTCGACGAACTCCACCGGGTCCGCGCCGAAGATGTCGCGGATCGGGGTGCCGTCCGCCGCGCCCTGCTCGAACAGCTCGGCAAGGTCGTCGTACATCGCCATCGCACCCGCGCCGTCGGCCGGCCCGAAGTGCATCAGGTACCGCTCCAGCGCTTCGACCGCGATGCGGTAGTTCTCGGGAAGCTGCTTGATGCGTGCCTTGTACTGCCGGTAGCGCTTCTTCTCCTCCAGCGACCCGGTGACGATCTCCAGGTACTGCAGGTAGCGGCTCTTCGGCTCGTTTGGTCCTGTCGTCATGTCTGCTTGCCTCCCTCGTGGAGCTGTTCGAGCCGGTCGGCCAGGAAGCTCCAGGTCCGCCGGAACTCTTCGAGGTACTCCCGTCCCTGAGCGTTGAGGGAGTACACCTTGCGCGGCGGCCCCTTCTCCGACGGGACCTTCTCCACGTCGACCAGGCCGCGTTGCTCGATCCTGACCAGCAGCGCGTAGATGGTGCCCTCGGCGATGCCGGAGAAGCCCTGCTCTCGCAGCCACGCCGTGATCTCGTAGCCGTACGCGGGCCGGCCGGACAGGATCGCCAGGACGATGCCCTCCAGCGTTCCCTTGAGCATCTCCGTCACGAGCTTGCCCATGGGACACCTCCCCTTTCGGCTACTTCGTGACACTGACTACCGGTACAAAGTAACACTCACTACTGGTACCTAGCAATACCGAATAGCTGAGAGCAAGAAGCGTGGAGCGAGTCCGTCATCCCTCAGGCCAAGACGGGCTCCGTCGGCCCACCAGAGAGTTCGTTCGTCGCGGACGAGGCGGGAGCGCCCGCGACCACGAGTGCGCAATCACTGAACGGTTCATGGCGTCCACCATCACCGAAAGCACTGACACGAGGCCGTTGCCGTGCTGACACGGCACCGCAGCAGGCCTACTCACCGCCGGGACATCCGCCGGCCTGGCACGCCTCCCGAGGGGGGTTCGGAAAATCCTCCCCGACGCCTTCGCGGATCGGGGTCCCGTTCGCCGCGCGCTGCTACGGCAGGCGCGGCCTCGGGAGGGTGTTCAAGCGCCCCCAGCACCCCCTGGGGTCCGTCCAACGGAACGGCGCCTACTCGCAGAAGACGCGCAAGTGGCCATCGGGCTGCTCGAGCTCCACGATCGCCCCTCCGGCGCCGGCCAAGGCCCGGCTTCAGCAGTTACCCGGTCCTACCGCTCTGCTGCACAGCCCAGCGCCCGCCGGCGCCTTGGTCGGCGACGGGTGTTACTTCCCGGCCGTGCCGGGTTGCCCGCTGATGGACTCCTGATAGATGTCCGCGTAGGTGCGCGAGTCCTTGACCAGGTCGTCGCAGAAGGCAGCGACGTCGTTGCCGATGAGTTCCAGGACTCCCTTGCCGGCCGCGACGCCCTCCTCGAAGAAATCGACGATCCCTGAGAGCAGGGACCCGTCAGGCAAGTCGATCGGTCCGACCTTGAAGAGGTACCTCTGAATCTCCTTGTAGACGATCTGGTAGTCCGGCGGGAGCGCCTTGACCCGGGCCGTGTGCGCCCGCCACTGCTTCTTGCCCTCGATGATGTCCTGGATGCCCACGTCAGCCTCCCAGCCGGCCCAGTTTCCTTGCGACGTTCCTGTTCAACTGCTCGCGCCACCGGTCGCGATGGCTCCGAGCCCCTTCTCCGCCGGCCAGCGCCGCGCAGAAGCCCTCGATGTCGTCACCCAGCACCTCGTGAACGCTCTGCCCATCGGAGGCTGTCTCTTCGAGCAGCCCCAGAGCATTGTCGAGAATCGGCATCAGGTTGCGGCCGGTGAAGTCCGCGTAGGGAAAGAGGTGACCCTTGATCTTCTCCCACGCCGCCCGGTAGTCGGCCGGCAATGCCGCGGCCCGGGCTTCGAACGCCTTCCACTCCCTGGTGAGATCGCCGCCTGTCACGGTCTCCCAGAAGTTCATCTGCCGCCCTCCTTGAGCTTGTCGATCCGCGAGGAGACGTACTCCCATTTGGCCCAGAACCTCACGAGTTCTTCGCGCCCCGCGTCGTTGAGCGCGTAGAACTTGCGCGGCGGGCCCATCCCGGAGGGTCGTTTCGTCACCTGGACGAGCCCGTTCTTCTCCAGCCGCAGCAAGATGGTGTACACCGTCCCCTCGACGACGTCGGTGAAGCCGAGTTCGTTCAGCCGACGCGTGATGGCGTACCCGTAGGTCTCCTCGCTGCCGATGATTTCCAGCACGCAGCCCTCAAGCGTGCCCTTCAGCATCTCCGTCAGGTCGTCCATCGTGGGTCCTCTTCGGTCTCCTGGTACTTTGTAGTACCGAGTACCACTATACAGTACCACAGAGTAGTGAACCGATGCCCAGCGAGCGGCGGCAGGGATTCGAACCCGACCTCGATCGAGGCGACCGACTGGGACCGGATCGTGGTGCTCTACGAGGCACTCGGCCGGGTCGCACCTTCGCCGGTGGCTGGAGCTGGCGGCCCGGCTGTGCGCCAACCAGCGCGAACGCTCGGTGCCGCTGCGCAAGGCGGCCACGCTGAGCTGACTTCTCCAGCTCGGCCAGCCGGGACTCAATCGGGCCCAGGATGCATGCCGCCCTACATACCCGCGATCCGGTTACAGCGGCGTTAACCGTTCCGTTCACCGCGGCGTAACCCGCCTTCGGCCACCTTGGGCTCATGATCAGAGCCCTTTGCTCCGCCATCCTGCTGACGGCCTGCTCGATGTCCGCGCCGGCCCCGGCCGCCCCGCCGCCCCCGGTCGCCCAACTGGCCCTGCCGGTCCCGGTCGCCCGGCCGGCGCCGGCGTCCACGCCGGCCGCCGGCTGCGCCGCCATCACCGCACCACCACCGGCGCCGGCGCCGCCGACGTCGGTGAACACGCTCCGGCAGGCCTACTTCTGCGTGCTGGACAACTACTACAGCGGCCCGGCCATGGATCCGAAGGCGCTGCTGAAGAGCGCCTTCGCCGCCTACACCCAGGACCTGATGCGGCACGGCGCCGACCGGGCGGACCTCCGGCTGCCCGCCCTGACAGGCAACCGCGACACCGACTGGGACGCCGTCGCCAAGGTGCTCGGCACGGACGAGCCTGCCGCGCTACGCGCCGCGATCACCGGCATGGTCGCCGGCCTGCACGACAACCACGCCCGCTGGATCAGGCCGGCCCCGCCGCCGCCGGGCGGGCCGGCAGGAACGGGCATCGTGGGCCTGTCGGCCCTGCAGGGACCGCGGCTCGACCCCGCCGCCCGGCCGCCGCTGTACATCACCCGCGTGCTGCCCGGCAGCCCCGCCGCCAAGGCCGGCATCAGACCCGGCGACATCGTGGTCAAGGTCAACGGCGTGCCGGCGTTCGTCGGGGACACCCCGAACCAGGGCATCATCGACGCCTTCACCTCCAGCACGGTACGGCTCACGCTCAGGCGCCCCACGACGGGACGGACCCGCACCGTCGAAGTCAGGCAGGGCCCCATCACGCCACAACCCCCAACGGTGACCTCCAGGCCGCTGCCCGGCGATGTCGCCTACGTCCACCTGCCCGGATTCTTCGACGGCGCCGCCGACCAGGTCATCGCCAAGCTGCCGGACAAGCCGAAGGCCGTGGTCCTCGATCTGCGTGGCAACGGCGGCGGGTCACCCCGGGAGGTGACGCGGCTGCTGAGCGCGTTCGCGCACGGCAAGGTCACCAGCTACTTCTGCTCGCTCAAGGGCGACTGCGTCCCGAACCGGACCGACGACACCGTGCCGCTTCTGGGCCTGCGCCTGGTCGTCCTCACCGACCGCGCCTGCGCCTCGGCCTGCGAGGACTTCAGCGCAGCCGTCAAGGACAACGGACTGGGCACCCTCGTCGGGACCCGCACCGCCGGAGCCGTCTCAGGTCCGGCCGAGGGGTACCTTCTCGACGACGGCAGCGTCCTGCTCCTGCCCAGGTTCAGGCACCTCGGGCCCGCCCGCGAGATCATCGACACGATCGGCGTGCCGGTCGACCACCACGCCCCCATGACCGCCCTCGACCTGGCCGCCGGGCACGACCCGGGCGTGGACAAGGCCCTTGAGCTTCTGTAGAGCCGCCCAGGGCAGGCCCCGCGACCGGGGCCGAAGGCAGTCGTCACTTCGCCGGTTCGCGGTGGGTGGCGACCTTGTCGCCGCGGCCGCTGGGCGCCCTCCTGGAGACCGTCCGACGGGAACCAGGCGTGGTGCACCCGGATCCGGTACGGCCCCTTGCGGCCGTTGAGCGCGAGGTCGGTCGGTCGGAGTGGGTAACCAGGAGGGAGCCGAGCGCCACGGCCGAGGCGAGCCCTGCCACGGCGGTCTGCGTACGTGCGGATGTGGTGCCCGGCCCGCGCGTGAAGACGCTGATCGACACGGCGCGGCCGGGTGAGGGGGTGCTCGCGGCCCTGGTGCACGCCGATGACCCGCAGCCGGTGGGCGCGGCCGAAGGCGCTGTCGGACGCCTGGGGTCAGGCGATGGTGAGCGGCCCGTCGACCAGGTACGCCGCCAGCGGACCGGTCATCTGGGACCGTGCCGGCGGATGCAGGGCCAGCCCGTTGGCGAAGGTGGCGAGGTAGCCGACCTCATCGGAGCCCGTGGAGTCGAGGTCGGCGAGCAGTTCGACCGCGCGCGGGACCATCCGGGAGAGGGCGTCCTGCACGCAGTACCGGACGTACAGCGAGTCGGCGAGCGTCGACTCGTCCGGGCCGCCGCCGTCGATCCGGCGGGCGACGCCCTCCGCGGCCGACATCGCGCCCTCGGTCTCCACCAGCAGCCGGACCCGCTCGGACTCGGGCACCCGGTTGTCGAGCAGCACCCGCTCGACCAGTGCGCTGGCGGCCCCGAGGTAGCTGCCCGTCATCAGCAGCTGGAACCAGGCGAAGCCCGCGGTCAGCAGTACGTCCAGCTGCCCGTCGAGGTCCGAGGTCCGCACCAGCAGCTCCGGCGCCACCAGTACGTCGTCGAGAGTGACCTGCTCGCTCCCCGCCCCCGCCCCGCTGACGGTCAAACCCTCGCTTTCCGCCGGCACCAGCGCCACCGCCAGTTCCTCGCCCTCGCCGTCCGAGCGGGAGACCATGACGCTGGCGGCGAGCAGGTACATCGACCGGGCCAGACTGTAGGGGCGCGTCACCCCGTTGATCAGTACCCCGTCGGGCCCGTCCGTGGCGGTCATCGAGGGGGAGAGGATGCCGGCGTCGGGGCGCTCCTCGGCGAAGCCGTACGCCACGAGATAGTTGCCGGCAGCCAGCCCCTCGACAAGCATCGACTCCGCGCCACCGTCGTGCGCGGTGGCAAAACCGACCAGGGTGGCCATCGAGAAGTGGTGCATGGTGGTGGCCACGGCCAGTGACGGTGTCCTGCTACCCAGTGCGCGCTGCACCCGCAGGGCGTCCAGGGCGGTGGCGCCCCGCCCCTGCTGGGAGATCGGCGCCAGCAGCCCGGGGCCGCCGCCGTCGCGGAAGAGCTGGATGCTGGGGCTACTCGGATCCTCCAGCTCCATGAGGGGTAACGCCCGCAGGCTCTCGTCCAACCCCGGCAGCAGCTTCGCCACGGTGGCGCGTTCCCGCTCCAGAAATCGCATGTCCTCCCCTATTCGTCCGGGACGACCACCCCGGTCGGTGGCCCAGGCCGACTCACAGCGCCCGAGGTGGCGCGGCAGCCGCCACACCGCCCCGGGGCCGGGCCGCCCCCGGAGGCCAATGTACTTCGGCAGTACCGCGTGCGGCGGCCCTTGAACCACACGCGCAGCGGCACGTCGGCGGACGCGGTCGGCCTCGCGGCGTACGCCTCGGAGGTGGAGGTTCCCGAGCTTCTTCGCACCGCACTCGGTCCGTGCCGGTGACCGGCGCCACGGAACCGTCGCCGGGCGCGAGGAGACCGACCACCTCGTGGCCTGTCGGCAAACGTCCCGGTGCCGGTACGCGTCGTCGGGTGTGCGGGTCAGGATCCCCGACGGGCACCTGGGGCACGCCTTCGTCCCACCCCTTGATCACTCTGCCGACGCCGATCTGCGTCACGAACGGGCCCCACGATCGCGGGAGGAATCAAACTTCGTGCCGTCCTCGAGATTCCCGACGTAGTGAATCGCCACCTCGCCCCCTCACTGGAGGAAGTCTCGCCGTCTCCCGGCGACAGGCGTGCTGTCGTGACCCCCATACGTGCCGTCTTCCGCTGGATGATTCTCACGCAGCTCGGCGAGGCCGCTGGGATCAGCGCCAGTCCGCCCGGGACCGCCGGCGGCGCCTCATCCCCGAACAGCTCGGCGGGCGGGGGCACGGGTCGGCGGCCGGGGCGGCGGTGCAGCCGTCGTCACGCCGACCATCGCGGCGCCGGGCTCAGTACGGCAAGAGCCGGGCGAACCGAGGGGTGAACGGCGGCGGCCGCGTGTGACCATGGGGAGATGGACGGCACGATGACGGCCTGGGTGGTACGGCGTCCAGGCCCCATGGCGACAGCGCCGCTGGAGAAGGTACGCCTGCCCGTGCCCGAGCCGGCCGCGGGCGAGGTGCTCATCCGGGTCGAGGTGTGCGCCGTCTGCCGTACCGACCTGCATCTGGCTGAAGGCGACCTGCCGCCGCGCCGCCCCGGGACGATCCCGGGGCACGAGGTGGTCGGCCGGGTCGCCGGCCGCGGTCCTGGCGCCGACCTGCTCGCCGACGGCACGCGCGTGGGCGTCGCGTGGCTGCGGGCCACCTGCGGCACGTGCCGCTACTGCGCGCGCGGCGCGGAGAACCTGTGCCCGTTCTCCCGCTACACCGGCTGGGACGCCGACGGCGGCTACGCCGAGTACCTGGTCGCGCCGCAGGACTTCGTCTACCCGCTGCCCGGCGACCAGCCCGCCGACGCGCTCGCGCCGCTGCTGTGCGCGGGCATCATCGGCTACCGGGCGCTGCTACGGGCCGAACTGCCGCCGGGCGGGCGGCTCGGCGTGTACGGCTTCGGCGCCTCCGCCCACCTCACCACGCAGGTCGCCCTCGCCCAGGGGGCCACGGTGCACGTGATGACCCGCGCGGAGTCGGCCCGGCAACTCGCCCTGGAGCTCGGCGCCACCTCCGCGGGTCCCGCCTACGCCGCTCCCCCGGAGCCGCTGGACGCCGCCATCCTGTTCGCCCCGGTCGGCGATCTGGTGCCCGTGGCGCTGGCGGCCCTGGACCGCGGCGGCACCCTGGCCGTCGCCGGGATCCACCTGTCCGACATCCCGCCGCTGGTCTACCAGGACCACCTGTTCCAGGAGCGCACGCTGCGCAGCGTCACCGCCAACACCCGCGAGGACGGGCGCGCCCTGCTGGAGTTCGCCAGCCGGCATCCGCTGCGCGTCACCACCGTCCCCTACGGGCTCGACGAGGCCGACCGCGCCCTGTCGGACCTGGCGGCCGATCGCGTGACCGGCGCCGCCGTCCTCCAGGTCGGCGCGTAGTCGCCCCCCGGGGCGGCACGACCGGAAGGCGACGGCTGGTCGGTTCGACCGACGAGACAAGCCGAGAAAGCGAATGCGACCCGGGCCGCGGCGATGACCTGCCGGGGCCCGGGCCGCTTCGGTCAACCGAGTGTGCGGCCGGCGTGATCCCCGCTGACCGGTTCGAGGACGAATACCGGGATCTGGCGGTCGGTCTTGCGCTGGTAGTCGGCATAGTCCGGGTACGCGGCCACCGCCCGGCGCCACCATTGGGCCTTCTCCTCCCCGAACACCTCGCGCGCCCGGTACTCCCCGGTCGCCGTGCCGTCCTGGAGCTCGACGACCGGCTCGACGACCAGGCTGGCGTACCACTGCGGGTTGGCCGGCGCGCCGCCCTTGGACGCGACGGCCGCGTAGCGCCCCTCGTGCTCGACACGCATCAGCGGCGTCTTGCGGACCTTGCCGGTCTTGGCGCCTCGGTAGGTCATCAGCACGGTGGGCAGGCCACGGATGGTGACGCCGTCGGTCGTTCCGGTGCGCATGATCTGCTCGACGTGCTCGCGGACCCACGCCGACGCGCTCGGCTCGTAGTCGCCGGTCAACGCCATGCTCCGAGCAACGCGCCTGGTCGCGATCTCGCGACCGGACCGTGCCGGCGGCCTGGTGTCCACGTTGCCGGTCAAGGTCCTGAGGATGCCGGGCAGGTCTGCCACCGTTTGGGCGGGCAGGCCGGCCACGGTCTCCTCGGCCAGAGCGCACCACAGCTGCTTGACCTGTCCGGCCAGCGCCTTGCCGCTGTCGGTGAGTTCGACGATGCTGGCGCGCTTGTCGGAGGGGGCGGGTACGCGGCGGATGTGGCCGGCGGCTTCGAGCTTGCGCGTCATGAGCGTGACGCTGGGCGGCTCGCAGCCGAGCGCCTCGCTGAGCTGCGCCTGGATCATCGGGCCGGTCCGGTCGAGTTCGAGAAGGAGCGCCTCCTGGCCGGGGTGCAGGCCGAGCGGGGCCAGCAGTGCGGCGGCCCTGGCCCGGTGGCGCAGGCTCAGCAGGCGGATGGCCTGGTTGAGGGTGTCGGCTTGCTCGAAGTCCATGGGCTCTCCTTGACAGATTAGTTATGCAGATAACATTATCCGCATAACTAATCCTATGCGACATCGAGGGAGACGACATGTCCGTGAAGGTCGCCGTCATCTACTACAGCGCGACAGGCACTGTGCACGCACTCGCGCAGGCCGTCGCCGAGGGCGCCGCCTCGGCCGGAGCCGAGGTGCGGCTGCGGCGGGTCGCCGAGCTGGCGCCCGACAGCGCGATCGAGCAGAACCCGCTGTGGCGGCAGCACGCTGACGCCGCCGCGTCGATCACCCAGGCCTCGGTCGAGGACCTGGCGTGGGCCGACGCGTTCGCGTTCGGGACGCCGACCCGGTTCGGCGCGCCGGCCGCGCAGCTGAAGCAGTTCATCGACCAGGCCGGCGGGCTGTGGCGGGAAGGGAAACTGGCCGACAAGCCGGTGACGGCCTTCACCTCGGCGTTCAACCGGCACGGCGGCAGCGAGGCCACGATCTTGTCGCTGGGCAACGTGTTCTACCACTGGGGTGCGCTGATCGTCCCGCCCGGCTTCACCGATCCGGTCGTGTACGCCGCCGGCGGCAACCCCTACGGCACGTCGTACGTGACCGGCCCGACCGGAGACGGCCCAGACGCCGCGGCGCTCGAAGCGGCCAGGTACCAGGGACGGCGGTTGGCCCAGATCACCATCCGGCTGCAGGAGGACGGCCGCGTCACCGATGCCGACGGCAACGCCCCCGCACCCCTGGCCACGGCAGCCTCCCGGACCGCGTGAGCGGCGGGATCGGCAAGGAGGAAGTCATGACAAGCACCAGCACCGCATCTCAGCGGGCCAGGTCGCACGCCGGCCTCGCCTGGTTGATCCTGTCGCTGGCATGCGCCTGCCAGTTCATGGTCATCCTGGACGCGTCCATCGTCAACGTCGCCCTGCCCTCGATCCGCGAGGAACTCGGCTTCACGCCCACCGGCCTGGCCTGGGTGGTCAACGGCTACCTGCTCACTTTCGCCGGCTTCATGTTGCTGGGTGGCCGCGCCGCCGACCTGTTCGGCCCGCGCCGCATACTGATCATCGGGCTGTTGTTGTTCTCCGCCTCGAGTCTGGCCGGCGGCCTGGCGACCACTCCGGAGATCCTGGTGGCGGCCCGCGTGGTCCAGGGCGTGGGAGCCGCCATGATGGCCCCGGCGACACTGGCCGTGATCAACACCACCTTCACCGAGCCGCACGCGCGGGCCAAGGCGTTCGGCGCATGGTCCGCCTCGGGCGGTGTGGGCGGGATGGCCGGCGCGGTCGCGGGCGGCGCCATCACAACCGGACTGTCGTGGCGGTGGGTCTTCCTCATCAACGTGCCGATCGGCGCGGTGCTGATCGGCGTGGCCGTGATGTCGCTGGCCGGCATGCGAACCGGCCGGCGCGAACCGCTCGACCTGGCCGGCGCGCTCACGGGGACGGCCGGGCTGGCCGCGCTCATCTACGGGGTCATGCAGAGCGCCGATCACGGCTGGACCTCCCCGCTGGTCGTCGGGCCAGTGGGGGCGGGCCTGCTCCTGCTCGTCGTCTTCACCGTGGTGGAGGCGCGTCTCGCCGGCCGGCCCATGGTGCCCCTGCGACTGTTCAAGATCCGGGGAGTGGCCGTCGGCAACGGCATGCTCCTGCTGTTCGGCGGAATCGCCATCGCGATGTGGTACTTTTCCTCGCTCTTCCTGCAGAACGTCCTCGGCTTCAGCGCGCTTCAAGCCGGGCTCGGGCAGACACCCGCGGCGGTGACGTTCATGGTGATCGCGCGATGGGCCGCCGCCCTGCTGCCGCGAACCGGCGTGCGCCCGCTGGTGCTGGCCGGCAGCGCCTGTTTCCTGACCGGGTTCGGCTGGTTCTCCCTGGCCAACGCCGACAGCGGCTACGTCACCGGCGTGCTCGGGCCCACGCTGCTCATCGCGGTCGGCATCGGGCTGACCTTCCCCACTCTCATGGCCGCGGCGACCGCCGACGTTCCCGAGGGCGACGCGGGGATCATCGGCGGCCTGGCCAACACCGCCAGCCAGGTAGGCGGGTCGATCGGCCTGGCGGTGCTCGCGACGGTCGCCGGCACCCGAGCCGCGTCGGAGACCGACGCGAGCTCGCCGGCCGCCGCCCTCGCCGCCGGCTACGACCTGGTCTTCCTCATGGCGGCCGGACTCGGCCTGGCCATCGCGGTGGTCAGCTTGCTGCTGCCGCGGCACCGGCGCGGCTGACCGCCGGCGACGCCTCACCTGAGTGGTACCGACTCGGCTGCACCACCGTGGTGCAGTCGTGAGGAGGAAGTCAGACGGAGGGCTTGCGGAACTGTTCGATCAGCGCCGCGTAACCGTCGTCGGCGTGACCGTCGGCTGCCGCACGTTCGGCCAGTGCCAGGAAGAGATTCGGCAACTCGGAGTTGACACCGAGGGCCTCGGTCTCCTGGATCAGGTGCTCCATCCCGCCCATGTGGACGGCGACGGTGGCGTCGGTGGCCGGGTAGCCGCCCTCGTCGATCTGCTGCGCGTACGCGGAAACGTAGTCGGTCGTCACCTTGATCGCGGTGTTGGCCAGGGCCGCGAAAGTCGTCGCCTTGACGTTCGCGGTGCCCAGCAGCGCGGCACCCTGCAGGAAGCCGTTCAGGACCCCCCACATGATGCTCAGGACGGACATGTCGTACAGGGCAGACAGGCCGTGGTCCTCATCGAGGTAGACGGTCCCGGTCTCGCCGAGCGCCTGCAGGGTGGCCTGGTGCTCCTCGAAGGCGGCCTTCGAGCCGGAGTACAACAGCGTGGCCTCGGCGGTGCCGATGGCCTGGGGAAGGCCGAGGATCGCCCCGTCGAGGTAGGCGCTGTCGTTCTCGGCCGCCCACGCGGCGGTTTCGCGCGCTTGGGTGGAACTGGCCGTGGTCAGGTTGACGAGGGTACGGCCGGCGAGCGAGCCGCCGACCGGGTCCAGCAACTGGTGCACGGCGTCGTAGTCCGAGACGCAGACGACGACGAGTGGGCTCGCCTCGACCGCGCTCTTGACCGAGCCGGCCAGGGTGGCGCCCCTGGCGACGAGATCGTCAGCCTTGTCCGCCGAGCGGTTCCAGACGGTGGTCGGGTGACCGTTCTTCAGGAAGGCCTCGGCCAGCGCGTGGCCCATCAGTCCCAGGCCGACGACGGTGACCGGCGCTTGTGCGGCGGAACGGGGGGACATATGTGCTCCTGCGTGTCTCATGCGGCGTCCGCCGCGACGGGTGTGATTGCCGTGGCCGTGACGGCTCGGCCGGACATGTCGGTGCCGTGGTCCTCGGACCGGTTGGACGCTCGGCCGTCGCGGCGAGGCGGCCAGGCGGCGGTCCAGCCGTACCGGGGCCGCCTCATGTGAAGAACCCGACGATGCTGCGGATGCGGCCACCGGCGAACTCGACGACGTCGTAGCCGGTGGCGACCGTGCCGAGCTTCCAGCTGAACAGCGCGCGGTCGTGGTGGGCGCCGACCACGGTGTCGAGGGTGAACCTCAGGTCGCCGAGCTTCTCCCGGACGCGGCCGATCTCCTCGGACAGTTCGGCGTGCCCACGCAGGCCCGCGTTGTCGGGGTCGGCGTAGAGGGAGTCCTCGGTGAGGACGGACTTCATCAGTGTCATCCGGGTGGCGGCGTCCGGCTCGTTCCAGATGTCGAGGTAGGCGCGGATCACATCGATGGCGCTCACCAGCTGGCTCCTTCCGACGTGGGTGCTTGCTGTGGTTGCGGGGTGGGCCTGAGGACGATCAGGCCACAGGCGACGGTCAAGGACGGCCGTGACGGGGTCGCTTTCTCTACATGCCGTCTTGTTTCTACACGCCGTTCAATTGGTCGCACGACGTAGATTAATCCAACCCAGTAGACTGTCAAGCGTGAGCGACCAGACGATGAGCCGCCGCGACCGGCTACGTGCCCAGACCAGCGCCGAGATCAAGGCGATCGCCATGAAGCTCATGGCGGACGGCGGCCCGGACGCCATCTCGCTACGCGCGATCGCCCGCGAGATGGGCATGACGGCCGGCGCGATCTACAGCTACTTCGCCACCCGCGATGATCTGATCACGACGCTCATCGGCGACGTCTACACCTCGGCGGTCGACGCCGCCGAGGCCGCCCGCGACGCGGTGCCGGAGACCGATCCGGGCGGCCGGATCCTGGCCTGGGCCCAAGCCATGCGGGAGTGGGCGCTGGCCAACCCCGAAGGTTTCCGGCTGATCTACGGCGACCCCGTGCCCGGCTACCGTCCGCCCGACGACGGCCCCGGCAGGCAAGCCGAGGCGCGTGCCTGCAGCGGACTGGTCGGCCTCGTCGCCGCCGCCTGGCCGACGGTCCAGGCACGCCAACCCGAGGAGGGCGCCTACGACTGGGCGGATTTCGACCCGGAGCTGGTAGCCCATGTCCGGAAGGACTTTCCGGACATGCCGCCGGCAGGCATCGCGATGACGCTGAGGGTGTGGGGCCGCATGCACGGGCTCATGGCCCTGGAGATCTACGGGCACCTCCGCACCGCCATCCAAGACCCGGCCAGTGTCCACCGCGACGAGATGCACGACCTCATCGCCTCGCTCGGCCTCGTGTCCTGAGCGCAGCCCACCATCGGCGCCGACCGCCGCCGGCCTCGCCCTCTCGCAGCACGATCGCCCCACTGGGCCTCATCTCGCCGCCCGGGCCGGCGGCCGGCGCCCGCGCTGCCACCGTCCCGGCCACCGCCGTACTGCTCGCCCATGCGGAAGTCGTGCGGCCGTCACGAGTGAACGGGACGGGACGTCCACCGCGCTCGACCGGTGATCCCCCCTGCGAGGTAGGTCCTCCCCCGCACGGGGGAGGACGGCCGGCGATCGCCCCGGCAGAGTGGCGGGGTGACTGAGGAGCCGCGCACAGATGCCATCGCCTGATCTGCCGCCGTCCAAGGGCCAAGAGGTCCAGCGAACGTTCAACAGGATCACGGACTACTACGACCGGATGAATCGCCTCATGACGCTGGGGCGACATGCCGCCTGGTGTCGTGACGTCGCAGTGCGTACGAAGGTCCCTCCAGGTGGAAGCGTGCTCGATGTCGCCACCGGAACCGGCGTCATCGCTCTGGCCGCGCTGGAGAAGTATCCGAACGCGACCATCCATGCCGTCGATTTCTCCGAGCGGATGCTGACGGAAGCGGCACGCAAACCGGGGGCCTCGGCCATCAGGTGGCAGCACGCGGATGCGAACGATCTGCCCTTCGGTGACGAGTCCTTCGACGCCGTCACGCATGGCTACCTCCTCCGCAATGTCGCGGATGCCGAGCGCGTGCTCGAAGAGCAGTACCGGGTGCTCAAACCCGGAGGCCGGGTCGTCATTCTGGAGACCTGCCCGCCGCGAGGAGCACTCCGTTACCCGGTGACTCTGGGTGTTCGTGTGCTGATCCCCCTGCTCGGCCAGCTGATCGCCCGCGATCGCGAGTCATACGCATACCTGCAGGAGTCCACACTCGGGTTCATGACTCCGCAACAGGTCGTCGCGATCCTTCGCCGAGTCGGGTTCGCCTCCATCGCGTGGAAGAAGAAGTTCTTCGGCACCCAGATGATCATCACGGCCCGGAAACAGTAGCCGCCGGAGGGTCTCGCCGATCTTCCGCTCGATCGGGCCGGCGAGATGGTCCTTGGTCCGGGCAGGCATGGGGGTCACACCGCTGCCTGCGGCCACCAGGAACAGGGTCCCCCGGACGTCGGCTGGGCAGGGCGGCTCGCTGGACGAGGAGCGCCGGCTGGACCGGCTGCCGGCCGGGCGCTGCTGGCCGGGCGACTACTGGGCGGGCGGCTGCTGGGCGCGCGCTGTGACGGGGAGAGGGCCGGCCACACGCGCCCGTGGCCGGCTGCGCACGCGTCACAGGTCGGTGGCGATGATCTTGTCGATGTTGCGTTCGGCCAGCGCCGTGATGGTGACGAACGGGTTGACGGTGGTGTTGCCGGGGATCAGCGAGCCGTCGATGACGTACAGGCCGGGGTAGCCCACGAGGCGGCCGTAGTTGTCAGTGGCCTTGTTCAGCACCACTCCGCCGAGCGGGTGGTAGGTGAGGTGGTCGCCCCAGATCTTGTAGATGCCGAACAGATCGGTCCGGTAGATCGTCCCCTCCTTCGCGTTGATCTTGTCGAAGATCGTCTTGGCCATGGTGATCGACGGCTGCTTCCAGGCGGTCTGCCAGTTCAGGTCCACCTTGCCGGTCCCGGCGTTCCAGGTGAACTGGGCACGGTTCGGGTTCTTGGTGATCGACAGGTAGAAGGAGGCGTAGGTCTCGATTCCGGTGGGCAGCGGCGCCACCTCGGCGAAGGCGCCTCCGGCGGCCCAGTTGTCGATGCCGCTGCAGGGAATGGTCGACTGGAGCTTGCCGGTCGGGTCCCACAGGTGGTTGGCGCGGCCGCACATGACGTTGCCGTTGTCGCCCCAGCCCTTGCCGACCTCGTCGTTCAGGCCGGGCAGCGCGCCGGTGGCCTTCAGCTTGACCAGCAGCTTGCTGGTGCCGACGCTGCCGGCGGCGAAGAACACCCGGTCCGCGGTCACGGTCTTGGTGGCCGTGGTCTCGCCGCCGGTGTCGATCTGCTCGATGACGACCGTGTAGCCGCCGCCGGAGGCGGGGGCGACCGAGGTGACCCTGTGCAGCGCCGAGATGGCGACCCTGCCCGTGGCGTTGGCCTGGGCGAGGTAGGTCCGCTGCAGCGACTTCTTGCCGTGGTTGTTGCCGTAGAGGATCTCGCCGGCCAGCGCGGACTTGGTGACCGTACCGGCGGCCTCCTGTTCCATGTAGTCCCAGTCGTACACGTCGGGCACGAAGACGAACGGGAAGCCGGACCGCTGGGCGTGCTTGCGGCCGACGCGGGCGTACTGGTAGTAGGGGGTGTCCTCGAACCAGGCCGGATCCACGGTGCCGACCCCGAGTCCGGCGTTGGCGCGCGGGTAGTAGACGTCGTACATCTCGTCGGCGTTCACCGACGGGAGGACCGCGCCGAAGTTCTCGCGCCGGGGAGTGACGGCCATGCCGCCGTTGACCAGGGAACCGCCGCCGACGCCGCGTCCCTGGTAGACCGTGATGCCGCTGAAGTCCTCGGCGTCCAGGATCCCGGTGTAGCGGGGGATGTCCCTGTCGATCGGGAAGCCCAGGAAGTAGTTGAGCGGCGCCTTGGTCCTGGTGCGCAGCCAGTAGGAGCGGTAGTCGGGCTGAAGCGTGTTGCAGAAGATCTTGCCGTCGGAGCCGGGGGTGTCCCAGGCCATGCCCATCTCGATCATGTGGACGTCGACGCCCGCCTGGGCGAGGCGGAGAGCGGCGACGGCGCCGCCGTACCCGGTGCCGATCACCAGGGCGGGCACGTGCGCGCCCGAGGCGATCGGGGCGGGGGCGGGGACGGCGGCCGCGCGGGCCGCGGTGGCGTGGCCGCCGAGGGCGGCGGCTCCCAGCAGGGATCCGGTTCCGGCGATGAAGCCGCGGCGCGAGATGCCGGTGGTGGTCGGGGGTTTGCTCCTCATGCGGTGCTCCTCACTCTCGCAAAACGAGAAAACGGTCCATATCTCGTCGCGCCTGGAGTCACTGCTGTCGGGTCAAGAGGGACGTACGGCGCGGGGCGACGCGCCGCTGGGCAGCCTGCACACGGTGTCGAGGCCCAGCACCCGGTTGAGCCGGCCGAACGCCAGCCACGAGCCGATGCTCATGCTCAACTCCACGATCTCGAGCTGGCTGTAATGCGCGCTCATCCTTGTCCAGAACTCCTCGTCCAGGCCGTGGTGATCCAGCGCGTACCGCTCGGCGTACTCGGCGGCCAACCGGGTGCGATCGTCGAAGGCGTCGGTGGTACGCCACTGGGCCACCGCGTCGGCGAACTCCTCCTCGACCTTCTCCCCGTCCCGCTCGGTCCGCCAGTCGAGACAGAAGACACAGCCGTTGATCTGCGCGATCCGCAGCCGCGCCGCCTCGAACTCGCGCAGGCCGAGGGTCGTGTGGGCGTAGACGGCCAGCGAGAAGTTCGAGGCCGCGACCCCGATGCCGGGGACCATCTCGCCCCACACGTACTCGATCGCGTCCTTGCCGCCGGGGATGTCGATTCTCATGGCCGTTTCCTTCCGAGTCTGCCGACGGCCGGGCGCAGGGGGACGTCGAGCGCGTCGTACAGCCCGGGTTCCGCGTTCACGAGCCAGTCGATGGCGCCCACCAGCCGGCCGACCGCGGTGGCGTTGCCGCCCGCCGACCGGTTGCCGCCCTCGTCGGTGGCCTCGACCGTGACCTCGATGCGGGGGCGGCCCTCGATGACGACCCGGTGCGCCCCCTCGCCGTCGGGCGGCGACGGCCAGTCCGGCGCGCAGGACGGGTGGATGCGGGTGACGTGCTCGATGACGATGCGCGGCTCGCCCTCGACGACGCCCTGCACCTCGAAGCGGACCGCGCCCTGGGTGCCGGCCTGGAACTCGCCCATCGAGCTGGTGCCCACCGTGGCCTCGAGCGGGCGCCGGTCCACGGTTTCGCGGATCTCGTCGAGTTCGACGCCGAGGGCCCTGGCCATCAGCCGTACCTGGCCGCCCCACACCATGGTCGGCACCGTCGGCGCGATCATCGGCGGCTCGTAGTCCATCGGCTGGCCCATGCCGACGATGTACCGGACCGCGTCGGGCTGGTCGTAGGTGGAGTAGTCGAAGATCTCCTGGCAGCGGACGGCGTCGATCGTGGTGCCGAGCCCGCTGATCAGCAGGGGCAGCACGTCGTTGCCCCAGCCGGGGTCGACGCCGGAGACGAACAGCGAGCCTCCGCCGTCCGCGATGGCGGCCAGCACCGGCTCCCGCAGTTCCGGCGGGGCGTTGCGCTGGTCGTAGAGCGCGTAGAGCGAGGGGGTGACGACCACGGCTCCGGCCCTGATCGCCCTGACGATGTCGGCCAGCGCCTCGTCGGGGCGGATGTCGCCGGAAGCCGCGTAGACCACGGCGCGCGGGCGGGTGGCCAGCACCGCCTCGACGTCGTCGGTCGCGGCGACGCCGAGCGCGTGGTCGAGGCCGCCGAGTTCGCCCGCGTCGCGGCCGACCTTGCCGGGGTTGTGGACGAGTACGGCCGACAGGCTGAGCGCCGGGTGGGCCTCGACGGCGCGGATGGCCGCGCGGCCGACGTTGCCGGTGCCCCAGACGATGGTGGGCGTCATGGGCGGAGCGTAGCAAGCGCTTGGTTAGGTGTATAGTGCCCGCTCCGCCCCGCCTCCGAGCGTGAAGATCCCGCGGTCGACCAGGCCGTTCCCGACGCGGCAGGAGACCAGCAGGTCGACGTCACCGCGCAACGTGCCCGCCGCATCCGCGAGGCAGGACCGGGCGGGCGCTAGTGTCGTGTCCCTGAGCGCGTGCGTTTCCAGCTGAAGGGGCGAGTGTCAAATGATCTTCATCACCGCGAGGTTCCGCGTACGGCCGGAGCACGCCGACCGGTGGCCCGAGATCGTGGACGAGTTCACCAGGGCGACCCGGGGCGAGCCCGGCTGCCTGTGGTTCGACTGGTCGCGCAGCATCGAGGACCCTGCCGAGTACGTCCTGGTCGAGGCGTTCCGTGACGACGACGCGGGCGCCGCGCACGTCCAGTCGGAGCATTTCAGGAAGGCCCAGCGGACGCTGCCCGGCTACCTGGCGCAGACGCCGCGGATCGTGAACGCGAAGCTGGATCAGCAGGACTGGTCATTGCTCGGCGAGATGGCCGTCCCCCGAGAAGACGCGTAGTGCCGGGGCCGCGGGTGGCCGCCCGCCGAGGCGGCGGCTCCCCGTTCCTGTGATCATCCCGCTCGTCGCCGGCGGCGGCCGCGCGGTGCTCCTGCCGGGCCGGCCGTACCCGAGCTAGCCTGGCAGGGTGAGCATTACCGCAGGTAGCTACACGCTCGGACCTGAATCCGGGCGGCTCCTGATCAAGACGACGCGTAGCGGGCTGGGCGCGAAGGCCGGCCACGATCTCACCATCGCGGTCACCCGCTGGCGCGGCGATGCGACCATCGACACCACCGACCCGGCCGGCTGCTCCGTGACCGTCGAGGCCGACGTCGAGTCGCTCGACGTCCAGGAAGGATCCGGCGGCGTCAAGCCGCTGACGAACTCCGATCGCGAGGAGATCAAGAAGATCATTCGAGAGAAGATCCTGCACACCGCGCGCCATCCGACGATCACGTTCCGCTCGACACGGGTCGACGGGACGGCGGAGTCGTTCCGTGTCGAAGGCGACCTGACCATCGCCGGGACCACCCAGCCTGTCACCCTGCAGGGCTCACTGGCCGAGGACCGGGTTCGCGGCTCGGCGACCATGGTGCAGTCCCGCTGGGGGATTCGGCCCTACTCGGCCTTCCTCGGCGCGCTCAAGGTGAGCGACGAGGTGGGCATACAGTTCGACATCGGCCTCGTGTCGAAGCAGTGACCTGACCGGACCCGCGTCCGGCGCGAGACCCGGTTGACGAGGGACCGGCTCAGGGGGCGATCGGCAGCTGTCGCTTGTGCTCGGTGAGCCGGTAGCGGCGGACGATGGCCTCGAAGGCGGCCTCACCGACCGGCTTGCCTTCCAGGAGGTCGTCGATCTCGTCGTAGGTGACGCCGAGCGCCTCCTCGTCGGGCCTGCCCGGGTTCAGCGTCTCCAGGTCAGCGGTCGGGGTCTTGCGGACCAGCGCGGGCGGCGCGCCCAGAGCCTGCGCCATGGCCCGTACGCGCCGCTTGGTGAGGCCGGTGAGCGGAACCACGTCGGCCGCGCCGTCGCCGAACTTGGTGAAGAAGCCGGAGACCGCCTCGGCGGCGTGGTCGGTGCCGACGACCAGGCCTTCGTGCGCGCCCGCCACCGCGTACTGGGCGATCATGCGCTGCCGGGCCTTGATGTTGCCGTGCACGAAGTCCTGGTGGTGAGCATCACGGAAGACCATGCCGCCGGCCAGCACCGCCTCCAGGGCGGCGTCGCCGGCGGACTTCACATCGACGGTCATGACCCGGTCGGGCTGGATGAACTCCAGCGCCAGCTGCGCGTCCTTCTCGTCGGCCTGCGTGCCGTACGGCAGCCGCATCGCGAAGAAGGTCGCCTCCCGCCCGGCGGCACGCACCCGCTCGACCGCGAGCTGGCACAGCCGGCCCGCGGTCGTGGAGTCCACACCGCCGCTGATGCCCAGCACCAACGACCGCAGGCCCGTGGAGGTCAGCTGGTCGGCGAGGAAGGCCACCCGGCGTTCGATCTCCTGCTGTACGTCGAAGGACGCGCTCACCTGGAGATCCCGGGCGATCTCCTGCTGCAGGGACATGGACGCCAAGTCGGTCACGGTCGCTCCGGGGTCGGGCTCTGGGGCAGGGTCGGCACGCGCCGCCGGCGCGTGCAGGGGACGGAAGCACTCTAGAGGACGGCTGGGAAGACCTGCTCAAGGCCTGCGACGTGGTGGCCGCCGTCCTCACGGCATGCCGCGGATCCCGGGAGAGCTGATCAGTGGCATCATGTCCGGATGGTCGTGGAGCGGCAGGCGTTTTCCGGTCGGCTGATCAGCCACATGGCGCGTTCGACGATCGTCGTCATCCCCTCCGCCGGCGTCGCACTCGCGACGACGATGTCCAGCGTCGTTCTTGCCGACCCGGATGTGCCCCTCGCCTGGGATTATGTGACGCCGCTGGCGATCATCCTACCGGCCGCTGTTTGCTGGCCGGTGTTGCGCCTTCTTGAAATACCCCGGGCCTGGCTGGTCGCCGCTTTGGGGGGAATGTTCATGGGGGTGGTGTGGCGGCTGGCCGGGCCGAGTTTCGGCACGCATATCACCGGTCTGGCCGTTCTCCTGGGCGGAACAGTCGCTTACCCTTCGGCCGTCATGGTGGCCGTGCCTGGCACTCCTGTCGTATGGCGTGTTCTGCCGCCGGCGCTGTTCGCCGGACTCTTCTGGTTCGTCGCGTAACCTCGAACCGGCGAGCCGTCTTCGGCCTCGGACCGCGGATCCCGCAGCTCGCCCGACGGCCGCGCCCCGGGGTTCACAGTCCGCTTTCATACCCGCATGTGGTCGGCTCACACAGCGCTATCACCGGATTGTCCGCCTTCACCCCTTTAGCCCTTATATCACCATATAGCGGGCGAAATTCCGCCCCGGCGGCCAGCCAGGCATTGATGCCAATCGGACACTAAAGAGCGATACCTGCAAACCAAAGAGGTTTGCTGGCACTTGTACACACGGCAAACAGAGCACCCGGACACCGTCGAAACAGGTTTCCCTCTTGGGCAGCGAAACAATGAATTGTCTGAGAAAGGCGGGAACCATGTGGTTGATACGATTCTTGGCAGTGATTTCGGCCATGACCATGAGTTCTACCGAGGACATGGTCCCGGCTTCGCTTGCGCGGCCCGGCGACGTCGATCCCGTAGGGCCCGGCGGCCAGTGGAACCTCAGGTTCCAGGACGAGTTCGATGGATCCGCCGTTGACGGGTCGAAGTGGCAGTTCCGCTCGACGGCCGAGTCCGACTGGTCCGACGAGCCGTACGGCACCGGAAATCCCGACAGCAAGCAGATGGAGTTCGACCGGCCCGAGAACTGCTCGGTGGGCGACGGGGCACTGACGATCACGGCCGAGCCCGCCAAGATCCGATCCCAGTCGGGGCACCGGTACAGGTGGTCCAGTTGCCTGATCACCTCCACCGGGCCCGGGGGCTACGCCTTCCGGTACGGGTACATGGAGATCAGGGCGATGCTTCCCCAGTCTCCGGGATTCTGGCCGTCGTTCTGGACCTGGCAGGCGTCCGACAACGGACATCGAACCGAGACGGACGTCTTCGAGTACTTCTCCGACAACCACCAGCAGCTGTACCACTCCTGGCACTGGGGCGAAGACCACGGGTGCACCCACCGGCCCGCCTTCGATCCGAGCGCCGGCATGCACGTCTACGGGGCCGACATCCACGAGTCGGGGACGGACTTCTACGTCGACGGGCAGCACGTGTGTCACGCCGAGGGCACCCCTCCCGGACCGGCCAACCTGGTGGTGAGCAACTTCGTCTACTCCGGGGTGCCGCCCGCGCCGGAGTCGTCGGGGCGCATGGTGGTGGACTACGTCCGCGTGTGGCAGAGGTAGGAACGCGTTCCCCGCCGGCCCGACACAGACATGGCGCGCGTCACACTCCACTTGCGGACCACAGTCCGGTTAAGTCACAATCGGACCACAGTCCGATTGAAGGAGTGCACCATGATGAAGAAGGTCCTCGTCGCCCTGTCGGCCGCGGTCCTGGCCGCGATCACGACGGGGTCGGCGAGCTCGGCCACCGCGCAGGACCCGGTCACCTACCACCACCACGTTCAGGGCAAGGGATCCCCCTGCGAAGGCCTGGCGGGATGCACCTACGTCCAGCTCAAGGGAGACCCGAAGGCCGGACCGTCGGAGGCGATGTTCACGCTCAAGGCCGGCACGCCGTTCTCCCCCCACTGGCACACCAGCCCCGAGCACGTGGTCGGCGTATCGGGCACCATGCTGTGGAACGTCAAGGGCCACAAGAAGACCTACCGCGTCGGCGCCGGCGACTTCCTGTACTACCCGGGGGAGGCCGTCCACTGGGGTCGCTGCGCTCCCGGCGCCGACTGCACGTACTACGTCTTCGACGAACTGCCCTACGACTTCCACGAGGCCACCCGCTAGGAGCTCCCTCCCACACCAGGTCCAGGAAGCGCACCACACCAGGCGGCAAGGGCCCTGCCGTCTGCCCCGGCGCCTCCGGCGAGCACGCTCGCCCTGCGGGCCGGCGAGAAGGCCGCGCCCTCCTGACCGGCGTCCAGAGCACGCTCGCCTTCCCGTAGCGGCAGGGCGGCCTGTCTCCGCAGCGTGTCGGCGATGCCGTACCGGACGGAATCGCCGCAGTCGCCGGGCGGCCCAGGGGGTGGCGACGTGCCGGGACCCGCGCGGCGGTCAGATGCTGCCCCTGCGCTCGACGACCAGGACGCGCGCCTCCGGTGCGGGGTGCGCCAGGTGCTCGTCGCCGGGTTCGGCGTAGCAGATGCGGCCGGGAGTGAGCCGTTCGACGTGTTCCTCGCCCTCGTGGCGGTAATGCATGTCGACGGCGCCATCGAGAACGACGAAGACTTCCGGCCCGTCGTTGACGTGCCAGACATAAGGCTGATCCGTCCAGTGCAGCCGTACGGTCGCATCGTCGATCTCGGTGACGTCGAAGGCTCCCCACGGCCGCTCGGCGGTGTAGGAACGGGCATCGAGGAAGAGCATGAGGTCCTTTCCCTGGTTCGCGCCTTCGGGCCTCGTCGTCCGGGTCCGGCGCTGAGCCATCAGCTTGCTCCACGGCGCCGCCCGCCACGAGCAGCAGGAATGCCCATATCCGTAAGAATGCTGCCATGCATCGTGTCATGGCGCTGGTCGTGCCCGCCGTCGTCACATTCGATCTGGTGATCCCGGCCGAGGTCTTCAGTGACCGGGACCACTACGCCTTCGCCGTGTGCGCCGAGTCGCCCGGACAGGTGCCCTCGACCACTGGTTGGGACATCCACGTCCCGCTGGGCCTGGACGCCCTCGCCACGGCCGACACCGTCGTCGTGCCGGGCTACGCGCCGCTGGACGAGCCTTCCCCGCCGGTGCTGGACGCGTTGCGCGCCGCCGCCGGGCGTGGCGCGCGGATCGTCTCGGTGTGCACGGGCGCCTTCGCGCTCGCCGCCGCCGGCCTGCTGGACGGCCGCCGGGCGACCACGCACTGGATGGACGCGCCCGATCTGGCCGCCCGCCACCCGGCCGTCGACGTCGATGCCGATCTGCTGTATGTCGACAACGGGAACGTCCTGACCAGCGCCGGTTTCGCCGCCGGCATCGACCTCTGCCTCCACCTGGTGCGGAACGACTACGGCCCGCAGGCCGCGGTTCGGGCCGCGCGGCGCCTGGTCGTCGCGCCCCACCGCGACGGCGGCCAGGCGCAGTTCCTGGAGCGCCCGGTACCCCCCACCGGCGCCGGGATGGCGGCGGTCTGCGCGTGGGCGCTGGACCGGCTGGCCGAGCCGTTGACCGTCGCCGATCTCGCTCGCCAGGCGGGGTTCGCGCCCCGCACCTTCGCCCGCCGCTTCGTCGCGGAAACGGGCACCACCCCGCTGCGCTGGCTCGCCGCGCAACGCCTCCTCGAGGCCCGGCGGCTCCTGGAGACCAGCGATCTGTCGGTCGACGAGGTGGCCCGGCGCTGCGGCCTCGGTACCGCCGCCAACCTGCGGCTGCACCTGTCCCGCGATGCGTCCACCACGCCCACGGCCTACCGCCGCGCCTACCGCGGCCGGCCGGCCACGTGACCGCGTCCATTACCGACGCATGCGCGCGGGGGCCGCGCGGCCCCGGAGGCCCGTCTCACTTCCTGGGAGGAGACCCCACACGAGATATGAGCCCGGTCCGCCCAGCCGCCAACCAGTTGTCCCGCGCTGGGTGGGAGCACATGCCCGCCGTCGCCGACGTTTTGTCGCAGGGCGCTGCTATAGATTGCGCCATCCCCTGACATACACAGAAGCAGGATGTTCGATGGCATCGGTAGTGTTTCGCGATGAGACGGCGACAGGCCGGGCGTTGGAGGAGTTCTCCCTGCCCGGCTTGCCCGAGCGGATCTCGGCCCGGGAGCTGGTACGGCTGCGCGTGCGCGCGGAGGTGGCCCGCCACAACGCCACCCCGTCCCAGCACTTCCGCGGCCTGGTCAAGCCCAGTGACGCCGAGGCCGAGCTGAACGGCTACCGGATGCGCACCGCCCGCAAGCTCGACTGGGAGCGGCAGGCCGACGCCGCCGAGGCCGCGTTCGCCCGCAACGGGTTCCTGCTGCTGGTCGGCGACCGCCAGATCGAGGACCTGGACACCGAGATCGACCTGACCACCGACCCGGTGGTGTCGTTCGTCAAGCTCGTTCCTCTGGTCGGCGGCTGACCAGGGGATTCTCGACGCTCATCTCCGCATCGTGCCCCGCGGCTCGGCCGACCAGGTCTTCCTGCCCTTCGAGGAGGACGGCGGCATGCTGTCGATCACCATCTCCAAGGCCTTCCTGCTGGTCGCCGGCACCGCGATCACCGACCCGTCCATCACCCGCCAGATCCACCCGTGACAGGAATATCAGCGTGCCCCTCTCCCCCCTCGCGGAGCGCCTGCTCAAGCTGCTCAACGGTTCCGCGCCCGACGCCACCCACTGGCCCGCCGCCTCCCAGCTGACCACCGCTCTGGGCCGGCCAGGTGACAGCGCGGTCGTCGACCACACCTGGCGCAACATGGTCGTCCCAGCCCGCGAACTCGTCGGCCACCTCCTGCGCGAGACACATCATCGGCCCTTCGCCCTGCTGGTGGCGGCAGGGATGGCGGACATGGATGCCGAGGTGAGAGCGCAGCTCGCCGAAACGCTCGGCCCGATCGCGGTCTTCGAGATGGACCTGCTGCTCGGCTGCGACGTGGAGCTGCGCGCCCTGTTCGCCGAGGCTGTCCGGGACCCTCAATTCGGCACCCCACGACGGGCCGGCCTGGCCGAATGGCTGCACGGCCTGCCCGGCTATCCCGCCTTCGCCCGCACCGCCCTGGATCAGGCCGACGCCCGCGTCGCCGCCATCCAGTCCGGCGAGATCCCCTACCAGGCGGAGAAGGCGTTCGACGACCGGGAGAAGGAGACCCTCGGGCGTGCCGTACGGCTGGCCCTCTTCAGCGACGAGTCCTGGCTGCCCAGCCTGCTGGACCGGCTGCTGCGCGGCGTCGCGGTGGCTCCCACCGCGGCCAAGACCCTCCCCTCCCAGGGGCTGCTGTTCGAGATCGGCCGCGCGGTGGAGGACCACCCGACTCCCGAGGCGATCTCCTCGCTGCGCGCCGCCCGCCAGATCACCCGGCATGCCGGGGTGCCCAAGCAGCTCGACCGCATGTTCAAGCGCATCGAGCCCGCGCTGGCCGAGCGGCTGGAGGTGGCGTTCCGGCTGCCGGACGGGCGGGTACGGCAGGCGTTCGGCGAGCACACGGCGGTGATCTCGATCGACGGCGAGGCCGAGCTGTCATGGTGGCACGGTGACAAGAAGCTCAAATCAGTCCCGGCGGCCGTCAAGCGGGAGCACCCCGACGAGGTGAAGCGGCTGCGCGAGCAGGTCAAGCTGGTCCAGCAGCAACAAGCGACCCTGGCCAGGGCACTGGAGGCGGGCTACGCGGCCGAGACGGCTCCGCCGTACCGGCGGTTGGAGGGTCACCCGATCACGGAGCGGCTGATCTGGGAGTTCGAGATCACACCCGGCGTATGGCGCAGCGAGCTGGGACTGACCAGACCGGACGTGCCAGTGCGGCTGTGGCATCCGGCGCGCGCCACGGTGGAGGAGGTGCGGGCCTGGCGCGACGTCGTGGAGGGCAAGGAACTGCGCCAGCCGTTCAAACAGGCCTTCCGCGAGGTCTACCTGCTCACGCCCGCCGAGGAGGAGACGCACGACCATTCGAACCGGTTCGCCGGGCATGTGGTGCACTACCGCAGGCTCCGCGCACTGTTCAAGAGCCGGGGCTGGACGTCGAACTTCCTGGGGCAATGGGACGGCGGCTTCGACGGCGGCGACGCGCGGCGGCTGCTGGCAGGCGGGCAGTGGCGGGCGACGCTGGAACACAGCCTCTACGACGAGGGCTACGCGCTCACCGAACGGGTCCACTTCCACCGGCTGGTCGAGAGCAGGTGGCACCAGGCGCCGCTGGCCGAGGTCCCCGCGCTGGTGTTCAGTGAGGCGATGAGGGACGTGGACCTGTTCGTGGGGGTCTGTTCGATAACATCCGATCCGCAGTGGGCCGACAGCGGGCCGGACGAACTGCAGACCTACTGGCACACCGGCTCGTTCGCTCCGCTCGCACCTTCCGCCGAGGTGCGCCGGGACGCGTTGTCCCGGCTGCTGCCGCGCCTGGCCATCGCCGACCGCTGCACGTTGACCGACCGCTTCCTGGTGGTCCGCGGCGACCTCCGCACCTACAAGATCCATTTGGGGTCGGCGAACATCCTGATGGAGCCCAACGACGCCTACCTGTGCATCGTCGCCGGCCGCGACCCCCAGGCCGGGCTGTTCCTGCCCTTCGAGGAGGACGGTCGGTTGGCGCTCATCTTGTCCAAGGCGTTCCTGCTGGCCGCCGACACCGCCATCACCGATCCGTCCATCACCCGCCAACTCCAGCCTTGACCGACGCCAAGGGGCGGGGCACACTCGCGCCCCGCCCCGGCGGCACAGGTCGGGATGGGGCGGGCAGGACACCGTCGGGCTCGGTCAGCGCGGGATGACTTCGTCATCCCCACCGGAAACCCCGCACCATCCTGGGCAACGCTTCCGGAAGCCGAGCCGTCGGCCGGCCTCCTCCGTCGCCAGCAGGTCGGCGTGGACCAGCCGTCTCCCCTGGACTCGTTCCTGGGTGCAGGCGTTGCCGACAACCCCCTCACCGAGCAGGACCACCGCGCCGATCGGCAGCTCACCGGCCGCGAGCCCTTCCTCGGCGACCGCGATGGCCGGCCCGACCAGCTCCTCCAGACTCACCGGAGCACCCGATAGCCGTGATCACCGAGCACCAGCGCGGTCGCAGGGAAGAGCGGTGTCGGCAGCGCGTCCGGGGCGAACCAGGCCCATCGGGCGAAGACCTCCGGTTCGGTGATGTACGGCTCCGCCACACCCGCTGACATGGCCACGGCGGCTGTCACCCGGACCGCGCCGCCGGGGTGATCCAGGACCACCGCGGTGACCACGGGCACGCCCGCGTTTCTGATCCCGGTCTCCTCAGCAAGTTCGCGTACGGCTGCCGCCTCGAAGCTCTCGCCCGGTTCGACCGCCCCGCCGGGCAGGCACCACGACGGATCCTCACCGGCCTTGATCCGATGCCCCAGCAGGATCCGCCCACGGGCATCTGTGAGGACAACCCCGACCCCGACCATCCGTTCCGCACGAAAACCATGGGCGCTGTGAACCGACACGAACGGAACAATAGTGGCGGCGTGAAGTGGGAGGTGGCGGGGGATCGAGCTCGGGTCGAGGAGACGTCGTCACCCGCCGACCACGATGGGCAGTGCGGCCCCCCGATCCCCGAGCAGTGGGGGTGGTGACGTTCAGGCGGGCCTGTTTGCGGACCCGGGCTTTGCCGAAGACGGCTTAGCTACCCTGAGCCGGTGACGATTGGTTCGGCGGACACTCGGCTGATCGTGATCAGGGGTAACTCGGGGTCGGGCAAGACGAGCGTGGCGAACGCCGTACGCGAAGCGTATGGACGACGAGGCCTGGCCCTGATCAGCCAGGACGTGGTGCGGCGCGCGATTCTGCGTGAGCTGGACGTCCCCGGCGGCGTGAACATCAGCTTGCTCGACGTGATGGTCAGGCACGCTCTTGATCGCGGGTACCACGTGATCCTGGAGGGCATCTTGACCGCTTCGCGCTACCAGGACATGCTCACCGCGCTCCATCGCGATCACGTCGGCGAGGGCTGCTTCGTCTACCTCGATGTCTCGTTCGAGGAGACCTTGCGCCGTCACGCGACCCGGCCGCAGCGGGACCAGTTCGGCGAAGCCGAGATGCGGGACTGGTACCGCGAGCGCGACCTGCTGTCCACGGTCGACGAGATCATTGTCGGGGCGGACAGCGCGCTGGAGGACACGGTCAAGGTGGTGCTCGAAGCGAGCGAGCTGCCCTCGGCAGAGGTCACGGAACCCGCGTGACCAGGAGCCGCCGCATCAGCTCGTAGGAGGCCTCCTCCGGCTCACAGTCGAGGGCGGCAAGAGCGGCTTCGAGGCGTTGAAATGGACGGCGGACGGCCTCGGGGCAGCCGAACCGGGCTTCGAGGTTCATGATTTCGCGGTAGGCCTCCTCGATGTTCGGCTCGACGGCCCCGAGCTTCTCGAACCATGTCGGCGTCGTCGGTGAGCCGGGCCCGCCGGGCAGCGCGTCGGCGGCTTGGCGGCGAGAGTGATCAAAGGCGCGCGCTCAAGCAGCCGACCCGATCATCACGGTGATCGCCAAAGACTGCCTCCGGCGTGCAGAAAACATCACCGCACGGGCAGGCCGGTGACGGCGCGCCCGATGATCAGGCGCTGGATCTCCGACGTACCCTCGAAGATGGTGTAGATCTTGGCGTCGCGGTGGAAGCGTTCCACCGGGTGCTCGCGGGTGTAACCAGCGCCGCCCAGCACCTGGATCGCCTGTTCGGTCACCCATACCGCCGTCTCGCCCGCCACCAGCTTGCACATCGAGCCCTCCGCGCGGTCGAACGGCCTGCCGTTCCTGGCCATCCACGCCGCCCGCCAGGTGAGCAGGCGGGCCATGTCCACGCGCGTCGCCATGTCCGCGAGCAGGAACGCGATGGCCTGGTTCTCGCCGATCCTGCGACCGAACTGCTCGCGCTCGCGGGCGTAGTCGCGGGCGTACTCGTAGGCGGCGCGGGCGATTCCCACGGCCATGGCGGCGACGGACGGGCGGGTGGTCTCGAACGTGCGCATGGCCGCCTGCTCCCCCGCGCGCTCGCCGCTGCGGACGCGGGCGAGGCGGGCGTCGAGCTTGTCCTGCCCGCCGAGCAGGCAGGAGGCGGGCACCCGGACGTCCTCCAGGACGACCTCAGCGGTGTGCGAGGCGCGAATGCCGTGCTTGCGGAACTTCTGCCCCATGGACAGGCCCGGCGTCCCCGGCGGGATGACGAAGGAGGCCTGCCCCCGGGCGCCGAGCGCCGGGTCGACGGAGGCGACGACGATGTGCACGTTGGCGATGCCGCCGTTGGTGGCCCAGGTTTTCACGCCGTTCAGGATCCAGTCGCCGGAGGGGTCCTGTACGGCACGCGTGCGGACGGCTCCCACGTCGGAGCCGGCGTCGGGCTCGGAGACGCAGAAGGCCCCGAGCTTGACGTCGTTCTCCGTCCCGAACATCTGCGGCAGCCACTCCCCCATCTGCTCGGGGGTGCCGCCGGAGGCCATGGCGGCGGCGGCCAGGCCGGTGCCGACGATGGACAGGCCGATGCCCGCGTCCCCCCAGAAGATCTCCTCGAACGCCACGGGGAGCGCGAGGCCGCTCTCCTCGAACCACTGGGTGGCGAAGAAGTCGAGCGAGTACAGGCCGACCTTCGCGGCTTCCTGGATGACGGGCCAGGGGGTTTCTTCGCGTTCGTCCCACTCGGCGCCTGCGGGGCGGATGACGTCACGGGCGAACTCGTGCACCCATGTGCGCACGTCACGGACGTCGTCGCTGGGTTCTGGACAGAAGCCGGCCATACCACTGCTCCCACTCAAATGGCGATATTTCCGGTTCCCGCCCCAGCGGGCGTTACCGGCGGTAACATCGCTGACTGTACCCGCCGGTACGGCAGGCCGCCACTGCCGGGGATCGGCCAGGCGAGCCCGGAGCTGGCGCTGACGGCAGCGGCCCCTGGGTGGGCGGTGATGCCGGCGAGACGATTCGGTCGCGCCTGGAACCCCCCGAGTCGGGGGCAGCATCTTGATGGGAGCGTCTGGCGCCCACCGGCGCCGATGTGCCCCCGGCACATGCGGGAGGCGGTCGGGGGTTGGGGGCCCGACGCATACGCGAGGGCGCCGTAGGTGGGTGTCCGGCGCATACGCGAGGGCGCCGTAGGTGGGGTCCGGTCCATGTGCGAGGGCGACACAGGTGGGATCCGGTCCATGCGGCGAGGGCTGCTCAGGTGGGGTCCGGTACGTGCGCGAGGCGGTCGTGGGGTCCGGCGTATGCGCGAGGTGGTCGCAGTGGGGGGTGAACCCGCGTGGGTCGGACGGGGTGGCCGGCCGTAGGGGCTGACCAGGCGTCTCGCGCGTGGCCTGCCACGTTCGCTTCGAACGGCGGTGGCCTGCCGCGAGGGTGCGTCCGTTCAGGGACGGCGGCCTGCCGTGATCGCCCTCGACGCCAGCACCGCCAGGGCCGCGACGACCATCGCGCCCGCCAGGCCGTACATCAGCAGGTTGAAGCCGGTGAACGAGGCCGCCGCCAACGGCCCCAGGCTGCTGCCGACCGCCAGGAAGAAGGAGAAGAGCGCCAGGGCGGCGCCGCGAGAGCCCTCGGCGAGCGCGGCGATGGACTCGTTCAGTGCGGGCAGTCCCGCGGTGATCGCCGCGACGTAGAGGGCGAGCAGGACGGCCAGCCCCACCGCGCCCGGCACGGTGGCGCCGGTGACGGCGAGCACCGCGGCGCCCAGCAGCAGGAAGGCGGCGGCTCGGACGGGTGCGCCGAGGCGCGCCAGCCATGGCGTGAGGAGCGGGACCAGCAGGATGGACGGCAGGCCGCTGGCGCGCAGCCCGAGGAGTTCGCCGGAGGAGGTGACGATGCCCGAGAGCTGCAGCCCCGTGTAGACGGCGACGAAGCCGCCGAGCAGGACGAGGACGGCCGTGTAGCGCAGCGCCAGGGCGGGGTTGGCCAGCAGCGACGGCACCACGCGGTAGGCGGAGGCGAGGGAGACGGCCGACCGGCGCGGCGCGTCCGGGATCATGACGGCGCGCAGGGCGAGCGCCGCCGCCCCCAGGCCCGCCGCGGACAGGAGGAACAGGCCGCGCCAGCCGAGTGCCCCGACGATGAGCTGGCCGCCGACCTGCAGGAGCACGGCGGAGGCGAGGAAGGCGCCGGTGATCGCGCTGATGGCCACCATCCTGCGGCGGGGTTCGACGCTCTCCCCCAGGTAGGCCATGCCGGCGGGTGGGAAGGTCGCGACGGCGACGCCCTGGACGAAGCGCAGGGCGATCGCGACGGCGGGGTTCGGGCTGGCCGCCACCAGCGCGGTCGCGGCGGCGGCGATCGGCATGCCGAGGAGCAGGAGCCGGCGCCTGCCGTACTGGTCGGAAAGGGGGCCGAACAGGAGGAACCCGAGCCCGTAGCCGGCGGCGAAAGCGGTGACGAGCCAGGTGAGCGCGTTCGGATCGGTGTGCCATCCCGCCGCCATGTCCGGCATGAGGGGGATCACCACGTAGAGCTGGCCGCTGACGAGAAGGGCGGTCAGCACGAAAACGGTCACGGTGGGAGCGAAGGCAACGGGACGGGTCAACGTCATGGTGCTCATGCGGCTGCTCATGTGGGAGGCGCTGAACTTCCGCGGCCCCGAGCTGCCCGGGTTCGAGGCGCGGGTGGCGCGCTGCGGGAAGAAGACCGCGTCGCTGGCGGCCGGGCTCGACAGGGAGCCGTCGCCCGAGGTGTCCAGGCTGCTGTTCACGCTCACCGGGCTGGCGCTGTGGCCGTCCATGATGCGGCAACTCGGCCGGATCATCCTGGGCGACGACGTGGAGGACGAGGCGGCGGGGCGCGACCAGATCGCCGCCTTCGTCGCCGCCGCGCTCAAGGGCGGCGCGCCCTGACCGATCACCCGATCACCGAGCGACGACACGACGTCGACTCCACCCGGCTCACCGCAGGCGTCCCTGAGCCCGCAGGCCGACCGGCACACGCCGAGCGCGCCCCTGACCACATGCAGGGCGCGACCCTAACCGCACGGCCGGCATGGGCGCGCCGCTCCCGCCGCGGATAGATGCGCGGCCCGGCCCGGTCCGGCGCGCCACGTGCGGTTACCGGCCGCGCACGCTGACCGCGTACCCCCCATCCGGTACGGCTCGCCGCCCCAGGTGCTGCGACCGACCCGGTCCGGCGCGGTTACCGGCCGTGCACGCTGACCGCGTACCCCCCACCCCGGTACGGCTCGCCGTCCCAGGTGGCGAAGCGGTCCCGCAGCCGTAGCCCAGCGGCCGCGCACCAGGTGTCGTAGTCGTCGAGCGTGAACGTCGGGCGTACCGGCAGGTGATCGGCGTCGAGCCCGAATCCGGCCACCAGCAGGCCGCCGGGGTGCAGCGCGTCGGCGAGGCGGCCCACGGTCTGAGGCTCGCTGCCCTCGGCGAGCAGCGGGATCACGTTGCCCGCCGCGACGACCAGGTCGAAGCGCTCGGGAAGGTCGAACGCGGCCAGGTCGGACTCGATCCAGGTCAGCTCCGGCGCCCTGCTCCTGGCGACGGCGAGCATGGAGGGGTCGAGGTCGACGCCCACCACGTCGTAGCCCTGCTCGGCCAGCCAGATCGCCACCCTGCCGGTGCCGCATCCCGCATCGAGGATCCTCGCGCCGGGCAGCACCAGCGCGGCGCAGAAGCGCGCCTCTCCGTGGACGTCGGCACCAGTGGCGGCCAGCGCCGTGAAGCGTCCGTCATAGGCCTCGCCCAGCTTTCCACCGGTCAGGTCACGCCATCTGCTCATGCAGCCCATTCTGTACGGCCCGCCCCGGCGCTCCGCCCACCGGTCCCGCATACCGCGATCCATCGGTCCCACATACCGCGGCCCGCCGATCCCGCAACCCCGGGCCGCCGATCCCACATATCGCGATCCATCGCTCCCACATGCCGCGGGCCGCCGATCCCCCATACTGCGCCCATCGCTCCCACATACCGCGGGCCGCCGATCCCGCATACCGCGACCCATCGGCCCCGCATGCCGCAGGCCGCCCGTCCCGCACGCCGCGGTGCGCGCGAGTCGCGAGCCGTACGGCCGAGGCCCCTCCCGTCGAACCGGGGAACAGGAACCCGACGGCGCGCCCCCGGCCCGACCCGATGCTCCGCCTCGCGTTCACCGGAGTCCCGCAGGTCAAGCGGCGGTGGGCCCACAGCCGGAGGGGCGAGGTCCTGATCCCGCGCGAGGCCCGAGCGTGCCGGCACGCGGACCGGTGAAGCCGGCACGCGGACCGGTGAAGCCGGCACGCGGACCGGTGAAGCCGGCATGGAAGCGGACCGGTGAAGCCGGCATGGAAGCGGACCGGTGAAGCCGGCATGGAAGCGGACCGGTGAAGCCGGCATGGAACCTGTACATCCACACCGGGAGCGGCCCGGTCTGTTGGCGCTACTGGCGCAGGTCAATGGAAATGTGCGGGGACAGTGCGCGGAGGAAGTCCGGCGCGTCGAAGACCGCACCCGCGGAGGCGACACCGACCGTCCTGGTCCGTCCCGTGAGGATGCGGTCAACCGCTTCCACCGCGAGCGGCGCGGTGACGGCGTAGATGTCCTGGCCTCTGGCCACAGCGCGCCGTTCGGTGCCGCCGGAGCGCACGACGACGTCGACGAGGAAGGTCTGCGCCGACCGCCCATGCTCGTCGACCATGGCCGGCGTCGGTGTGTCCGGGGCCGACACGTCTCTGGCCGCCTCGACCGTCATGTAGGTGCGTACCTCAGGGATGGACAGGTGGCTGGGGATGGTGACCACGTCGGCCATCGTGAACTCCCCGATGACCGCCCGGGTGCCCAACGGGTCGGGAAACGGCCAGTCGAGGGTCGGCGGGTCGTCATGGCGGTACTCCAGCTGTCCGTTCGCGTATCGAACGCGTCGTCCGCCCCGCCGCTGCCGGGAGACCGCGCCTGCGGCACGCGTCCCGGCGGTAGGGTGCCAGTTGCTCAGCCCGTACGCGACGTGCGCTTCGTCGGCTGTGGTCCAGTCGCCCATGGTCGCGGTGGCCAGCAGGTCGCCGAGGCCGCCGTAGAAGGCCATCGCGGGGACGATCACCGCTCCCGCGTCGCGGGCGCGGTCGGTGAAGTGCGCGAACGTGTCGACGTTGGCCTCGACTTCGGCCGCCACGTCCACATACGGGATCCCGGCGCGCAGTGCCGCCTCGATCACGGGGGCGGCGGTATCGGCGAAGGGCCCGGCACAGTTGATCACGGCCGCCGCACCGGCCAGTGCGCGGTCGAGCGAGGCCGGGTCGTCGACCGACGCCGGCCGGGCCTCCAGCCCGGATTCGGACGCCGCCAGCATCTTCAGCTTGTCGGCGTCGCGCCCGGACAGAACCGGAACGAACCCGCGCTCCAGCAGCTGTGCCACCACGAAACGCCCGGTGTGCCCGTACGCGCCGAACACCGCTACCGTGTGCCCCGATCCCATGGGTGGTCCCCTGTCCTCGAATGATTGGTTGCGGACATCCTGGCGAAGGCCGGCATCCCACCGCGAGTGTCCGGAACGCCATGACACGTACAATTCCGGACATGGGTACTGTCGCGCTGGCCGTCACCGACGGGATGCTGCACTTCGAACTGTCCGTGGCGTACGAGATCTTCGGCGCCGCCCCGGACGGCGTGGCGGGCCCCTGGTACAGCGTCGCCGTCTGCGGGCCGGGCTCCGTACGGGCAGGCAGGTTCCGGCTGGAGCCCGACCACGGCCTCGACCGGCTGCCGGACGCCGACACGGTGATCGTCCCGGGCTGGGCCGACGTCGACGAGGACCCACCCGCCGACCTGGTCGACTCGGTGCGCGCGGCCCACGAGGCAGGCGCGCGCGTGGCCTCACTGTGCACGGGCGCCTTCGTGCTGGCCGCCGCCGGCCTCCTGGACGGGCGGCGCGCGACGACGCACTGGGCGCACACCCACACCTTGGCCGCCCGCTACCCGCAGGTGAAGGTGGACCCGGACGTCCTCTACGTGGACAACGGCAGCGTGCTCACCTCCGCCGGCAAGGCCGCCGCCGTGGACCTGTGCCTGCACCTCGTCCGCCTCGACCGCGGCTCGGCGATCGCCAACGTGGTCGCCCGCCGCCTGGTCGTGCCGCCACACCGGGACGGGGGCCAGGCGCAGTTCGTCACCACCCCGGTGCCCGCCCCGGACAACCACCCGCTGGCCGAACTGTTCCCCTGGGTGATCGAACGGCTGGACCATCCGCTGACCGTGGAGGACCTGGCCCGCCAGGCGCGGATGAGCTCGCGCAACCTGGGCCGCCATTTCAGGTCGGTGACGGGTACGACTCCGCTGCAGTGGCTGCTGACCCAGCGGATCCGCCACGCCCAGGAGTTGCTGGAGACCACCGACGACAGCGTCGACACCATCGCGGCGGCCACCGGCATGGGCACCGCCACGACGTTGCGCCGGCACTTCAACCGCACGGTCGGCGTGCCTCCGGACAGCTACCGCCGCACCTTCCGCTCGCGGACCCGCCCCGGCCTCGACGACAGCGGCCGGCACCATCAACACCCCTGAGCCTTCTCCCGGACAACGCTCACGGTGTCACCGTCAGCGCCGCCGCTCTCGAAGACCGGGAGACGCTGCCGCTTTCGAAGACCGCGTGACGCTGCCGTTCTCGGAGGCCGGGAGGCGCCGCCGCTCTCGAAGACCGGGAGACGCTGCCGCTTTCGGAGACCGGATGACATCGATGTGCGGAGGGAGACGGCGGCCGCCCCGGCCCACGTCAGTAACGTGCTGTCCACGTTCGGCCTGCGCGACCGGATCCAGGCGGTCATCTGCGCCTGCGAGTCCTGATCCGGCGCGCTTGGTCGAGCGCGGACAAGGGCACGTCGGCCCGTCCGGGTCAACCGGCCACGGTGATCATCGGAGGTCGTTCCGCGACCGAGACGTTCCTGGTCAGCACGTGGTGACCGCGCTCGTTCCTGCGGAACTGCGACAGCCGTACGGAAGGCTCGTGGAGGGGGATCATCTTGCCCTGCCGCTCGAGCCGGGACCAGGCGGCCAGCATGATCTGCCCCGCCATCCCGCCGAGCGCCTCGGTCGACTGGTGGGAGTGCTCACGGGAGCCGAGGTCGACCTGGGCCAGCGCGTCGAGCCCGGCCAGCTCGTACAGGTCGACCAGCAGACCGAGCTCGACGCCGTAGCCGGTGACGAAGGGGACGCGTTCGAGCGCCGAGCGCCGCCCTGCGTACTCTCCCGCCAGCGGCTGCACGAACCCCGCCAGCTCGGGCCAGTGCATGTTGATGAGCGGGCGGGCCACCAGCTCGGTCACCCTGCCGCCGCCGGTGGGCGCGCCGAGCAGGGGACGGTCGTAGCTGCCCTTGACGTAGACCACGGACGGGTCGGACAGCAGCGGACCGAGCAGCCCGGTCACCATGGAGGAGCGGAAGTCGCGCAGGTCGGCGTCGATGAAGGCCAGCAGGTCGCCCGAGGTGACCGCCAGCGACTTCCACAGCGCCTCGCCCTTGCCGTCGAGCGGTTTGAGATCGGGCAGGATCTCGTCCTGGGCGTGCACGGACGCGCCCGCCCTGGCGGCCACCACGGCGGTGTCGTCGCTCGAGCGGGAGTCGATCACCACGACCTCGTCGACCAGGGCGCGCAGCTCCCGCCTGATCATCCCGACGATCTCGCCGACGGTCTCGCGCTCGTCGCGGGCGGGCAGGACGACGCTGATCGTCGTGTCGCCCTTGCGCTCCAGGAGCGCCTCGAGGGGCCAGTCGGCGGCTGAGGACGTGCGGCTCCGCAGCCACGCCTCTACCTCAGGCAGCACACGCCCCTCCCCCGTCGATGTCACCTCAGCTTAGAGTCCGGCTCAGGCGTTCCTGACGAGGGGTCGTCCGACGGGAGGCCGCCCTGACCGGCGGCCGCCCGACGAGCGCGCCGCGTCGCCACCGCGAGGTCCGAAAACCGCCGATCCTTCCTGGGCCCTCCGGTGTTCTCTCAAGAGAGGGACACCACGAAGAAGGGTGCGGAGCATGAACGTCCACACGACGGTCGACAGCCCGATCGGCGAGCTGCTGCTGGTCGGGGAGCGGTCCGAGGCGGCCAGGGGCGGGCTGGCCCTGGCGTCCGTGTCGTTCGCTGACCAGGGCGCGAACCAGGGCGCTGACCAGAGCGCCGGCCAGGGCGGCGCGCGGGCGGGGCGGCGCGACCCCGGCGCGTTCGCCGTGGTCGAGTGCCAGCTGCGCGAGTACTTCGCGGGCGAGCGGACCGGCTTCGAGCTGGACTTCGTCCACCATGGCAGCGCCTTCCAGGAGACGGTGTGGGCCGCGCTGGACGGCCTGCCGTACGGCAGGACCACCACCTACGGCCGGCTCGCCGAGCAGGTCGGGGCGCCGCGCGACCGGATCCGCGCGGTGGGCGGGGCGATCGGCGCCAACCCGCTGCTGATCGTCAGGCCGTGTCACCGGGTGATCGGCGCCAACGGGTCGCTGACCGGCTACGCCGGCGGACTGGAGCGCAAGCGGTTCCTGCTGACCCACGAGGGCGCGCTGCAGCCGCTGTTCGTCTGACATCGAGAAAGGAGCAGATCATGCCGAAGCCGCACGAACGCGTGGACAGGGCCGACTGGGCCGCCCTGGCCGAGGAGATGGACGCGCACGGGTGCGCGCTGACCGGTCCGGTCCTCACCCCGGACGAGTGCCGCGAGATCGCCGGCCTGTACGACGAGGTCGCCCGGTTCCGCTCGACGATCGACATGGAGCGCTACCGGTTCGGCCGGGGCCAGTACCGCTACTTCGACCGGCCCTTCCCTGAGCCGGTGGAGGAGTTGCGGCAGGCGTTCTACCCCCGCCTGCTGCCCATCGCCAGGGACTGGGCCGCCAGGCTCGGCAGGCCCGCCCCCTGGCCGGACACGCTGGCGGAATGGCTGGAGATGTGCCACGCGGCGGGGCAGACCAAGTCCACCCCGATCCTGCTGCGCTACCGGGACGGCGACTGGAACGCGCTGCACCGTGACCTGTACGGCGACCTCGTCTTCCCCCTGCAGGTCGTGATCGGGCTGGACGCGCCTGGCGCCGACTACGAGGGCGGCGAGTTCCTGCTGGTCGAGCAGCGGCCACGGGCCCAGTCGCGGGGCACGGTGACGCTGCTGCCGCAGGGTCACGGGCTGGTCTTCACCACGAGGGACCGCCCTGTCCGCTCCTCCCGCGGCTGGTCGGCATCGCCGGTCCGGCACGGCGTCAGCACGGTACGGCGCGGCCAGCGGCACACGCTGGGCCTGGTCTTCCACGACGCGGCCTGATGTGCCCGGCAGGTCATTAGACTGGTACCAGTACTAGTATCGTCCCATTCATGGTACGGTCCTTCCATGAGCACCGACGCGAGCGGCGCCGACCGGCCACAGCCGCAGCAGGAAGGCGCGCCGTCCCGGCACGAGCGGCGGCGGCGCCAGACCAGGGAGCGGATCGCCACCACCGCGCTGGCCCTGTTCAGCGAGCGGGGCTACGACGCGGTGACCATCGCCGACGTCGCCGAGGCCGCGGACGTCGCGAAACAGACCGTTGTCAACCACTTCCCTGCCAAGGAGGACCTCCTGTTCGCCTGGCACCGCCCGGTCGAGGCCGACGTGATCGACATGGTCGACCAGCTCCCCCTGAGCGCCTCGCTGCCGGAGTTCCTCAAGGACGAGCTGCCGCGCCTGTTCGCCCACCTGCCGGAGCTGCCGCAGGCGCCGGACGGCGGAGATCCACGGACCGCGGTCGACGATCGGCTCGCCGGTGTCGTCACCATCATCCAGAACAGTCCTGCACTGCAGGACGCGTTGCGACTGCGTGGCACCCGATACCAGGAGGACCTGGCGGCGATCCTGTCCGACCGGGTGCCCGCGCATCTGGGAGCCGTCGCGGCACGGGCGATCGCCGCCTTCGTCCTGACCACCGTCTCCGCCATGGTCGAGGAGGCGGCACGACTGCGGGGCGCGGGCCGGTCGCCTGAGCAGATCGTCGCCACCCTGACCGACACGGTCGGCCGCGCGCTGGACATCCTGGACACCGGCATCGGGAACACCGGCGGATCGGCGACACCCCCTCAAGACACCTGACAGCTCAAGACACCTGACGGTTCCCGAAGCCGCGCGGACCGAGGAGGGTCATGCGAACGGAATCGACATCGGCGCTGGTCGTCGGCGGCGGGCTGGTAGGCCTGTCGGCGGCGGTGTTCCTGTCCTGGCGCGGGGTTCCCGCGATGGTCGTCGAGCGCCGTACCGCGGGTTCGCCGCATCCGCACGAGCCGGCGGAGTTCCTTCGCGCCTACGGACTCTCCCGGGGCGGCGCGGCCCTCGTCCGGCCGGACGGTTACCTCGCCTGGCGCTCCCGCGACCTGCCCGCCCTCCCGTCCGACGCGCTGACCGTGGCGCTGAGCCGGGTGTCGTGCGCCACCCGACAGACCACCCTGCACGCCACCCGTCACGCCACCGGGAACCGTACGACGTGACCGCCCGGGCCCAGACCCGCCAGGCCGGGGCTAGGGAAGGCTCAGCCGTGGGTGGCGTGCCGTTCGAGGAAGGTGTAAACGTCGGCCTCGTCCACGCCGGGGAACGAGCCGGGCGGCAGCGCGGCCAGCACGTGGGAGTTGGCGCGTGCCGACGGCCAGGCGTAACCCTCCCAGCGCTGGGCCAGCTCGGCCGGAGGGCGGCGGCAGCAGTCGCCGTTCGGGCAGTTGGAGCGCGTCCTGTTGGTCGTCTCGCGCCCGCGGAACCACCGCGACTCCCGGTACGGCACGCCCAGCGTGATCGCGAAGTCGCGTTCGCGGGACGGGTCGACGTGCGCCACGCAGAAGTAGGTGCCGGTCGGCGAGTCGGAGTACTGGTAGAAGACCGAGAACCGGTCAGGTGACAGGAAGACCTGCCGTCCGGACCACTGCAGGCACATGCGCTGCCCCTCGATGGCGCCCTGCTCGTCGGCGGGGAAGACGATGCCGTCGTTCTCGTAGGCCTTGTAGATGGTGCCGCCGGCGTCGTTGCGGACGAAGTGGCAGACCAGGTCGAGATGGTGGGTGGCCAGGTTGGTGAAGCGGTGGGCGGCCATCTCGTAGGAGACGGCGAAGACGTCGCGCAGGTCCTCCACCGACAGGGCGCGGTCCTGCTTGGCCTCCTGGAGGAACTGGGTGGCGGTGCGCTCGGGCACGAGGACGGCGGCGGCGAAGTAGTTGGCCTCGGTGCGCTGCAGCAGGAAGTCGGCGAAGTCGCGCGGCTTGCCGTGGCCGAGCGCGAGGTGGCCGAGGGTCTGCAGCAGGATCGTGCGCGGGGTGTGCATGCCGAGCTGCTCGTGCTTGACGTAGATGCGGCGGTTGCGCAGGTCGGTGATGGACCTGACGGAGCGCGGCAGGTCCTGCACGGTGTTGACGGAGTAGCCGAAGTGGGTGACCAGCGCCTGGACCGTGCTCTGCGACAGCGCGCCGGTGCGGTAGCCGACGGCGGCCAGCGCCGCGGCCGCGGCCTTCTCGATCTCGGGGAAGTAGTTGCCCTGCTCGCGCTGCCTGCGGCGCAGTTCGGCGTTGGCCGCCCGGGCCTCCTCGGGGGTGGCGGTGCCGCGGGCCTGCCTGGCGCGCAGCTCGCCGTACAGGCCGAGGATGTGCTCGAGGACGTCGTTGGGCACCCGGGCGGAGACCTTGAGCCGTGGCAGGCCGAGCCCGGCGTAGAGCGGGTCGCGCTGGGCCTCCTCGAGCGCGATCTCCAGCTGGGCGCGGCGGTTGGGCGGCTGGCGGCGCAGCAGTTCCTCGACCGGGACGTTGAGCGCGGTGGCCAGTGACTTGAGCAGTGACAGCTTGGGCTCGCGCTTGCCGTTCTCCAGCAGGGACAGCTGGCTGGGTGCCCTGCTGACCCGCTCCCCCAGGTCGGACAGGGTCAGCCCGCGCTGTTTGCGCAGGTGACGCAGGCGCTGGCCGAAGGCGATGAGATCGAGCTCCTGCGTCAAAGAAAGCGGTTCTTCGCCGAGCAAGGGGGCCATGCGCGCATCATAAGGGGAAGAATCCTGGTTTTTCTACACCCAGCCACCGGAAGCCGGGCTGAAGTGGGCGAGGGACCTCCGATCGCCGCCGGAACACCGGACGGTCGCCGAAAGCCGAGGTGACAGCCGGTCCAGTGGTCTAGTCCATAGCGAAAAGTCGTGAATTCTTCTCCCCTGAATACCCGCCAGTATGTCCTAGATGTGAAATTCGTCGAATTTTCTGCACTTCGGACCCTACTGAGAGGGCTTGCCCGGGGCAGACACTCGGAACAAGCACCCAGGGGACGACAAAGGAGTGAAAAATGGACGATCGCCTCAAGGGAGCGGCTGACCAGCTGCGGCACGCATGGGAGAACGACCCCCGCTGGAAGGGCACCGAGCGCACCTACTCCGCCGAGGACGTCGTCCGGCTGCGCGGCAGCGTGCAGGAGGAGCACACGCTTGCCAGACTCGGCGCCGAGCGGCTGTGGGACCTGCTGCACACCGAGGACTACGTGCACGCGCTCGGCGCGCTGACCGGCAACCAGGCCGTGCAGCAGGTGAAGGCGGGCCTGAAGGCGATCTACCTGTCCGGCTGGCAGGTGGCGGCGGACGCGAACCTCGGCGGGCAGACCTACCCCGACCAGTCGCTGTACCCGGCCAACTCCGTGCCCGCCGTCGTGCGCCGCATCAACAACGCGCTGCTGCGCGCCGACCAGATCAGCTGGTCGGAGGGCTCGGACCAGACCCACTGGCTCGCCCCGATCGTCGCCGACGCCGAGGCCGGCTTCGGTGGCGTGCTGAACGCCTTCGAGCTGATGAAGGGCATGATCGCGGCCGGCGCCGCGGGCGTGCACTGGGAGGACCAGCTCGCCTCGGAGAAGAAGTGCGGCCACCTCGGCGGCAAGGTGCTGATCCCGACCGGCCAGCACATCAAGACGCTCAACGCCGCCCGCCTGGCGGCCGACGTGTCGGGCGTCCCCTCACTGATCATCGCGCGGACCGACGCCCAGGCCGCGACGCTCCTGACCAGTGACGTGGACCCCCGCGACCAGCGCTTCACCACCGGTGACCGTACCGCCGAGGGCTTCTACCGGGTCCGCAACGGCGTCGAGGCCTGCATCGACCGCGGCCTGTCCTACGCCCCCTACGCCGACCTGCTGTGGATGGAGACCTCCACCCCGGACCTCGACGTGGCCCGCGAGTTCGCCGAGGCGATCAAGGCCAGGTACCCCGACCAGATGCTCGCCTACAACTGCTCGCCGTCCTTCAACTGGAAGCAGCACCTGGACGACTCCACGATCGCCAAGTTCCAGCGCGAGCTCGGGCACATGGGGTACAAGTTCCAGTTCATCACGCTGGCCGGCTTCCACTCGCTTAACCACTCCATGTTCAACCTGGCCCACGGCTACGCCGCCGACGGCATGACCGCCTACGTCGAGCTGCAGGAGGCCGAGTTCGCGGCCGAGGCGCGCGGCTACACCGCCACCAGGCACCAGCGCGAGGTCGGCACCGGCTACTTCGACCTGGTCAGCACGGCGATCGCGCCCGACTCCTCGACGACCGCGCTCAGGGGCTCCACCGAGGAGGAGCAGTTCCACTAAAGAGCCCGCCCGGACTCGCCGACACCTCCTAGGGCATGGGAGGGTTCCCCGGCGACCGCCCCGGTCCCGCGCCCGCGGGACCGGGGCGCTTTACGCTCCGCGCGATCCGTCACCTTCGCCCCCTTCCGGCTGATCTAGCCTCACGAGGGTGCTCAGGCTGCTGCGGGACCGCACCTACCTCACCTACTGGCTCGCCGTCGTGGTGTCCTTCCTCGGCGACGCCATCACCAAGGTCACCCTGATCTACGTCGCCGCCACGCTCACCGACGCCCCCGTCGTGCTGATCGCGCTCGTCGTCGTCGCGCAGCTGCTCCCGTCGGGCATCCTCGGCGCCTTCGTCGGCCCGCTGGCCGACCGGCTGCCCAAGCGGGTGCTGCTCATCGGATCCGACCTGGCCCGAGCGCTGATCGTGCTGGCCATGATCCCCGCCCTGCGCTCGGCCTGGCTCCTGCTGGCGCTGATCTTCCTGGAGGGCCTGGGCAAGGCGTTCTTCGAGACCGCCCGCATCGCCGCCATCCCGAAGATCGTCGGCGGGCACAGCATCCCCTCCGCGGTCGCCCTGTTCCAGAGCACCGCCCACACGATCAACCTGCTCGGCCCGGCGCTGGGCGGGCTGCTGGTCGCGGCCGGCAGCGTCCCCCTCGTCCTGATGATCGACTCGGCCACCTTCCTGCTCTCCGCGCTGCTGCTGGGCAGCATGGCGGTGCTGCGCGAGGTGCCGTCCGCGGCGCGCGAGCCGTACTGGGCGGCGCTGCGCGCCGGCGTGCGCGGCGTCCTGGCGGTGCCCTCGCTGCGGTACCTGGCGGTCTTCCTGACGCCGGTCATGCTCGCCCTCGGCCTGTTCACCACCAACCTCAACGCCCAGTTGCTGACCGTCTTCCAGCTGCCCGCCCTCACGTTCGGGCTGGCGCAGGCGCTGTTCGGCGGCGGTTCGATCCTCGGCGCGCTGGCCGGTCCCGCGCTGCTGCGCCGTTTCCCCGACCGGCTGCTGCCCGCCTCGATCGTCGCCTTCGGCCTGTCCATGGTCGCGCTCGCCCCCGCCCAGTGGAGCGGCCACATCGCGGCGATCGGCGCGTGGTGCCTGCTGACCGGTTTCGGGTCGGGCCTGTTCCAGGTCCCCGTCGCCCACACCCTGCTGCGCGACCTGCCCGAGGACCTGCGCGGGCGCGGCGTCGCGCTGGCCAACGCGCTCATGGTCAACGTCACGATCGCGGGCGTGCTGGCCGGCAGCCTGGTCGCGGAGCTCGCGGGCGTCGCCGTGTCCATCATCGGATCGGGCGCGCTGCTGCTCTGCGCGGCCACCGCGCTCTCCCTCCGGTACGGCAGGCGCCGGCCCGCCCCCGCCGGGCAGCGCTGACCCCCGAACGCCCGGCTCAGGAGGCCGGCCCGCGGTTCAGGCGCCCGGCGAGGAGTCCGTGGGGCCGGGCGACACCGGGTCGGTCGGGGTGACCGACGCCGACGCCGACGGGTCCGGTGTCTCGCCCGGTCCCTCCTGCGGGATCGTGGTGATGCTGGAGGAGGGCTGCGGGCAGTCACGCCCACGCCGCTTGCCCGCCGGGTTGACGCAGTCGCCCGGGTCCCCGTTGCCCGGCGGGTCGGGCGACCAGACGCTCTCGTGGTCGGGCCGGCTCCGCTCCTCCGGCGTCGTGGACGGCGGTCGCAGCGTCGTGGGCCCCAGCGTCCTGGTCTGGGTGACGACCACGGTCGGGGTGATCGACGGCCCGGCGGGGATCGGCTCGGCCGGTGCCCTGGTCAGCGGATCCGGCCTGATCGTGGACTGCGCGGTGCCGTTGGGCACGACGAAGGGAACGGCCTCCGGCCGGCGGGTGCCGTCCAGCCGGATCCCGGCTCCCCCGCTGGCCGCGGCCACCGTCAGGGCCGCGATCGAGACGGTGGCCAGCGCGGCGAAGCTCGCGTGCGACAGCTGAGCGCCCGACCTGGCCCGCCGCCGGCGCGCGGCAGGGCCGGGCCGCCCCGGCGGTTCGGTCCCCGCCGGGTCCGGCGGCGCGTCGGCCAGGCGCACCCTGCCCCCACCCGGCGGATACGGCACCGGTGTCCAGATGTCCCCCAGCACCCGGCCGACGGCCTCGCGCAGGTCCCAGGGGTCGCCCACGCCGCCCGCGGCCAGTAAGGCACGCAGCAGTTCGGCCGAGCTGGGCCGCGCGGCGGGATCCTTGGCCAGTGCCGCCTCCACCGCCGGCCGCAGCAGCGCGGGCACGCCGTCGACCCGCGGCTGTTCCAGCACGATCCGCCTGGTCAGCACGTCGGCCTCGCCGGCCCCGAACGGGTGGTGGCCGGTGGCGGCGAAGGCGATCAGGCAGCCCCACGCGAACACGTCGGAGGCCGGGACGGCGGCACCGCCGGTCAGCCGCTCGGGCGCCACCCAGCCAGGACTGCCCATCACCAGCCCCGCCTGGGTGTGGGCGGCGGCGGTGTCGACGTCGCGGGCGATGCCGAAGTCGATGACGCGCGGCCCGTCCGGCGACAGCAGCACGTTGCCCGGTTTGAGGTCGCGGTGCACCAGCCCCGCGTCGTGGACGGCGACCAGCGCGGCGGCCACCCCGAGCGCGACGCCGTAGGCGAGGTCGGGCGTCAGCGGGCCGCGCCCCACCACCACCTGCGACAGCGCCGGCCCCGGGATGTACTCGCAGACCAGGTAGGGCCGGTCGCGATCACTGCCGTCCTCGATCACGGCGGCCGTGCAGAACGGCACCACCCTGCGCGAGAACGTCACCTCCTCGGCGAACCTGGCGCGGAGCGTGGCGTCCCGCAGGTGCACGTCGTGCGGGGTCTTCAGCGCCACCAGCCCGCCCCGCGGGTGCTCGGCGAGGTAGACCACCCCCATCCCGCCGGCGCCCAGGCGGCCGAGCAGCAGGTACCTGCCGATGATCACCGGGTCGCCCACCGTCAGCGGTCGCACGCCTGGCGGCATGCCGCTCGTACCACGCGCCATCCGGCTCGCCTCTCCTGCTCTGGACCACGGCCACAGCACACTGTGACCGGATCGGGCGAGGCATTTCCCCGGGACTGCCACAAGGAGTATCGAAGGTAAGGCGAATCTTTCCGCTAGGTGAGAAAGAGCTGAGGTACCTGGGCTTTCAGGGACGAGGGGACAGTGCCGGGGCTCATCCGTCGAGGGCGGCGCTCTCCTCGACCTCCACCTGGCGGTTCCACTCCTTCTTGACCGCGCGCCAGCCCTCGTCGTCGACGCCGAGCCGCCAGTAGCCGGAGATGGACAGCTGCTCGAGCGGGATCTGCCGCTCCACGCGCAGGAAGCGGCGCAACTCCTTGACGAAGCCCGCCTCGCCGTGCACGAACGCGTGCACACTGCCCTCGGGGAAGTGCAGACCGCGCACCGCCTCGACCAGCTTGCGCCCGTACGGCGCGCCCTCCCGGTGCAGGTAGACCACGGGAGCGTCCAGCTTCTGCTCCTCCGCCGCCGACTCGACCTCGACGAGGACATGCGCCCTGGCCCCTTCGGGCAGCGCCTCCAGGGAGGCGGCGATCGCCGGGAGCGCGCTCTCGTCACCGGCGAGCAGGTGCCAGTCCGCCTCGGGACTCGGCGCGTAGCCGCCGCCGGGACCCAGCAGGTGGATCACGTCGCCGGGCCTGGCGGCCGCGGCCCACGGACCGGCCAGTCCCTCGTCGCCGTGGACCACGAAGTCGAGGGTCAGCTCCCTCGCCGCCGGCTCCCAGGCGCGCACGGTGTAGGTGCGCAGCCGCGGCCAGTGCTCGCGCGGCAGGAGCTCCCTGCAGGTGGCGACGGTGAACGGCGTCGGATACGTCACACCCTCCACCGGGAAGACGAGCTTGACGTAGTGGTCGGTCAACCCAGCGGTGGCGAAGTCACGCAAGCCGTCGCCGCCGACCACCACCCGCACCATGTGCGGCGTGAGCCGCTCGGTCCGCAGCACGACGCCACGATGCTCGGTCATGAGAACCCTCCAGCTGTAGTTAGGTCACCCTAACCTACAACTGGAACGTCAGGCCGCGAGAGAAGATTCCTCTCCCGAGGCGTGCACGGCGGCCAGGAAGCGGGCCATGTGCCGGTAGACCAGCCGCGCTTCGGGCAGCACGTCGGCCAGGATGGCGAAGACGTGCGGCATCCGCGGCCACTCCTCGTAGGTCACCGGCACGCCCGCCGCGCGGGCGCGCACCGCGACCCTGCGACCCTCGTCGCGCAGCACCTCGGTCGAGCCGGTGACGATCATCAGTGGCGGCAGGCCGGTGTAGTCGCCGAAGACCGGCGAGACCAGCGGGTCACGCGGGTCCAGACCCGACGTCCACCGCCTGGCCAGCCACTCGACGCGCCCGGCCGGCAGCATCGGGTCCGTCCAGCGGTTGGCCCTGCGCGGGGTGTCGCTCAGGTCGGTCCACGGCGACAGGCAGATGGCCGCCGCGGGCAGCCGCAGCCCGCGATCGCGCAGCGCGAGCAGGGTGGCCAGCGTGAGGTGGCCGCCCGCCGAGTCGCCGGCGAGCAGGATGTCGGCGGGCTCGTGGCCGCGTTCGATCAGCTCGCCGTAGGCGTCGAGGGCGTCCTGCAGCGACTCGGCCAGCGAGTGGACCGGGCCCTGCCGGTAGTCGAGGGCGAAGACCGGACGGCGGGCCACCACCGACAGCCGCCAGGTGATGGGCCGGTGGGTGGCGGGCGAGCAGCTGAAGTAGCCGCCGCCGTGGAAGTAGAGGAGCACCTTGCGCTCGTCGAGGCCCTGCCCCGCGCGCACCCATTCGCCGCGGCGGTGCGCGACGATGCCCACGTGGCCGGGCGGCCGCACGGGCACGAGCCTGGCCAGCTCGCCGAGCCGGGAGCAGGCGGTGATGGCCAGGGAGTGACGCAGGAGCAGGCCGGCGGCGGGCTTCAGGGTGCCGCGCATGACCGTGTTGAGCGCTCGCGACTGCCAGCTGAACGGATAGTCGGGGATGACGTCCAGGTCGATCTCGTGCCGCACAGGTAAAGAATTCCCTCCAGAGGATCGTTCTATCGGCAAGTAAGCAACTCATCTATTTCGGGTGAATCATCGCCAGGTCGGACGCGGCCCTTCGCTCCGTACATCTCCATCTACCACGGACCCCACAGACCGAAGCGGGGCACCGCGAACCGGCGGGCGGGCGGCCGCCGCCGATATCGCCTTGCCGACGCCTGATCAACGAGCGGATAATTACCGCTCCGCACACCCGTGCCCCCTCGTGGACACGGGCTGTCGTCATGCCATCACACAGCGGAGGTGACACGCCATTTCCCTCTATCTCCGGCTCATCCGGTACGGCTTCCGCAAACACGCCACCTACGTGTGGGCCGCCGCCGCCGGAGCCTTCACCAACAGCGTCTTCGGCATCCTGCGCGCCTACGTCCTGATCGCGCTGTGGCAGGCCAGGCCCGGCCTGGCCGGCTACGACGTGCTCGACGCCGTCACCTTCTGCTTCGTCACCCAGGCCTTCATCGGCCCGATGCAGCTGTTCGGCGGCGGCCTGACCATTCCCGAACGCATCCGCACCGGCGACATCGCCCTCGACCTCGTCCGTCCCGCCTCCCTGCAGGCGTGGGCCCTGTCCGAGGACCTGGGCAGGGCGGCCTACCTGTTCCTCGTCCGCGGCCTCCCGCCGATGATCATCGGCGCGCTGGTGTTCGGCGTCGTCGTGCCGTCCGGCGCCGGGCGGTGGGCGGCCTTCGCCGCCAGCTTCGCCCTCGGCGTCCTGGTCAGCTTCGCCTGGCGCTACCTGATCGCGCTGTCGGTGTGCTGGCTGGCCGACGACCGCGGCGTGGTGACCGTGTCGATGGTCCTCACCACCTTCTTCAGCGGGATGATGCTGCCCCTGCCGATCTTTCCCGGCCTGCTCGGCGACGTGGCCGCGACGCTGCCGTGGGCCGCGATGGCGCAGCTGCCCGCCGACGTCTACCTCGGCAAGGCGGGCTTCGCCGACGCGGTGCCGTTCCAGGCGCTCTGGGCGGTCGCGCTGCTCGCCCTCGGCGCGCTCGGCACGCGGGCGATCAGGCACAAGGTGGTGATCCAGGGTGGTTAGGACCTACGTCATGCTGGCCTGGACGTGGACCCGCGCCGCCGCGGCCTACCCCGTCTCCTTCGCGCTCATGGTCGGCTTCGGCCTCATGATGGCCGCCGTGGACCTCGCGGTGATCCTGGTGGTCTTCGCCAACACCACGGCGCTGGCCGGATTCACCCGCGCGGAGGTCCTCTTCCTGTACGGCGCGGCCAACATCGCCTTCTCCGTCGCCGACATGTGCGTCGGCAACCTCGACAAGATCAGCCAGCACATCAAGGCAGGCACGCTGGACACGATGCTTCTCAAGCCGGCCCCGGCCTGGCTGCAGGCCGCCGTCGACAGGTTCACCCCCTCCAGGTTCGGCCGCGTGCTGCAGTCGGTGATCGTCCTGGTCACGGCGCTGGCCGCGCTCGACATCCCGTGGCAGCGGGCGTGGATGGTCCCGGTGATGATCGCCACCGCGGGCGTCATCTTCGCCTCGCTGTGGACGCTGGCGGGGGCGGTGCAGTTCGTGCTGACCGACGCCCCCGAGGTGGTCAACGCCTTCACCTACGGCAGCGGCCAGCTCACCCAGTACCCCTTCAGCGTCTACGGCCGCGACCTGGTGCGCGGCGTCACCTACGTGCTGCCGCTCGCCTTCGTCAACTGGCAGCCGGGCCTGTACGTCCTGGGCAAGGACGACCCCTTCGGCACGCCGGAGGCACTGCGTTTCCTCGGGCCCGTCGCGGCCCTGCTTCTCGCCCTGCTGGCCGCCCTCGCCTGGCGCCAGGGCATCCGCCGCTACCGATCGACGGGGAGTTAGCCATGATCGAACTGGAGCGCGCCGGGCGCGTGTTCAAGGTGAAGCGCACGCTGGTGCACGCGGTGCGCGAGCTGTCGTTCAGCGTCGCGCCGGGAGAGTTCGTCGGCTGTCTCGGCCCGAACGGCGCGGGCAAGTCCACCACCATCAAGATGCTGTGCGGCATCCTCACCCCCACCTCCGGCACGGTGCGCGTCGCGGGGCTCGACCCCTCACGCAGGCGCACGGTCCTGGCCAGGCGGATCGGCGTGGTGTTCGGGCAGCGGACGACGTTGTGGTGGGACCTGCCGCTGCGGGACAGCTTCGAGCTGATCCGACTCCTTTACAAAGTAGATCGCAGGGTTTTCGCCGAGCGGCTCGACGAGCTGGTGGAGACCCTCGACCTGGCCGCCTTCCTGCGCACGCCGGTGCGCCAGCTCAGCCTGGGCCAGCGCATGCGGGGCGACCTGACCGCCGCGCTGCTCCACGCGCCCGACGTGCTGGTGCTGGACGAGCCGACGATCGGGCTCGACGTGGTCAGCAAGAACAGCATCCGCTCGTTCCTGCTCCGGGTGAACGCCGAGCGCGGCACCACCGTGCTGCTGACCACGCACGATCTCGGCGACGTCGAGCGCCTGTGCCGCAGGGTGATGCTCATCGACCACGGCAGGCTGGCCTTCGACGGCTCGCTCGACGACCTGATGGCCACCGCGCCCGACGAGACGATCGAAGAGGTGGTGACCAGGCTCTACACCCGGGCCGGTCAGTAGTAGGCGCCCTGCTCGGCCTCGTCGTACTCCTCGTCCGCGTCGTCGCGCCGGCTCCAGCGGGAGGGCATCAGCACCGGCAGGAACAACGCCACGCCCAGCAGGGCGTAGACGCCGGTGGTGAGCAGCGTCCTGCTGCCGGCGCCCGCCTCCACCAGGACGCGGTGCATGGACGGCTCGTCGGGCACGAACGACAGGGCCCTGGGGACGTCGAGCGCGTAGACGACCGTCCACGCCAGCAGCACGAGCGAGGGCACGAACGTGGCCAGCGGTGACACCCTGCCCGCCGTCACCAGCCCGACCACCAGGCCGATGGCCGCCATGGCGCCGAGCGCGACCCACAGCTTCGGACCCGCGACGGGCGCGGCCGTTCCAGGCGCGATCATCAGCGCCTGCTGGACTGCCCAGCCGCCTCCGACCAGCAGGACACCGGTCACGATCACGCCGAGTAGCAAACCAGCGAAATGCCGCACAGACATCACCTCGGGCCTGACCATAGCGACAAATCAGATGTTTGAGCCAGGTATTGGCCGGAGCCGTATGGTTCGGGCGGAGTCGCCGGACGGTCCGCCCCGGGGCGTGGCGTGAGAGCATGAGGGCACCCATGCGCGCCGACCTCCCCCTCCGGCTGACGCGGGCGGCCGCCTTCTCGGCCGTCTGCGTGCTGCTGGCCGCCCTCGGCCACCGCGCCGCCGGCGGCACGGGCCCGTCGGGCTGGGTGCTCGGCCTGGGCGGCGGTGCCGTGCTGGCCGTGGCGCTGGCGCTGTCGGGCAGGGAGCGCTCGTCCACCACCGTCAACGTCACGCTCGTCGCCCTGCAGGCGGGGCTGCACGAGCTGTTCGGCCTGGACGGCACCGCCGCCCTCTTCGGGACGGCCCACGGGCGGGGCGCCGCCGTCCTCGGCTACGGGCAGGCGCACGAGTCCGGGCTCGGCGAGAGCCTCGGCATGCTGCTGGCCCACCTGACCGTCACCCTCGTCACCGGCTGGTGGCTGGCCCGCGGCGAGGCCGCGCTCTGGTCGCTGCTACGCCGCCTCGGGCACCGCCTGATCCGTCTGCTGCCGCCGCCCACCGCCGTCGCGGTACGGCCGGCGCCGGTGCCCGCCGCCCGTCGTGCCATCGGCGGCGGCCCGCTCCTCCGCCACGTCGTCACCAGGCGCGGTCCTCCCCTTCCCGCCCGCTGACCTCGCCCCTCTTTCCTTCTTCCTCCCACAGACACGTGGAGTTTCCGCATGCCCACCTTCCCCCGTACGGCAGGCGTGCTCGCCGCCGCCACCGCCCTGTCCCTCGGCCTGGCCGTCCCGGCCCTCGCGCATGTGACCGTCAACCCCGGAACCGCCGAGCAGGGCGGGTTCACCAAGGTCGCCTTCCGCGTCCCGAACGAGCGTGACGACGCCTCGACGACGAAGATCGAGGTGTCCTTCCCCGTCGACCGCCCCCTGGCCTTCGTCTCGGTCAAGCCGGTGCCCGGCTGGGAGGTCAAGGTCACCGAGGGCAAGCTGCCCAAGCCGGTGAAGACCGAGTACGGCGACCTCACCGAGGCGGTCACCAAGGTCGTCTGGTCGGGTGGCCAGATCAAGCCGGGCCAGTTCCAGGAGTTCGAGGTGTCGATGGGGCAGCTGCCGACCGACACCGACCGGCTGGTCTTCCCCACCAGCCAGACCTACTCGGGCGGTGAGGTCGTGAAGTGGGCCGACGAGCCCACGGCCGACGGCACCGAGCCGGAGCGGCCGGCGCCGCTGCTGAAGCTCACGCCCGCCACGGCCGGCGACGGCCACCACGGCACGGCGTCGGCCGCCCCCTCGGCACCCGCCGCCTCGTCCGCGCCCGCGGCGCCCTCGGTGACGCCGGTGGCGGCCTCCGCTTCCGCGGCGGACGGCACGGCCCGGCTGCTCGGCGGCGCGGGGCTGGTGGTGGGAGCCATCGGCCTGGTGGTCGGCTTCCTCGGGCTGCGCCGCCGCCCCTCCTGACCCGCGGGCCCGGTGGCCGGCCCGCGGTCCGGTCACCGGGGGCCGGAGGGGTGCTCCCCTTCGGCCCCGCCGCGGCTCAGGAGGTGATGTCCTTGCTGGTGAAGCGGGCCCACGCGAACGAGCCGAACAGCAGGATGTAGGCGCCGAAGGCCAGCAGGCCCGAGGTCAGGTGATCGAAGGCGATCGGGTCGCGCAGGACCGCGTCGAAGCCGCTCCACCAGTTCGGCAGCAGGTACGCCTGGACGGGCTCCAGCTGCGGGATCGCCCGCATCACCTGGGTGGCGATGACCAGCACGACGGTCGCCGCGATGGCGCCGATCGGCGCCTCGGTCAGCGTCGACAGCGCGATCGCGACCGCGGCCAGCGCCGCCATGCCGAGCGTGACGTAGCCGATGACGATCAGCAGGCGCAGCAGGGCGTCGCCGAGCGGGATGGCGACCCCCGACAGCAGCGTGACGGGCCCGGCCGGGAACAGCAGCAGGCCGGTGACGAGCGCCGCGAGCGCCACGGCCGAGGCGACGGCCAGGCAGAACAGCACGGCGTTGACGAACTTGACCGCCAGCAGCCTGGTGCGCCCGGCGGGGGCGGCCAGCAGGTACCGCAGCGTGCCTCCCGCGGCCTCGCCGGCCAGCGCGTCGCCCGCCACGACGGCGACCGCGACCGGCATCAGCAGCGGCACCAGGGCGCCCAGCGAGACGAGCGCCAGGAAGAAACCGTTGCCGGCGACCTGCTGGATGAGGCCGCCCGGCCCGTCGGCCATGTCGTCGCCGAGGATGCGCAGGACGACGCCCATGATCACGGGGACGGCGGCGAGGACGGCGAGCATGGCGAGGTTGCGCGGCCGGCGGAAGGTCAGGCCGAGCTCGGAGCCCAGCATCCTGGCGAACGCGGCGACGGCTCCGGGGCCGGACGTCGCCTCCCGGGTGACGGCGTCCAGGGTGGAGGCGGCCGGCACGGGCAGGTCGGGGCGCGGGCCCTGCTCGGCGGTGCGCCTCGACTCGCTCACCGGGACCAGGCCGGGCGTCCGCCTGGCTCCCGCGCCGCGCCCGCTCCGCAGGCCGGGATCCTCGACCGGCGTGCCGGCCACCGGGCCGGCCGTTGGGTCTTCCACTGTGTCTGCCACCAGGTCTGCCACTTCGGGCTCAACCTTCGACATCGAACCCCTCCCCCGTCAGGCCGACGAAGACCTCTTCCAGGCTGGGCCGTACGACCGACAGGCCCCTGACCGCGACGCCGGCCTCGACCAGCGCGACGTTGAGCCGCTCGGGGGCGTGACCGCCGAGCTCGGCGCTCACCTGCGTCCCCTCGTGGGTGACGGCCGCCAGGCCGAGCCCGCGCAGCACCCGCGCCGCGTCCGCGCCATCGGGCGTCTCCACCCTGACGCGCGGGGCGCGGCCACCGCTCAGCGAGGCGATCGTGCCGTCGGCGACGAGCCTGCCGGTGCGCATGATGGCCGCGTGCGTGCACATCTGCTCGATCTCGGCCAGCAGGTGCGAGGAGACGAACACCGTGGTGCCGTCGGCGGCGATCTCCTTGACCAGCGTGCGGACCTCGCGGGTGCCCTGCGGGTCGAGGCCGTTGGTCGGCTCGTCGAGGATGAGCAGATCGCGCGGGCCGAGCAGGGCGGCGGCGATGGACAGGCGCTGCCGCATGCCGAGGGAGTAGGCGCGGTAGCGCTTGCCGGCGGCGGCCGACAGGCCCACCCGCTCCAGCGCGGCGCCGACCCTGGCGCGGGCGGTGCGGCCCGAGGCGGTGGGGTCGGCGGCGTCGTAGCGCAGCAGATTGGCCTCGCCCGACAGGTAGGGGTAGAAGGCCGGGCCCTCGACCAGCGCCCCCACCCGCGGCAGCGGGACCGTCGCGTAGGTGCCGGAGGTGGGCGTGACCAGGCCGAGCAGCATGCGGATGGTGGTGGTCTTGCCCGACCCGTTCGGGCCGAGGAAGCCGTAGACCGAGCCGCGCGGCACGGTCAGGTCAAGGGCGTCGACCGCGACCTGCCCGCCCTTGAAGCGCTTGGTCAGGCCCTCCGTGACGATCGCGTGGTCAGCGGAGGGCGGGGCCGCCCCTGAGGGCGCCCCCGCTTCCAGCGTCATGCTCACCTGGCGCCTGCCGCCTTCGTGAGCTCCTCCGGGGTGACCGCGCCGACCAGCAGCCGGCCGTCGTCGGTGAACAGCACGCTGACCAGCTTGGTCTTGATCAGCTTGCCGCTCCCCCACGGGCCGCTCACCGGCGTGGCGGTGCGCAGGATGGCATCGAGCGAGGGCGCCTGCTCGCCACCGGGTTCGGCCTGCGGCTGGGCGGCCCCTGCCGTGGGCGTGGGCGTCGGCAGGACCGCGACCGTGGTCCAGCCGGCGCCGACGGTCTTGACCGCGCCTTCGCGGAAGTCGTGCTCGGGCTTGCGGTCCTCGAGGGCCGGGCCGAACGTCTTCTCCTCCACCTTGGCGCCCGCGGGCGGGGTGAAGGTGAAGTTCTCCTTCGCGGGGGCGGAGAAGGTGACCTGGGTGAACCCGACCTCGAAGGCCGGCTCCGCCGACCCCTTGGCGTACACCTGGACGCGCAGCGGGACGTAGGTCTCGCCGTCGAGCGCCAGGCGGACGTCCTGGATCAGCGAGCCGTCCTGCTTGGGCGCCAGCACCAGCTCGTAGGCCGGGCGTCCGGCCACCTTGGTGGTGTTGGTCACGCTGACCACGCTGTGCTCGCCGACCTGGGCCAGCAGGCGCTCGGCGGCCTGCTGGGGGGTCAGCGCGGGGGCGTCGGGCACGTGCGTCGCGCCGGGCCGGTCGGCGGTGCCGGGGGCCAGCTTGACGCGCGTGGCCCGGTTGGACTGGCTCTCCCACAGCCACGTCTGGTCGCCGTTCACGATGACGTTGGTCTCGCTCATCGGGCCCGGTACGGCCAGCCTGAACTGGTCGCGGGAGCCGTACCAGACCTTCGCCTCGTGGGAACCCGACAGCAGGCTGAGCGGGGAACCGGTGGCGGCGCCCTGCGGCAGGGCGGGAAGGCCGAGGGAGGCGGTCTCCACGACCGTCCCCGACATCGGGGGCAGGCCGTCCTTCTGCACCGCCGCGGCGGCCTCGGCCAGCAGCTGCTGCGCCGAGCGTTCCGGCAGGACGGGGTCCCCGCTGACGGCGGCGATGACCGGACCCGCGCCGATGGCGGCACCGATCACGGCGACGGCCGCGACGGGGACGCCCCACCTCACGAGCTTGCCTCTGGACATCTCACTCCTTCACGGTATTGCTTACGTCTCAACAGTGCGTGAGGAGTGCTGTGGTGATCCTGAGACGAGCTGAGAGGCCTCTCAGCACCGATGGTGCACTATGTGCGCTATGAGAGTTCTGGTCGTCGAGGACGAACGGCGGATGGCCGCCGCCCTCCAGCGGGGGCTGCAGGCCGAGGGGTTCGCCGTGGATCTCGCCCACGACGGCGAGGAGGGGCTGCACCTGGCCAGGCACGGCGACTACGACGTGGTCGTGCTCGACATCATGCTGCCCCGGCTGTCGGGCTACAACGTGTGCAAGCGGTTGCGCGCGGAGGAGAACTGGGTGCCCATCCTCATGCTGTCGGCCAAGGACGGCGAGTACGACATGGCCGACGGGCTCGATCTGGGCGCCGACGACTACCTCACCAAGCCGTTCTCCTACGTGGTGCTGGTGGCCAGGCTGCGCGCGCTGCTGCGGCGCGACGCGGGGCGGCGTCCCGCGGTGCTGACGGCGGGCGACCTGTCGCTGGACCCGGCCAGGCGCAAGGTGCAGCGCGGGGAGGAGTCGGTGGAGCTGACGCCCCGGGAGTTCGCGCTGCTGGAGTACCTGATGCGCCGCCACGACGAGGTGGTGTCGAAGGCGGAGATCCTCGAGCACGTCTGGGACACCTTCGACACCGACCCGAACGTGGTCGAGGTGTACGTCGGCTACCTCCGTCGCAAGATCGACGGCCCGTTCGGCAGGAACGCGCTCCAGACCGTGCGCGGCGCGGGTTACCGGCTGGCCGGCGACGGTGGCTGACGATGGCTGAGTGGTGGCGGCGCAAGAGCCTGCGCTTCCGCCTGACGGCGCTGTCGGCCGTGGGGCTCGCGCTCGCGTTCGCGGTGTCGGCCTCGGTGCTGATGATGGTGCTCGGCCGGTCGCTGACGAACACCGTGGACGAGACCACCAGGCAGCACGCGCAGGTGGTGCGGGCTCAGGCCGACAGCGGCACGCTGACCGACCCGATCACCACCCAGGACGGCACGATCGTGCAGGTCGTCGGAGCTGACGGCAGGGTCACCCACGGCACCTACGGCGCCGACCGGCTGGTTCCCCTGCTCGACGCCGGCGACCGGCGCAGGGCGCTGCGCCACGACTCGGCCTGGTTCCTGAACGGCGAGCCGTACGGGATCCCCGGGCCGCTGCGGGTCGTCGTCGTCAGCGGTGACAGGGGCGTGACGGTGCTGGCCGCGCGGCCGGTGCGCGAGATCGAGCGGAGCCTGCTCACGGCGGGCAAGGTGCTGCTGTTCGGCACGCCGCTGCTGGTGGCCTTCCTGGCGGGCGGCGGCTGGCTGATCATCGGCAGGACGCTGCGGCCGATCGACGCGCTGCGCAGAGGCGCGGCGGACATCACCCACACCGCCAGGTCGAGGCGGTTGCCGGTGCCCGCCGCCCGCGACGAGGTCCACTCGCTGGCCGTCACCCTCAACGACATGCTGGCCAGACTGGAAGAGGCCGAGTCCCGCCAGCGGGCGCTTGTCTCCGACGCCGCGCACGAGCTGCGCAGCCCGCTGGCCAGCATCAGGCTCCAGCTGGAGGTGGCGCTCGGTCACCCCGACGGGCAGGACTGGACCGAGACGGCCGAAGGCGTGCTGGAGGACACGCTGCGCCTGTCGCGCCTGGCCGAGGACCTGCTCGCGCTGGCCAGGCTGGACGAGCGCGGCGGCAGGCTGGCCAGGAACGTACCCGTCAACCTGGACGAGGTCGTCCGTCAGGTGGTGGAGAGGTACGGCGAGGCGAGGCTGACCGCCTGCGACCCCGTCGTGGTGCGCGGCGACGCCCTCGACCTGAGCCGCGTGGTGACCAACCTGATGGACAACGCCGTCCGGCACGCCACCTCCACCGTCGAGGTGGCGCTGACCCGCGACGGCGTGCTCACCGTCACCGACGACGGCCCGGGCATCCCCGAGGAGGACAGGGAGCGGGTGTTCAACCGCTTCACCAGGCTCGACCACGGGCGCAGCAGGGACGAGGGCGGCGCGGGCCTGGGCCTGGCGATCGTCCGCGAGACGCTGAGGGCGCACGGCGGGGCCGTCCACCTGGAGGACGCCGGGCCGGGCCTGCGCGCGGTGGTGCGGCTGCCCGCCCTCATCTGATCGACCGAACTGCGAAGTCGAGGCGATCACGGGCCGGGCCGTGATCTTCAACGTCACGTACTGGCCCCTGGCAGCCTGGAGCCCTCTGCTCGCTCTGGTGGCCGTCGACTACTACCGCCGCCGCACCACCGCACCCCGCGACCTCTCCGCAGGGTCGCGTCGCTGAGGGCTTGTACAGACCCCCGGTTCCCGATCTGCCGGAGCCCTTCCCGTTTCACCCCCTCCGCCTTTCCTCTCACCCCAGCTCCGCACCGACTCGCCTTCTCGCGTCTCCGCCCCACCATCTGCCCCGGCCGCTCCACGGCCGCCCGCCGGGCTGACGGCTGACGGCTGACGGCCCTGGATCGCCGCCCCAGGTCTACGGTTGCTCGGCCTGGGTCGCCTGCCCGCTCGTCGTCCGGCCGCCTCACGGCTGTGGGCCGGGCCCGTCCCGGACGGCCGGCGAGGGCACCCGCTCGGCTCTCCGGCCGGTCGGTCGATGACCGCCGGGACTGTCGGCGGCGGTCAGGGGGTGGGATTCGTGGGGGCGAGCCGCGCGACCTCCGCCAGCCCGGCCCGCGCCGAGGCGGCGTCGTGCACCCTGAACACCCTGGCGCCCTGCAGCGCCGAGACCGCCAGCGTCGCGATCGTGCCCGCGTGCCGTTCGTCCACCGGCAGCCCGCCCAGCGTCTCCCCGACGAAGTCCTTGTTCGACACCGCCACCAGCACCGGCCACCCGGTGGCCACCATCTCGTCGAGCCGCCGACTGACCTCCAACGAGTGGTAGGTGTTCTTGCCGAAGTCGTGGGCCGGGTCGATGAGGATCGACTCCCTCGCCACCCCCGCGGCGACGGCCCGTTCGGCCAGGTCGACCGTGTAACCGATGACGTCGGCGACCACGTCGGCGTAGGCGATGCGGTGCGGTCTGGTGCGCGGCTCGACCCTGCCCGCGTGGGCGCACACCAGCCCGGCGCCGTGCTTGGCCGCCACCTCCGCCAGCAGCGGGTCGACGCCGCCCCAGGTGTCGTTGAGCAGGTCGGCCCCCGCGCCGGCCACCACGTCGCCCACCTCCGAGCGCCAGGTGTCGACGCTGATGATCAGGTCGGGATGGCGGTCGCGTACGGCGGCGACCAGGCCCGCGACGCGCCTGATCTCCTCCTCGGCGTCGACCGTGTCGCCGGGGCCCGCCTTGACGCCGCCGATGTCGACGATGTCGGCGCCGCCCTCGACCGCGGCGTCGACCGCTTCGAGCGCGGCGCCGAAGCCGTAGGTCTTTCCCTTGTCGAAGAAGGAGTCGGGGGTCCTGTTGACCACGGCCATCACCGCGTGGTCTCCGGGACCGAACTCCTTGCCGCGCAGTCGCAAGATGCTCATCACCTTCGAGCCTACGGAAGATCCCGCGGGTTGGCACATCGCCGTCCCGCACCTGCCCGTCCGGTGTCGCCTCGGGACATGAAGAGATTCTCAGTGGCCGACTCGGCGACGCGCAGGGGCTCATGGTGACCGACCGGGAACGCACCCGGGTTCAGGCCGACCCGGCCCGGAAACCCGCAAGAGCCCGTCGCGACCGATCTGGGAACGCCCGGGGGCTCAGGGAGGTCGGCCCGGGCTCGCGCGGATCGGCGGCTGGTTCGAGGGCGACGAGGCGCAGGGGTTCAGGGGGCCGGCGGATCCGGGCTCGAGACGCGCAGGGGTGCAGGGGGGACGCGGATTCGAGCTCAAGACGCGCAGGGGTTCGGGAAGACGGCGGATCCGGGCTCGAGACGAGCAGGGGTTCGGATGGCGGCGGGCCCGGCTTCAGGGTTGTCTCAGAACGGGCTTGCGCTGCGGTGGCCGGGTGCCTGGGCGGCGTGGTCCGATGTCGGGGAGGGGCGTGTCCCGGCAGGCGGTCCGGCGTGTCCGGGGTCTGGCGTCAGGGTGCACGGGTGAGGAGGCGGGCCGCGGCGGCGTGCGCTGCTGCCGGCCCCGCGTCGGCCGCGGGGGTGGCGCGTGGCCCCCGGGCGTACGGATCGGTGGAGGTGGAACGTTCCTAGGCGGCTGAACCCTTCTCCGCGGTCGCCAGGAAGTCCTGGGCGATCAGCGGCAACCTGCGGCGGGCGTGGACGACGGCGATCACGCGGCGGACGGCGGGCTCGAGTGACCGCACCACCAGCCCGGCCCTGAGCGCCTGCTCGGCCATGCCGCGGTACCACAGCAGCGAGGCCTGGCCCGCACGGACGGCGTTGAGCCAGCCGTTCCTCTCGTCGGTCTCCAGCACGATGATCGGGTTGACCGCGTACTTGCCGAACATCGCGTCGAACTCCCTTCTCCTGACGCTTCCCCGTGCGGGCAGGGCCAGGCGTAGTCCGTCGAGGTGGGTCATCGGGACGGGATCCGGCAGGTCGGTTCCCGGCGGCGAGATGAGCACGATCTCCTGTCGTTCGAGGGGATGGGTGATCAGGTCGGTCGGGACCGGCAGGTCGGTGAGGCCGAGGTCGGCCCGCTGGTCCCTGATGGCGTTGACGACCGCGTCACGGCCGTCGCAGCGGATGATGTGCACGCGGACACCCGGATGCTCGGCCGCGTAGGCGGGAAGCAGCCGCCCGGCCAGGCCGGGCTCGAGGGTTGTCGTCGATGCGATGCGCAGTTCGGCGTCGGAGGCACCGCCGTGGCTGGAGAGCGCCTCGATCTCCCCCACCGCGTCGAGCGCCTCCTTGGCCAGCTTGACCACCCTGCGGCCGTGCGCGGTGACGACCACCCCGCGCCCCGAACGGGCGAAGAGGGTCATCCCGAGCTCGCGCTCCAGGTCTCGGATCGCGCGTGAAAGCGCAGGCTGCGCGATGTAGAGCGACCTGGCCGCGTCGGTCATGGTGCGGTGCTCCGCAGTCGCGACCACGTAGCGGAGCTGCTGCAGATTCATGACATTGAAGCTAGGACAACTGCGGCCGCTCGGACGGCGACATAGCAGAGATCACCTCGAATGATTTCGGACTGTAATCGAGCACGGCGACATCCGTGACGGGTGATAAATCAGTATGCTTCTGCCCCAAATTCGGCAAAGGTCCGGTATGTGGGTCCGGTTCGGACGGCCAGGTCGAGGGGGAGACAGGGTGACAGGCAACGGGCAATATCCACCGCCGCCTCCGGGGCATCAGGGAGAGCCCGGGTCCGGCGAGCCCCAGCAGCCGCCCTTCCCCACGTGGCCGCCCCAGCAGAACGGGCCTGGGGCGTACGAGGAGCCCGCGACCCGCCGGTACCGGCCGCCCACGCCTCCCCCGGCCCCGCCTCAGGGACCCGCGCAGGGGCACCCCTACGCGCCGCCGCCTCCGCCGCCCGGTTCGGGCCCCGCGCAACCGCCGCCTCCGCCCGGTCCCGGCGTACAGACCCCGCCCCCGCCCGGCCATGGCCCCCCGGCACCGCCCCCGCCCGGCCACGGCATGCAGGCCCCACATCCGAACGCCCCAGGAGCACAGCCCCCGTACCCGCACGGCCCAGGAGCGCACCCTTCGCACCCGAACGGCTCGGGGGCGCAGGCCCCGTACCCGAACGGCTCGGGGGCGCAAAGCCCGGCCCCGCCGTACGGCGCGCCGCAGCCGCCGCCGCCCGCGGGGCCGTACGTTCCCCCGCCCGGCCCTCCGAACGGCCACCGGCCCGCCGGACCGCCGCCCGGCGGGCCGCAGGCGCCTCACCCCGGCATGCCGTACCCGCCCCCGCACGGGCCGGGCCAGGGCGGCCCCTACCCCCAGGGGAACGGCCAGGGCGCACCGTACCCCCAGGGAGGCGGGCACCCGCAGGGACCCGGACAGGGCGGCCCCTATCCGCACGGGTCAGGGCAGGGCGGGCCGTACCCGCCGGGGAACGGCCGGCCGCGGCAGGGCCCGCCGCCGCATCCAGGGCCTGGTCACCGGCCGCCGCACGGTCCCGCGCAGGGGCCGTACGGCCCGTGGCAGCGCCCGCCGCAGCGCAGGAAGTCGAACGCGGGCGCCATCGTCGGCGCGGTGTTCGGTTCGCTGGCGGCGATCTTCGTGCTGCTCGTGATCGGCTCGGCGGTCTTCAAGGGCGCCTCGGACACCGACACGACCTCGCCGATCGCGATCCCCACGTACACGCCGCCGACGTTCGAGCCGCGGGACGACGACACCGACGAGTCGGCCGAGCCGACCGACCGGCCCAGCGACCAGCCGTCCTCCTCTGACCAGCCGTCGGACCGGCCCAGCGACCAGCCGTCGGACCAGCCGTCGTCGGACCGGCCCTCCTCCTCGGAGCAGCCATCGTCCGAGCCGCCGACGTCCGAACAGCCGACATCCGAGCAGCCCGCCACGGTCAAGCTCAACACGAGCCTGCAGGCCAACACGCTGTACTTCGCGGGCGGGCTGCCGCGCACGACGTGCAGGGCGGGCAGCGCGAGCCTGTTCAGCCACAGCCAGCTCAAGGCGCTGATCCTGAAGACCGGCAAGTGCATGGACGCGGCGTGGGCCCCGATCCTGCGCAAGAAGGGCATCGACTGGAGCCCGCCGAACTACGCGATCGCCGCCAAGCGCGGCAGGGGCGCCTGCGGCGACTACCCGTCGCCCGGCAGCATGGTGCCGTACTACTGCCCGCGCAACAACACCATCTATGCCTCCACCTCGGCGCTGGCCAGGGGCAACGGCAACTCCATCGGGTACGGCGAGATGGTCGCCTGGCACGGGGCGACGATCAGCATGATGGCCCACGAGTACGGTCACCACATCCAGCAGATCACCGGCATCCTCGACTCGCACTGGCAGAAGCATGTCCAGACGTCGAGCCAGGGCGGCCGGCTGGCACTCAGCAGAAAACTGGAACTCCAGGCAACCTGTTTCGGGGGTATGTTCATGCGGGCGGTGGCCGACACCTATCCGGTCAGCGGCCACCAGCGTGACATCCTGTTCTGGTTCTACTCGAAGGTGGGCGACCATCCCGGGTATCCCCGCGACCACGGCACTCCGGCCAACAACAACGTCTGGTTCCGGCAGGGCTGGTTGAAGAACAAGGCCTACCAGTGCAACACGTGGCTGGCCCCCGCTTCCACGACGTCCTAGCTTCATGGAGCGTTCATCCCACATTGGTCATCTGTCATTGATGTCCCAATATGGGGGCTAGAATCCTGGCAATCTCGTGACCAACGGGGGGCAAACCTTCGGGTTTGGCCTGGTACGACGTGCGAAGGAGCCGGTGTGTCGAAGCGCCCTGGAGGAGACTTCCCCGAGCGCGGCAGAAAGCGGCGTGCGCCTCGGCGCGCCGCGCCCGCCGAGCCCTCCGCCCAGGAGCCATCCGCCCGGAACGGCGCCGGTCAGGACCGCCCCGCGCAGGATTCCGCGGCGCCGGACCAGACCGGCCAGGACCGCTCCTCCCGCGAGCGTGGCACCCGCGCCCGCGCGGCGCAGGACCGCGCCGCGGACGACAGCGGCGCGCAGCGCGACACCGGCTCCGGTCCGGCGGTCAGGGAGCAGAACACGCGACCGAGCCTCAAGGCGCCCGGCGGCCCGAAGAACGCCAAGGCGCCGAGAACGCCCAAGGCCCAGGCGCCCGCGTTCGCCAGGAAGATGGGCGTCGGCTCGATCATCGGCTGGACCGCGCTGTCGGCCCTCGTGCCCGGTGCCGCACACCTGCGGGCCGGGCGGCGCCGTACCGGATTCGTGCTGCTGGGCGCGTTCGGCGCGCTGCTGATCGCCGCGATCGTTTACGGCCTGTCCTTCGTGGGCAACCTCGGCGCGGCGGTCAGGGAGAGCACGATGATCACCGTGTCGGTGGCCGCCGTGATCGGCGCGCTGGCGTGGTTCGCGCTCGTGCTCGTCTCCTACATCGCCCTCGGCCCCGACCGTCTGAACGGCCGGGGCCAGATCGTCTCCGGGATCGTGGTCGGACTGCTGTGCGTGGTGGTGATGTCGCCGTTCGCGCTGACCGCCAACGCCGTCCTGGCCACGCGGGACGCCGTCCAGGGCATCTTCCCCTCGGTCTCCGACCCGGAGGTGCAGCCGATCAAGGAGGAGGACCCGTGGAACGGCAAGGACCGGGTCAACTTCCTGCTCATCGGCGGTGACGGCGCCGGCAACCGCCAGGGCGTGCGGACCGACAGCATGACCGTGGCCAGCGTCAACATCAAGACCGGCAACACCGTGCTGTTCAGCCTGCCCAGGAACCTCCAGCACGTACGGTTCCCGCCGTCCTCGCCGCTGGCCAAGCACTTCCCGAACGGCTTCATGGCCGAGTTGCCCAACGGCGGCCTGCTGAACGAGGTCTGGCAGTTCGCCAACGACCACCCCGAGATCATGCACGGCAAGAACAAGGGCCCCCGCGCGCTGATGGACGCCATCGGCCACACGCTCGGGCTGCGGCTCGACTACTACGCGCTGATCAACATGTACGGCTTCGTCGACCTCGTCGACGCGATCGGCGGCATCAAGCTGCGCGTGGAGAAGGACATCCCGTGGGGCGGCCACTACGGCACCGCGGGCACGATCAAGGCCGGCTACCAGCGGCTGTCCGGCGAGGAGGCGCTGTGGTACGGGCGCTCCCGCGTCGTCGACGACGACTTCAGCCGCATGGGCAGGCAGCGGTGCGTCATCGGCGCGTTCGCCCAGCAGGCGACGCCCGACAAGATCCTCACGAACTTCACCAAGATCGCGGACGCGGCCAAGCGGATGGCGCAGACGAACATCCCGCAGGAGTTGCTGGAGCCGCTGGCCAACCTGGCTCTCAAGGTCAAGGACGCGCGGATCACCAGCCTGCAGTTCGTGCCGCCGCACTTCTACACCGGGTCGCCGGACTGGCCGAAGATCCGCAGGGCCACCGTCAAGGCGCTGAACGACTCGGTGAAGCCGAGCAGGCGCGCGCTGGCGGCGCAGGTGACGGCCTCTCCCGGGGCGACGACGTCCCCGTCCGGCACCGTGGCGGCGACGCCGCAGGCCTCCAAGACCGCGACGCCCTCGCAGACGCCGACGCGGAACGGGCAGGCGGCCAACAACGGCTCGGCCAAGAGCCTCGCGGAGCTGTGCGGGCTGTAGACGTCTCGTCTCGGCCGGAAGCCCGCGCCCCAGGTGACCTGGGGTGCGGGCTTACGCGTTGTCGGGACAGCCCACGCGAGGGGCCGGTGATCCGGGCTGGGGGCGCGGGCTTACGCGTTGTCGGGACAGCCCACGCGAGGGGCCGATGATCCCGGCTGGGGGCGCGGGCGGCCGCCTTCAGGGGATCCGGCGGAGAGCTCGGGCTGACGCCTGACGGGAACCGGCACAGGACGTGGGCTGACGTCCCTTGAGAGCGCGCCGAGGCTCTTCGGGACACCCCGTGGAGTGCGGACCCCCAGGCTCAGGGTGACCGTGGGTGACGGGCAGGGCGCCGAGCGCAAGGGCATGCTCCCCGGGGGGCGCGAAGCCGGTGCATCTTTGACGGCTGGCAGTGCATCCGCAGAAGGTTGTCGCGCGAAGATGGGAGAAAGAGGGTGAGGGGGCGATGACCCGGATGCACCAGCTGACCGAACTCCTCGACGCGCTGGACGCCCAGCTGCCTGCCGTGCCGTACCGGATCAGACACTTTCCCGAGGGGGAGGAGTTCGTCCGGCTGGGCCTTCCCGACTCCGCGCGCTCGATCGTCTACGTGTCGGGCGACCAATGGATCTGCGTCGGCGAGGACCGATCGGGTCTGATCTCGCAGCGCTGCCTCGGCCGTGTGGGTGAGGCGCCTGAGGAGATCGTCAGCCGCCTGGCCACGCCGCTCCCCCCGCCGCGGCCGCGGTCGCGCGTCTCCCGGCTGGTGCGCACCGTCGCGGTCGGCGTGGCGTCGGGGGCGGCGGCCTGCGTCCTGGCCGCGATCGTCATCGCCGTCCTCGTGCTCGGCAACGGGTACGGCTACGGCTCCGACGTCGTGCACTGGACCATCAACGCGCTGGCCGCCGGCATCGGCGTGGGCGTGGGCTTCTGGGTGGCCTGGCGATACCACCGCGCCGTCTCGCGATGCAGGAAGGCACAGGACGATGGGTGAGCTGACGCGGGTACCGAAGGCCGCCGGCGGTCCGGCCCGCTTCCTCGACGACCGGACGGGCGCGGGCAACTTCCTGCGGCGTAACCTGCGCAAGGTCTTTCCGGACCACTGGTCGTTCCTGCTCGGTGAGATCGCCCTCTACTCGTTCATCATCCTGCTGCTGAGCGGCACGTTCCTGACGTTCTTCTTCGTGCCGAGCATGAGCGAGGTCGCCTACGACGGCCCTTACGAGCCGCTCAAGGGCGTGATGATGTCGGAGGCCTACGCCTCGACGCTGAAGATCAGCTTCGAGGTGCGCGGTGGTCTGCTCATGCGGCAGATCCACCACTGGGCGGCCCTCCTGTTCGTGGCCGGCATGATGGTGCACATGCTCCGCGTGTTCTTCACGGGCGCGTACCGCAAGCCGCGCGAGCTGAACTGGCTGATCGGCGTCATGCTGCTGACGCTCGCGCTGCTCGAGGGTCTGACCGGCTACTCGCTGCCCGACGACCTGCTGTCCGGCGCGGGCCTGCGGATCACCGAGGGCGTGATGATCTCGCTGCCGCTCATCGGCACCTACATCACCTTCTTCCTGTTCGGTGGGGAGTATCCGGGTGACTCGGTCATCGCGCGGTTCTACTCGCTGCACATCCTGCTGATCCCGGGCATCCTGCTGGCCCTCATCTCGGCCCACATGGTGCTCATGTGGGTGCAGAAGCACACGCAGATGCCGGGCAAGGCACGCACCAACCACAACGTGGTCGGCGCGCCGTTCCTCCCGGCGTTCATGCTCAAGGCCGGTTCGTTCTTCATGTTCACCTTCGCGGTGATCGCCGGACTGGCGACCTTCGCACAGATCAACCCGATCTGGGCGTTCGGCCCGTACACCCCGGCTGACATCTCGGCCGGGTCGCAGCCCGACTTCTACATGGGCTTCCTGGAGGGCGCGCTGCGGCTGATGCCTGCCTGGGAGATCAACCTGTTCGGGACCGCCCAGGCCGGCACGTTGCCCTTGAGCGTGATCATCCCGGCGCTGCTGCCGATGGGCATCATCATGACCGGGCTCGCCCTGTACCCGTTCGCCGAGCAGTGGGTCACCGGCGACCGGCGCGAGCACCACATCACCGACCGGCCCCGCAACAACCCGCACCGCACCTCGATCGGCATGGCGGCCATCACCTTCTACGGGGTGCTGTGGCTGCTCGGCGCCAACGACGAGATCTCGGCCAACTTCCACATCAGCCTGAACTGGACGACCTACATCGGCCGGGTGCTGGTGCTGGCCGGCCCGGTGGTCGCCTACATCGTCACCTACCGGATCTGCCTGGGCCTGCAGCGTTCCGACGCCGCCGTCATCGGGCACGGCGTGGAGGCGGGTGTGATCAAGCGGATGCCGCACGGTGAGTACGTCGAGATCCACACGCCCCCGTCGGAGGACATCGAGGCCCACGTGCGGGGCAAGGAGCCCGTCCGGGAGATCAGCGCCGCCGAGACCGAGGGCATCCCGCCGAAGGGGCTGCGCGGCCCGCTCGGCAGGCTGCGGGCGCGCATGTCCCGGGCGTACGGAGGGGAGAAGATCCCGCTGGACACCGGTGAGGGACACGGCCACGCCGCCCTCGGCCCCGCCGACGAGGAGCGCTCCCGCTCCGAGTGAGCGCCCCCGCGTGACCACCCAGCACATCCGGGGTGCCTGCCGGTCACGCGCGGCCGGCGTGGCCGGGCCTGCGGCCGTGACCCGCTCAGACTTCTTCCACGCTGCTCGGCTCGCGCCGGGACAGGTCGATACCGAGCTCCTCGGCCGCCCTGAAGACGTCCTCGTCGGTGTCGCGCATCTCGATCGAGGTGCCGTCGCTGGACAGCACCTCGACGTTCAGGCACAGTGACTGCATTTCCTTGATGAGGACCTTGAAGGATTCGGGGATACCGGGTTCGGGGATG
>NZ_JBSGDV010000030.1:0-75981 GCF_053602555.1 Nonomuraea sp. NPDC004354 | reverse complement strand
CCCGCGCCGCCCGCACTTCGCCCCCGCCGCCAGCCCTCTCGACCCGCGCCGCCCGCACTTCGCCCCCGCCGCCAGCCCTCTCCGCCCGCGCCGCCCGCACTTCGCCCCCGCCGCCAGCCCTCTCGACCCGCGCCGCCCGCACTTCGCCCCCGCCGCCAGCCCTCTCCGCCCGCGCCGCCAGCCCTCCGGCCCGTACCGTCTGCCGAACGCTAGCCACGACGTCGCAAGTTGCAGGACCCATCGTCGCCGTCGGCGGCCACACCACGCAGCTCAGCGCGGGCCCTTTCCGATGCCACCATCCCGACCGCAGGCGCGACCTCGCCACACCCACCCGGCCAGCTCCCCACGGCACCATCTGGCGCCGCCGTCCCGACCCGGGACACCACCTGGCAAGAGCCCCGGTCACGCGCAAGACGACCGTTTCCCGGCCGGTCACACGATCGAAGCGCCCGCCACGGGGCCGTAGGCGGGCACCGCCGTACGGCACACGCCCTCCTCGACGAGCGCCACCGCCAGCTGTCGCGCCTGCTCCTCGTCAGCGACCAGGAACGCGCACGTCGGCCCCGACCCCGACACGATCGCGCCCAGAGCGCCCCGCGCCTGGCCCGTCCCCAGCGTGCGCGCCAGCGAACCACGCAGCGACAACGCCGCCGGTTGCAGGTCGTTGACCAGCTCCGCGCCGAGCGCCCGCGCGTCGCCCTTCTTCAACGCCGTCAGCAGCGCCTCGCTCGCCTGCGGCCACGGCACCTTTTCGCCCCGTGTCTCCCGCAGCCGATCACACTCGGCGTAGACCTTCGCCGTCGACAGGCCGCCGTCGGCGATGGCGAACACCCAGTGGAACCGCCCGTCCGTCGGCAGCTCGGCCAGCTGCTCACCTCTGCCGGTGCCGACCGCCGTACCGCCCAGCAGCGAGAACGGCACGTCGCTCCCCAGGTCGGCCGCGATCTCCATCAGATCCTCGCGCGGCAGCCCCAGACCCCACAGCTCGTTGCAGGCCACGAGGGCGCCCGCCGCATCCGCACTGCCACCGGCCATGCCGCCCGCCACCGGGATCGCCTTGCGGATCACGAGCTCGACCCCGTACGTCCTGCCCGCGTGCTTCGCCAGCGCCCTGGCCGCCTGGATCGCGAGGTTGCCGTCATCGACCGGCACCTGGTCGGTCCACTCACCCTCGACCTTCACGGAGACGGTCTCCGACTCCTTCGCGATCACCTCGTCGAAGACGGAGACGGCGAGGAAGACGTTCACCAGGTCGTGGTAGCCGTCATCCCGCAGCGGGCCCACGGACAGCTGCACGTTGACCTTTGCGGGCACCCGGACGGTCACGGAACTCATCGATCTTCTGTCACTCTCGTCGCCTGGTGGGTCAAGGCCTTCGATGCTAGCGGTGCCCACCCACCGGCCACGCAATTCCATGCCCGGCCTTGGGGGTTTCGAGCGGCATGCCCCGGAAGTGCGGTTTCCCGGCGAGCAAGGGCGGTGCGGAGCCCCGGAAGCGCGGTTCCGCAGAGGACGTGGACAGTACGGAGCCAAGGGAACTGGCGTGGACAGTACGGAGTCACGGGAAGCGCGGTTCCGGAGCGGGCAAGGGCAGTGCGGAGTCACGGGAGGTGCGGTTTCAGAGAGGGCGAGGGCAGTTCGGGGTCGCCAGGCATCCGCGGGGCCAAGGAGGCATGCGGTGACAATCGCCCGGCTGGAGACACGGAAGGCGGGTGGAGTCGTGAAGGGGCCAGCTCGTGAGGACGTGGAGTGGGTTCTGAGGGATCTCGGGGCTGCGTCATGGGCCCGGATCGGGCGATGCTGGGCGACTGCTCTCGGGCGGGCGGGACTCAGCGGGCTCGGGCGCGCGGGACTGAACGGCTGGACTCGGGCGGGCGGGACTCAGCAGGCTCGGGCGCGCGGGACTGAACGGCTGGACTCGGGCAGGCGGGACCGAGCGGGTCATCTCGGGCGAGTGAGCTGGGCGACTGATCGCGAGCGCACGGGACTGAACGGCTGGACTCGGGCGGGCGGGACTGGGCGGCTGATCTCGGGCGGGTGGCGCGGGCATATCCTGCCGACGGCGAGGTCCCGCCGGAGGCAACCAGCACAGACGAGGTGGATTTGATGTCTCAGGTGACGGTCATCGAGGTTCCGCAGTGGCAGGGCTCGGGCTCCCGTACGGCTCGGCGACTGGTCGAGGGGGCAGGACTGCTCGCCTCGATGGTGCCGGACGCCGCGCGACACCGGGTGGAGGTCGCGGACGGCGACTCGCCCGCCGCCTTCGCCGTCACGGCGACCAGGGCGAGAGCAGCGGTTGACGGCGTCGGGGACGGGCTTGTGGTCACGGTGGGCGGGGACTGCGGGGTCGAACTGGCGCCCGTGTCCGCCGCCCTCGACCGGTACGGCGAGCGCCTGGGCCTCGTCTGGTTCGACGCGCACGGCGACCTCAACACTCCGGCGTCGTCCCCGTCCGGCGCCTTTCACGGGATGATCCTTCGCGCGCTCACCGGCGAAGGGCATGGCGAGTTGCTGCCGGGACGGGCCATCAGTCCCGGCAGGGTGGTCCTGGCCGGGGCGCGTGACCTGGATCCCGGCGAGCGGGACTTCATCGCCGACAGCGGCCTCACCCATGTGACCGTGGCCGAGCTGTCCGACCCCACGGTCCTGGTGGAGGCGGTGGCGGCCACCGGGGCTGAGGCCGTTTACGTGCATATCGACCTCGATGTGCTGGATCCTGGGGTGTTCGCGTCCGTGGGCAGTCCTGCGCCGGGCGGGTTGCAGCCCGATCACCTCCTCAAGCTGGTCGCGGCGCTGGTGGAGCGCTTCGAGCCGGCCGGGCTCGGCATCACGGAGTACGAGCCCGTTCGGCTGGAGGACCAAACGCTCCTCAGCCCGCTGATCGCGATGCTCGTCGCCAGCGCCTCCTGACCCACCCACCCGATTCGGCCCGCTGATCACAACGATCCTCACCCCGGACCTGTCCCGCGATTTGGCCCCCTGGTCGCGGCGCTCGTCTTGGCCACCCTGGTGGCGACGCCTGTCACCGACGCCTCCTTGCCAGCTTTGCAATCGGCCGTGCAACACTGCGCCGCTTCCTCCCCCTGTCGCCCTGGGTGCCGATACCGGCGCGTGAGAACCCCGGTGGCCAGTGACCTGTAGGCGCGCTGCAGCGACCCGTCGGCGGTGTCCGCCGTCGTCCGTCATCATGGTCGGCAGTATCCGAATGCTGACCGCTCCCGGACGTGCCCAGCGTGACCGGGACGTGCCCAGCATGACCGGGGGCGTGCCGCATGACCAGGGCGTTCCCTTCGTGACCAGGACGTTCCCAGCGTGACCAGGACGTTCCCAGCGTGACCAGGGCGTGCCCAGCGTGACCAGGGCGTGCCCTTCGTGACCGGGGCGTCCCATGTGTCCTGGAGACGCCTCCGCAGGTCCCTGGTCACGGAACCCACCCATGGCTTCCCTACGCAAGGCTGATCACAGGGCCCCTTAGCCAGGCACGGGAGGTCAGGCCGGTTTCTTGCGATTTGCCCCGAGGCTTTTCGTCGTCGATGTGCTGGGTTCCCTGCAGGGTCGTCTGAGGGATGCGCGGCCCAGGCGACCCGCAGGTTTCCTCGGGTCAGCCGGGGCGGACGGCGCCTCGGTAGCGGGCGCGGTAGTAGGCCGAGGCCAGGAAGTTGGTCTTCTTGACCACGTCGCCGGTCTTGGGGGCGTGGATCATGATGCCGTCGCCCAGGTAGAGGCCCACGTGGGTGGGGTCACCGGTGCCGCCGCCGAAGAACACCAGGTCACCCCGGCGCAGGTCGGGCAGCATGACGCGTTTGCCCTGTCGGAACTGGGTGCCGGTGTAGTGGCCGAGCCGTACGCCTGCTCTCGACCAGGCGTAGAGCGTCAGGCCCGAGCAGTCGAAGCCGATGGTTCCCGCGCCTCTGCCTATGCCCCGGCTCGGTCCAGAGGGAGTGCCGCCGCCCCAGGAGAACGGGGTCCCCAAGCGGGCGATCGCCGCGCCGGCGGCCGTGTCGCCCTTGGTTCGGGTGGCGCGTGGTTTGCCGGTGCCGGGTGTCGTCTTGCGCGGTCTGCCCGTGCCTCGCGGTGTGCTGGGGCGTTGACGCTCACGCGGGGCACGGACGCCGGGGCGACGAGGAACCACCTGATCCGCGCCACGTCCATCGGGTGACCCCACACGCCCGAACGCGTCAGGCCGCACTACTACCCATCCGGAGGCATCGCGATCTCGCCACATCAGCCACCCGGGAAGCCGCATCAGCCATCCGGGGACAGGACTCCCGGGCCGCACCACCCAGCGGGGATGACGATCCGACCGCGCGAGCCACTCACGGACAGGGCGTCCTGACGGCACCGCCCGTCCGAAGGCACCGATATCCGACCTGACCTGCCACCCGCGGGTAGGACTCCCTGGCGGCATCACCCATACGAAGGCGTCGGGATCTCGCCGCACCAACCACCCTGCGACCGGACGCCCGGGCGGTACTCCCCGGACGTGGTCGGGGAGATCTGATCGCATCAACCACCCGGGGACAGGATGCCCGGGCGGTACTTCCCTGCCGTGAGCGGGGAGAGCCGGTGGCACCGGCCAGGCGGGGGCGGAGCGGTCTTGGGGTGTGGCCCATGCGGGGATGGGATGGTCAGGCCGCGCCACCTCGTCGAGGGCTACATGATCTGGGAGGAGTGTCCATCGGGAGACAAGGTGATCGGGCGGGAGCGGTTGCCCCGGCGCTGAGCGATCAGGGGGTAGGGGCCAGCGGGACGGCAGGGCCCATGAGGTGTGGGGTGAGGTGCCTGGCAGAGCCCATGAGGTGTGGGGTGAGGTGCCCGGCGGGGACCAGGAGTGTGAGGTGCCTGGCGGACGCTTCCAGGTGGGGATGCGGGCGGCCCAGGCGGTGAGCCAGTCGGCGTCGGTGGCGGGGATGCGCATCCCCGGCCAGCGGGTCGCTGATGCGCACGTATGCGAGGACAGGACGACCGTTGTGTGGGCATGGTCGCCGGGCGGCTTGACCGTGCCGGGGCACGGCGGCATGGCGAGGGCGGCCGCCGTCCCCGGCGAGGCGCCCAGCGTGGCGAGAAAACCGATGGTGAGCCACATCAGAACCTCCTGAGCCGTGGAAGGAAGGCTCAGGATCGTGCGGAGTGGCTTGGGTGGGAGGGGCCGAGCGGCGTTCTGTGGATATGGGCGCTCGCAGGCGCACCGGCTGTGGACAGGGCGACGGCAGCCGCAGCGGCCAGCGGGCGAACCGACGATCCACCCCGAGGCGACCCACCCCGAGGCGATCCACCCCGAGCCGACCCACGCCTACAGGCGGAGGCACACCCCAACGTGACCCACACACCAGGCAACCGCACCCTGGCCGAGGGCCGCGCCCGGACCGGAGCATCCCAACCGACGGCCGGCAACCCGACCGACGGCCCGCGCCCAGACCGTGGCCCGACCGACGGCCCGCCCCGCCCCGCCCCGCCCCAAGGATCTACGCCCCGGCCAACAGACTGCGGCTCGACCAACAGACCGCGGCCCCGACCAACAGCCCGCAGCCCGACCAACAGACCGCGGCCCCGACCAACAGCCCGCAGCCCGACCAACAGACCCTGCCCCGACCAACAGCCCGCAGCCCGATCAGGAGCCCGCACCCCGGGCGAGAACGCACGCCGACGCGAAGAGACGGAAGCCGAACCTCACCCCGTCAGGTGTTCCGCGATCCGGGCGAAGGCCACGATGTCCAGTTGCTCGCCACGTGTCGAAGGTTCCACCCCCGCCGCCCGGAGCGCCTCCTCCGCCCGCGCCGCCGTACCGAACAGCGAGGCCAGCGCCGCCCTGAGCGTCTTGCGCCGCTGTGCGAAGGCGGCGTCGACCACGGAGAAGACCTGTGCGCGGGTCGCCGACGTGGCGGGCGGGTCGCGCCGTTCCAGGGAGACCAGGCCGGAGTCGACGTTCGGCACCGGCCAGAACACCGTCCGGCCGACGGGCCCGGCTCTGCGCACGTCGGCGTACCAGGCGGCCTTGGCGGACGGCACGCCGTACACCTTGGAGCCGGGCGGGGCGGCGAGCCGGTCGGCGACCTCGGCCTGCACCATGACCAGGCCCTTGCGCAGCGAGGGCAGCGCCTCCAGCAGGTGGAGCACCACGGGCACCGAGACGTTGTAGGGCAGGTTGGCGACCAGGGCCGTCGGGACGTGCCCGCCGAAGTCGTCCAGGCCGACCTTCAGCGCGTCGGCCTGGACGACGGTCAGCTTGTCGCCGAGGCCGCGGGTGTCGACGGTCAGCGGAAGCTGGGTGGCCAGGACGGGGTCGATCTCCACGGCGACGACGTGGGCGGCCTCGGGCAGCAGCGCGAGGGTGAGCGAGCCGAGCCCAGGGCCGACCTCGATCACCACGTCGTCGGGCGACAGCCCGGCCGTGCGCACGATCCGCCGGACCGTGCCGCCGTCGATCACGAAGTTCTGGCCGAACTTCTTGGTCGGACGAAGGTCCAGCTTGTCGGCCAAATTACGTATTTCTACCGGGCCTAGCAGGCTCACAATGGCACTCCCCATGTCACACATTCAGTCTCCAGCATTCCCGACGCTACGAAGAACCCGGCAGGAGGAGGAGGATGGGATGAACGACGAAGGGACGTCCCTGATGGAGCCGACGGGCGCCACTCCACTGCGTCCGGCAGACGCGCGTGAGATCGGTCCATACCGCCTGCTCGGGCGGCTCGGCGAAGGCGGCATGGGAACGGTTTTCCTGGCGATCGCACCAACAGGGCGGCCGGTCGCGGTCAAGGTGGTGAAGACCGAATTCGCCCACCAGGAGGGCTTCAACGCGCGGTTCCACGCGGAGGTCGACAACGCGCGCAGGGTGGCGTCGTTCTGCACCGCGCAGGTGCTCGACAACGGCAACGACGGCGTGGGCAGGCCGTATCTGGTGACCGAGTACATCTCGGGCGTGCCGCTGTCGGACCAGATCACCAAGTACGGCGCGCTGGAGCCGGGCGCGCTGCACGGCGTGGCGCTGGGGGTGGCGGCGGCGCTCGCCGCGATCCACGTGGCGGGGCTGGTGCACCGTGACCTGAAACCGGCCAACGTGATCCTGTCGATGTCGGGGCCCAGGGTGATCGACTTCGGCATCTCGCGCGCCCTCGACCGTGAGAGCAACTTCACGTTGTCGGGCGAGCTGCTGGGCAGCCCTGGCTGGTGGGCGCCCGAGCAGGTGCGCGGGCAGCAGGTGACGCCCGCGGCCGACATCTTCGCCTGGGGCTGCCTGGTGGCGTTCGCGGGCAACGGCCGCCACCCTTTCGGGCGCGGCGACGCCATCACGCTGGCGACCAGGGTGCTGCACCAGGCGCCGGACCTGGGGGCGCTGCCGGCACCGCTCAACGACCTGGTACGGCAGGCCACCGCGATGGACCCGCTCCAGCGGCCGACCGCCCAGGACCTGCTGATCGCGCTGGTCGGCGGGCGCGTCCCCAGCGCCGACCCGCCCACGGTGGTCGCCGGAGAGCTCCTCGGCCAGGCGTGGCGGCCCCCGCCGAACGTCGTCAACGAGCCCGACGCCACCGAGGTGCTGTCGACGACGTTCGCCGCGCAGCCGTTCACCGAGGTGCCGGCCAAGCCGGTCCCGGTCGCCGCGGAAGGCGGCAAGCCGACGACCAAGCGCTGGCTGGTCGCCGCGGTCGCGGCGGGGGTGGCGCTGGTGACCACCATCGCGATCCTGATCGCCAGCGGCTCGTCGCCCTCGCCGGTGGACCGGCCGACCGAGGGGTCCGTCGCCTCCCGGGCGACGGCGCCCACCGACGTCGGCAAGCGGTTCACGCTCGGCACCGGATTCGACGATCCGCAGCTGATCGTCTCCCAGCGGCCCGCCTGCGGGCTCGCCGACTACGGCGGCAGCCGGCCCGTCACCGGCCGGTTCTGCGTGGTCAAGTGGACGTTGGTGAATCCCGGTGGTACGGCACGCGCCGTCGGCACGCCGTCCGTCACCCTGCTCGACGACCGGGGCGCCCGCCACCAGGCCACCAGCCTGTCCAGCGCGGTTCCCCAGTCCATCCCGGCGGGCGGGCGCATCGACGGGACGTTCGTGTTCGACCTGCCGCCGCAGCGCCTGCCGGCCGTGCTGTCGGGCACCATGCTGCAGGGCGGGAAGGAGATCGAGGTGCGGCTGTCATGACCCGCGTACTCCTGGCCGCCGTCCTCCTCGCAGCCGGTCTGACCTCGGGAAACGGTGGCGCGGTCGCCTCGTCGGCGATGGCCTGCACGGGCGACGCGGCGGTGGGCGACCCGTTCGACGGGCCGGGCTCGGTCCACCTCATCTCCAACGGCAAGGTGGTGCCCGTCAAGCCGCCCGCCCTTCAGGAGAACGACGGGTTCGGCTGGTCGGTGGCGTTGGGCGAGGTCGACGGCGACGGCTGCACCGATCTGCTGGTCGGCGCGCCGTACACCGACGTGGAGGGGCTGGCCGACGCGGGGGTCGCCTACCTGCTGTCCAGGGGTACCTGGAAGACGCTGGTGTCCCCCGAGCCGCAGGCGGACGCGCATTTCGGCTGGTCGGTGGCGGCCAAGGGCGCGCTGATCGCCGTGGGCGCGCCGTACGAGGACACGGGCGATCTGGCCGACACGGGCTCCCTCTACGTCGGGCAGGGCGAGAGCACGCTGCGCAAGATCGACCAGGCGCCCCCTGAGGTGCCGGGGAGCCCCGAGGTGGGCGACCAGTTCGGCTGGGCGCTGGCCTTCGGCAAGGACAACAGCCTGATCGTGGGCGCGCCGTACGAGAACGACGACGGCGCGGGCGTCCAGAACGGTCAGGGGAAGCTCGACTCAGGCTCGGTGGTCCTCATCGCCGACGTGACCGCGCAGAAGCTGTCGGGTGTCAGGTGGGAGCCGCCCGACCGGAAGGCGGGCGACAGGTTCGGCTACGCGGTGGCCTACGCCGAGGGCGCGGGCATCGCGGCGAGCGCGCCGCAGGGCGGCTTCGTGCAGTTGCTCGACGCCGCGGCCAAGCCGGTCAAGAAGGTGACTGGCACGGGCGCCTTCGGATTCTCGCTGGCCGGTTCCAAGGACGGCAGGCTCGCGGTCGGTGCCCCCGACGAGGGCGGCACGGGAGAGGTGGTGATCCTGTCGGCCAAGGACGGCACCGAGGAGCGCCGGGTGGTCTCCCCGCGGGGCGGCCGGTTCGGCTGGTCGGTGGCCTTCACGGGCAACCGCCTGGTCGCCGGGGCGCCCGACGCTCCGCCGTACGGCGTGGCGGGCCTCGCGGGGCGCAACGAGGACACCGTCCAGGTGCTCGCGCCGCCGGAGGGTGTCGAGTTCGGCGCGTCGGCGGCGGGCTGAGCCGGTCGGTCGAACAGCCCGGCGCCGCGGTGTAGCCACTGCCCCTGCCGGCTGGGGATCGCGTCGTCGTCCTCCAGCCATCACCCGCGCGAGGCCGACCGAGCAGGGGCGGAGATCATCGGAACACGCCGAAGGCAGCCTCTCCGTTGGCGTTCACGGCCGCGCACAGATCGTCCACCGGCATGTCCTTGACCTCGGCCAGGCAGCGCAGGGTGAGCGGGATGAGGTAAGGGGCGTTGGGCTTGCCGCGGTGCGGCACCGGCGGCAGGTACGGCGCGTCGGTCTCCACCAGGATCAGCTCCTTGGGCGCCACCCTGGCCGCCTCCCGCAGGTAGCCGGCGTTCTTGTACGTCACCGGACCGGAAAACGACATGAAATATCCGGCTTCGACGCACTTTTTGGCCATTTCGGCGTCGCCGGAGTAGCTGTGGAAGACCACCCGGTCGGGCGCCCCCTCCGCCGCGAGCACCTTCAGCACGTCGTCATGGGCGTCGCGGTCGTGGATGACCAGCGCCTTGCCGGTCCGCTTGGCGATCTCGATGTGCGCGCGGAAGCAGGCGTGCTGGTCGTCCTTGGACGCCCAGTCGCGGAAGTAGTCGAGCCCCGTCTCACCGACCGCCCGCACGTCGGGCTCACCCGCCAGCACCTCGATCTCGGCCAGCACCTCCGGCGTGGCGGCGTGCGCCTCGTTCGGGTGGATCGCCACGCCCGCGTAGACATCGGCGTGGGCGGCCGCCACCCGTGCGCCCCACACCGAGGACGGCAGGTCGTAGCCGATCGTCACGAGCGTGCGCACACCCACCGCGCGCGCGTCGGCCAGGATGCTCTCCACGCTGGCGGAGGCCGCCTGCGCGGCCTGGGCCACCGGATCGCCGGAGGAGGCCTGCCGGTTGCCCACCATGATGTCGAGATGGCAGTGGCTGTCGAAGACGGGCGTGGTCAGCGGCTCAGGCGCGGCGGGAAGCTTGCTCACCCACCCCAAGGTACCGGGACCGTCCCGGGTATACGGCCCGCAGGTGTACGGCAAGACGCCCTGGATGCCGGGCCTCCCCTCGCTAAACTCGGACACCTGCACACAGGCGGGAGTGTCATGTCCGTGGTAGAAGCCGTCCGCAGCGTCTGGTCACCCGGCGACAAGGTGATGGAGTTCTCCACGGGCGAGGGGCGCCCTCCCGCGGTCACCACCTACACCACTCCCTCCCTGGGCATGCGACGGCACCGCCTGCTGCTGACCGTGCTCACCCTCACCGCCCTGGCCGTCGGGCCGCTCGCGGTCGCCTTCGGCGTCGCCTGGGCGCCACCGATCATGCTCGCCCCGATCATCCTTCTCGGCGGGCTCCAGCTCAGGCTGCCCGCCCTGGCCGTCGTCCTGACGGCCTCGGCCGTCTCCGCCCTCGTCACGCTGACCGTCAAGGTCGAGATCGCGCAGCTGGTCATCCTGGCGGCGGTGGCCGTCCTCGCCGTGTTCCTGGCCTACACGCGCGACGGCGTCGGCATCCACGGCCTGCGCGGCGACCACGCGCTCATCCAGCTGAAAGCGCAGCTCAGGGCGATCAACCAGATCCCGCCGCTGCCCCGCGGATGGGGCCGCAAGGTCGCCCTGCAGGCCGCGCCCGGCGCGCTGTTCGGCGGCGACTTCCTCGTCTCGCACCTGGAGGACTCCCGCCTCCAGCTCGCCCTCGTCGACGTGTCGGGCAAGGGCAACGACGCCGCCGCCCACGCGCTGATGCTGTCGGGCACCTTCGGCGGGCTGCTGAGCACCGTGCCTGCCGCACGCTTCCTGCCCGCCTGCGACGACTACCTGGCCCGCAAGGGCGGAGAACGCCTCGTCACCGCCGTCCACCTGGACCTCGACCTGAAGAGCGGCGCCTACACCGTCACCTGCGCGGGCCACCCGCCCGCCGCCCAGTACTTCGGCGGCAGCGGCACCTGGCAGCCCGCCGCCGCGCAGGGCGTCGCCCTCGGCGTGGTGGACAACCCGGCGCGGGCCGGGGCGGAGGGCACGCTCGGCAAGGGCGACGCGCTCATGCTGTTCACCAACGGCCTCTGGGGACCGCGCGCCGACCCCGACACCGGCCTCGACCGGATCCTCGGCGCGGCCCACTCCCTCGTGCGGGAAGGCTTCGGCGAGACCGCCACGCTGGTCAAGACCGTCCGCAACCGCGAGGACGACTCCGCCCTGGTCGTCATCTGGCGCACCTGACCCGACGCGCCGGCCGCCGAGAGGCGGGACATCCGCGCCCGGTCGTGCGGCTCGACGGCCGAGCCCTCCGCCGCCTCTCGTCGTTCCGAGGGAAGGCCCTCGTCGTCCTGAGGGAAGGCCCTCGTCGTCCTGAGGGAAGGCCCTCGTCGTCCTGAGGAAAGGCTCTCGTCGTTCCGAGGGAAGGCTCTCGTCGTCCTGAGGGAAGAATGGATGGCATGACGCCCCGGAGGGTGAAGGTCATCGGCGACCTCTACCACGGACACGTCCCGCCCGGTGCCGTCTACGTCGGGCGGGCGTGTCCGGGCCTGCCTGCCAGCCCCTACCGCAATCCGTACCCCATCAAGAACCGCGGGCGGGAAGAGGCTCTCCGGCTGTTCCGCCGCTACCTCGACGAGCACCCGGAGCTGGTCGAGCAGGCCCGCCGCGAGCTGGCAGGGCACGACCTCGCCTGCTGGTGCAAACCGGACGAGCCCTGCCATGCCGACATCTGGCTGGAGATCCTGGCCGACGACGGGTGAGGTCACGTGGCCGGCCCCTGGTTTGTCGGTGCCCGGTGCCAGACTCCTTGCGCATGAGCGACGATGTGCGGCTGCGGGATGTCGAGGAAACCGACCTGGAGCTGTTCTTCCAGCAGGAACAGGACCCGGAGGCCACCCGGCGGTCCAACTTCGCCCCCCGGGAGCGGGAGGCCTTCATGACCCACTGGACCACGCGGATCCTCGCGGATCCCAGCGTGTGCGTCCAGGCGGTCACGGTGAACGGCGTGGTCGCGGGCAACCTCGTGGCCTGGTAGCACGACGACCGGCGCTTCATCGGCTACTGGCTGGGCCGGGAGTACTGGGGCCGGGGCATCGGCACGGCGGCGCTGGGCCTCTTCCTGCGGCAGGAGCGGACCCGCCCGCTCCACGCCGACCCCTTCGCCGGCAACACCGGCTCGGTGCGGTTGCTGGAGAAGCACGGCTTCCAGCGCACCGAGACGGTCCGGTACGGCGAGCACGACCACATCATGCTCGTGCTCCGCGACGAGGGCTGAGCAGCCGAGCGCCCTCCGCGTGACCGCGGAGGGGCGGGGACGGCGCTACCTACTCCGCGCTCTCCAGGCGCGGGAAGAGGATCTCGCCCTTCACGATCCGCGCGCCCGCGGGCAGCCTGCCCCACTGCCCGGCCTCGCTCACGCGCTGCTCCGCCAGCGCCCCCAGGTGCTCCTCGGCGCCCAGCGACGCCCACAGCTTCTCCGCCGTGGCCGGCATCACCGGGTTGAGCAGCACGGCCACCGCGCGCAGCGACTCGGCCGCGGTGTAGAGGATCGTCGCCAGCTTGGCGCGGCCCTCGTCCGAGGTGTCCTTGGCCACCTTCCACGGCTCCTGCTCGCTGAGGTAGCCGTTGACCAGCCGCACGAAGTCGAAGATCGCGCCGAGACCGCCGACGAAGTCGAGGTCGTCGCCGATCGCCTTGTCGGCCTTGGCGACGGCCTCGGCCAGCGCGGCCGCGACGGCCTCCTCCCGGACGGCGGCCGCGGGCAGCTCGCCGTCGAAGTACTTGCCGACCATGGCCGCCACCCTGGAGGCCAGGTTGCCGAAGTCGTTGGCCAGCTCGGAGGTGTAGCGGGCGGCGAAGTCCTCCCACGAGAACGAGCCGTCCTGGCCGAACGGGATGGCCCGCAGGAAGTAGTAGCGGTAGGCGTCGACGCCGAAGTGCGCGGTGAGCTGCTGCGGCGAGATGCCGGTCAGGTTGGACTTGCTCATCTTCTCGCCGCCGACCATGAGCCAGCCGTTGGCGAAGACCTTGCCGGGCACCGGCAGCCCGTTGGCCATCAGCATGGCGGGCCAGATGACCGCGTGGAAGCGGAGGATGTCCTTGCCCACCAGGTGGACGTTGGCCGGCCAGATCTGCTCGAAGCGCGCGGGGTCGGAGCCGTAGCCGACCGCGGTGGCGTAGTTGAGCAGGGCGTCGACCCACACGTAGATGACGTGCTTGTCGTCCCACGGGATCGGGATGCCCCAGTCGAAGGTGGAGCGGGAGATGGACAGGTCCTGCAGGCCCTGCCGGACGAACTGCACGACCTCGTTGCGCGCCGAGGCGGGCTGGATGAAGCCGGGGTTGGCCTCGTAGAAGTCGAGGAGGCGCTCGCCGTACTCGGAGAGCTTGAAGAAGTAGTTGTCCTCGCGCAGCCACTCGACCGGACGCTTGTGGATCGGGCAGAGGTCGCCCTCCAGCAGCTCGCCGGGGGTCTTGAACTCCTCGCAGCCGACGCAGTAGGGGCCCTCGTAGCCACCCTTGTAGATCTCGCCCTTGTCGTAGAGGTCCTGGACGAACTCCTGGACCCGCTCGGTGTGGCGCTTCTCCGTGGTGCGGATGAAGTCGTCGTTGGCGATCTCGAGGTGCCGCCAGAGCGGCTTCCACGCCTCCTCGACCAGCTTGTCGGCCCACTCCTGCGGCGTGACGCCGTTGGCCTCGGCGGTGCGCATGATCTTCTGGCCGTGCTCGTCGGTGCCCGTCAGGAACCACACCTGCTCGCCACGCTGGCGGTGCCAGCGCGTCAGCACATCGCCCGCGACGGTCGTGTAGGCGTGGCCCAGGTGAGGAGCGTCGTTGACGTAGTAGATCGGCGTGGAGACGTAGAACATGACACCAAGACTAAGGCTCGGGCCAAGCGTCTTGCGCGGCATCGCGAAGGATGCCGCGCCGTGCCCGGCCGGTCTTCACCCCTGGGGGGCGGAGGACTGCTCCCTGGTGACGGCCTCGGCCGCCTCTTCGGCCGCCTTGGCGGCGATGTCGGTGGCCGTCTCCTTGGTGCGCCTGATGCCCAGGATGCTGACGAACAGGGCGGCGAAGATGGTCTGGAAGCTCATGATGAGCGCGGTGGCCGAGGGGACGACGATCCGCAGCGACTCGCGCGGGTCGAGCGCGCCGAAGCTACGCACCTGCCAGTGGACCAGCGACATCACCAGTCCGACCAGACCGGCCAGGGCGAGCAGGCCGCCGACGACCAGCCCCTTCTCCAGCGTCACGATGCTGATCAGTTTGCGGACGCGTGGAGATTCCGGGAGGAATCCCTCCTCGGCCGCATAGACCTTGGTGAAGAGGGCGAACAGCGCCGCCTGGAAGCCGATCACCACCGCGGCGGACGCGCCGACCAGCGTGTCGACGTCGAAGGCGAGCTCGCCGATCTTCACCGGCCCGAACGTCAGCGCGGCGCCCGCGACCAGGCCGATCGCCATGAGGACCAGGCCGGGGATGAAGAAGAGCCACTTGGGGCTGTACAGCAGCAGGAAGCGCAGGTGGCGCCAGCCGTCACGCCAGGAGCGCAGGTGCGGCGGCCTGGAGCGGCCGTCGGGCGAGAGCGTGGTGGGCACCTCGCGCACGTCGAGGCCCTGCAGGGTGGACTTCACCACCATCTCGCTGGCGAACTCCATGCCGCCGGTCTGCAGCCCGAGGCGCAGGATCGAGTCGCGACGGAAACCGCGCAGGCCGCAGTGGAAGTCGTCGATGGCGCTGGGGAAGAACAGCCTGCCGACGAACGACAGGACCGGGTTGCCCAGGTAGCGGTGCAGCGCGGGCATGGCGCCAGGGGCGATGCCGCCCTTGAAGCGGTTGCCCATCACCAGGTCGGCCCCGTCGCGCAACTGCTCGACGAACGGCAGCAGCGCGGTGAAGTCGTAGGAGTCGTCGGCGTCGCCCATGATGACGTACTTGCCTCTGGCGGCGCGGATGCCGCCCATGAGCGCGTTGCCGTAGCCCTTCGCCTCCACGTGGACCACGCGGGCACCCGCGTCACGCGCGAGCTGTTGCGAGCCGTCCGTGCTGCCGTTGTCGGCGATCAGGACCTCGCCCTCGATGCCGTGCTCCTCCATGCACGCAATAGCCTTGCGTACGCAGACTTCCACGGTCTCTGCCTCGTTGAGGCAGGGCATGACCACCGTCAGTTCCACGTCCAGACCCTTCAGTCACAGCGCTTCCAGCCAACCATCATGCCCTGTGCCCCATGGTGGTCGGGTCAAGTCCCAGAAACGGCTGGCATTCTTTGAGAGAATCTTCGGCGAAGACCCCAATGATAGAATCGGGTTGCTCGGCACTGTCGATGCTGGGCCTACCGCCGGACAGGACTATCCGGTCCTTTGCAACAGGAGCGGTGGAGGTCAAAGCATGGTGAGCGTTGCCGAGAGAACGCGTGTCGAGCCTTCCGCCCCGGGGCGAAAGGCTCGTTTGCTGTCCTACGTGGGCAGACACCGCGTGTTCGTCACCGCCTTCGCGCTGGGCGCGTTGCTGCGGCTCTTCGCGATGCTCGGCTACGGCCCCGCCATGTGGTTCAACGACTCCTACGAGTACGTCTCGGTGGCGTTGCACCCGAGGCCGAGCGCGGTCCGGCCGGACGGCTACAGCTTCTGGCTGATGCTGCTGCGGCCGTTCCACAGCTTCTCCGTGGTGATCTTCACCCAGCACCTCATGGGCCTGGCCACGGGCGTGCTGATCTACGTGTTGCTGCGCAGGAAGTTCGCGCTGCCCAAGTGGGGCGCGACGCTGGCCGCCGTCCCCGTGCTGTTCGACGCCTACCAGATCCAGCTCGAGCAGCTGGTGATGTCCGACACGATGTTCACGCTGCTGGTCGTGGGCGTCATCACGCTGGTCCTCTGGCATCGGCGCATGTCGTGGAAGGTCGGCGCGGTCGTCGGGTTCCTGCTCGCCCTCACGGCGCTGACCCGCTCGATCGGCCTGCCGATCCTCGGCCTGGTCGTCGTCTACATGCTGGTCAAGCGCAGCGGGTGGAAGCCGGTCGTGGCGATGGTCACGGCCTGCGCGATCCCCGTCGTGGCCTACATGACGTGGTTCTACACCGCCTTCGGCAAGTTCGCGATGACCAACAGCGACGGCCTCATCCTGTACATGCGGACGTCGATCTTCGCCGACTGCACCAAGATGAAGCTGGACCTGCCGCGCGAGCTGCCGCTGGCCCTCATGTGCATCGAGGAGCCGGTCAGCGAGCGGATGCCGTACGCGCAGTGGTACCTGTGGGGCACGGGCAGCGGCAAGGACGGCTCGGGCAACGAGGTGCTGCACCGGCTGCCGGGCAAGAAGTTCGACGGCTTCAAGAACGAGCTGGCCACCGAGTTCGCCAAACGGGCGATCCTGTCTCAGCCGGGCGACTACCTCGCGGTCGTGGCACGCGATTTCATGCGGGCCTTCACCTGGGGCAGGCCGCGCTTCCCCGACTCGAAGACCTTCAACATGTACCAGTTCCGCCCCTATTACGACCTCGACGCGAACGGCCGGCCGCAGCGGCTGCCGAGGTGGAACACGGTGGGCGGGTTCGCCGACACCGACGCCTACATGTACGAGCAGGGGCCGGCCGAGACCAGGATCGTGCAGCCGTGGGCCGACATCATGAGCGCCTACCAGAAGGTGTTCTACCTGCAGGGCGTCATGCTCGGCGGCATCCTGCTGATCGGCCTGGCGGGCGTGGTCGTCAGGTGGCGGAGGCTGGGCGGCCCCGTGCTGCTGCCGTGGCTCGGGGCGTTCGGGCTGATCCTCGCGCCCGCGGCCACGGCGGAGTTCGACTACCGCTACCTGCTGCCCGCCGTACCGCTGGCGTGCCTGGCGGCGGCGATCACGCTCAGGCACGGGATCGGGCTGCGCCGCTCCGCGCTCACACCCAGGAGCGCATCAGCATCCGAGCCCACCACTGTGCGAACGTGATCGTCTCGGCCGACAGGATCGGGTAGAGCCACCCGAAGTTGATCAGCACGACGAGCGCGCAGGCGCCGACGGCCGCCGCTCCTGCGGCCCGCCTGACCGGCGGCGCGCTCGCCGGGCCCAGCGCGATCCCGGCGACGTGCACGAGCGCCAGCACCATGAACGGCACGACGGGGACCATGTAGAACAGGTACATCGTGCGGTTGTCGGCGATCGCGTAGTAGAACCAGGGCAGCCAGCCCGCGCCGTAGCCGAGCAGGACGGCACCGGCCCGCCAGTCGCGCGAGGAGACGTACCACGCGACGAGCGCCAGCAGCGCGAGCGCGGCCAGGTACCAGAGGGCGGGCGTGCCGACGCCCAGCACCGCCGAGGAGCACTTGTCGGCGCCGCAGCCGGTCGGCGCCGGATCGCTCGGATAGTAGAAGGACACCGGGCGCTGCAACAGCGGCCACTGCCACGGCTCCGACATGTACGGGTGCTCCTTCGACAGGCCCGTGTGGTACCCCAGCACCTGGAGCTGGTAGCCGAGCCACGAGCGCAGCGAGTCGAAGACGAAGAAGACCGGGCCCGCCGTCGTGGCCTGCTCCCAGTTGCGCCCCCAGCCTTCCGCCCGCGCGAACCAGCCGGTCCAGCTGAGCAGGTAGACCCCGGCGGGCAGCAGCGCGAGCGCCCCGAGCGCGCCGGTCAGGTCCCGCAGCACCACTCCCCTGTACGGCTGCCGCAGCCCGAGCGCCCGCCGCGCGCCCGCGTCCCACACCAGCGACATGGCGGCGAAGGCGATGAGGAAGAAGATCCCGGACCACTTGACCGCGCACGCGGCTCCCAGGCAGGCGCCGGCGGCCAGCCGCCAGGGCCGGATTCCGAGAGACGGCCCCAACGCGGTGGGCAGGGAGGTCGCGTACCACGCCGACAGGCGCTGCCTGGCCGCGTCCCTGTCGACCACCAGGCAGGCGAACCCGGCCAGCACCCAGAACATCAGGAAGATGTCGAGCAGCGCGGTGCGCGAGAGCACGAACGTCAGGCCGTCGAGCGCCAGCATCAGCCCGGCCAGGCAACCGAGCAGCGTGGAGCGGGTCATCCGGCGCGCGACCCTGGCGATGATCAGGATCGACAGCGTGCCCACCACCGCGCCGGCGAAGCGCCAGCCGAACGGGGTCATGCCGAACAGCCACTCGCCGACGGCGATCATCCACTTGCCGAGCGGGGGGTGGGCGACGTACTCGGCGCATTCCGCGACGGTCGGGCACGTCTTCCAGATGTCGAGGTCGCCCCTGAGGATCATCCGGTCGGCGATCGGGTCGTCGGTGGTGCCGAGCGCGAGCCGTTCCGCGCCGAATTTCAGCAGCGCGTAGGCGTCCTTGATGTAGAAGGTCTCGTCGAAGACGACCGCGTGCGGCTCGCCGAGCCGGAAGAACCGAAGGAATCCCCCGAAGGCGGTGACCAGGAGCGGCCCCACCCATCCCCATAACGTATCGACCGGCATGGGGGGAACTAGTCGCCTATTTCCCACCTTGGCACCTTAGGCGGTCGGCGATCTCCTGTGAACCGCGTCGTACAGCTCCCGCTTGGGGACTCCGGCCTCCTTGGCCACCTCGACGACCGCCTGCTTGCGCTGGACGCCCTCGGCCGCGCGCCGGTCGACCTCGGCCACGAGCGCGTCGATGTCGGCAGGGCCCGCGTCGGGGACGTGGCCCGCGACGACCACGGTGATCTCACCCTTCACCCCCGCCTCGGCCCAATCGGCGAGCTCGGCGAGGCCGCCCCGCCGTACCTCCTCGTAGGTCTTGGTCAGCTCGCGGCAGACGGCGGCCCTGCGGCCGGGACCGAACGCCTCGGCCATCGCCCGCAGCGCCGCCGCCAGGCGGTGCGGGGCCTCGAAGAACACCATGGTGCGTTCCTCGCCGGCCAGCGCGGCCAGCCTGCGGGCGCGCTCGCCCGGCTTGCGGGGCGGGAAGCCCTCGAAGCAGAACCTGTCGCTGGGCAGGCCGGAGACGGCGAGCGCGGTGGTGACGGCCGAGGGGCCGGGCAGCGCGGTGACCGTGATGCCCGCCTCGACGGCCATGCTGGTCAGGCGGTAGCCGGGGTCCGACACTCCCGGCATCCCCGCGTCGGTGATCACCAGCACCGTGCGGCCGTCGTGCAGCGACTCCATCAGCTCGGTGGCGCGGGCGGCCTCGTTCTGGTCGTAGTAGGAGACGATCCTTCCGCCGATCTCGGCGCCCAGATCGGCGGCCAGCCTGCGCAGTCGCCTGGTGTCCTCGGCGGCGACCACGTCGGCGTTCTCCAGCGCCTCACGTAGTCTTGGTGACGCGTCGCCGACCTGACCGATAGGCGCGCCCGCCAGCACCAGCCTGCCCTGTTCTCTCACCTGGCCATTGTGTCAGGCAGCCCCAAATGGGCGGTGTTTCTTACGTACCTACCGCGTTGGGGCCCCTACGATGTCCGAATGGCCGTGACCGATTTCTCGCACCAGGCCTTCTCCAAAGCAGAGGGCGAGCCTGCGCGATCCCTACGCGACAGGCTGGTCCCGGCCATGCCGGGAAACGTCCTCTGGGGATGGATCGGGCCGCTGGTCGTGGCCGTGTTCGGCGCCGTGCTCCGCTTCACCGACCTCGCTCGGCCCAAGGCCGTGGTCTTCGACGAGACCTACTACATGAAGGACGCCTACTCCCTGCTCACCTGGGGAGTCGAGCGCGTCACCGTCAAGGACGCCGACAAGCTGGTCCTCGCCGGGCGGACCGGTGAGATGTGGAAGCAGTGCGCGGCCGACAAGATCGGCGAGTGCGCCTCCTACGTCGTCCACCCGCCCCTCGGCAAGTGGATGATCGCGGCGGGCGAGTGGCTGTTCGGGCTCAACCCCTTCGGCTGGCGGGCGGCCGCGGCCTTCGTCGGCGCGCTGTCGATCCTGATCATCGCCAGGGTCGCGCGCCGGATGACCCGCTCCACGCTGCTCGGCTGCTTCGCCGGCCTGATGCTGGCGCTCGACGGCCTGACGTTCGTGCTCTCACGCACCGCGCTGCTCGACGTCTTCCTGATGTTCTGGGTGCTGGCCGGGTTCGCCTGCCTGGTGGTCGACCGCGACAAGGCCCGCTCGCGCCTGGTCGACTGGTACGAGAGCGCCACACACTCCGACCGGGGCCCCTACCTGGGTGTACGGCCATGGCGGCTGGCGGCCGGAGTCTGCCTCGGCGCGGCGTGCGCGGTCAAATGGTCGGGCATCTTCTTCCTCGTCGCCTTCGCGATCATGTCGCTGGTGTGGGACGCGGGGGCGCGCAAGGCGGTCGGGTTGCGCTCGCCGTACGCGGGGGCGCTGGAGAAGGACGTGCCCTCCGGGCTCATGGCGATGGCGCTGGTGCCCGCGGTCACCTACGTCGCCACGTGGGCCGGCTGGTTCGCCAACGCCACCGGATACAGCCGCAACTGGACCGAGGCGACCTCGCAGGGCCCGGTCCACTTCGTCATCCACTCGATCGGGTCGTGGATCGACTACCACTTCCAGGTCCTCGGCTTCCACAGCCAGCTCGACTCCTCCCACCCCTACCAGTCCGAGCCGTGGTCGTGGCCGCTGCTGCTGCGCCCCGTCGCCTTCTTCTACGAGGGCAGGCAGAACATCTGCGGGGTCAAGGACTGCTCGGAGGCGGTCCTCGGCGTCGGCACCCCCGTCATCTGGTACGGCGGGCTCGCCGCGCTGATCGCCATGGTGGTGTGGTACGTCGCCTCCCGCGACTGGCGAGCGGGGGCGGTCCTGCTGGCCTACCTCATGGGCTGGCTGCCCTGGTTCTACTGGGCGATCGCCGACAACCGCACGATGTTCCTGTTCTACGCGGCGCCGATGGTCCCGTTCATGGTGCTCGCGCTCACGCTGGCCGCGGGGCTGATCATCGGCCCGTCGACCGCCTCGCCGTCCCGCCGCATGATCGGCGCCGCGGTGATCGGCGCGTTCGCGTTGCTTGCATTGATCAACTTCGGGTGGCTCTACCCCGTCCTGTCGGGCGAGGTGATCCCGTATGCCGATTGGAATGCCCGCATGTTGCTCCGGTCACGGTGGATATGATCCAGAGAACTGTCCGCTTGCAACTGGTTTCGTAGGGTAGGCGCCGTGCACGACCCGATACGCACCGGTTTCGGTCATCGTCAGGGCTGGGGTCCATACGGCAAACTTCGAGGCATGCCTGCACCGGACGTGGCCGCCCTTCTCCTGGAGTTGGAGCGATCCGAGCCCGAAGTGGCCGACGAGGCCAGGACCGCGGTGGAGTGGCTGACCGGCGGCGAGCCGCTGGAGACGGTCACTCAGCTCGACGTATGTGGATTCCTCTGGTTCACCCTGCCGATCAAGGTCGACGGCGACCGCGAGAGCACCGCCGTCTCCCTCGGCCGGCTGCTGCGGCTCGGCGGTCTCGACCGCTACGCCGCGCTGTGCGAGTCACCGACCACGACCGAGATCCTGCGCACCTACGAGCGTGACGGGGAGGAAGCCGGCACCGCCGCCTACCACCAGGCGCTCAAGGCCACCGGCGTGCTCCCGCCCGACGTGCCCGAGCTGCAGTGGAGCACCATCATGGGGCCCGAGGAACTGGGCGCGCACGTGGCGTGCTCGGCGGCGCTCGAGCTGGCCATGCTGACCTCCCCCGACTTCGACGGCCAGGTCGAGCTCACCCGGCGCTGGCTGACCGAGCCGCGCCCCGAACTCGGCGGCGACAGCTGGCTGCACCGGGTGCAGGGCGAGCGGCTCAACCGCTGGGTGCTCGGCCGCGGGCCCGCCCGCCGCGAGCTGGCCCAGCCGTTCGAGGTACGGCTGCACGCGCCCGTACCGCCCGCGCCGCTGCCCGCGCTGCAGGGACTGCTGGCGCTGGCCGCCTCGGAGGAGGGCGTGCCGCTGCGGCTGCCGCCCTCGCCGGAGGCCATCGCGCTGCGCGAGCTGGCCGAGCACACACTCGGCGTCATCCGGCCCTTCGGGACCAGGCTCGTCATCACCGCCGAGGGACGCCGCCTGCTCGCCTCGCCCGACGACCTGTGGGAGGCGGCCACCGGCCTGCTGCTGGGCCAGAGCGACAGCGAGCTCACCGTGTCGGCGGGCGAGGCGGCTCTGCTCCTGCTCGCCTCGGGCGACCCGCTGCCGTGGGCGGAGCTCTGCGCGAAGGTCTCCGAGGTGGTCGGCGGGGAGGGCTGGCGTCCCGACGACGTCGCCGGCACGCTGGCGACGCTCCTGCGCCACGTCACGGCGCTGGGCCTCGGCGTCACCCTCGACGGCTCGATACGGCTGACGCCCGCCGGACAGTCGGCGGCGCTGGCGGCGCTACGGGCCCACGCGCTTCGACCACGGAAGTACGTGAGCGTCTAAGCGCGCCGCCGGGGGCAGGGGGTCCGTGCCGGATCCCCTCCGCGACCCTTCCGCCCCCTCGACAAGGAAGCGGCCCGCCTCCCGCGCCCCACACCCCGCCTCCCGCCGCGCCCGCGCGCACAGCGCCCGACGACAGGCGGAAGCGCGGGAGGCGCGGAAGCGCGGGAGGCGCGGAAGCGCGGGAGGCGCGGGAGGCGCGGAAGCGCGGGGGGCGCGGGAGGCCGCTGGGCGGCGACTCGTTCGTCTTCGGGTCGTGCCCGGCTTCGGGCTGCCGGTCGCCGGCAAGGACCTCATCCCGCTCGGCGCGATCTGCCTGCTGATCTCCTTCGTCCCGCCGACCCGGCAGGCCGGCTTTAGGTCAGCCCACCCGCCGGCCGCCTGACCGCACGGGCCTGCTGCGCGAGACACCCACCCCCGCCAGGCAGAGCAGGCCGCCGAGCAGCGTCAGCCATCCGGGCACCTCGCCCAGCGCGGCCCACGACATCAGCACCACGATCGCGGGCACGAGGTAGGTGGTGGCGCCCATCTTCCCGGCCGTCGTCCTGGCCAGCGCGTAGGCCCAGGTGGTGAACGCGAGGGCGGTCGGGAAGACGCCCAGGTAGACGACGTTGAGCGTGGCGCTCACCGACGCCGTGGACACCTCCTCGACCAGCTGCCAGGCGAACGGCAGGCAGGCGGCCGCGCCGACGAAGCAGCCGAACGTCGTCACCTGCAGGGCGCTGGCGTGGCGGAGGGCGGGCTTCTGGAAGACGACGCCGATGCCGTACGAGACGGCCGCCAGCAGGCAGAGCAGCACGCCGCCGAGCGAGGAGCGCCCGCCGTCGGACATCGACACCCCGACGATCGCCGCCCCCACGAACGACACGGCCAGCCCGGCGAGCAGGGCGCGGGGGAAGCCCTCCTTGAGCAGCCAGCCGCCGAGCAGGGCGACCACGATCGGGCCGATGTTGACCACCATGGCGGCCGTGCCCGCGTCGACGAGCTGCTCGCCCCAGTTGAGGGCCACCATGTAGAGCCCGAACCAGAGCAGGCCCGAGCCGAGGATGCCGGGCCACGCCGCCCGGGGCGGGACGCCGCCGCCACGCGCCAGCCAGATCACCGCCAGCACCGCCGACCCGGCCAGCAGCCGCCCCAGGGCGAGGGCTCCGGGGCTGTACTCGGCGCCGGCGCTGCGGATCGAGACGAACGCCGAGGCCCACAGCAGCACGGTGACGCCTGCGGCGACGAGGGCCTTGTTCTCCATGGGACGCCACCTTACGAGCACGCCCCGACAGAACGCTCGCGGGGATCGGCTCCCGCATTTTCACACGCACGTCTAAGACAGAGGTGTTGCACAAGCGTGTGAGACGCATGTATGGTTTGGAGCGCAGGCAGAACCCCCCTCTCCCCCAGGAGCCTCCCATGAAGAACCGCACCGTCCTGATCTCGGGTGCCAGCATCGCCGGCACGACCCTGGCCTACTGGCTGCACCGCCACGGGTTCACCCCCACCGTGGTCGAGCGGGCACCCGAGATCCGCGCGGGCGGCTACAAGATCGACATCAGGGGAGCCGCGCTCGAGGTGGTCGCCCACATGGGCCTGCTCGACGAGATCCGCCGTGAGCGCACCGACGTCCAGGGCGGCTCGATCGTCAACGCGGCCGGCAAGCGGGTGGCCTCCATGGACGGCGACACGTTCGGCGGCCGCGTCCACGAGGACGCCGAGATCCTCCGCGGCGACCTCAGCAAGCTGCTGTACGACCTGACCCGCGACACGGTCGACTACCGCTTCGGCGACTCCATCGCCTCCCTGACCGAGGGCCCCGACGGCGTGGACGTCGTCTTCGACAGCGGCAGGCAGGCCAGGTACGACCTGGTGGTCGGCGCCGACGGGCTGCACTCCAACACGCGCGGGCTGGCCTTCGGCCCCGAGCAGCGGTTCGTGCGCGACATGGGCTACTACGTCTCGATCTTCAGCGTGCCCAACCACCTCGACCTCGACCGGTGGGAGCTGACCTACGTGGGCCCCGGCCGTACCGCGCTGACCTACAGCACCGCCAAGGACACCGGCGCGAAGGCGATGTTCCTGTTCTCCGCGGACGGGCAGGGCGCGCCCGACCCCCGCGACCGCGCCCAGCAGCAGCGGATCCTGGCCGACGCCTACGCGGCCGAGGGCTGGGAGGTCCCGCGCCTGCTCCAGGGCATGGCCGACGCGCCCGACTTCTACTTCGACTCCCTCAGCCAGGTGCACATGGACCGCTGGTCCACCGGCAGGGTCGCGCTGGTCGGCGACGCCGCCTACTGTGCCTCCCCCGCCTCCGGCCAGGGCACCAGCCTGGCACTGGTGGGCGCCTACGTCCTGGCCGGCGAGCTGGCCGCGGCGGGCGGCGACCACGAGGCCGGCTTCGCGGCCTACGAGAGGGAGATGCGGCCCTTCGCCGCGGCCAACCAGAAGCTCGGGCCCGCCAACATCAAGCGGATGGTGATGCGGAGCAAGGCCCAGGTCAGGATCGCGATGACGATGCTGTCGCTGATGCACTACCTGCCGGGCAAGGACCGGATGACGGCCAAGATGGTCGAGCCCATCCACAAGGCCGCCACGGCCATCTCGCTCAAGAAGTACTGAGGGCGCGCCGCCGCCGCGCGACGTGGACAGCCCGATCCCGCTCAGGCGGTCCTGTTCAACGCGGTGTCCAGCATCTCCTCGACGACCTGCTGGGAGGCCCGGAGCCGGCCGATCGTCTCGCCGGTGCGGGCCCGCTCGTGACGCAGGTCGTCGACCATGGCGGGCAGGACGACGGCACCATCCGGTCCTCCTCGTCGTGGACGCAGTGCGGCAGCCTGCCGGCCGCTGGCCGGATCCCGGATCGTGACCGGCCAGGCGAGGGCGATGGCCCGCGACCTGGCCTACCTGCCGGTCAACACCGGTCATACGTCGGACGGGGCCTCACCTCCGCCTACCGGGACGGGACCCGGCGCCTCGAACCGGCCGCGCCCGGGAGACGCCGCGTCCTGACCTCCGCCGCGACCCTCGTCCGCGCCGGGTCGGTCATGTTACGCTCAGGCGCCCTCATGATCCATCGACCAGAGATGGTCGCCACACGCTCCACCTGCCGCTCGGCCAGGTCGCCCTGGCGGCTGTGGAGACGAGGCTCGCACGCCTCGCGGATGAGGCGTCATGGCGTCGATGGAGGTGAGTCAGGGGTGGACGAGTTCAGCGCGACGCTCAGCGAGCTCACCGAGGAGTACGAACGGCAGGCGCGCCGGATCAAGGAGGCGTACGCCGAGCTCAACAAGGTGGAAGTCTCCGTTCAGTCGGACGACGAGATGGTCACGGTGACGGTGGGGCCGCGTGGGCAGGTGCGCCGTATCGAGCTGAACCCGAGGGTCTATCGCAGGTTGTCGCCCACCGAACTCGCCAACGCGATCACCGAACAGATCACGCGCGCGACGGCCGCCGTGGCGGATCGGTCGAGGGAACTGGTGGGCCCGCTGCTTCCCGAGGGCCTGCCGTACGAGGAGATCTTCGGCGAGGGCGCGGACCTCGACTCCTTGCTGCCTTACCCCGGTTCGGCATGAACCGGCAAGGTTACTCCGCCGACTGGCAGACGATCCGGCGCGAGAGCGCCGTGTTCGGCGACCGGCACATCGAGGTGGCCGACGCCAAGGAGGCCCTGCGCAAGGCCTTCGACAGGGACAGGACGGCACTCGGCAGCGATCAGTACGGGGCGGAGCTGGCCAAGCACCTCCCCCGGATCGAGGAAGAGATCTTCGCGGCGTTCGACGCCTATCTTGACGAGCTCACCTACACCGGCACCGGCCTGCGCGTGAACGCCGACGTCTACGAGGTCACCGAGCAGGCCAACCGGCGGAACGTGTGATCGGCACCGACAGGCGCTGACGGCGGTCGATCATGGGGTTCGACGGGTGCGTGGTGCCGGAGTTCCTGCGGCCGTATGTGGACTGGGTCACCGGGATGGCCTGGCCGGAGGGCGATCCGCAGCGGTGCTTCCGGATGGCTGACGCCTGCGTCGCCACGGCGCACCGGGTGGTGGCGGGCACGGCCGCGGCGGATCCGGCCACGGCGAGGTTGGTGGGCGACGCGTGGGACGGCGACGCCCAGCAGGCTTTCGTGGCGCACGTGCAGCGGACGGTGGGCGGGCGGCAGGCCGACCTGGTCAAGAAACTGATCGACGCGGCGATCGCGCTGAACGCCGTCGGAGTGACGATCCAGCACGCCCAACGCATGATCACGCTTATCGTGGTCTTCCTGATCGTCGCGCTGCCGCTGCTGCTCTGGCAGGCACCATGGCTGCTCCGGCCGTTCTTGCAGATCACGCGCATGAGCGCGCTGCAGATCGCCATGCACACACTCAGGCTGATGGCCGCCTTCGCCGTCTTCGGCGGGGGGATGGATTTCGCGACGCAGCTCTCCCAGGTCCTGGGGGGACGGCGGGACGACGTCGACGTGAACCAGCTCCTGGTCAGCCTGCGCGACGGCGCGATCAACGGACTGCTGACCGGCTTGCTGGGCGGCGGGCTGGGACGGCTGGCCACCCCGGCGTTACGGGCCGGTGTGGCCCGTGCCGAGGCGGCCTTCGGCGAGAGGCTGCTGGCCGCCTTGACCACCACGATGCCCGGCCAGATGGCGCAGTACGGCATCACGGGGTCGGCCACCACGGCGATCAGCCTGACGCTGGACGGCAAGCCGCTGGACTGGGACCTCATCCTCAAGAGCGGCACCTCCGCCGCCCTGGGCGCGGACGGCCAGCATCTGCTGGCGCACGTGCCGGGCCATGTCGAAGGGGGTGGCGCACCGCCTGCCGTTCACCCCGACGGCGGACCACCCCCGGGCCCCGCCCGCCGCGTCCTCGGGCCTGCCGACGGTGCCATCACCAGCCTCGCCCAGACCACGCCGGAGGCCCCCACCCGAGTCGGGGCCAAGGATCACACGGGCACGCCCGGCCTCTTCACGCGCACCGCCCAGGCGGACATCGCCCCGCCCCCGTTCATCACGCGCCCCGAATTCCCGGCCCCCGTCCGGGGCGAACCGGCCGCGCCGGGGCCGAGAACCCCTCCTGCGGCACCCGCGCGCGTGCCGGCCGGCCCACCGCACCGCGCCGTTCCCGAAACCGCCTCGGGACGCGGCGTCCCCGAGAGCCATGGGACGCGCGCCGCACCGGAGACGGGAGCCAGGCAGGAAGGGCCGTCTCGTCAGGGCGGCGACCGGACGCCAATCGTCGAGGGACGCCGAGCCGACGACTCGTCGGCACGTCCGAACGATCTCTCCCCACGGCGGGCAGGCGCCGACGAGGTGCCGCGTCCCGCCCGGCCGGAGCCGAACGCCACGGGTCCGAGACGCAGCATCGACGACCTGATCAACCGTCCGCTGGATCCACCCGCGGACCGCCCGGCGACGCACGCCGACGGGTCCCGGCAGGGGGCGGGAACGCACCTGGCGGACGGCGACCGCGCCGCGCCACAGCCGGTCGGGCACGCCTCCGGCGACGGCTCCGGCGGCGCGCGCTCACCCGAGATCCGCGACCCGCGCATCGCCTACAGCCTCGACAACCACCCGTCCCCCACCACGCAGGCCGCCGTCCCACGCTCACCCGAGACCCGCGACCCGCGCATCGCCTACAGCCTCGACGACTACGCGCGGTCGACCGCACAGGGCGGGAACTCCCGTTCCGCACCCGAGGCCGCCACCTCACCGTTGCCGCACGCGCCCGACGCCCACACCCCGAGAAACCGCATCGACGAGTCGATCAGCCGACCCCCCGACCAGGTCGGACGTTCGCAACCGTCGAACATCCCCCCGCACCCCGGGCACCGGCCCCTGCCACCCGAACTGGCCCGGGCCTTCGAAGGCTTCCGCCCGGAGGAGGACGGCCACAGGTTGACCGGCGGCGTATCCGCGCGCAGCGTGACCTCGCACCACCTCAGCGACGGGTCCCATTGGGTGCACAAAGTCGTCGAGCGGACAGGACAGGCGGACGCGGAGGTGCTGGGGTCGGTCCTGGGCGAGGCCATCGGTGCCAATGTGCCGCCCATCTACCGTCTCGATCCCCACACGATCGTGATGCCCTTCATCGGCGACGGCACGGCGCTCGGCTTCCTTCCCGCACCGACGACCCTGGCGGCCAAGCTCCTGGGCCTGCTCCACGTGCTCGCCGTCGACGGTGACGCCAACCGGCTCAACATCATCCTCGACGAGCACGGGGAGCCTTGGGGCATCGACATGTCGGGCTCGTTCGAGGGCCTTCCGCCGCAGTACGTGGGCCGCATCGCCGAGGTGACGATCAGCCCGTTCGCCGACCACTGGGTGTCGAGAGACATGTCCGGGTACATCGTCAGCAGCTTCGAGTACATCCCGAACGAGTTGAGCCGTTCCGACGTCGTGCGGCTGGGCCGGCAGATCCAGTCCGTCCGGCCGTACTTCGAGGGTCTGGGCCGGGGCGACTGGTTCGCCGGCGTCTGGAAGCGATGGGAGAAAATCGCGGAGAACGCCTCGGCGACGACCTCCATCTTCGATCAGGAGTGAGTGACAGTGTTGCAGGTCAGAGAGATCCACACCGGGCGGCTCCTGGGCACGATCGACCTCACCGGTGACGGCGAGCTCACCGCGAGCGCCGCGGAGCTCCATGACATGTTCGTCCAGACCATGGCGTCGCGCGGGCTGAGCGCGGCAGAGGTGTTCGAGTGGTACACCGGCTGGAGCAACGGCTACGTGGAGATCGTGCCGGTCGGCTAGCCCACCCGTTCCCGCGGCGGCTCTCGACGCGCACCCTCCGAGGAACCACGCCTGCGGGGCGTTCGTTGACCGGAACGAGAGAGATCGCCGACCTTCGGGAGTCGCAGCGTGGAAATCACCGGCATCATCTCCGGTGTCCTCATCGGTATCGTCATCGGCGCCCTGGGGCGTCTGGTCGTACCGGGGCGGCAGCGGATGCCCATCTGGCTGACGATCGTGATCGGTGTGGTCGCGGCACTCGTCGGCACCGCCATCGCGGCCACCCTGGGGGTGGCGGACACGGCGGGCATCGACTGGATCGAGCTCGGCATCCAGGTGGCGCTGGCCGCACTCGGGGTGTCGCTCACCGCCGGCGCGTACGGCAGGCGCCGCACGTAGGTCCCACCGTCGCCGGCCGGGCCACGAGACGAACTCGTGGCCCGGCCGGTGTTCTGAGTGGCGCACAGTCCGGCGCGGAGACGGCTACCGGTCGGCCCGCCCGTCAGGCTCGTCGTCCGGACCGCCCCTGCGGCGCGCTACCAGTCGCCGTCTCCGCCTTCCTCCTCGTCACCTTCGAAGATCTCCTCGATGACCTCGCCGGCCACCAGGCCGCCGACCACGCCCGCCGCGCCGGCGGCGGCCACCGCGCCCCACCCCGGCCCGCCGTGCTGCTCGTGGTGCTGGTGGTGGCCGTAACCGCCGTGGTGGTCGCCGTGGCCGTACCCCTCGTGGCCGTAACCGCCGTGGTGGCCGCCGTACTGGCTGAGGCCGGCAAGCCAGCGGCCGATCTCGCTCGGCCAGTCGGTGCGCATGGCGTCGTCGTGGCTGATGGTGAAGCGGCCGATGGAGTCGCCCGAGTAGCGGCCGGCCCGCTTGTCGGCCTCCAGGACGACCTCGAGGCCGCCCGGGTTGGTGACGAAGGTCAGCTCGACCTCGCCGACGATCCCGGCGTGCTGGGGCGGCGGGTAGAACTCGATCTCCTGGTAGAACGGCAGCTGCTGGCTGGAGCCGTAGATCTGGCCCACCTCCAGGTCCGCCGACCTGAACTGGAAGCCGAGCTGGAGGAACGCCTCGAGGATGCGCAGCTGGGAGGGCAGCGGCTCGACGGAGACCATGTCCAGGTCGCCCTTGTCGACGGCCTTGGCGATGGCCAGCTCGGTGCGCACGCCGAGCGCCATGCCGTTCAGCTGCTGTCCGCCGATCTCGCTGATCGGCGTCTCCCACGGCACCGGGATGCTGAAGCCGATGGTGCGCTCCTCGCCCTTGCGCAGGACGAACGGGCCGGAGACCTGGGCGCGCGAGAACTCACCCACTCCGGCTCCCTCGCCCTCGCCGTACTCGATCTCGACCCGGGCGACCAGGCCAAGGGTGATGTGCTCGATGTCGGCGTCGAAGTCGCCGCCGTTGAGCCGTACCTCGCCGGTGAGCGTCCCGCCCGGCTGGGTGCGCGGAGTGGTCAGGACGGTGTCCACCGAGGGGGCGCCCACACCGAATGCGCCCAGCATCCGTTTGAAGACCACGGCTTGTCTCTCCCTGTCGACGGTTGATGGCATGTGTCAGCCACCCGCCTGAACGATCAACGTGCGGGCCGGGTTCCAAGGCAGGTCAGGCGTGGGTCCGCCGGCTTGTGACCGACGACCCCTTCCCATGCCTCAGAGGACTTCCCAGTCGAGCTCGCCGGCGACCGCCTTGGGTTTCCAGTAGCCGATGGAGCCGTTGCCCTCCATGGCGTCGGCGGTGGCCTTCAGGAGGGCGTAGTACGAGCGGATCGGGCGCCCTCCGGGCGTGAAGGTCATGCTGCCCTCGTGATCGGTGTCGCCGACGTCACGCTCCACCGAGTCGATCACCAGGTGGTTCCCCGACCCGTCGGAGCCGATGGGCAGCATGCGCCCGTCCCACCAGTCGGTTCGCGGATCGGAGAAGCCCCCGTCGCGGATGTCTTCGCCGTCGATCTCGCACAGTTGCTGCCACGTGCCGTGCATCTCCTCGACGCTGAGGCTCCAGTTGCCCAGGAAGCCGAACCCCCAGACGTCCTTCACCTCGACCGTCCCGTCGTGCCGGAGGAGCGAGGCCCGCAGGTCGTCGGGGAACGGCGAGCCCATCCGCGCCTCCGCCGCCGCGATGTCCTCGGCCCTTCCAGGCCTGCCCAGCGTGCGATAGGACTTCGGGGCGTTCGTCTTCAGCCAGGCCTCGATCCGCCGCCACTGCCGGTTCACCGCCCGGGCCACCTTCGCGTCGACCTTCCGTACCCGCGGGCCGGCGCTGCCGGGCCGGCAGTCCGCGTCGGGCGTCGGCTGGTAGTCCGGCACCGGCGCCGGCGCCTGCGTCTCCACGCCCTCGACGACCTGGCGCTCGACGACCTGGCGCTCATCGGCCTGGCGCTCGTCGATCGCGGCGAAGAGGCACCTGGCATCGACATCCGAGGTGGTCTTGTCGCACAGCGCGTCCTGCGACACGAAGGAGGCGACCTGGCGAGCCTCTTCCTCTGGTCGTTCCTTGGAGAAGACGGCCGATTCGAGAGCCTGGGTGCCGGCGGCCAGGACGAGAAGCGTCAGCCCGGCGATGCCCCAGCGGGTCAGGCGGCGTCGGACGGCGGGCTCCAGCGGCACCCTCGGCCGGTCGTCCATCTCCGCGAACGCGGGGTGGTCCAGGACGGAGGGTCTGGCGGCGTAACGGTGGAGATCCTCGGCGGTGGGGGTGCCGAGGACCGGCGCCGGAGGCCACGGTGCCCTAGGCCTGCTGCTCTGGGCGGGGACGGGAACGGGGGTGACGGGAGGGGCGGGGGCGGGAACGGGGGTGGCGGGAGCCGCCTCAGCCCGCTGAACCGGCGGGCGCCGGCGAGAACGCACGATCGCCACGATCCCCGCCGCCACGACGGCCGCGAACAGCGCCAGCCATACCCCGCGGGACATGATCAATCGCCGCACGTCCGGCAGAGTATCTGGAATTCCTCTTTACGGGGTCAAAAGCCCGCACTCTCCTGCACGACGCCGCCGATGACCGTGGTCACGACCTTGTGGACGGCGCCTGCCTCCGGCGGCGTGCCGTACTGGCCGGCGAACAGCAGGTGCCCGCTCCCGATCAGCGTGAGCGCGAGCGTGTCGACGTCGGCGTCCGCCGCGAGGCGGCCCTGTTCTCGCTCGGCGACGAGGTAGGACGCGATCATGGCCGTGGCCTCCGCCAGTACGGGAACGCCGGTCGGCCTGGCCTCGCGCAGCCTGGTGCGCAGGTTGTCCCTGGCGGTGATGAGGCTGACGATCGCCACGGCGACCGACTCGAACAGATCCGTGAGCGCGTCGGTGAGGTTGCCGGCGACGGTGCCGGTCCCGGCGGACCCGCGCAGCGCGGCGGCCTGGGCGTCGATCCGGGCGATGCGGTCGAGCACGAGCTCGGCGAGGAAGGCGTCGAAGTCGGGGAAGTGCCGGTGCAGGACACCCTTGGCGCACCCTGCCTCGGTGGTGACCGCGCGGCTGGTCAGCGCGTTCGGCCCATCGCGGAGCAGGACGCGCTCGGCGGCGTCGAACAGTTGCTCCCGCGGATCGCGGAGGGCCACCCCTGTCGGCATCGTGCGTCTCTCCTTTCCTCGTCGGATTGATGAGTGGGCACGTGCCCACTATGGTGGGCGCATGCCCACTATACCTTCGGCGGGAGCGCCGCTTCCTGAACACGAGCCTCACCAGCACCGACAGGTGGCCGAGTCGTTCGGCGTGGACGCCGAGCGCTACGACCGGACCCGGCCCCACTACCCCGACGCCATGGTGGACCGGATCGTCGCCGGCAGCCCCGGGCCCGACCTTCTCGACGTCGGCTGCGGAACCGGCATCGACGCCCGGCAGTTCCAGGCGGCCGGCTGCGCCGTCCTGGGCGTCGAGCCCGACGCGCGGATGGCCGACTTCGCCCGGCGCCACGGCCTCGAGGTCGAGGTGGCGACGTTCGAAGCCTGGGAGCCCGCCGGCCGTACCTTCGACGCGGTCGTCGCCGGGCAGACCTGGCACTGGGTGGACGCGGCCGCGGGAGCCGCCAAGGCGGCGCGGGTGCTGCGCCCCGGCGGACGCCTGGCGGCGTTCTGGAACGCCTTCGAGCTGCCGCCCGACGTGACGGACGCCTTCGTCTCGGTCTACCGGCGGGTGATGCCCGACTCGCCGGTCAAGCTCCCGGTGGCGCCGGGCCTGGACGGGTACCAGGCGCTGTACGCCAAGGCCGCCGACGGCATCCGGCAGGTGAGCGGGTTCGGCGAGCCCGAAGAGTGGCGGTTCGACTGGGAGCAGCCCTACACCAGAGACGAGTGGCTGGACCAGATGCCGACCCAGGGCGCCCTCACCCGGTTCCCGCCTGACCAACTGGCGCAGGTGCTGGAGGGCGTGGGGGCCGCCATCGACGCGATGGGGGGCGGCTTCACGATGCGTTACGCGACGGTGGTCGTCACCGCCACCCGAACCGGCACCGCCTGAGGATCCGGACAGGCCGCACACCGCCAGCCGACCACCGCCCGAAGATCCGGACAGGCCGCGCACCGTCAGCCGGTCGCCGCCGATCCGCCGAGCCCGAGTTCGCCCGCGCGGAGGCCCGCCTGGAACCGGGAGTCGGCCTCGAGCTTCGCCATCAGCTCCGCGACCCGTCTCCGGTAGGTGCGCAGCGAGAGGCCGAGCCGTCTGGCCCCCGCCTCGTCGGTGTGCCCGGCGCCCAGAGAACGCAGGACCTCCAAGCCGTCGGCGTCGAGGTGGGGCACCTCCCCCGCGAGATAGGCGTCGACATCGGTGGCGGTCTCCCAGGCCGCCTGGAAAAGCGCGTGCACACCGCCGACCAGCACGGGCGAGGTGGTCACGGTGAACTCCCTGGGACCCGGCGCGTCACGACCGGCGAGGATCGCCACCCGCCGGTCGATGATGAGCGTCTCGTGCGGAAGAGGCGTCGAGCTGATCCGCACCTGGGCGCCCCTGGCCGTGATCTCGCGGAGATGCAGCCTGGCCGCCTCGTCGGCGAGAGCCACCGGGCTGAGAAGCTTCTTCACCGGGAAAGCGGCAGCGCCGGTCGCGCGGATCCGGTCCGCGACGGCCTGCCGTGCCGCGGGCTGCGACCAGGTGGCCAGGTCACGGGCCACGCACACGAACTCCTGCCGTATGCCGGCGAACAGGTGACCGGTCCGGGCGACGAGCTCGAGGTCACCGCGGACGGTGATGAGCTGATCGGCAGTCACCCGTTCATTATCACCGCCGTCGCGGCGCGGTGGCAGCTTGCTGCCACCGCGTTGGCTCGCCGTACGGGGCGGAGGAGGCTGGTCGGCATGACGACCAACGACATGCATGCAGCCGCTTCACCTGGAGAGTTCCTCCTCGGCGGAGACCTCGCCGTCCGCCGCCTCGGTTTCGGCGCCATGCGACTGCCGACCGGTGTGTTCCAGGGCCCCGTCCGCGATCCGGAGACGGGCGTCGCGGTACTGCGCCGCGCGGTCGACCTGGGTGCCAACCACATCGACACGGCGTGGTTCTACCGGAGGGGCGCGGTGGCGGCCAACGACCTCATCCGGAGGGCGCTCGCGCCCTATGACGACGACCTGGTGATCGCGACGAAGGTCGGACCGTTGTTCAACGCCGACGGGATCCCCGGCGGCCAGGCCGGCCCGGACGCGTTGCGAGGCCTGGTGGAGGACAACCTGCGCACTCTCGGCGTGGACCGGCTCGACCTCGTCTACCTGCGGGTGGGCGGCATGACCGGGCCCGGAGGCGAGTCGGTCGCCGACCGGTTCGCGGTCCTCGCCGACCTGCGCGAGCAAGGGCTGATCCGGCACCTGGGCCTCAGCAACGTCGACGCCGTCCAAGTCGCCGAGGCGCGGACGATCGCCCCGGTCGCGGCGGTGCAGAACAGCTTCCATGTGCAGGACCGGGGCGACGCCGGGCTCCTGGCGCAGTGCGAGAAGGACGGGATCGCCTTCGTGCCGTTCTTCCCGCTCGGCGGCGGCCTTCGCCCGATCGACCCGGCTCGCATGGAGCGGGTCACGGCCCGCCACCGGGCGACCACGGCGCAGGTGGCGATCGCCTGGTTGCTGGCGAGTTCTCCCGCGCTGCTCGCCATCCCCGGCACCGGCTCGCTCGACCACCTGGAGGAGAACATGGGCGCGAGCCGAATCCGCCTGACGTCTCAGGACCTCGCCGAACTCGAGAGCTGAGCCTGTGTCACCACCCCGACGAGGACCCCCACCGCCGCTGCGCGACCCGCTCAGAACGGCCGGCGGCGCTGCCTGCCGCGACTTGCCGTAACACAGGGAACTCCGGCGCGGACAGAACCTGATGTGGATGTTCTGTGCGCTGCGTTGGGGCAACCTGTTGTGGCACTTCCTCCACTGTCAAGAGGGAAGCCACGACGGCCACCACGGCATAACGCAATCGCCTGAGGCGCCTTCGGTGGCCACGTCGTACAGAGTCATCGCAATCGGTCCGGCGACGGATCCGGCAATGGTGAGAGCCAGCAAGACAGGCCCCACCCAAGCGCGACGTGCGAGCCAAGGCAGCCGGGTCAGCAGATGGAACGACAGTGCGACAAGCGCAGACAGCGCAGAGACGATCGGGAAGATCACGATCCGGCTCAAGACCCATACGGTGCCGGCGAACTTCTCTCCCGCGCTCAGGTCGCCCAGACAGTAGATCTGCGCGCGAGTCACCAGGTGTATGTCGAAGAAGGTCCCGATCGTGCCGCACGCCATTGCGGTGATCGCCGACAGCCCGCAGCCGAACGTCCAGTAGATGTCGCCCGCTACAGGTGTCCTCCGCTCTGTCACGGCGCCATCGAAGCAGACACGTATGCGAGCGATGCGCAGCATCTGTGCGGATCTGGTGCAGGTTCGTCCATCTGCTTCTCGCCTGCGGGAACACATCCCGCCTCAGACGGGAGGCGGGGCACCAGATCGGTTTCTGGGACACATACCATCGTCGCCTAAGTGGTGACGGTTGATGGGCTCAATCTCAGCCAGAGCATCGAAGAACTCCTGCCGTGTGATCTCGAAAGGCGAGAACTCCTCCAGATCGAGATCCGCGTAAGTCAATCCTCCGTACCGATCCTCAGCATGCTGCTCGTCATACGCGAGGACCACTCCGTTGGCGTACACCTCGACCTGCTGATGCGCGGTTCCGGTGTCGTCAACGGCCAGATAGAACGTCGACGTCCCCCAGCTGGCGTACTCGTCCCCACGACCTTCATCCCATGGACGCCTGAAGTACCTCACAAGGTCATTCTCATAGAAGGAGGACGGCGTCTCTTCGACCGATACTTCCTCGCTGTCTGGCCTGCTCGTGCCAGGCTCGAGGGCGCACACCGACCGTCCTCATGGACGAACCGGGAACCTGTGATCATGAGCCCACACCGTCGCTGACCATCGACGGCCCGGGCGGGAGGCACGTCGACGGCACCAGAGCCCTTGCAGACGCCGGCGAGCGCCCCGTCAGGACAGCGGGCTATCGCGGCCCGACTTCCCTAATATCTTCAACAAATGGCAGGCGCCGGACACTAGCGCACGTTGTCGTTCCGCGCTCCCTTGCCGGCCTGGTCGGGACCACTCTCGCCCATGACCACCATGCGGCCGTTGGTGACCTTCTTGGCCGGCAGACCACCGGTTTCCACGCAACTCGTCCCTACCGGTAGTGGCGGCGGCCGGTCGGGGAACAGATCCGACACCGGCTCACGCGAGCTCGGTGCGCGCATTTCGATGGACATCTTGACCTTGCCCGGCAATTGCCCGACCCCGCCTGCGCTGGCGAAATAGGACACCCCATCGACAATCTTGTACGCGTAGGCGACGAATGACCACGCGTCCCAGACGCCATCCTGAGGCGGGTCGGGGTCATCGGACTTACGAGGTGGCAGACAGGCCGTGGCGTAGACCGTCCAGCCGCTGTCACGCAGTTTTCGCATGCCTTTCACGGCCCACTGCCGCGCGTCTTCAGCCGGAGCCCCCGTGGCCTGATCGGTCAGGACCACGGCCACCTGGCCGCGGGTTGCGCGGAGCCGGTCCGAGTTCTGGAAGGCGACCCTGGTTGACGGCTTGCTGATGGCTTCACCGGCAAAGGGCTGTGACCGCATGACCGTGATGCGATCCTGATCGGTTTGCGTGGTGGCGCTCGGGGCCATACACCCGCTCAGCAGCACGCAGATCGGCACCAGGAGGAGTCGCCTGGTCATTTGGGGGCCACCACGCCCTGTACGTGTTTGTATCCCAGCGCCGAGACGTTGCCGTTGCGGAAATCGTCCTCACTGACGCGGACCATTTGCCCGCTCGGGTCATAGAAGATCAAGTCATTGCCCTGGTGCCCGACGAGCAGCACATAGTGGGCAGGATAGGAGTCTCCGATGAGGACCGGCACCGTGTGGCCGGCGTCCACCGCACCGACGGCGTCGTTGAGGGCGGGGTTGACCGACCCGGCAGAGGTGTCATCGACGATCCGCCAGTCATAGTCGGTGCCGAAGGAGTCCGCGTGCTTGTTCATCTCGTCGGACAGTCCCCATGGGCTGGTGCCCAGGCTCTGTGGCCACAGGGTGTTGGTGGCATCGTGGATGCGGTTCTGCTCGTTGGCGAACTTCTCCCGCAGGTCGGTCCCTGACAGCGAGTTGCCCTTCTCATCCGTGGTCAGGCCCAGCGCGTACAACGGGTCGTTCATCGCTCGGGCCACCATGATCGAGGTCGAGCCGCAGGTCGTCTGATTCTGCTGCTCCAGCTCGACTCCGTTGACGAGGACCGTCCCGCTGCTGCCCGGGTTGACCAGGCTGAGGTGATCGCGTAGCCAGGTTTCACTCTTGCCGTGAATGGCCCTGGCGAAGTTGCCGATGTCATCGATCGCGTGCCCGGCTGCGAGCGCCTTCATCAGATAGGCCCGCTCCGCCTCGGAGCCCGCGCTTTCCAGAAGCTGCTGCATGCGGGCCCGCTCCGCTTCCGACAAGGCGTCCATCTTGGACGCCGCCCGGGCCAGCTGTGCCGTGCTCAGGATGCCGTCTTCTTCCCCTGTGGTGCCGGCGATCCCCGCGTTGGCCAGGAGGACCGCATCGAAGGCGTCCACGTGGTGTGACCGGACGGCACCGGCGCGCGCCTTGCCCTGCACGTCCCGCAGCCCGCGCCGCAGTGTGTCGGACGCGGTCTGAAGTTGTTCGAAAACCTCGATGGCGCCGTCAATGGCCCTGATCGCCTTGCGGATCTCATCGATGATGCCGCCGTCATGGTCGAACGGCCATACGGTGTCCCAGATATTGCGCAGGATGTCCAGAGTGCTGTTGAGCTGGCCCACTGCTTCAGCCAGGTGTTGCCGATGATGGCCCAGCTCCCGTTTCAACCGGCGAACCTCGTCGGCGTACTCCTCCAGCAACGTGGCCGCCTTGCGCATGGCCGGCGTGGCCTGCTGCAGCAGATCGTCGGTCGCTTTGAGCGCGGCAAGCGCCTCCGTGGCGGTGTCGCCCGTCCATACTGAAGGGACGGAAGACTTTGTGTGGTCGATATCAGTGTTGGCGGTGTTGAGCGTGGTCGCCATATTGCGGAAGGCTTTGCCGAGGTCGTCGATGCCATCCGGATCCCCGGGGACGTCCCGAAATATCGAGGCCAACGTGTAAATACTGCTGACGATCTCGCCGATCATGAGGGCCGGGTTGGAAACCGTCGCGAGGAAGGTGCCGACCTGCTTGAGCCGGTTGATCGCGGTAGTCGCCTGGAGGTAGTCGTCCGAGGTCACGTACGGCCGTCCGCGACGCGCCGATTCTTGGCGGCGACATAGTCATCAACCGACTTGAACCCTTCGGCTGATGCGCGGGTTGCCAGGCACCACTGTTCGAGCACCTCGCGATAAACTTCGAATTCTTTCTCCCAGGCATCCCGAACGGCAACCACGGCTGCGGTCGGATCGGTGAGCTTGAATTCATCCTCAGGTGACTCGAGCGCCTGTTTCCAATCGCGACGGGCGATCCGGATATCGTCTGCGGTATCGCATACGGTCCCGGCCTTCTGCTTGATCGCGCTGTGCGCGTACAGCACCTCCGATGAGGCCACGACTTTCTCCCCGGAATTAAATCAAGATGCGGCGCCAAGCCGGAAACAACGCGGCTTTCAAAAGGTAGATCGCAAACGTCGGAACAGCTTACAGCCCGCTCCGTCGCCGCCGCCACGCTTCCACCGGTAACAAGATCACGTCGCCTGGCACGCCTCGGGGATTGAGCCGACCCGCCCACGCTGCACCGCAACGGGATCGACGCCGCGATCAGCGAACGCGACCTGCGTACGGCGGGTCACCGTGGCACTCGATCCCGACAAGGGCACGGCCAGCTCAGGCCATGATCACCGTCTTCGGCGACAACCTCCGGGTCGAGTCCACGTGAGATGGCCCCAAGACATCGAAAGAGGCTCCGGAACCTGGGCGGGGTGTTCACGAGTCAGCCTGAACCTACGGAAGCAAGGCTCTGAAGACCGCTTCCCGGGCCCAGCCGTTTGGACGGCTTGGCTGCGGCTCCTGTCGGCTGCGGGGATGCAGGGCGCCGGCTCAGCGAGATTTGGTGAGTGACCACAGGGATACCGCCATGAGCAGAGCGGTCAGCCCGCCGCAGATCATCACGGTGGAGACCGAGAAGGCGTCGACGACGCGGCCGCCGAGGAACGCGCCGAGGGCGAAGGTCGCCTGGAAGGAGGAGGTGAAGACGACCGTGGCGGCTTCGGGCGTGTGAGGGGCGGCGGTGATGAACGATGCCTGCGAGCAGACGGGCACGCCTCCGTAGGCCAGACCCCAGATCACGAGCAACACCACGGCGCCGACGGTCGTGCCACCTACCGAGGGCAGCAGCAGGGTGGTGGCCGCGATCAGGCAGCCGCAGGTTGCGAAAGCGGCTCGCAGGCGTGTGGCGGTGGCCTTGCCGGCCAGGAAGTTGCCGATGATTCCGGCGATGCCGTACGCCAGCAGGACGGCGCTGACGGCTGTGGGAGGCAGGCCGGTGACGTCCTGGAGGAAGGGCGTGACGTAGGTGTAGGTGCCGAAGTGGGCCAAGACGATGAGGACGGTGGCCAGCAGAGCGATGGCGGCGCCCCGGGTGCGCAGCAGGTCGAGCAGGACGCGAAGGCTGGTGACCTGGTGGGCGGGCAGTGGCGGCAGCAGTATCAGCAGGGCGGCCAGGACCAGGATGGCCAGCACGGCCAGGACCAGGAAGGCGGTTCGCCAGCCGGCGAGGTTGCCGATGAAGGTGCCGGCCGGTACGCCGAGCACGGAGCCCAGTGGCACGGCGGAGAAGATCACAGCGGTGGCGGTGCTGACGGCGTGTGGCGGCATCAGGCGGCCGGCCAGCCCGGCCCCGATCGACCAGAAACCGCCGATGGTGAGGCCGACGAGCACCCTGGAGAGCAGCATGACCCAGTAGGAGGTCGCCACTGCGGCCAGCACGTCGGCCACGGCGAGCACCGCCATGAGGACGCACAGCATCGCGCGGCGGTCCAGGCGCGCGGTGGTCAGTGTGACGGTGGGTGCGGCGACCGCGGCGACGATGCCGGGCAGAGTCATGGTCAGCCCTGTGGTGCCGGCGGAGATGCCGAAGTCGGCGCCGATGGCGGTCAGCAGGCCGATGGGCAGGATTTCGCTGGTGACGATGGCGAAGATGCCCAGCATGAGCGAGGTGACCGCGAGCCAGTTGATGAGGGGCGAGCGGGGCCGGGCGAGCGTGGTGGTGGACATGATTCCCGTTCAGGCAGGTGCGCGTGGCGTGCAGGCACCCAGCCAAGCAGGGATGAAGCAGCGGGCACTGGCACGTTTCGGACTTAACCGTCGCCACGACTCGTACACCGTCAGCGCTCGCGCGGCCGTCGCTACCGATATGGATCGACTCTGGCCGAGGTCTCCGACAATCCCAAGGCCTCGGGAAACCTGGCGATGCCGACTCCGGCGCAGGTCGCGATCGCTGCCACCGGCGCGTGCGCCCCGTCCACGGCCAGGACCTTCTTCGCGGCCTCCAGGAGGGCCTGATCCTTGCGTTCGGCTTCGGCATGCCGGGGAGCTTTGCGGGTCATGCGCTCATTGACGTACACGGCATCTGCGTGCGCCCACGACGCGGACTTCACTCACCGGCACATCGCGTCGATGAACTCCGAGAAGCCCGGGAACTCCTCTCGTGCCCCCGCCACGATCTCCGCCGCGGAACGGCGCCTCCCCGGCGCGTACCGCTCCGCGATCGCCTGGAATGCCTCGTTCGGCTGCGTCTCACGACCTGGGTCGGTGAATGCCTCTGCCGGGCCCAAGCCGTCCGCGAACAACCGGAGCAGATCACCGAGATCGCGAGCTATCACGCCGCATTCACCCTCAGAACCGAGGTAGACGACAGGCTGCTCGGTGATTGACATAGCAGGCCGAACCAGCCAGAAACCGACATAGTCGCCCGCCCCAGTAGTGCCGAAGAAGCGGAATTCGCTGCCGTCGACCTCATCGTTACCGGTCCACAGGCGAAACCACCACGCGGTCCTCTCCGGCGCCTCGAGTCGTTCGTATAGCTCGAAATCACAACCGTGAGCCTCGTCGGTTTCTTCGTCCCACGTCCACTCGAAGCCCACCTTGGCCACCTCGGCCAAGGCGATGGGTAGGGCCAGATGTTCAGGTGTCTCCGTCATCCTGGGAGAGTAGACCACTCCACATCCGGTAGCCGATCTGAGCGCGTTGCCGCCATGGAGGATCATCACGGCCAGCGGAGCAGTGATCTCCGGCAAGCTACGCGTCCTCGCCGGGACGCACGTCATCCAAGGGCTGGAGAAGATCAAACTCCAGCAGCTATGTGCCGATCACGTGGATGAGCGGCTCGACCAGCTCGCCGGCAAGCTGGCCACCACCACCCTGTGAGAGACCCACAGCGTGCTCAAGAAAGCCATCCGGCAAGCTCAAACACGTGACATGGCGCTCAGGGACGTTGCCGAGCCGGTCACCACGCCCACGGGCACGGGCACGGGCGGACGCCCCAGCAAGGCACTCACGCGGCAACAGGCAGAAGCCGTGCTCAAGTCCGCCAGGGCGTACCCATCGAGACCATCGCCGATCTCGTCGAGCACGCGGGCACCAACGACACGGAAACCGTGTACCCGCACCAGCTCAGGCCAGTGATCACCAAGGGTGCCCACACGATGAACACGATCTTCGGCGACAGCCGACACGGGTAGAGAATCCGAGTGAGATGGCTCCCCGATTGGCTCCCATCGACTTTCAGACATGAGAAAAGGGCCCCCGGATTACTCCGAGGACCCTTCTCACCTGCATCTTCCTGGTGGAGATGAGGGGATTCGAACCCCTGACCCCTTCGATGCGAACGAAGTGCGCTACCGGACTGCGCTACATCCCCAAGGACCTCGACTAGATTAGCAAACTTCCAAGGGTCCTCGCGCCAACCACGCGCCGCGCGTGCCCGCCTCAGTCGCCCACCGCGCGGCGAGGCGGGTCCGCGTACTGGTCGAAGAGCACGTCGGGCTGCCGGAACTCGATGATCTCGGCCTCGGCCTGCTCGGCGGCCAGGGTCTCGGCGCGGCGCCGTTCGCGCTGGCGGCGCAGGTGGGCGGCACGGGCCTCGGCGGCGCGGAGGCGGCGTTCCCTGTCGATGCGGGTGGCGATGCGCAGCACGGTGAGGTAGGAAGCGAGCAGGACGCCCGCGGGCGCCACCCCCCACCAGGGGATGACCTGGACGGCGGCGGTCACCACGGAGGCGAGCACCAGAAGGATCGAGAAGAACAGCATCCTCCTGCGGCGCGCTACGATGATCGCTCGACGGCGGGCGCGCAGGTGACGCAGGTCGACCGGCGGCTGCGTGAGGTCGCTGATCGTGTCGTACGGCTCGACGGGCTCGGAGTCCTGCGACTCCACAGGGGAGGAGGCGGCCATGGTCGGGACAGGTCCGGTGATCTCGGCCGCGTAGAACTCCTCGAGCTCGGCCAGGTTGCTCCGGTCTCTGCGCAACCACATCGGCACGAGCACGCACAGCCACATCACCACGATGGCGAGGTACAGCAACACGCTGCTCACGGCCACCTCCGAGCGCCAGGAAAGGCCGTACCAAGCGTCGTGGACCCCCCGGGAACGGTCCTGCGGGCAGCACGAAGACGCGTGCGTGTTCTCGGCGTCTTCGATGTGCTCACGTCACGCACCGTAAGACCGCGTGTCACTAATTGACGAGTATTCGGTGCGGTGTGTCGCGAGATCGTCAAACCTCTTCATGCGACGACCCCGCGCGACGCCACTGCACGAGCAGCCCGCGGGGCACGTCTTCCACGGTCAGCGCGTAACAAATGTGGTCGCGCCAGGCCCCGTCGATGTGGAGCTGACGCCTACGAATGCCTTCTTCCCTGAACCCGAGCTTCTCAACCACTCTGCGGCTGGCGTGATTTTCGGGACGGATGTTCGCCTCGAGTCTGTGGAGGCCGCTGGTGAAGAAGCAGTGGTCGACGGCCATGGCCAGCGCGGTGGGGGTGATGCCACGTCCGGCGAGCGCGCCGTCGATCCAGTAGCCGACCTGAGCGGTCCGGGCCGAGCCCCACACGATGGCGCCGACGGTGAGCTGACCTGCGAACCTGCCCTCGTAGGTGACGACCCACGGCATGGCGAGCCCCTGGCGGGCCTCTCTGCGCAGGGTGGCGACCATCGAGAGGTACGGCCCCAGGCCGGTCCTGAACAGGGGCGTTTCGGGGTTGCTCGGCTCCCAGGGACGCAGCCAGTCGGCGTTGCGCAGGCGGGTGTCGCGCCACACGCGGACGTCCGCCAGGCGGAGGGGACGTAGTCCCACGGGCCCCTCGGTCAGGGTCGCCGGCCAGCCACGAAGTCGATCCACGTCACTCATCATCCCCCGGAACACGGCGAAGCCGCCATGGATCCCCCTGGTCCGCGGGGAACGCTGTCCCGGGGGCTCGCCTCCAGGCGCCGCGGGGCTCCCCTCCAGGCACGGGGCTCGTCCCAGACGCCACAAAGCTCCTCCCCGGACGCTGCGGGGCTCGTCTCCAGGCGCGGGGCTCCTCCCCGGACGCCACGGGGCTCGCCCCGGGCGCCGCAGAGCTCCTCTCCAGGCGCGGAGCTTCTCTCCGGACGCCCCCAGGCTCGTCCCGGGCGCCGCAAATCCTCTCCAGGCGCCTCGGACGTCACCGACGGGAGAGCGGTGGTGGCGTGCCGTTCGGCGATGCGGTCCGGGGAGGCGACCACCATGGCGACCACCATGACGGAAGGAGGCGGCTCTCCCACCGAGGCCGCCTTCCCGCTACGGAGAGTAGCCGCCGGAGGCTGGCTGAGGAGCGCCGGACGTGCCGAGAAAGGCAAGGGAGAACGAGCCGAGCCGGCGCGTCAGCGGGGGTGGTCGCCGCCGTGGATCTGGTCGACCGCGTGCCGCAGGATCGGTGCCAGGACGGCGACGCCGTCCCGCACCCCGCCCGACGACCCCGGCAGGTTCACGATCAACGTGTCGCCCGCCTGCCCCGCCAGCCCGCGCGACAGCACCGACGTCGGCACCCGCTCCCTGTTCGCCTGCCGGATCGCCTCGGCGATGCCGGGGATCTCGCGGGTGATGACCTTGGCCGTCATCTCGGGTGTCAGGTCCTGGGGGGTCAGCCCGGTGCCGCCGGTGGTGACGACGACCGCGTACCCCTCGGCCACGCCGGCCCTGAGCGCCTCCTCGACGGGCGGGCCGTCGGGGACCACGACGGGGCCGGACACCTCACACCCCTCCGCCGCCAGGAGCGACGCCAGCAGCGGCCCCGACTTGTCCTCGTAGACCCCTGCCGAGGCGCGGTTCGACACGGTGATGACCAGCGCGCGGATCAAGGGCGTCTCCATACCCCGGTCTTGCCGCCCGTCTTCTCCTCCACCCGCACGTCGGTGATCACCGCGGCCGGGTCCACGGCCTTGACCATGTCGATGAGCGCCAGCGCGGCGACGGTCACCGCGGTCAGCGCCTCCATCTCGACCCCGGTGCGGTCGGCGGTCTTGACCACGGCGGTGATGTCCACTCCCGCGTCGACCACGTCGAGCGTGACCGACACGCCGTGGACGGCGATCGGGTGGCAGAGAGGGATCAGGTCGGGGGTGCGCTTGGCCCCCATGATCCCCGCGATGCGCGCCACGCCGAGCGCGTCGCCCTTGGGCACCTCGCCGGAGCGCAGCAGCGCGACGACCTCGCCGGAGAGCACGACCCGTCCGGTGGCCGTGGCCGTCCGGACGGAGACGTCCTTGCCGGCGACGTCGACCATGCGCGCCGCGCCCGTGGGGTCGAGGTGTGTGAATCCACTCATATCCGAATCACCTGTACTGCGGCCCCTGAGGGCAGATCGGTCACCTGTTCCGGCACCACGATCAGGCAGTTCGCCGACGCGAGCGCCGCCAGCTGGTGTGAACCCTGCCCGTGGACGGGCGTCACCACCGTGCCGTCGTCGGACAGCACGCCCCGCAGGAACGACCGCTTGCCCGCGGGCGACCTGAGCGGGGCCAGCGTCTGGGCGGTGTGGACGGGCGAGGGTCCGGCGGGCAGCCCGCTCATCTTCCGCAGCGCGGGCCGTACGAAGATCATGAACGACACGTAGGACGACACCGGGTTGCCCGGCAGCGTGAAGATCGGCACCTGGTCGTCGCCGACCACGCCGAAGCCCTGCGGCATGCCGGGCTGCATCGCCACGCGTTCGAAGCGGACCGTGCCGAGCGGGCTGAGCGCCTCCTTGACCGGCTCGTAGGCGCCCATGGACACCCCGCCGCTGGTGATGACCACGTCGGCGCGCACCAGCTGCGCGTCGAGCTGGTCGAGGAAGGCGGCAGGGTCGTCGGACACCGTGCCCGCGCGGAAGCCGTCGCCGCCCGCCTCGCGGACGGCCGCGGTGAGCGTGAAACTGTTGGAGTCCCAGATCTGGCCGGGGCCGAGCGGGGCGCCGGGCTCGACCAGCTCGGCGCCGGTGGACAGCACGACGACGCGCGGGCGCGGGCGCACCAGCACCCTGCGGCGGCCGGTGCCGGCGATGATGCCGAGCTGCGCGGCGCCGATGCGGGTGCCGGGCTTCAGCACGACCTGGCCGGCCTGCACGTCCTCGCCCGCCCGCCGTATGGCATGGCCCTTGGCTACGGGGCGGTCGACGCGCACGGTGGCGGTGCCGCCGTCGGTCCACTCCACGGGCACGACCGCGTCGGCGCCGGCGGGCAGCGGCGCGCCCGTCATGATGCGGACGGCGTGCCCCTGCCCGATCGCCCTGAGCTCCGCCGAGCCCGCCGCGACGTCGTCGATGACGGGAAGCGTCACCGGCGCGTCGGCGACGTCGACGAACCTGACGGCGTAGCCGTCCATGGCGGAGTTGTCGAACGGCGGCAGCGGCACCGGCGAGGAGATCTCCTCCGCCAGCGTGGTGCCGAGCGCCCGCTCGAGCTCGACCTCGAGCGGGGCCAGCGTGCGCACCGTGGCGAGGATGTCGGCCAGGTGCGCGTCAACCGATTTCATCGAGGAACTCACGCAGCCACGGTACAAACTCCGGGGCGAGATCCTCGCGATCGGCCGCGAACTTCACGACGGTGCGCAGGTAGTCGAGCTTGTCACCGGTGTCGTAGCGGCGGCCGCGGAACAGCACGCCGTGGACGGGACCACCCTCCTCGCCGCCGCGGCCCGCGAGCGTGCGCAGCGCGTCGGTGAGCTGGATCTCGCCGCCGCGGCCTGGCGGGGTGTTCTCCAGCACCTCGAAGACCGCCGGGTCGATCACGTAGCGCCCGATGACCGCCCAGTTGGACGGCGCCTCCTCCACCGGAGGCTTCTCCACCAGGTCGGTGACGCGGACGACGTCGTCCTCGGAGGTGGCCTCGATGGTGGCCACGCCGTACAGGGAGACCTGCTCCTTCGGCACCTCCATCAGCGCGATGACGCTGCCGCCGTAGGTGCCGCGCACCTCGATCATGCGCTTGAGCAGCTCGTCACGGTAGTCGATCAGGTCGTCGCCGAGCAGGCACGCGAACGGGTGGTCGCCGACGTGCTGCTTGGCGCAGAGCACCGCGTGCCCGAGGCCCCTGGGCTCGCCCTGCCGTACGTAGTGGAGGGTCGCCAGCGAGGCGGGCTCGAGGACCTGGGACAGCCGCTCCTCGTCGCCCTTGGCCTCGAGGGCACCTTCCAGCTCGAAGGCGCGGTCGAAGTGGTCCTCGATGGAACGCTTGTTCTTGCCGGTCACCATCAGCACGTCGAGCAGTCCGGCGGAAGCGGCCTCTTCGACGACATACTGGATCGCGGGCTTGTCGACGATCGGCAGCATCTCCTTGGGAGTTGCCTTGGTCGCCGGAAGGAACCGGGTGCCCATGCCCGCGGCAGGCACGACGGCTTTCGTCACTGGGTCGAAGTCAGCCATACAGGGGACCCTACTGGAGGTATCTGTGGACAAGCTGAAGCTGCGCCGCCGGCTGACCGAGCAGCGTGCCGCCATTACCGAGCAGAAACGGCGAGACGACGCCCGCACGATCCGCGAAACACTGCTCGACCAGCCGTGGGTGCAGATGGCCGGCCTGGTGGCGTGCTACTGGTCGATCGGCACCGAACCGGACACGCACGGGCTGGTGTTCGCGCTGTGGAAGCACGGCGCGACGGTCATGCTGCCGGTGCTGCGCGACGACAACGACCTCGACTGGGCGGTCTACGACGGCCCTGACACGCTGGCCCCCGGGCGCTTCGGGATCATGGAGCCGGTCGACACGCGCAGAGGCGTCGACGCCGTCCGCACCGCCGCGCTCGTCATCGTCCCCGCGCTGGCCGTCGACAAGGACTCGGGGGTACGGCTCGGCCGCGGCGGCGGCTCCTACGACCGCGCGCTGGCCAGGGTCGGGCCGAACGTACCGACGGTCGCGCTCCTCCACGACGGCGAGTTGATCAGCGGCGTCCCGGCCGAGCCGCACGACCAGCGCGTCAAGTGGGTGATGCAGCCGAGTGGCCTGACGAACGTCCAGAAACCGGCGTAACCAGGCAGGACCAGTCAGGGCGGACTAGCTCGGCAAGTACGCGACAATAGCCCTCAGGACAGGAGAGGGGGCCGGATGAAACTCGACGTCTGGCTTCTTCTGGGAGCAGCCGTCGTCATCGCGGCCATCGCCTCGGTACGGGTCGCCCACCGCAGCGGCCTGCCCAGCCTCCTGCTCTTCCTCGGGTTCGGGCTCCTGCTCGGCGAGAGCGGCTTCGGGATCCCCTTCGACGACCCCATGCTCGCCCAGCAGATCGGCCTCGGCGCGCTGGCGCTGATCCTGGCCGAGGGTGGTCTGACCACGACGTGGAGCCATGTCCGCCGATCGGTGCCCACCGCGCTCGCGCTGGCCACCGTCGGGGTGGCGGTCAGCATCGTGGTCGTGGCGCTGGCCGTCCAAGGACTGCTGGGGGCCGACTGGCGCACCGCGCTCATCCTCGGCGGCGTGCTGGCCTCCACCGACGCGGCGGCGGTCTTCTCCGTGCTGCGCAGGCTCCCGCTGCCCAGCCGCCTGGCGGGCATCCTGGAGGCGGAGTCGGGCTTCAACGACGCCCCGACGGTCATCGTCGTCGTGCTGCTCAGCCAGGTGGCGCGGCCGGTGCCCAGTCTGGGCGAGTTCGTCCTCGAGGCGGTGATGGAGCTGGCCATCGGCGCGGGCGTGGCCTGCCTGCTCGGCCCGGCCGGCGCCTACGCGCTGCGCCGCGTCGCGCTGCCCGCCTCGGGCCTCTACCCCCTCGCGGTGCTGGCGCTGACCTTCGTCGCGTACGGCGGCGCCGTCCTGCTGCACGGCTCGGGCTTCCTGGCGGTCTACCTGACGGCACTGATCCTGGGCAACGCCAGGCTGCCGCACCGGGCCGCCACCCGCGGGTTCGCCGAGGGTCTCGCGTGGCTGGCGCAGATCGGCCTGTTCGTGATGCTCGGCCTGCTGGCCAGCCCGAGCGAGATGTCCGAGGACATCGTGCCCGCGCTCATCGCGGGAACGGTCCTCCTGCTGCTGGCCAGGCCGGTGTCGGTGGTCGTCTGCGCGTGGCTGGTGCGGATCGCCCGCCTCGACCGCATCGACTGGCGCGAGCAGGCCTTCCTGTCGTGGGCGGGACTGCGCGGCGCGGTGCCGATCGTTCTGGCCACGATCCCCTGGGCGGCGGGCGTCGGCAACGCCGAGCACCTGTTCAACCAGGTCTTCGTGATCGTCATCGTGTTCACGCTCGTGCAGGGTCCGACCCTGCCGTACGTCGCCAGGCTGCTCGGCATCGCCACCGAGGGCGAGCCGCTCGACCTCGACGTGGAGTCGGCGCCGCTGGAGGAGCTGAACGCCGACCTGCTCCAGATCAAGGTGCCCCAGGGCTCTCTGCTCCACGGTGTGGAGATCTTCGAGCTGCGCCTGCCCGCCGACGCGAACGTCACGCTGATCGTCAGGGAGGGCCGCAGCTTCGTCCCCACCGTCACCACCAGGATCAGGTCGGACGACCAGCTGCTGGTGGTCACCACGGCCTCCTGCCGCGACCAGGTCGAGCGCCGGATGCGCGCGGTCAGCCGCAGGGGCAAGCTGGCGGGATGGTACGGCGAGCGCGGTATGGAATGAGCCGCTGCCGAGGAGTGTTTATGATTAGCAGTCGCGTAGGTCGAGTGCCAACCTAAGGAGGAGCGCGTGCCCACGTACCAGTACGTCTGCAATGACTGTGGCCAGCCACTCGAGGTCGTCCAGAAGTTCTCTGACGACGCCCTGACGGTGTGCCCCTCCTGCGAGGGCCAGCTCCGCAAGGTGTTCTCGGCCGTTGGCATCGTCTTCAAGGGCTCGGGCTTCTACCGCACCGACAACCGTTCCTCGTCGTCGACGACCACGTCGACCACGACGGCGGCCAAGCCTGCGGAGAGCACGAGCAGCAGCACCCCGGCCGCCACGCCCTCCCCGGCCGCGGCTCCCGCCGCCACCAGCTAACCGGGCCGGTCGGCGTCCGCGCCGAGCAGCTGCGGGCACAACCTGTCCAGCAGCTGGTGCAGCTCGGGGTGCGTGCCCCAGTCGGCGACCAGCTCCCTGAGCCCGTCCCTGGCCCGCCCGAGCAGGGCCGTGTACGCCCGGTCGCCCTCGGCCGTGAGCCTCAGCGACTCGCCGTCCGCTGACCGCCTGACCAGCCCCATGGCGATCAGCTGCGCGGTGTACGGCCCGCCCTCCGCCCGCGTGACCTTCCCGCGGTCGGCGAGGTCCTGGGCCCGTACCCACCCGTGGCCGCCGAGCCTGGCGATGATCCAGACGCCCGCCGGCGAGACGCCGTCGAGTCCGGCCAGTTCGCCGAGCCTCGCGTAGTAGTCCTTGCGCAGCTCGGTGTCGGCCAGGCGCATCAGACCCCGCTCGACCTCGGCCAGTGACGACCGTTCGGCCGAGGTCGCGCCCAGCCCCTCACCGATGTCGCCGGCCGCGACCGTCTTCTTCAGCGGTTTCTCGGGGATGAACCACGACAGCACGAACGCCACCAGCATGATCGGCGTGGCCACCGCGAACACGCTGGAGATCGCGTCGGCGTAGATGTGCAGGAAGTCGGCCGCGAGCGCGGGCGGCAACCGCTGGACGATCGTCGGATCGGCCCGCACCTGCTCGGGGTCGAACCCCGGGGGCAGCCGCACGGTGGTCAGCAGCAGCCGCAGGTCCTCGTTGAGCGTGGCGGTGAAGACCGATCCGAGGACGGCGACGCCGAACGAGCCGCCGATCGAGCGGAAGAACGTGGCGCCCGAGGTGGCCACGCCCAGGTCGGCGTAACCGACCGCGTTCTGCACCACGATCACCAGCACCTGCATGGTCATGCCGAGCCCCACCCCGAGGACGAGCAGGTCGACGCTCATGACGAGGGTGGAGCTCGTCTCCGTCAGGCGCGAGAGCAGGAACATCCCGGCCGTGGCCACGGCCGTGCCGGCGATCGGGAAGGCCCTGTAGCGGCCGTGACGCGAGATGACCTGGCCGCTCACGATCGACATGGTGAGCATGCCGGCCATCATGGGGAGCAGGTGAATGCCCGACAGGGTGGCGCTCACGCCGTACACGACCTGCATGAACAGCGGCAGGTAGGTCAGCGCGCCGAACATGCCGAACCCGACGACGAAGCCGACCGCGCACGTCACCGTGAAGCTGCGCGTCGCGAACAGCCGCGGCGGCAGCACCGGCTCGGCGGCCCGCCGCTCCACGAACCACCAGCCCGCCAGCATGGCCACCGCGGCCAGCCCGAGCCCCCGGATGACCGGGCCGGACCAGGCGTAGGTGGTGCCGCCCCACGTCGCCAGCAGGACCAGGCAGGACGTCGCGCCGCCGAGCAGGACGATGCCCGCGTAGTCGATCGTGTGGCGCGTCCGGGTGGTACGGCCGGGCAGGACGGCGACGATGACCGCCAGGGCGACGGCGGCCACGGGCAGGTTGATGTAGAAGACCCAGTGCCAGGACAGGCGGTCGACGAAGAACCCGCCGAGCAGCGGGCCGACGATGCTGGCCACCGCGAAGACGGCGCCGAAGAAACCCTGGTACCTGCCGCGCTCGCGCGGCGGGACGACGTCGCCGACGATCGCCTGGGCGAGGACCATCAGGCCGCCGCCGCCCAGGCCCTGCAACGAGCGGAAGGCGATGAGCTGGCCCATGGACTGGCTCAGGCCGCAGAGGGCGGAGCCGATGATGAAGATGACGATCGCGGCGATGAAGAGGTGCTTGCGGCCGTACTGGTCGCCCAGCTTGCCCCAGAGCGGGGTGGAGACGGTCGAGGCGAGCAGGTAGCCGGTGACGACCCAGGACAGCTGTTCCAGGCCGCCGAGGTCGCTGACGATCGTGGGCAGGGCCGTGGAGACGATCGTCTGGTCGAGGGCGGCCAGGAGCATGCCGAGCATGAGCGCGAGGATGATCAGGCCGAGACCTTGGCGCCGGCCTTCCTCCTGGTCCTTCTGACGCTCTGGCATGGTTTCCCCTCGGACCGTCCCGTCGAGGCGAGCATACTCTTCGCGATCATCCGGCTACGTGGTGGAGTGCGGTTACTTGCCGGGATAGGGCAGTTCCGGGATGTGCCGCCGCCATTCGGCGGCCGACAGAGGGCCGCCCGCGCGGGCGCGGACCGCCGCCTTCGCCCTGCCCCGCTCGATCGGGAACGCCCGCAGGGAGCCGTCGCCACCGGCGATGTGGAGGACGCCGTCACCGAAGGCCAGCGCCACGACGCCCTCCGGCGAGACGGCGACGGGCAGGCCCATCACCCGGCGGCCGGTCAGGTCCCACAGCCGCACCGTGCCCTCCTGCGCCACGGCCAGGATGCCCTCCCGGGAGATCGCCAGGTGCTCGCCGGCGACCTCCTCGCGGGTGAAGGCGTACCCGGAGCGCTGCCACGTCCGGGTGTCGACCAGGACGACCCTCCCGCGAAGGGACGACTCGCCCACCGCGAACGTGCCCCCGTCGGGGCTGAAGGCGACCGACGTAGCGCCGAGGTGGCCGGGGATCCTGACCTCCTTGCCCGACCGCGTCTCGAACACGCGCAACCCGCCGCCGTCACCCGCACCCCGGACGGCGACGAGGCGGCCGTCGGGACTGAAGACCATGCCGTCGCCCGGCGGCAGACGCAGGACGCGCCGGCGCGTGGCCACCTCGTACAGCTCGGTCGCCTTCTCGGTCGCCACGGCGATGACCGTGCCGCCCGGGTCGAACACGGCGTCCCATCCGGGCAGCGAGCCGCGCCCGGTTCCCGAGGCGACGTCCCACAACGCCACGGACGACGCCGAGGGGACGGCGAGCGTCCGGCCGTCAGGGCTGAAGGCGAGCCGCCCGGCGCCCCCACTGGGAACCCGGGCGATCCGCCGCCTGGTCGCGCTCTCCCACACGGTCACCCATGACCGGTGCGCCAGCGCGAGCCGCCTGCCGTCGGCGCTGAAGGCCGCGCCCGCGAGGGCCGCGTACTCGCTGTAGCGCGGGCCGGGAAGGTCCGGAAGGACGTCCGGCGCGGTGAAGGCGGAGATGTCGACCGTGACGACCTCACCCAGGCCCGTCAGGAAGTGAAGGCCACGATCCCCCGCCCGCAGGCTCCTCGCGCCGCTGACCTGGAGCGGGTGGGACATCACCGGGTCGATGGCGTCGACCTTCCACAGCTGAAGCACGCCTTCGTCCCCCAACCCCGCCACGAACCGGCCGTCAGGAGTGAAGACCACCTCACCCTTGTACGGGAACGTCCTGTCGTCATGGTCACGCCAGGCGCTCTTCTCGACGTCCCACAGCCGGAAGGCTGTCTCCCCCGTGCGCACGGCCAGCACCCTGCCGTCGGGGCTCCACGCCTCGACCTCGCGTGGCAGGTCCGCCAGCTTCCGCCGCCGCCGCAGGTCCCACAGCACCCACGAGGAGTCGCCCTGCCCGATGGCCGCGACCCTGTCGCCCGGCCCCACGACCACGCCGAACGCCGGGGGCAGGCCGTCGACCCATCGACGCCTGGCCACGTCCCAGAGCCCGGCCTTTCCGTCCGCCTCCGAGGCCAGCAGGCGGCCGGTCGGGCTGAACCCGCTCATGGCCGACCGGATCGGACCGCCGATCCGCTTGCCCGAGCCCACATCCCAGAGCTGGACGTGCTCGTCATCCGTCACGGCCAGCGTGCGGCCGTCGGGGCTGAGCTCCACCGCCGAGACCCCGACCCCCGCACCGGTGAAGGAGGTGACCTCACCGCCGACCCCCACGCCGGGGAAAGAGGTGGCCTCGCCCTCGGAGGCCCCGGGCCCCACGCCGGGGACGGAGGTGACCTCACCCTCGGAGGCCCCAGCCCCCACGCCGGGGACGGAAATGACCTCGCCCGTCCGTCGCCGCAGCCGCACGACCCCCTCGGCCACCGAGACGAGCGTCTGGCCGTCCGCGCTCAACTCCTGCAACGCGCCGGGCGGGGCGCCGGGATCGCTGAAGACGGCGATCTCCGGCTGGGCGAGCGAGCCGTACAGGGCGGCGCGGGTCTCCATCAGCGGCGCCAGATCGGCGGCCGCGAGGCTGAGCCGCATCGCGGTCACCGGATCCGACCCCCGCAGTTCCTCCGCCCGCGCCGCGACCAGCCTGGCCACCGACTCCAGATGCTGCTCGGCCATGACCCGCCGCTGCCGGTCCGCGACGACGGTCGCCACCGTCGCCACCACCAGCAGGACGGCCAGAGCGGCGATCACCAGTCGGCGCCGCCGGGTGGCGCGTCGCGCCAGAGCCGTACCCGCCTCCAGGAAGGCCGCCTCGCGCCGGGTCAGCGTCAGATGCCGCCTGCCGGTCGCCGCCCAGCGCAGCGCCTCCTCCAGCGCCGCGCCACGGTAGACGTCGCCGCCGGTCTGCCAGCGCCGCGCCGCCTCGCTCAACGCGCGGTGAACCGCCAGGCCGTCCCGCTCCTGCTCGATCCAGCCCCGCAGCCGGGGCCAGGCCCGGTGCAGAGCCGGATGGACGATCGCCACCGCCCCGCCGAGCGACCCGGCCCCGTCGAGCAGCCCGTCCCTGCCGAGCCCGGCCGCGTTGACCGGCCCGGCCCCATCGAGCAGCCCGGCCGCGCCGGACGGCCTGGCCGCCTCGGACGGCCTGGCCACGTCGGACGGCCTGGCCACGTCGAGCATCCCGGCCGCGCGGTAGGCGGCCACGACACCTGCCGCGCCCTCGGGCAGTTCCTCTGGAGAGACCCGGCGGGTCATCTCACTGTCGGTCAGCCGCAGGAACACCTGGGGCGCCATGGCCTGGTCGGCGGGGTCGAGCGCTTCGTAGACGGATTCGGCGAGGTCGCCCAGTGGCGGATCGGCGTGCCACGCCCCTACAGGAACCTCGAGCCGCCCGACACCCGACGCCTCCCCGGCACGCGCCGCTTCCCCAAGTCCCTCGGCACGCGCCGCTCCCCCAGGTCGCGGGGCAGGCGCCACTCCTCCGGGTCCCTCGGTAGGCGCCGTTCCCCCGAGGCCCGCGGCGAGCCCTGCTTCCCCGCCAGCCGAAGAACCCCCGACACCCGCCGCTTCCCCAGCACTCCGAGAACGGCCGGCAGTCGCCGCTCCACTGGTTCCCCCGGTAGGCGCCGCTCCTCCGGTTCCCCCGGCACGCGCCACTCCCCCGGGTCCCTCGGTAGGCGCCGTTCCCCCGAGTCCCGCGGCGAGCCCTGCTTCCCCGCCAGCCGAAGAACCCCCGACACCCGCCGCTTCCCCAGCACTCCGAGAACAGCCAGCGTCCGCCGCTCCCCCAGCACCCGCAGAACGCCCCGCACCCGCCCCTTCTGGCCGACCGGAAGCGTGCACACCCCCAGCACCCGCGTACTCCGTCTCCCCAACACCCCACGGACCACCGACCCGCGAGGCTCCCCCGGCAGCGTCCGGACGCCCGGTCGGCAACGCTCCCCCGGCTCCCTCGGCAGACGCCGCTTCCGCACCATCTCCCGCCGCTCCCTCGGCACGCGCCGCTTCCCCAGCATCCGGAGAACGACCGTCACGCAACCCCTCAGGCCCACCCACAGCGGGCGCACCCCCGGCACCCGCGGGCAACCTCTCCCCAGCCCCCCGCGGACCACCGACCCGCGCCGTTCCCCCAGCGGCTTCGGAGCGGCCGGTGCTGAGGCCCGAGTCCGGTGCGCCGTCGGGACCCGTACGCAGCGCCTCCCCCACAGCCTCGGAACGGCCGGTGCCGACCAGGCCGAGCAGCAGTTCCCTGGCATCGGGCCGGTCCCCGGGCCTCTTGCGAAGAGCCGCGGACACCAGCGAGCGCAGCGGCTCGTGCAGCATGGTCACGTCGGGGTCCACCGTGAGGACCCGGTGCATCACCCCGCCCAGACTCTCGTCCATGAACGGGTCGGCGCCCGTGGACGCGTACAGGATCACGCCGCCCCATGCGAAGACGTCCGCCGGTGTACCGGCCCGCTGCCCCGTGAACACCTCAGGAGGCATGTACGTCGGAGTCCCAGCGACGAACCCCGTCGACGTCAGCGACATCTCCTCCGTCCGCGCCACACCGAAGTCGATCACGCGGGGCCCGTCGGGGCCGAGGAGCACGTTGTCCGGCTTGAGGTCGCGATGGATCACCCCCGCCTCGTGGATCGCGACCAGCGCGGTCGCCACGGCCGTCGCCAGGCGGTGCAGCGGATCCCCCGCGAAAGGCCCGGACTGCTCGACGGCCGTGCGCAGGCTCGGGCCGGGGACGTACTCGCTGACGATGTACGGCTCGGGCGCGTCGACGTCCACGGCGAGGATCCTGGCCGTGCAGAAGGAAGCGACACGGCGGGCGGCCGTGACCTCCTTGACGAAGCGAGCCCGGTCGGAGGTGTGCAACACCTTGATCGCCACTCTGGCACCGGCGGCGTCGTAAGCCTCGTAGACGACTCCCTGCCCGCCCGCGCCGAGCCGTCCCGCGAGCCAGTAGTCGCCCAACCGCTGGGGGTCGCTGGGAAGGAGCGCCTCCAGGTTCATCGACGGCCTCCGAAGGGTCATGGGGTGCGGAGGATTTGACGAGCTCAGCCGCCGATTGGTTCTACCCGCCCCACCCACACCTGCAGCTCATCGCCGGGCTTCTACCCCACCGCCGCTGCCACCCCTCCGCCTCCGCAGCCCCTCGGCCACGCCATGCACAGCGACCACCTCCGCCCGCGCCACTCAAGACCACCTCTCTGCCCACAGTTATGGGCAGCACCTCACCGCTTGCCCAGCCACCCCCGCCCAGCCACTGCTGCCCGTCCGCCCGGGACCACTCACGACCACCACCTACGCCCCGCATCAGCGGCACCACCCCTCCGCCAGCCCTGCCGCTGTTGCCCTCCGTCCGGACCACTCACGATCGCCACCATTCCGCCCACGTCACTCACGCTCCGCTGGCGCCACATCGTCTGGGGCACCACCCCTCCGCCTGCACCGTCCACAGCCGCACCTCCGCCAGCCCAGCCACTGCCGCCCCTGCGCCCGTGGCGCTCACCACCTCCGCCCGCGGCGCTCAGGGGCACTACCCCTCCACCTGCACCGCCCACGGCCGCACCTCGCGTTGCGCTCCCCAACCCGTCCGTGAGACAGACCAGGCCCGGACTGGTTATCCACACCCCACCCAGCCGTTATCCACAGAACCCGATTCCGCCTGTCCCCCCACCCACCCGCTCCCGCTACTCTCTCGCCCATGGTCACTCGCGCAGACATCGGCGTCATCGGCGGATCAGGCTTCTACTCCCTCCTCGACGACGCACAGGAAGTCGAGGTCACGACCCCCTACGGCCCGCCCAGCGACGTGGTCACGGTCGGGCGCATCGGCACGCGCTCGGTGGCCTTCATCCCCCGTCACGGTCGCGACCACCGTTACCCGCCCCATCGCATCCCCTACCGCGCCAACCTGTGGGCGCTCCGCTCACTGGGTGTCCGCCAGGTCGTCGCGCCCAACGCCGTCGGCTCCCTCCAGGCCGAACACGGCCCGGGCACCATCGTGGTCCCCGACCAGCTCGTCGACCGCACGTCGGGCCGCGTGCAGACCTACTACGACGCCGGCGGCGCCGTCCACGTCTCCTTCTCCGACCCCTACTGCCCCGACGGCCGCGCGGTCGCCGTCACCGCAGCCCGAACAGGCGGCTGGAACACGGTCGACGGCGGCACACTCGTCATCATCGAGGGTCCCCGCTTCTCCACCCGCGCCGAGTCGAAATGGTTCGCCGGCAACGGCTGGACGATCATCGGCATGACCGGCCACCCCGAGGCCGTCCTCGCCAGGGAGCTCGCCCTCTGCTACACCTCGCTGTCCCTCGTCACCGACCATGACGCAGGCGTGGAGGCCGGCGAGGGGGTGACCCACGACGAGGTGCTCCGCTTCTTCGCCACGAACGTCGCCAAGATGCGCACCCTCGTCTCCGACGCCGTCCAGGCCCTTCCCGAGGAGCGCACCTGTTCCTGCGGCTCGGCCCTCGACGGCATCAAGCTGCCCTTCGACCTGCCCTAACGAGCACCGCCCAAGGCATCACCGGTACGCCACGGCGCTCCGTGCCGCCCACACGGAGCCCACCCTTCCTCCACGAAAACGACCCAGCCGAAGACATCCCCAGCACCCCTCCAGACATCCCCGGCGCCCTCCCACGCCCCTGTCCGAACCTCGCGACCCTCACGGCGGTAGCCGTCCAGACCTCTCGAACTCCCGGCGGCCGCGGTAGGCCTCCCGATCTTCCCGCGGTCAGCGCCTCTCCGTCAGCACCAACGCAGCGCCGGCCCCACAGCGCCACAACGCTCTTCATGCGCCGCGACGCGCCCTCGCATCATGCCCATCGCCGCCTTAGACCCCCCATCACGCCATCCGACCGCATCGCGCCATCCTGACGACACCACGCCATCTCGACCGCATCGCGGCGCTGGCCCACATCGCGCCACTCCAACCGCCTCGGAGCAGCCTCGCTCGCCGCCGCTTCCCTGGCCAACTGCACCATCACGATGCCTGACCAGCCATCGAACGGACTTCCCAGACCCGCTATCGGGCCAGCGTCGGTCGCCGCCGCTTTCTCAGCTCATGCCGCCACCACACCACGACGCCGCTTGCCCCGGCCACCGCCTCATGTCCTCCCTCGAACCTGCCCTCGCGCCATGCACTGTCCGCCATCCCCTTCCCCGTCCACCGCCAGAGCCCATGTCAAACGCCCGCCCCCACCAGGCACCGCCCAAAGGCACGCCTCCTCCACAAGGCAGCGTCCAAAGGGCACGCCGCCTCCGCGAGGCAGCGCCCACAAGACACACCACTCCACAAGCAGCCGCCCGAACCGCCGTATCGCCACGCGAATGGCCTCATCTCGATGACACCAGCCGCTCATCCCACGCCGCCGCACGCCCGCCCGCGACCCCACCCCAGAACCCGAACCGACCCTGAACCTGAACGAACCTGACCACCGACCCGGCATCCGCCCCAGCAACACCACCCTTGGAGTCGCCCATGCGCGCCTGGACCCGCGTCTTCGAACGCCGGCGCCGGCTCATCGCGGCCGCACTGGCCGCCCTCTCCCTCGCATGCGCGCTCACCGTCCTCCGCCCAGGCCCCGGCCCGACCACCACCGTCCTCGTCGCCACCAAGGACCTCAAACCCGGCACCCTCCACCAGGGCGACCTCCAGCCGGCCCACCTCCCCGCGGCAGCCGTACCCGACGGCGCCCTCAGCACCGGCGCCGTCGGCCGCACGCTCGCGGCCCCGATGCGCCGCGGCGAGCCCCTCACCGACGTACGTCTCGTCAACCCCGCGCTTCTGGCCACGCTCCCTCCGGGTACGGTCGCCATGCCGGTGCGCATCGCCGACCCCGACGCCGTACGCCTGCTCTCCCCCGGCGACGCCATCGGCGTGCTCGCGGCCTGGGACTCCGGCCAGGTCGCCCAGACCGTGGCCGAACGGGTTCCGGTCATCACCATCCCCGCGGCGGAGTCTGACAGCGGCGCACTCGTCGTGCTGGCCGCCACTCCCGACCAGGCGAGAATGCTCGCCGCCGCCCAAGCCGGTGGACGCCTCTCCGTGACCATCAACCCGCACTTACCGTAAGCGATTCGCTACTATTTGTAGCTATGAGCGGTTTCAAGAAGTTCCTCATGCAGGGCAACGTCATCGACCTGGCCGTCGCGGTCGTCATCGGCGCGGCGTTCGGCGCCATCGTCACGTCCTTCGTCGCGGATCTGCTGACCCCGCTGATCTCGGCGTTCGGTGGCCTGCCCGACTTCAGCTCGCTGACGCTCACGGTGGGCCAGGCCCAGTTCAAGTACGGCAACTTCATCAACGCACTGCTGTCGTTCCTGCTGATCGCCCTGGTCGTGTACTTCCTGGTCGTCAGGCCGTACACCCGCTACAAGGAACGCGCCGCCGGACGCCAGGAGACCACGCACCGCGAATGCCCGGAATGCCTGTCCGAGATCCCCAAGGCAGCCGCCCGCTGCGCGCACTGCTGCGCCGAGGTCAGCCCGGTCTGACCAGATCGGCGCCAAGCCCTGTCCGACATCCACTCCACGCCCGAACAGTCACCCAGAACCCCGAGCCGGAGGGTGCGGTCAGCGCTGGGAATCGATCTGCGGGTCGTACTCCCAGTGCCACGGCTCATAAGGGCTGCTGTAGGCCCAGTCCGGATGGAACCACCCGTACCTCTTCGAGTTGGCCTCCATCCACCTGAACTGCGGGGTTCCCGCGCTCTGCACCCCTCCGCACAGGTCAACCGCCATGCCCAGCCCGTGGTTGCTCCGCCCAGGAACGGCGGCGAAACCCGGCCGGCGGTAGTAGACCGACTGCTGCTCGGCCAGCGTCCGGTAGGCGTCTGTGACGCATATCTGCTGCCCGAAGTGCCGCTTGTACGCCTCGTTGAGCGAGACGAAGGCGATGGCCGCGTCCGCCCGCAACAGGTGCCCGCGCTGTTGGAGCGGGCAGAGGATGTTCTCAGGAATGAGCCCGTTGGGATACTCGGTCGTCGCGTTGATCCGCAGCGGGTTGCACGCGAAGGCCGCGCGCCCCACCTTGTCGATCTTGATGCCCATCTTGACGAGAGCCTTCGTGAGCGACTGCACGACCTTGTCCGAACGTTTCGTCAGCATGGAGACCTCCGCCTCCACCTGCGCGGCGGCGAGCAGGTTCGTGGCGCGCAACTCCTGCGCCTCGGCGGCCAGCCGCTGCTTGTCCGCGTACGCCTTCGCGACCTGCTCCATCTGCAACTGCTGGGCCTGCGCCAGCACGCTCGCGTCGCTCTGCGAGCGCAGCATCGCCGTGTTCGCGTCCGCGTCCCCAGCAAGGAACGGCGCGATGCCATCGCCTATGGGCTGCTGGTACACCAGCTCGACCAGGTCCGCGATCGGCCGCCGCATCTGCGTCAACGCCGCCTCCGCCTTCGCCAGGTCCTCGAGCTTCTTGTCGAGCTGGGCGTTGGCCGCCTTGAGATCACTGGTCCTCTTGTCGAGCACCTTCTGCGCCGCGGCCAGCTCGTTCGCCGACTTCTCGGCCTCCTTGCGCAGCGCCGTAAGATCCCCAGGCCCCTGCGCCACCGCCGTACTGTCCCCGGCGGACCCCTCCACCACCCCGCCGCCGACGACGGCCTCGAGAACGGAGTCCGGCAGCGGATCGACAGCATGCGCGGGTACGGCCGGAATGCCCAGAAGCACCGAAGAGATCGCCGTGACGACCGCGATCAGACCCACTGATCGAGGGGCTGACACGTTCGATTCCTCCGTTTGCGAACTCGTTACCTGGGTCAGGCACGCACGTTACTACAGCCGTCTCGGTGCCCGGACCGAACTCCCGGCAGCCGTTATGTTCCGAACACGCCATTAGCGCCGCTCCACCGCCAGATCCCTACGCCTGCTTCCGCTGATACTCCTGACACAACTCCCACAGCCAGGTGTCCACCCACTCGTCAGGACAGCCGCCCGGCCGCGCCGGCTCCTGCCGTACGGGCCGCTCCGGCACCGCCTGCCGCGCCTCCGCCGGCTCCTCACCCCGCTCCTGACGCCTCGGTACGGCAAGCGCCACCGTCTCCGGCGCCTCCACCCCCAGCGGCGCCGGCAACAGCCTCTCGAACGCCCGCTCAGCATGCGGCGGCGCGGGCGCCGGCACCGGCGCGAAGGCCATGCGCCCGACCTCTCGACCAGCCACCACCGGCCGCTCCCCCGGCGCCGCACCCACCGCCCGGCGACCGTCCCCTTGCTCACCCGCCACCCGGCCACCGGCCTGCCGATCGTCCACAGTGCGACGGCTCGCCCGCCCCTCACCCGAGCCCTCCATCGCCGCGGCCGTGACGGCCGCGTCGTACCCGACAAGCTCCCCCGCCAGCAGCCCCCCAGCGAGGATCGCGGGCGCAAGCAACGCCGCGAACAGCACCACCGGCCGCCCCGCGCCCCGCCTACCACGTCGACTACTGGTCACGAGCGCGACGTTAGCCACGCACCGGATCTGATCACGGGACCGCTTGCCATGCCTTTACCGCCGACCAGAGCACCCGTGACCGATCCCGCGAAAGTTCCCTCGGGTCGATGTCACACGCAGTGCTCTCCTTTCGCTAGGCTTAGGTGCGTCCGCCTCCGTAGCTCAGGGGATAGAGCACCGCTCTCCTAAAGCGGGTGTCGCATGTTCGAATCATGCCGGGGGCACACAGTTGATCAGCCATTTCGGCACCTGACCTGCGGCTTCTCAGTCGCAGGTCTTTTGCTTGCTAGGCCGCTGAGAGCAGCGGAATGCAGCCGTAGGCCAGTGATCGCGAACCATATGCGAACCGATCTTGAGAGGGTTGGCCCAGGTCAACGGCCTTTCTACGTCGGCGCATCGCCAGGCCGTAACGATCGCTGGCGGTGGCTGAGCACCGCACGGGGCCGGGGCGATCGCCGCCGCAGGGCCTCCTCCGTCGGCCCCACGGCATCGGTGACCGTGGCTGATGTGGTGCTCCGGTCCTCGCCGCCCGCAGTCCTGGCCGTTCAAGGTCGTACGTCCTCGCTGCACTCTAGGCGCTCTCCATGGCGTGACTCATCATGGTTAGCGTGACCGAGGAACCTCTCACCGGTGGCAACAACGCCCTGGAAGTCGTCCGGGTTGGCGACCCTCGTTCTCTCTCGTCCCCTCGGACACGCGCCCATCAGCCGACGGAAGGATCAGGCCAAATGGAGTGCCCGCAGGCGAAGCTGGGGACGAATGAGCGCTCCAGTCGGTGGGAACCGCCCGCTGAAACGCTCGGTCATCACAATTGATCGCTACTCGGCGCCGTTAATTGGCTTCTAGAACGAAGAACAGGAAGCTTAGGAACCTCGGGCCGGTAATCTCGCGGAGCTCCTCAGGGAACAGTTCGCGGGCTTCCGGCACAAACGGCGGTTCGCTGATGACGCTGATGCGAAAGCCCGCCGCGGCGAAGGCTTCGGTCATCGCGTGCAGCGGCCGGTCCCAGAACCTCATCTGGACGGTCTCCCCGCCCCTGGTCCATTCGTCGGTCCGACTGCAGGTCTCGAAGTACTTGAACTTTTCCCCGGCCATGTGCTGATAGAGAGCGATGCCGAAAGGATGGTGGACCGAGATGAGGAGTCTGCCGCCAGGCTTCAGCACGCGTCGCAGCTCGGCCAGTGTCGGCTCCCAGTCTTCCAGGTAGTGCAGCACCAGGGACGCGACAACGTCGTCAAACGCCTCGTCGGGGAAGGGCAGCGGGGCAGCCAGATCGACCACCCGCAGATCGGCATCGGCGCCCAGCCGCTGCCGAGCCTGCTCCAGCATCCCGGCGCTCGCGTCGACGCCGGTCACGATGGCGCCTCGATCGCGCAGCTCGGCGAACAGGGGACCCGAGCCGCAGCCGGCGTCGAGGATGCGCCTTCCGGTCACGTCCCCGGCGAGCTCCAGCATCGCGGGCCGCGCGTAGTACGCGTGGATGAGGCTGGTCTCGTTCTCGGCCGTGTACCCCTCGGCGATCCTGTCGTAGTCGTTGAATCGGGGCGAATGTGCGGTCTCAACACGGTTTTCGGGCGTAGTCGTCATGTGGGCCATTTTGGCCCATTTAGTCTCTATGACGCAGGCATATGGATCGTTTGTCGGACCAAGCGCTTCAAGATGGGAACTAATCACCCGTTTGGATGCTGCAAGCAGAAGGCCCCGGCGGTGAGGGCCGGGGCCGAGGTGAGCGAGGGTCAGCTATTCAAGAGCATCGTTGATCTTTCCGTTGATGTGGTCCTGCTGGCCGTCGATGTACTTGGCGTAGACGCGTAGCAGGACGTCCACGCTGTGACCGGCGCGCTTGGCGACCTCAGGGGCCGGGACGCCCGCGTTCAGCCAGAGCGAGACGGCAGCGTGCCGCAGGTCGTACGGCCGGGCGCCCAGGGATGAAGCGACCTGAGCGGGCGTGAAGGCCAGTCTGCGGGCTTCCTGCCAGACGTAGGAGTAGGCGGAGCTTGAGTAGGAGCCGCCGGTTTCGGTGCGGAAGAGCCTGCCGTCCTCAGCGACGTCGTGCGCCTCGATGTGCTCTCGGAGGATGGCCACCAGGACCGGCGGGATCGGGATCTCCCTGGTTTCCTTGTCAGCCCGGTGCTTGAGCCGACGCGACTCGTGGGTCTGGCCGTTGTCACTCCAGCGCTTGGTTGCCTGGGGCCGTGCCCGCTCCAGGATGAGCAGGCCCCATCCCGACTCGGGCAGTGTGCAGTTCTTTTGCCGCAGGTCTGCCGCTCCTCCGGGCGGAGCGCGGCGTAGTAGACGCAGGCGAACAGCGCCTTGAGCCGGGCACCGCGCTTGCGCCCGACCTTGGGCACGGCGTCGAGGAGTTTCCGAGCTTGGGCCGGGCTCACGACCGTTCGAGGGTCAACGACGGTCACGGCCTTGGGCGGAGTCCACTTGATCTCATCGAGCGGGTTCGTCGTGAACAGCTTCTGTTCTACTGCTTGCTCCAGAAGGTGATGAAGGACTCCGCGCTTGCGCCGTATGGTGTTGGCCCCGGCGGTCTTGCCCGCGAAGGTGACCGCGATGGCGTCGAGGGCCAGGCGCAACGTAGCCGCTTCGCCGAGGGCCGATATGGGCAGCGATGCCTTCTCCAGCCAGGCGAGTGCTGCGGTTTGCTCGCGGGGCAACTTTGTCCGCCGGTCTTCGGGCAGCAGCGCGTGAGAGCGCAGTGCTTGCCGTACCTCCTCTGCATCAGGGCGGCCCGGAACATCGGCCACCAGAGCGGGTACCAGCGTGAGCAGCGCGTAAGCGTCCGTCTCGCGGGTGCGGGCCGCCGAGGTGCGCCAGCGGCGCAGGGCATAGGACTGTGCGAACGACAGGAACGACGGGCCGGAGGACTCAGGCTCCAGCATCGAGAGCGGGAGGCCGGTGGCCAGGTCGAAGGCCTCCCTCTGCTTCGCGGCCTGGCGAAGGTCGGACAGGAACGATTCGGCCAGGCCCTTGGTGCAGAAGGTCTTGCTCTTGGGCTTGCGCGCCACCGTCCAGCGGACGAGGAACGCCGAGGTCTTCCTGTCGGTACGGCGCTGGATCTCCCAGAACTTCACGTCGTAGCTGGTATTCATGCGATCCCCCGGCGAGAGTCGAGCCACGACATGAGGTCACTGCGCCAGACGCGCAGCTCATGGTTCGGGAGCTGAATGCAGACGGGCGCGGTCCCAAGTTCGCGCCAGCGATAGAAGGTGCGGCGGGAGATTCCGCCCAGCTCGTCGAGGACCTGAACAACGGTGAGTAGCTCGTCACGGCGACTCATCGGGCACCACCTCCCATGTCCGGGAGGCGGGCACCGGTCAGCGCGGCGACGAGGAGTTGATCGCCCGCGGAGTGGCCCTTGCCCGCGTAGGTCCATTCGCTGATCACGAGGACGGTGTCGTCGTCGAAGAGCGGGAGGCGGCCGGTGGTGATTTCGTGGTCGCGGACGTGGTCTTCGCGGGCGGCGCGGAGGGCGCCGAGGGTGGTGGAGTAGCGGCGCGATCGGGTAGAGAAGTGGCCGCGGAAGCCGAGCATGTGTGCCCATTGAGTGAGCCGGAGGCCGGCCAGTTCTTCGATGGTGCCCAGACGTAGGCATTCGGCGATCAGGCGTTTGGCGTGGTCGCGCAGGTTGAAGGCGTCGAGGTCGTCGAGCGGACTTATCCGACGGTCAAGGGTGCCGACGCACTCTGCTGCCTTGGTGGCGTACTTGGCGATGTAGCCCGCCACGGCCTGTTCGGTGAGTTCGCCGTTCAGGGTGATGGGGCGGATGTCGAGCTGGGCGCCCCACTTGAATAGGCGGGCCGGTTGGTCGTCGATGGCAGGGACGAGGGCGCTGACGACGCGGGTGGCGTGCCGTACGGCTTGCTCCAGGACGTCTGCGGTGGCCCAGGCCGGAGGTGGTGTGGTGGGGCCGTCGGGGCCGTCGAGGCGGATGACGGCGTGGAAGCGGACGACGCCGCGCCGCTGGTATTCAGCGACCTTGGCGAAGGAGACGGCGAGGTGGTCACGGAGTTCGCGCAGGGCCAGGCCGCCGAGCTTGGCCAGGTGCCGACGGAGGGAGTCGGCCAGGCGCTTCCACAGCAGCGGGGCCAGGGCGTTGAACAGGACCGAGCCGGTGTAGTCGTAGCAGTTCGGGCAGAGTGGTTCGCCGAGGCGTGGGTCGTCGGGGCCGTGTTTGGCTGTGCAGGACATGATGGTGCCGTGTGGGCAGGTGGACTGCCGCGCGTCGGGCGGTCGCTGGCCGCGCTGCGGCTCTCCGGCCGGTCGCGGCCAGCACCGCCGACGCGCTTACGGGCGACTGTCTTCTGACGTCAAGAGCAGCACAGCGAGCTGATCAGACGGTAACAGGCCGTGACGATCGCTCACTTCGGCGCTCTTTGAGTCGGGCTGGGCGATCGGCTGCCGCGGCCCTCCTTCGTCGGGCCTTGCCACCGGGCAACTTGGGATGATCACAGCGACAGCAGCTCACCTGCACTACGCTAGAAGGAAACCCGCATGAGGTAGACCTGTCTCTTCGGCCCACAGGAACGAGTAGCAGGGGTCAGAGGGCGCGGGCGCATTGTCGGCGCCGGACTCGATGGACACCACGCCAACGGAAGAGCCAAGGGGCCACATGCTGCTGTTTGTGCCTTCGCCCCGGTCCGCACTGTTCTTCGTGCCCTCCGTGGCGCCGCGCGGTTACTCGATGGAGCGATACGCGGCAGGCGTCTACGCAGGTTCTCCCGTAGCGACCGCAGTATGAAGCCGCTTCGCAGCAAGTTTGATCTGATCCGCGCTCGGCAAGTGAACCACGCCGAATCTCGATGCCCTTTCCAGCTGAATCTTGTGGAACTGGAACGGTGGCATTGCCGCTGAAAGCAGTTCGCGTGTCTGGAGCTTCCTCCCCTCGTTGTCCTTGTGGAACTTGCTGTTCTTGACCAGGAGACTGCATGTTGTGCGACCGCACCAGAGGTCTACGCGGAATAAGGCGTCAGCGAGAGGATGCATGCGGACGTCGAGTCCAGCCGCCCGGAGGTGCGTTGTTACGTAAATCTCTCGGAGGAAGGAGTAGTAAGCGTTGCCAACGCGCCATCGCATGGCGTCCTTGACGATAGACCTACTAATACCAGAGGAGGCGATGCGCTGGACCTCCTCCTGGGCAGGCCTCCATAGCATGTTTTTGGCCTCCGGGTCTTCGCGGATGAACTCGTAGAAGAGCTGCCAGGTCGGTAACTCCCTCGTGGCTTCGGCACAGTAGTGGAGGACGTGCATGAACGCGAAATCTGGATGCCAGTTCACGATGTCCTGAACGCTTTCGGCGGTAGCGCGCTTCACGTCGCCAAGTGCATGTTCCGTCGTCCTGCAGACATGCTCGACGTCCTTAGATCCGAGCTGATAGATAAATGAGGTTTCGTGAGCCTCAACGAAGGGCACGACCGCGTGCTTCTTGGAGCCGTCGGCACGCCATTCAGCAAGGGCGCTCCTGGTCTCCGGCGTGACATTGAACAGGTCGAGGACATCCTGAGCAGTGGTATGGGGAGTCGTCATAGCCATCCAAAACTGTGCGCATACCCAAAAGGCTCGAACCGATCTACTTGCGATCATAGCCCTCAACTCCGACATTTCCGTGCTGATGGTCATCGGCTGAACGTTGCCGCTGGTTGCCGGTTCCCACCGCATCGCCTACCCTCCCTCTCAAACGGATCTTGGGGAGGTCTTGATGGACGTCGTATGGCCAGACTGGCGCGACTCAAAGCTGGGCGCGCGGATCCGTGTCGCCCTTTGGCTGCACGGGGAGATCGGCGAGGGGAGGCGCTTCAGTAAGCAGCAGCTCCGCAAGGCCATCCCCGATGTTGAGCAGGTTGACCGCCGGATGCGGGATTTACGCCCTGCCGGGTGGGTGATCAAGACTTACCGGGACATGGCTACATTGAGTCCGGACGAGCTATACCTGGAGAAAATTGGCACCCATGTCTGGGAACCCGGTCAGCATTCAGCCGGTCTCCGTTCCATTAGCGGCAAAGTCCGCCGTCAAGTCATGGAACGTGACCTGCACCGATGCATTCGATGTGGGATCAGCGCAGGCGAGGCCTATCCGGACGACCCCGACACCACTGCACGCCTGACCTTGGGCCATGTGAACCCACACAAGCACGGCTCCACGGCCGGTCTGGAAGATCTAGTCACCGAGTGCGCTCGATGCAACGAGACCGCGCAGCACCTCACTGGGGCGCAGCTTTCACCCGAGCAGATCTGGGATCGGATCAAGGAACTGCGGAGGAAGGAGAAGCAGAAGCTGCTGAGGTGGATGGCCGTGGGGCACCGCTCGCTATCGGATGCCGAGCAGGTGTGGTCCCAATACCGCCAACTGCCCGCCGTACATCGTGAAAGTATCCAGAAAAGTCTCGGTTTGCTCCTGGGCGAGGATGCGAGCGACAGTTGATCGAGTACGACTCCATGCTTGTTACGGCTTCGCGCTATTGATCCCGTCTCGGTCCAGAGCGTACGCAGGTGATCCGGTGTGGACGCTCGACACGCCAGCTATGGCTATGGCTATGGCTATGGCTATGGCTATGGACAGCTGTAAGAGCGTGGCTTGACCAGCACTCTCCAGTATGGCCGTACGAGTCACATGGCAAGATCGGCAATAGGCCCTAACTTGCTTGGCGGCCAGGATCTTACCGACCTTGTGCTCACTCCTGATTGCAGGATTGTCGGCAGGTCACGCTAGTCTCGCTGGCATGCTCAGCATCGGGGCTCACCGCTGCAACCACCGCCGCTACGGCCGTGGTCAGAGGTTCGTGCTCCCAAAGCCGGACCACCTGCCAGCCAGCCGCCGCAAGCGCGGTGTTGACGCGCTGGTCGCGTTCCATGTTCCGGCGGAGTTTGGGCGCCCAGTACCACTCGTTCGTGGTGGGGTAGCGACCGTGTTCCGGACAGACGTGCCAGAAGCAGCCGTCGACGAAGATGGCGACCTTCTTGGCTGTGAAGACAATGTCCGGACGGACCTTCACCTCACCGAAGTCCAGCCGGAGGTCCTTCCGGTAGCGGAACCCCATGCGGTGCAACGCGCTACGCAAGGCGACCTCGGGCTTGGTGTTGGAGCGCCGGTTGGCCTGCATGTTGCGAGATCGGCCCTCGTCGAGCGGCGCCGGATAGATCCCTCGCGCGTGGGCCTGCTTCCTGGCTTGGACTCTTTTGTTCTCTCCCACACTCGTCCCATTGGGCGTACGGCTGACGGTCTTCTCCGTGAAGATACAGCTGCCCACCGGTCCATCGCCTCATCCGGACTACGAAAGGGATCCCAGTGACCACAGAGCAGCCTAGCGTCGTCGAGATCCAAGCTGGAGACAGAGAGCAGCCTCTCGGACACAAAAACGCAGCGTCGGACTACGAGCTCGCCGCTGAGGCTGATGGATCAAGCACGCCGACATCAGAGGGAGAAGGCGTGCTCAAGGTGGTCGAGATCTGCGCCGGCGCCGGAGGACAGTCGCTCGGTCTAGAACGTGCAGGCTTTCGGCACGCACTTGCCGTCGAGCTTGACAGGCAAGCTGCCGAGACGCTCCGTCACAACCTCATCAAAGTGCTTGGATACGACGAGAAAGAGGCCACAGACACCGTCAAAGTCGGTGATGTCGCTGACCCTGAGGTCTGGAAGCCAGAAGAATACATGGGCGTCGATCTGCTGGCCGGAGGCGTGCCGTGCCCCCCCTTCAGCATTGCAGGCAAGCAATTGGGGGCCACTGACGAGCGAGACTTGTTCGCATGGGCCGTGGAGCTGTGCGGCCGCATCAAGCCGAAGGCGCTCCTCCTTGAGAACGTCAAGGGCCTGAGTGGCAGCCGGTTCACGGCGTATCGGCAGCGAGTACTCGACCGGTTGAAGGAGTACGGCTACATAGCCGAGTGGGATCTTCTGCAAGCGGATCACTACGGCGTTTCTCAGCTCCGTCCCCGGTTTGTACTGGTGGCACTCCAGCCGGAGTACGCGGAATACTTCAAGTGGCCCAAGAAGCACACGGAAGAACCGCCGGGAGTCGGCGAGCTACTCAGGGACCTAATGGCCGAAGGCGATTGGCCCGAGGACAGGCTTGAGGAGTGGGTCAGAAATGCGAACAAGATAGCCCCGACCATTGTTGGGGGCTCAAAAAAGCACGGTGGTGCTGACCTTGGTCCTACGCGGGCCAAGGCAGCGTGGGAGGCTATGGGAGTTGACGCCAAGGGAGTAGCCGATGGTCCACCTGGACCCAACAACCCGAGGGTGAAGGGCGCTAGGCATCCGATGCTCACCGTGGAGATGGTTGCGCGCATCCAGGGCTGGTACAGCAAAGACTTCGCCGCATGGGAGTTCCTCGGCGGCAAGACCTCAAAGTACCGGCAGATCGGTAACGCCTTCCCGCCACCGGTCGCCATGGCGCTCGGCGTAGCAATTAGAAAAGCTCTACAGAAGGAGGGTGACCGACGGGTTCTAGTGGAGAACACTAATGTTGTGCTGGACCCCGTCTACAGGGTTCTGCTTGGCAGCAGCCGGCCACTGACGGTTGAGCAGATCGTCGAGCGCCTAGCTAACACACAGGATCCGCTGGGGCAGCCGGAGGTCGAACGACACCTGAACCACCTCGGCCATGACTTCGAGCTGATAACGGCCGAGCGGTCCAACGGCGACGTCGCCTACAAGCTCGGCGAATTTAAGGCGTTCCTTGGACAGGAGAACCATCAGCGGCATGACCTGTTCAACAGGCACAGATCGAAGATTAGCTGACAGAGCGGCACGACGCCTGCGGCATCCATTTCGTCGCGGAAGACCCGCAAGATAGGGAATAGTACGGCCTGTGCTGTAGTGTCCCTCGGGTGACCGCCTCTTTCGCGAAGGATCTCCTGGGCTGGCTGCTGAACAAGAAGAAGCAGAGCCTCGTGCCTAACTCCGCCGACACTGACAGCGATCAGTCCGTCGCGCTCGCTGGGGAGATCCTTAACCAGCTCGGTGTTCCAGCAGGGGTTCCCACGAACATTTATGGAAATCCCGGCCCTCTTCTAGAGTCCTTGGTTGAACGCGATATCGCTGCCCAACTCACCCAAGCTGGTTCCAGTAAATCTTGGGTTGTCTCCCGCGGCCGTATCATTACCGACTTCTCCCAGTACCAGCATCTTCGTGAGGTCGACAGTCTTGTAAAACGCGATCCGGCCCTTGCCGTCACCATTGGCCGTGACTACTTGATTAAACCCGACGTCACCGTGGGCATCGCTGATCCGAGCGGAGGCTCACCGTTCCTACACGCTGCAATCTCGTGCAAGTGGACGATCCGGTCCGACCGCGTACAGAACATTCGTCACGAATTTAATCAGATGATCCGCCATAGACGCGGACGCCAGCCACATCTCGTCACCGTGACGGCCGAGCCGCTCCCGAGTCGTCTCCAGGCCATTGCGCGCGGTACCGGCGAAGTCGACGCTGTGTACCACATCGCTTATGACGCACTTGCCGCGGCGGTCCGGAGCGTCGGCAACCAGACCCAGCAAGCCGCATGGAATGAATGTATTCAGCAGGGTCGTGTGCTCAGTTACGCGGCCCTTACCCCCACACTCGTCACTTGGTGAGACGTGCACAGCTTATCCCGGTGACCTCACGTACAGGGCGCGAGACTCGGCGGTGACCCAACCCACCCTGACGGACCGCCCCAAGGCGGCTACTTTACGGACCTATTGCAGATACGGGAGGAACGGTTTACCTTGGGTCGTGTGACGCGAGGCATGCGTCACCTCGTACTCTCGATGGAGGCGCCGACCTCCGAAGAGAGAGGGCACAGCCCGCCCAAGCACCTGGAAGGTGCTGAGGCTAAGCCAACGAGGTGTAGATCGTGCCTCTGTCGCTCCCCGTGATGCGGGCCAGGATCCGCTGAGCAGGGACGCGAGAGCCGGTTCGGCGTCTCCGGCTCCCGTGTGTTGTTTCCACGGGAGCGGTTCCCGTGGAGAGGGAGCCTGAAGGAGGTACCGGTGAGCCCCACCTCTGGTAACGGCCAGCCGAACCCGGCTGAGCTGGTCAAACCCATCCGCCATGTCCCGGCTATCCCGGACTCGGATGCCCACCGCGCGCTGCGCGCTGCCCTGAAGAAGCAGGGCATTAACGACCGCACTGCCGGAGCGATCTCAACCATCTGGACTGACCCGGCTGCCGTCCTGGCCCAGGTCGAGAACCCGCAGCGCCGCCGGATTCCCGGCGCATACCTGCGTGTCGTGAGCGGGCAGGTCTACACGGCGAGGCTCGCGCCCGACCCGTACAACCCCCGCAACGCCGACCAGGTCCAGTTCGCTCTCGCACAGCCCGTTGGCGCCCCACCCGCCACACTAGCCCTCGCCGCTGAGGAAGGTGTGGGAGAGATGGGCATTCGGGTCCCAAGTCGTGAGGCACTGGCCGAGCAGCTCGAATGGGCCATCGATACCACGCGCTCACGCAACAGCCCGCACCCCAGCATCGAGGAGCAGGGGATCATGGATCCCCCGATCGGAGTGGCCACCACAGTCTTCTATGACGACGGCACCACCCCGACGACGCATATCTTCGTGCGTGAGGGATCTAGTCGCACCAGCCACGCCCTGTATTACATGGGACTGAGCGCTGAAGAGGTGCTGTTCGACCTGCCCCGGGCCGCAGCACCGATGCAGAGCCACATCATGAAGATCAACAGCTACGCCAACAAGCCGGCCGAGGAGATCACTGGCAGCGAGAAGGCGGCGGTGCGATGCGCCACCACCGACTTCGAGCTGATCATCGGCGTGGACCCCGACATCCCGGGCACCGTGGACCTGTCCCAGGCGATCAAGGCTCGGGTCGCCCAGGATCACCTCAACCCGAAGAAGCAGTGGACCAACGAAGCCCGCCATGCCTCCCTGGCAGAGGAATGCCTGATCGCTGCCCACACTGCGCAGGTCATTTCCACCGACGAAATGCACTGGCTCGGAGGACGGCTCACCCATACCGAGGCTTCGGCGCGCAAGCTCCTGCCGTATGGCGACGACCGCGCTGCCCGCGCTGTCTACCTGTTCACCACGAACGAACCGAAGACCCACAACGCGATCCGTCGGCCTATCGCGCTCATCCTCACCGACGACCAGGACGGTGGGGGCACGCGGCGTCGTGTGAAGGTCACCGGCCACACCAAGCTTCCCCTCGCTATCGAGGTGGTCGCCCGCGAGCTCCACGGCGCAGTCAGCGACACCAGGCTGGCCGACTTCCGGAAGACGTTCAAGGACGCCCTGCCCCGCGACTTGAGCACCCGTCCCTGGAAGCCGACCAGGCGTACCCCTCAGAGCCTGTTCGAGGCAGCCGTTGAGGAACTCGCAAATGCCGAGATCGGTCCGGCCAGCACCGAGCTGTGGGTCCGGGCTGCTTACGTCCTCGCCAAGCGCGGCATGATCAGTGGACCGCGGCACGACACCGGCGTGGGTGGTGATCGCCGCACTCCCGCCACTGTCATCGAGGCCCTCCTGGAATCCGAGGCCGGGCTGCAGCACCTCCGGCAGGTCGTCGAAGACGACCGCGAAGGCCTCAAGCCCCGCCAGGTCGATAGCCAGGGCCAGCCGCGTAAGAGCGCTGCCGGCGAAGACCTCCTCATCGATAACGTCTTCCTGCGTGAGGTACTCGCCCCAAAGGACGGAGAACCCCCGGCTCCCCTTCCCCCGGAGGAAGAGGTGAGCAAGCGCTTCAAGCAGGCAACCGCCACCGTCAAGACGCATCTACGCAACCTGGAAAGCAGCATGCGGGATCTCGAGGCGATCACTGCCTCTGACGGCACGCCCCTCATAGAGAAGGAAGGCCGTAACGTCGCGGTCCTTCTCCGCAACAACCTGCGCAACATGATCGATGACGCTGAGCGCTGGTGGGAGGCAGCTCTCGAAGCCCAGGCCGGTATCGACGGAGCCCTCAGCGCTACCGAAGACTTCGACGAGCCGGTCTTGGACGAGGAGGCTGGTAACGGAGAGGCGGCCTAATGAACCGCACTGTCTACAGGGCACTGGCTGAGATGTGCGGGCATGCGCTTCTGCACCCCATGCCCCACCCTTACGAGGTAGACCTCGAGATGCTCCCGGACGCGTCTTGCGCGGTGTACGCCGTGGTGGACGGCCGGGAGAAGGTCTGCTACGTCGGGTCGGTCTACCGGCCGAGTGACCCGCAGGGGCTCGCGAGCCATGTCCGTGAGTATCTCCACGAAGATCTCAAGACCGCCAGGTGGAGCAAGATCTACGTTCTACCCTTGCGGCCGGGCATCTCGGAGAAGGAAGTCAGGCGTATCGGAGGCGAGGTAGCCGGCTGGCTCCTTCCCTACGACCGGGAACGGTGGCCTCAGGCCAGCTAGCTCAATCCCTGACACGTTGCCCCCGTAGCCTCTCGGCACGGGGGCAACGGCCATTTCAGATTCAGATGCGGGACATGCACGGGATGATCTTTGAGGTAGTGAAGGCAGCGTGAGGCATCTGCCCAGCTCAGCGAGCGTGCGCTTGCTGTACAGCTACCACTCTCCTGATCCGAAAATCGGACATTCACCGGACATGCGGCAGCGAACCTCACGTCGCGGCATGCAGCAGATTCGCGGAGACGGTAGCGGTCAGCCGGCGGGTTCGAGGGTGACGCGGTAGCCGAGGGCTTCCAGTTCGCGGACGTGGGCGTGCTTCTTGCGGTCGGGGTTGGTGCGCCGGGTGTAGAAGTCGGCACCAAGATCGATGAAGTGCGCGTCGGGGTCGGACAGCAGGTGCCAGATGATGACCAGGATGGAGCGGCCGACCGCGACGATGGCGCGCTTCTTGCCCTTGTGCCGGACGATGCGCCGGTAGCGCTCGCCGAGGAAGGTGTCGGTGCGGCCGACGACGACCGCGGCTTCTCCGAGAGTGCGGGCCAGGTAACGGTTGCCGTGCCCGGTGGCGTTCTTCCCCTTGCGCTTGCCGGCCGACTCCTTGACTCCTGGCGCGAACTTCGCCCAGGAGGTCAGGTGCGCGGCGGTGGGGAAGCGGCTCATATCCAGGCCGATCTCGGCGATGATCGCGCGCGCGGCGGTCAGGCCGATCCCCGGAACCTCATCCAGGCGCTCGACCGCCGCGGCGAACGGGTCGATCTGCTGGGTGATCCTCTGATCGAGGGCGGCGATGTCGGCGTTGATGGCATCCACCCGGGCCAGCATGGTGGCCAGCAGGAACGCGTGATGGTCGGAGAAGCGGCCGGTGAAGGCCTCCTCCAACGCGGGGATCTTGCCGCGCAGGCTGGAGCGCGCCAGCTGCGCCAGCGTCTTGGGGCTGCGCTCCCCGCGGATGAGGGCGGCCATCATCGCCCGTCCGGAGACGCCGAAGATGTCTGAGGCCACCACGCTCAGCTTGATCTGCGCGTCCTCCAGCAGCTTTTCCACCCGCTGTTTCTCAGCGGTGCGGGCCTCCACCAGGTCCACCCGGTAGCGGGTTAGGTCGCGCAGTAGCCGGACCGCCGGCGGCGGCACGAAGCTGGCCCGCAGCATCTGGCGCTCGGCGACCTTGGCCAGCCGGACCGCGTCCAGCTTGTCTGTCTTGGGTCGGCCGGGCAGGTGCTGACATCGCGGGCGTTGACCAGCCATACCTCGAAGCCTTGTGCTTCCAGCAGGTAGAACACGGGTTTCCAGTAGTCGGAGGTTGCCTCCATCACCACGCGGGTGACGCCCAGGCAGCGCAGCCGATCGGCCATCGACAGCAGCGACCGCGTCATCGTGTTGTAGGTCTGCACCTCCTGCAGCCGCCTGCCGGCCTTCTTGTCGTCGGGGACGCGGGCGCAGCACACCAGGCTGGCCTTACCGACATCCAGCGCGGCGACCCTTTCGACGATCTCCTCGGTGTCATGGGTGGGGGCGAGCATCGGGCCTCCTTACCGCCGAACCGACTAGATGATTGATTCCAAGGGCTGAGGATTCCGAGTCTGGCTGCGAACATGCAGCGAGGGTGTCCAAGATCCGTGTGTGACGACAGAACTGAAC